>CAVOMX010000018.1:0-129312 GCA_963697165.1 Candidatus Bathyarchaeota archaeon
AGAGTAAAAGAACTGATCAATGTTGAAAAGTAAACCTCAAAACGAGTTCCTTATCTCATTTACTCAAAAAATCTAGTTAATAATCAAAGATAGGGAGTTTAAATTTTGCTGATTGTTTTCTTCAAATCGATTCAATTTTTTATAATTGGAATCTTTGTTGTTTTTATTTCCGATTTCAGAAACAAAAGTGGAATGGTGCCAATAATAAATGAAAAAATTACTTCACTACTAAAAATAAGTTATCTTGTACCACTCGGAATTTTCGTAGATATTTTGATTTTTATGGATAATTTGACTTATTTTACTTTTTTTAGGTCTTATTTCTTACAGTTTTGGGAACAGCAATAACTGTAAAAGCAAAATACGACTTGAGAACCCACCATACTTGGATAGGTTATTGTAGAACTCTTCAATTCTAATAACGACTGGGATATACTCATACATAAGACACCCCCTGGTACACGGGGATTTGCCTATTTATGATAGGAGGATTAATTGCGGCAATCCCTAACACAACATTACTTGTTTCAATTCTATTTACTATCATCATAATTTTCATAATGTCTTTTCTGGCAATTCTAGCCTCAAAAGAAACAAAACATTTACAAAAGACAGCAGGAAAAGATTTTTTGCGATATCAAAAAGAAGTTCACCCGGTCTTTCCAATTAAGAAATACTCCAGATGATTATATGAAAGCAAATCTCAGAAACGCGCGCATTTTGAACTCACATAATTGATTAAAAGAATCTTTCAAGTTCTATTGTAGTTAGTAGCAAAACAAGGTTTTTGCGCGCGCATCAAACTTTTCTTTTTTATTTTCACTATTGTTTATAGATTATTATTCAGTATTCACATGACTTAAATTTTAAGTCAATATTCTTTATTGGTTAGGGAAAATAAATGGATAAAACAGCAAGGATTCTAATTATCGACGATGATGAGAGAATATGTGAGTCAATATCAACGGTATTAACAGAAGAGGGCTATGTTGTAGAAGTCGCCAAAAATGGCAAAGAAGCAATAGATTTGTCTTATTCAAGATTCTATAATCTGGCAATTATTGACTGGCGTCTACCAGACATTGAAGGCACAAAACTTCTAGGGGAATTAAAGGAAACAACACCCAAGATGCCCAAAATAATGCTCACGGGTTATCCTTCAATGTCTAATGCCATTGACGCTGTAAATAATCGTGCTGATTCTTTTCTAATGAAACCAGTTCGTATGGAAATATTATTGGAGAAAATCAAAGAACTCCTAAAACAACAAGATGAACAAAACGAATTCAGCGAAGAACAAATGGCTAACTTCATTGAATCAAAAGCTAAAATGTTGACAAATAGCACACAGTTAGGTAATGGTCTTTAGTTTCATGGTCTTTGGTGGTTTTTGTGTCTAACCACATTAATAATGATCTGATTTTGGACGTTTTTGAGAGAGGACTAGATTCTCTGGGGGAAAGCCCAAAAAAAGCAATTTGGTTTGTCTTAGAAGAACAATTTAATGTTAACCGGAACGAAAGCCCAATAAATGTCAAAAAAATTACAGATGCATTAGAAAAAATCTTTGGTTTAGGATACACTTTCTTGGATACTATATTAAAACAACATCTCGAAGATTTAACTGGAAAAACTTGCCCAAACAAGTCCTTTGTAGAATCTGTACAAATCCTACGGGTTGAAGCACAGCCTGTTATGTAGCAACGAAATAATTAGTTTATTACTTGACGAATGAACAGATTAAAGAAAACAAGTTTGAACTGAAAATGATTGATTATCTGCTATCTTCAATTCTATGGATTGCACTAATTATTTTAGATTCATTTTTAGTAGCCAGATTTGCGTTAATGTATCGCAAAGATCATGATAAACTCAAACTTATGTTTGCCATAGGACTTCTAATGACCGCACAAATCTATATTATGGCAATAATTGGCATTAACACTTCTCCTCTAACAAAAAGGGTTTATGATTGGAGCTCACTTCCAATTTTATTTACCTTCATCTTAATTCTATTTCATGACCGGTTTAACTGGTCTATTAATTCAGCCTACAAATTTTTCCTGGGTGTGTTGGCCATTACAATTGTATTATTCTTTCTACCCGTTCCATTTCCTTCAACCCCCATTTTAATGATAGGTGTTGTATTTGCCACACTTCAAGCAATAATCCAATACACGAAAAAGTTTGACATCTCCTCTGTAACTTTAATGCTTTCAATGCCAAGTTACGCAATCTGTTTTGCTGCAATTGAGCAGAATTTAATCGAACTGGCTATTTTTTCCGGATTTTCCACCAAGGCCTTTTTGATATTAGCATTTGAAATTGCAAATAGACAAAGTGGAGCAAAATCTTCGATTCTTGTTCTCAAGCAACAGCTGGATAGGGCAGAAAAAAATTTTTACAACATTAGGAACAAGCTAGAACTGAATAAAAGAATGGCTGAAATTGGGGAGCTATCTACTATGGTTGCTCATGACTTGAGAAACCCGTTGCAGAGCATTGCCACTTCGGCTTATTTCTTGAAAAATAATAAGTTTAAAGAAGATGATAGAAAATATGCTTTAATGGTGCAAAATATTGAAGATTCTGTAAATTATTCAAATAAAATTGTTAATGAAATTCTTGATTATTCATCAATATTAAACCTGGAGATTACAGAGACGACACCTGAATCAATAATAAATCAAGTATTATCAGGCATAACCATTCCTGATAATATCGTACTATTGAACAATTCTAAACCTAAACCAGTATTGCATCTTGACGTCAACAAAATTCGGAGGGTTTGTGAAAATTTAATTAAGAACGCCGTGGATGCGATGCCCGAAGGTGGTACAATAACGATAACAAGTGAAGAAACAAATGACATGTTAGAAATAAGCATTTCTGATACAGGATGCGGGATACCAAAAGAAAACCTGAAAAAAATTATGACTCCATTCTTTACCACCAAAGCAAAAGGTATTGGATTGGGATTGGCAATATGTCATCGAATTATCGAATCACATATGGGTAAAATACTTGTCGAGAGTGAGAAAGATCACGGAACAATATTTTCTATAATTCTACCAAAAATAGATATTAAAAAAACGAATGAAAGTAATTCGTTCAAAACATTAAAATTGCAGATGAATTAGGATTAGGGCTAGCCAGTCATCAATCTTTCTCGGGGATCGCCTGTGATATCGTAAGGCTTTTTGCTTTTTTGTGATTTTAAGTTCTTCGTTGAAAGGCAAAAGGTAAATAATTCTTTGTTAATAATTAATACTTACCTAATAGGATGATTTGATATGACAAATTTTAAACCAAATAGAAAGTCTATCATGGTCGCACTGACACTTATAATTATGGCTAGTTTAATCGTAGCCATCCCCGGTCAAGCAAAGCCGACAGTAGAAAAAAGAGTTGGTTTAGTAAAAACTATAGAGATAGAACCCCTTGGTCAGATTACCGATGCGGTAAAAGATACGTTAGAGTTTGATACTGCCAATGGTGAATACCCTAACATCATTTACCTCTCAGGAGATGTATACGCCATAACCTATACGGGTGATGGAAATGATGGATATTTAAAAACGGTAGAGATTGCTACTGACGGTGAGATGGATATGGTGATAGATACGTTAGAATTTGATACTGCCAATGGTGAGTACCCTAACATCATTCACGTCTCAGATAATATCTACGCCTTAGCTTATCAGGGTAAAGGCAATGACGGTTTTCTGAAGACAGTGGAGATAACTCCCAGTGGTCAGATTACCGATAAGGTGATCGACACCCTGGAGTTTGATCCAGTTGTTGCCACAACACCCAATATCATTCCTGTTTTAGGTAATATATTTGCTATAGCTTATTGGGGTGAATACGGTGATGGTTTCCTTAAGACAGTAGAGATAGATACCTCTGGTCATATTACTGATGTGGTAATAGATACGTTAGAGTTTGATACAGTTATGGGCTGGTACCCTAACATCATTCAAATCTCAGATGAAGTATACGCCATAACCTATGCAGGCATTTACGAATATGGATACTTAAAGACAGTAGGGATTGCTACTACCGGTGAGATTGCGGATACGGTAATAGATACTTTAGAGTTCGATTCGACTATTGGCACAACTCCCAATATTATCCATGTTTTAGACGATGTCTATGCTATAGCCTATGAGGGACCCAGTGGCAATGGTTTCCTTTCGACAGTAGGGATTGCTACTGACGGGAAGATTGCGGATACGGTAATAGATACATTAGAGTTCGATAATGGCAATTGCAAGTTCCCTAACATAATTTATGTTTCAAACGATGTCTATGCTATAGCCTATGAGGGACCCAGTGGCAATGGTTTCCTTTCGACAGTAGGGATTGCTACTGACGGTGATATTGATACGGTAAAAGCTACTTTAGCGTTCGATTCGACTATTGGCACAACTCCCAATATTATCCATGTTTCAGACGATGTCTATGCTGTAGCATATACCCAAGTATCGAAGGGATGATATTATTTTAGAAAAATAACATCCCGACCTTTCTCTTTTTTGGGATTAAGAAAGTTCTCAAGCTTTTGGACAATTTTTCGAAGTCATTTCCATTGTTTTATTAGGAGTTTTAAGTTGTCATAATATCGTTTGTATAGACCGATGTATCCACGTTCGCTGCAACAATTTAACAAAGCCATTTACCGTTCAAAGACTTGAAATAAATCGGAATTCGTTACTTCAGTCGAAACAAGAATCATAATATTTGCATCCTTTTGAACTCTGTCTCATAAATTATGATACATTAATCACCATGACTTAGAAACTCTCTTTTTCTCATATTTAAAATTCATAACATAATGTAGTTATTGAGGGGGTATTTTTCATTTATAGCAAAAATAACTAGTAATAATTTCAGATTTGTTCATTCTGGCTCATTTTTTTTGTTGGACATCCTAATTTACTAAAGAATGTAACGATTAACTGATGATCAAAAATATGTGGATTTACACCAAAATGTTATGACCAAACATGTAACATTGTTGCATCAATCGCCCAGCTATCTTGCGTTAAATCGTTTGTTTCGGTTCCACCTTTGAATCTAATAGTAAGCGTTGGAGATGTGAGATAGGATGTAATTGTAGCGTTATTCCATCCGTTTGCTAGATCTGTGAACAAATTTTGCCAAGTTGAACCGTTCCATATATCAACTCGAATATTCTCAGAAGGAAATGCTTCAAAAGCTACATCTGATGAGAACGAATAACTTCCAGATGCAGAGCCATCGCTATTACTAGGTCCAATGTCACTAAAATTATTATTAAGGTTGAAGTAAGACATTAGATTAGATTCAGATCCATTCACTTCTGTATCATAATCGCTTTGTATTTCCTCCGAGGTTCTATCGATACTCCAGTATCTTAAATCATCGCCATACCCATCTGTAGGAACTGAACTACCACGTGAATTCATAAAATTATTTTCTGTTACGCCAACGGTTGAAATATTATTCGTCCAAGTGGAAATATGAGTATCTTCCATCGGAACATTATTTTCATCTCCAACGTAAAGGTATAAATTGTCAGTATCCTCATTCCAAACAATCGCTATGAAATACCAAATATTAGTTTCAAAATTGGTATTACTTTCAATAGTAATGGTGCTTCCCCAATCCACCCAAAGACGATTTTGCACACCTTCTTCAGTTGCATATGTACTGATACTTGTTTCCATATTTTCGTGTTGCCCCCAAGGTCTTGGTCTAATTGGTCCGGTACCAAAAGTATCCCATTTTATCCAAAACGATATTGTACCTTTTGAGGAGCCCCAATCCGGTGTTCCATCTCCAACAATCATGTAACCACCTGTAGCATCAAAGGAATGTGTATTGTTACCCTTTTGGATACTTATTGCCAACTCTTCATTAGTTTGGCTAAACTCTACATTTGTCCATTGAACTTCTAAATCGAGCTGATAGTCGTCTAATATGGCGTAGGCAACTCCTTCCGGAGATGTTCCTGGGCGATCCCAATTGTTTATTTCAGTACCATTGGTATAGTATTCGTAAAGAGAATCTGTAGAGCCACTGACAATCCATAGGTGCCCTGAAACAATATCATAAGCGATACCCGTAGGATCTGTGAAACTCCAACTGGTTTGAATGTTCCCATAAATGTCTATTTGATAAACTGTATCACTTCCCTCGTCAGTTGCCCAGAGGTATGATCCATCCCAGGCCAAACCCGTGCAATAAGAGATGCCACTGTAAGAAAATGATCTTTCAGCAACTGTCGGGTTAGCGGGGTCCACTTGGTAGATTAAATCATCACTACGGTCAGCGATAAACCATCTTGAACTATTCCAAGCCAAACCCTCAGCATCACCAGAGTATCCCGAAATACTCCATCGGGTTAGTTCTTCACCGGTATTTGCATTAAACTTGATGAGAGAATCAACACCTGATCCTTTATCAACCAAATAGATGTATTCATTTCCATATTCAAATCTATATTCTAATCCATACGGATAGGATGTACCAGTATCCCAGCTTAGAATCTCAGTTCCATTAGGATCAGATTTGTTGTGCTTACTAACAAAGTCGTTATCACCAGAAATCCAAATATATTCATTAACTCCCAGGAAGCCTTCTTCTGTCAAAATATCGTAAGTTGAATCAGGGCCATATTGTTGGGCCGTAAAATTTGAGTGAACACCTTTATCAGCAGACCCATCTACGTCACTTGTATTATTGTCTACAAAATCAAACAAGTTGGCAACTGAATCAAGTATTGTCTGAAATATGTTATTGCTTTGTTGTTCGTACACATAAGCGTAAGTGATGAATGGTGATGAAAACAATAACAAACACATAATCCAAACTAATGCTCTTTTTTGATTTAACTTCTTTTTATTGTTTCCACTTAAATTACTTGTTTTTTCCGTTTTTAGATTTCTTATTCCCAAATACAAACAGTAAGCTGAAAAAAAAGAAGCAGTAATTACCAGAAATAAAATAGTAACAAAATCTGGGAAACGAGAGGGAAACAAGTTCATTTGTATGCCTATTGTATAATCTAAGAAGTTTATTATTGATGCTATCCAAGAGACCATAAGACCTAGAAAAATGACTGTGAGCGCTTTATTTGGCATAAACTTGGACATTTACAATTCTCTCTCATTGTGACATTAGATATAATGCCGATTTGAAATGAATATAAGCACTATGAATTATCAATCATGAATCCGAATTCATAATGCTTTATTATGAAAACCTTCATTGTTTTCTATTGTGATGCGTATGCAAAAAAGATTTTCAGGATTAGCATTCATTGTTCTTAGTATACTAATTGTTTCAGTATCAGCTTATGTGTTTGAATCAGCAAGTCAAACAGTAACACAAACAGTTAAAGACGTTGCCACAATAACTATACAAAATTCTGCCTTAGGCAATATCAACGAAGGAGAAACAATTGCATATACAAAAACTGAAGTTTCAGAACTTGGAGACGCAATTAGTATTGTAACTACAAGTGCAGAATCGAATGTCTATCTTCACTTGGACAGCGATATAGATAGCCTAAGCAGCTACTATTCAACGTATAATATTGTAGTGAAATTTGCTACTGTTGTAGGCAGTACATATTCAGTGGATGACACTGCCTGCACACTATCACTCGGCTCTCCTGACTATAGCTCAATTGACTTAGATGCAGCTGGAACATGGACTTTTGATTTCGAAATAACAACCACCGCCAGTCAAGTAAGTTCTGACCAACCAACAACAGTAACTATAGTTACCACCGCTGAAAGCACTTAGTGATGGAATCTATATTGTTTTCAAAAATTAAAGTGGTGTATGCCACTTTTCTTTTTTCATTTAGCATCTGGTTAATATTAATCTTCATTTATGGTTTTCCTTCGATAAATGGAGCGTTACAAGTCGAAATCTTAAGTCCTGCTTTACTAACCTTTTTGGTTGGGTCAGCAATAGTAGCTTCAGTTTCGTGTTTGCTGATTGGACTGCATATGTTTGGTTTAAAAACTGAAACAAAAAAGAAGGTAACAGAAGAAAAAGACAGCAGTATTAATGATTTAAACTTGCCAACTGAAGAGATTAGAACTAATACGTTAAACATAGAAGATGATTCCGCTACAGAACCTGAAAAAACAAGGAAAAAACCAATAATCCCGCATGCTTAATGACCTATATTGCGAATTCATACACTTTTAGTTATATTCTCAATTCAGCTTTAACTCTTCTCTCACATTTCCGGTCTAGTTATGAGTATATCCTTTTTACTAAAAGGGTATACACGAATTCCTTATTGTATTATTACTACTGAATCCAGACTGAATTCTGACTCGTGCTCCTAGCGTAGACGACTTTGTTGAAGAACAGATGAAAAAACTCCACGAACAATACGACCGATGGCTGGAACAAAAAGAAGAAGATGAAAAGAGCTAACTTATTTTCAATGAAAATTCATACCTGTTTTTTTGTAGCTACTCTTAAATAGGTCGCTTTTGGGTATCTCAAGACATTGAGATTTAGAGAAGTGGATTGAATGGAATTTTGTTCAAGTTGTGGAGCACGATTAATCGTCAAATCTAGAGGTAAACTGACTCTTTATTGTTCAAAGTGCAAAAAGAAATTTGAGTCATCAGAAAAAAACCTGATGAAAGTTATAGAAAACAATTCTTCATATCCAAAAAATGATCATACAGAAGCTATTATTGTAATTGATAAAAAATTACAAAAATTGAAAACTCTTCCAACAGTAGATTCTGAATGCTTTAAATGTAAGGGAAAAAAAGCAGAAACATGGACCTTAGATTTAGGATCTGAAGACAATTCACAAGCAATATTCTTTCGATGCACCAGTTGTGGCTATACTTGGCGCGAAACCGATTGAAAGATAAAAAAAATTAAACTGGTTGGGAGCGTATGGACTTAGGCTCAGAGTTTGAAGTCTTTTAACTATTCCTTTTTTTCTTCTCCCAATATATCACGTACGCTTCCTAGTGCTTTTCGCGTGCATTTCTGTACCCTCAGTTAACAAATTTTAAAAAAGATTTTGGGTTAAACAAGTTATTGAGCCAAATTGCGTGATCAGGAAAAATACACTTGCGGAAATCCTAGATGCAAACATACATTTGATAATCCAAAGTTAGTACAATATTATATATGTCCTTTCTGTGCATCTAAAGTAGAAACGGAAACGATTGAACAGGGATGTTTACATTATTTTGGCTATCTTAGGGAACGTGAAAGTGGTGAACCTATACCAAATGAATGTATAGAATGCAAAAAGAGTGTAGAATGCATGCTAACAACTCTTACCTCAAAAGATGCGGTTGAAGAAATACAAAAATGGTATAAATAATGGAGAAATTTTCCAAAAGAATTAAATTTCAATCATATGATCGAATGTAGATTTCCCTAACCCAATTGATTTTTCGCGAATAATAGAATCTAAGAAAATTGACAATATAAAAAAAGAAAAGAATGAGGAGATTATGGGTTTAGGATTTAACGTTCTACAGTGAAAGCGATTTTAACATTAACATTATACTCTACAATTTTGTCTTTTGCTACTTTGGCTGTGCATCGTTTAACATGCACTCCCTTGATGTTCTTAATGGTTTTCGCTGCTTCTGTTACTGCATTCTGAGCTGCTTCACTCCAGCTATTAGGGGAACTTCCTATCAATTCAATTATTTTAACAACCGTCATAAAATTCACCTCAATTTATTAATTATGTCTTGCTTTTTATTTTTTTATGCTTATGAAGACCCGTAAAAAAAGCCGGTGGTTTCCTATCTTCAAATAGCATTTCATTCACTATGCTTTCGTTTCTAGATTTTAAATCCAGACTTCATCTTGTCCATTCCTTCTTTTGCGTGAGTTTTAGTATGTTCAGCCATTTCTTCTTTTGTTGAAAGACTTTTTCCACATTTTGGGCATTTCAAATCCATAGCTATTCACCTCCCAATTTACTGGTATTCTCAAATAATCAAATTATGCTGATTTGATTTAAAGTTCTTAGCTATTTTCTTTTGGCAACCCAAAGAACTTTCATCTTGTGAACATCACTTTTTGAGGGCTTGTAATTCTCTGTTCCCTTAAAGTTTGCATAAACCTGTATCTTATCGTCCCAAAAGTCCTTCTGTTTAGCTGTCCAATCAATTACAAAAGTCCCATCATTGTTTGTTGCCCCCGAGACTAAAGGATCATCTCTCATGAATGAGCGATCTTTTTCGAAAATATGAACTTCAGCACATCCTACGCCCTCAACTGTATCATGTGTTGTCAGTTTTCCTCTAAAAGTTACTGTTGAACCAGAAGACACAGAAGCTGGTAAGGAATCCAACAACAAAACAGTATCATTAACGCCAGAAGCGGGTTCTTTGCAAACTTCTTCAACACCCTCAGTATCATCCTCTTCTTTGGCAACTTTGGCTACTTCAGCTATTTGGTCTATAGTTAAATCATCGATTTCTGCATCACAACTGTTTTGAACTGCTTCAATTCCATGTAGAACACCCTGCTTTGTTTCATATGCTTCGCTTGCAGCAATGATTTCTCCATTAGAAGCCTTCAAGTGAAATCTGAACTGCAGAATCAATATCCGTAAAAACTTCATACTTTGGATTAGTCAAGTTTTTCCATTTCTATTGTGCGGTCATCAACATGGGAGTTACAGTTGCTTTGAACTGACCTAACACCGTTCATGCACCCCGCTTTGCTTTCATAAGCTTCACTTACTGCAACTATTTTATTATTTGCGGCACGAAGTCTAAATCTAAACTTCCCTGCCATATCTCTATAGACTTGATATTTTGCACTCAAATAATTCATCTCCAAACTCTCAACATCATTGCTTATATCTCAAAACATTATTTATAGAATAAGTATACGTTGTATGCGCTTGTCTTACATGGTCTCGCGATTTTTCACACCATTCTTTGATTTCCCTGTCCGCTGGTACCGATTGTGACAGAATCATAATTAGGAACATAAGCGGCCATAACACTTTGTCTTACGTTGTATACTGAAACATTATATGATTCTCAGGGAACATCTTATCTGGCTAATAGATTTTAGTCAAGATTTGATACTATTTGGTAACTGAAGAAGCAAAAAGCGTTAAATTCGATCATAGGCTTAGCTTTGCCTCTTGATTTTGTCTGTAAAATCTTGGACGTGAAGAGAAAAGATTTTGCCTCTCTGGCTATTTCTAATCTCATAGATGAGGAACTTGATTGGATCAAACATAATGATTTTGATACCAATTCTAAAGAAATAAAAAGACACAAAAAAACAGTTAATGTTGTAAAATTTGAGGCTAATGAGTGGGTCATAAATAGAAAATAAACTAAAAAGCACTCCAGCCAGGGTTCATCTTCTCTTGAATTGAAATATTTTTTGAGAGAAAATTGCATTATTTAGGTTTTGTAACTGATCGATTCGGGCTTGAGGTTTTGGGTGATTTTAGATATAGTGTTACTGAGTTTTCTCTTGTTTCTACTTTCGGTTCTATGTCCAAAATGGATTCGAACATGCTGCGCATATAGCTTCCGAGGTATTGGCTCCATTTGTGGTTCAGTTGATGAGCCAGATGAACTCTGTCTTCGCCGTTTACGATGCTTTGGGTGGAGTCAAACCAGTTTCCATATTTTCCATAAACTACGTCTATAAACCAATTGACAGTCTCAAAGTTCAGTCGTGCTCCCCGTTGTAGAATTGCTTCTTCAGGAATGATTGAGCCAGTTTTTTCTGCTATATCAACCAAATCTTTGTCAGGGATACGCTCCAACATTGGAGCAAAAGTATTGTATGTGAGGGTAATAGCTGGGACTCTATCAGTAAACCTTGAAACCAATACATACTGTCGTATAATCTGATTCAACAGGGCGCTAACGCTAAGACCTTGCTTCTCTGCCTCTTCACTCAAAATTTTATCATATTCAGGGTTCATACGAAAAGTTCGAGTAATCATTCTCAATAAAATCACTGGCATATAATTTGTACATTTCTTAAAATAAATATTTTCCTCAACAATATGTCTTAAGATATGAACGCATTGATGCTGTATTCACTCGTAAGACATTGTGTTACAGCGAATACGTGCATTTTATTTACATTTTTTGATAAACTAGGATATGACGGGAGAGAGTTTAGTTTTGGCTCAAAATGTGGTGTAGTGTTTGTTAGATAATAATACCTTTAATCTTATCATGCGACTGATTGAAGAAAAACGTAGTCTTTCGCGAATAAAAAACAAAAATATCACGAAACCTAGTAACAATAAAGAATGTCGAAATTTCTTGAAGAAGTTGGAGAAAAATAAAGAAGAACATATAAAAGACCTGGAAGAAAGCCTAGGAAAAACATCTATTCTAAATCTGGAGATGCAGCCTCCAAAGAAAATTAGAGCCCTGCTTACAAACCAAGGATACCCCCAAAAAAGGATCAAAGAGTTGTCGAAATGGTATAACATTCCAATAAAGTAGCATGACGCGTTACTTTTCTTGTTTCTAGATTTGTTACAATTGTTCCAAAGCAAAAATGAGCAAGACAACGTCAAGATTAAACGGGCTTTTTATGCAACTGCTGTTGTTGTTTCATTGATATAATTTCTAGACAAAGTTGAAGTTATTATTGAATCAGTCACCTTTACATTCAGGAATTTCCTTCAACTCTACTCTATTTATTTTTAATGTGATTACATCACCAACTCCCATAATGTGATAGACTGGAAGACAGATTGTAACATGTCCAAGTAACGGTTTTTTGAATCCCAACTCGTTTGTTGCTTCTTTTGTCAATCTAACTTGTATGTGGGTTATCTTCCAATCCTCCTCCATATTTGCTTCTGAGATTTCACCAACATTAAAAGAATCTTTGGTAATTACCATTTTTCCCTTTAACTTGCTAATTTCTATCATTAAGTCACCCAACAAATATACTATTATTTCAAATTTAGTTATAATATTTTGGTTTTGAGGTTAAAATTTAACCAAAAACCCAAACTGCAGTCGCTATATTACAATTAGCCATTTACTAATGGTGGGAAAAAAACTGGATATGGAGACTAATATCCAATAATACTCTGTATGCAGTTTTAATCTCACAAAAAATTGAATTTCAATTCAGATTTTTTTTATAAATGGGAAGTGAGTTGGTGTATCAAGTTACACAGAAAAGACCTTTTTCAGTTTTTGTCTACAAGCTTTGCCTCTTTTATAACAAGAACACCGCTGTTATCTTCATAGTTGGTTTCGGCTTTGATTATTTCAATTCGTTTTTTGAAGATTGGGGCATCCAAAACTAGAGACTCGTATTCACCGCCTTCGCCTACTAGAGAAATTTGATATTTTTCGTTAAGTTCCACAAGTTTTTCTAAAGTTTCATGGTTGATTTCTCTTCCTAGCCACGTTTGGTCTAAACCGTAAGCGTATACTCCGATGATTATTGCCTTAAATTTGAGGTTAATTAGTTCATTCATGATGTCTAGCGGGTCTTGGTGCCACAGCGGAGTAACCGATTTGATGCCCAACTCTTCACATATTTTCCCAATTCGTTCTTTTTGATACGACGACATTATTGCCCCTGACACAATACCATCCACGTCAAGAGATAAAAGCAACTTCTTGAGATCATTCAGCTCTTTTTCTTTTATTCCAACAGTTTCAGCCGTAACCAACGGAATTTCGAGCGCTCTGGAGATGTGTTCTGTTAGGTGTATGTTGGGAAAATGAAACATGTAGCTGTCAGAGCGTTTGGGAATCATTGTAGCCAAAACTTCGATTGTGTGCCCCATGTTTTGGGCTCGGTAAAGCGCTAAAATTGAATCCTTTCCACCAGTAACCAAAGCAGCTAACCGCATATTTAAAGCACTCAATTCTGTTGAGTCAGGTCAGTTTTTACAGGTTTTTAGCTTTCTCAAACACTTGACTAGTCTTCGCTTCCCAATCCTCTAAACCTTCAGGGGAAGACGGATAATTCTTGTATAACTCCTTAATCTCTTTCATGAGTTTAGATGTAGCATTCAACTTCTTGAGAAGAGAAATGCTTCCAAGCCCCTTGAAGAGCCTGCCAGTCTTTTCAGTTATGTTAAGTTTCAGGTCCTCGCCCATGCTCGTCTTCAAGAGATCATCGTCCGTAATCAGATGGTGGCGCATACCATAATTCATTTCCTCATTGCTCAACCGTTGAAGAAGCATACGGAAAATGTCAAGCCCAGCCTGTTTAGCACCATACTCTTTCATGAATATGCCCGTGTATGACCACAAAGTTTCTCGGCTCACGTCATCCTTCTTTAGTGCTTCTATGATGATTTCTGCCGCTTTCACTCCCCCCATCATTGAAGAGCCAATTCCGCCACCATGAATTGGGTTAACTTGACAAGCAGCATCGCCAATAATAATTATGCCATTGGCCACCATAGGACTTATGGGTTTTCTTGTTGGAACCAGACCTCCGCCACCAGTTAATACTCGCGAACCCTTGAAGAGAGGTAGCGACAAAATCAGTTCATTATACAAATCTTTTGGATTAGGAAAACCCTTTGTCATGGCTACCCCCAAACCCACGTTTACTGTAGTTGCACTTTTGGGAAAAATCCAGTAATATCCTCCTGGAACACGCTGCAGGTCCAGATAAATTTTACAAAAGCCCGGATCAACAATCGGCTCTGAAAGCTCACGAATTTCGCGGTAACAAATCTCTACATCTTCGTCTTTAACTTCTTTTTCTATGCCCATCTCAGCAGGAAGCCTCTTTCTCAAAACTGCGGAATATCCACTTGCATCCACTACAACTTTAGCAAGTATTTCGCTGTTTTTGTCTGTTTTGAGGTCTTTAGTTTTGACGCCAACTACATATCCATTCTTTAATATTGGCTCTGTGACAACTGTCGAGTCAATCAAGATTGCCCCAGCAGCCTTTGCCTCGTTTATTAGTCTCTGACCAAAAAGTAGGCGATTAATTAAGTATCCATGGACGCCTTCCCCTTGGACATTGACTTCGGTCTCCATGTCTGGCGAATAAACTTTGATTCCTTTAATTGTTTGATCAAGTTCCGCTCCTGATGGATGAACTATGCCTAAGTTGTCAAAGTGATGTTTTCCTATTGCATCCCCGCAGACCTTATCGCCTATGTTCTGTTTTTCTTTGCGATCTATCATGCAGACCTTGAGTCCAGCTTCGGCAATAGTTTTTGCTGTTAGACATCCTCCTGTTCCGGCGCCAACAACTATAACGTCAAATTTATTCAACAGTTTTCTCTCCAATCCATTTTATGTTGCCCGAAAAGAGCTTCATAACCTTTATGATACTCCGAGAACAGGTAAAAGAGTTAATTAAAGTTTGTTCACTTACAATTACTCATTCTTTTCGTTTGATGCCCTTCTCTTCTGTTATAACGTTAAAAGCTAGAGAAAAGCATTTAACCTGAACTAGTAAGGTTTTTCTATTTTTGTCAAGTCCGTTCTAAAATAGTGAATCCTTGGTTATACCCAATCTTTATAGTTCTGTGCTTCCCATACTTTGGTAATTTCAATTTGAATTTCTTTCTCGTAATCGTCTTCGTTGTAGAAGTTGATGTACCAGACCATATCCACGTTTTCTGGGTCTACACTCCATTTGACCATTTCATCGTCTGTTTCACATACCCATCTTTGGATTTTTCCAAAAGTGTCCTGTGTTATTCGATGTGGGAACCATCCAAGCGTATCCTCAAACATCACTGCAGAATGCGGAGTCCACTTGATAGTTCCGTTTGAAACCTTTATTGACACTTCAAAAAATCCTGCTGGAGAAGACAAATAGAATCCTCTGAACTTTATTTCGTCAGCACCGATTGTGATGGTGTTAGTATAGACAACTTCTCTTTTTTCGGTGTATGCCACAGCATACATTAAACTAGCAAGGCTTCCAAGAACTAGCATCACAGCGATTATTACTATATTGATCGCAATTTTCTTCTGCATTCTTTATCACATCCGCGCAGTTATCCAAAAAAAGATATTACTTCTTGTGCTATGGTTGATGCGACAGACAACATAATCAAATAAATTTTCTTCTCTAACGCCAAAAAAAGAGGCGCCAAAACTGCGAAATAAAGCGCTTTTTTAACTGAAAACCAGAAACACTGAGAAATTAAAGAAAAGCAGAAGGAACTAACATTTTTCATCACATTTTTCTGCTTTGAACTTGTCCCAACAATGCACTATGTCCCGCATGAGTTCTGGCTGCAGGTCATAGAACTCATTTATTCTTCCCTCTGGAAAGAACATTCTTATCATAACTTCCCGCCCCAGCCTATCCATGGTTAGCATACTTGCTTCCGGCTTCTTTGGAAGGATGTCCTTGTGTTTTTCGTAGATATTTTTAATAGTCGGCTTGATGCAATTCTCTATCAGTCTGCTTATTTGTTCTGTTTTCCAGATGCGGGAATCCCATCTTGAAGGAGTAATCAATTATGTCCTTTTTTCCAGAATAGTTGAGGATTACGCTGTCCAAAACTTTTCTGTTCGGTATCTCAGTTATGTTGTATGTGGGTGTGTAGATTTTGGTGTAGTTTATGGTTATCTCCTTTACTTCGCCCTCAACATCTCCTATCTTAACGTAATCACTCACCATAAACGGTCTCGAAATCATAAGGTAAAGACCAGCCAAAAAGTTGCCCACCGTCTGTGTGGAGGCAAAACCGATTGCCGCACCAGTCAGAGCTGAGACTCCAAGGAACCAGTCAGTGGGAAATCCGAAGAGATTCAAGATTGCAATTACACCCGATGCAAATACGATTAATCTGGAAACTAACCTCAAGATGTTGATTGCATGAGGCTCCATGTCTACCTTTTTTCCGTATTTTGATATTGATCTGCGAATCAGTTTGTCAAGAACAAAAGCCACGCCAACGATAACAAGGGCTATGCTGATATGAATAAGGTTGTCAGTTGTTAGGACAGCAGGAAACATGTTACTCACCGTGACGGACAGTGGGTGACCGAACTGTTAGAAAAAAACCTTTCTGTATTGTTGTTTGCTACAAAGCAACAGAAATAAGAAATCGAAATGATAACCTGTGATTAAATAGGAGGGTTGGACGATGCCAAAAACTATTCGTGTGCATACTTGGCAAGGAATTTAAGGAACTAGCCTATAGCAGGAATCCTAAGAGTGTAGTTTACGTTATTGCTCAGAGTATTCCATGCCAGAAACCACACTGGACTAAAACTCATCTTACCCGTAGACTGTGCGCAGTACATCTTCACCGACACCGCCAAAGGAGACATCATGAGACGAACAGGAATTCCCATCCACACTGGCAATAAAGGAAATCGCTTCCTCACAGACGAGGACGTGAAACGGTTCCTCAGAACCGAACTAGACATAAAAGATCTGAAGATCTTCTCTTACTGGACAGCATAAGCAGAACTTTACTCAAAAAATAGATGAAATAAAAAGGGTGGTGGCCGGGCCAAGTCGACCCGACGCGACATTTTGAACGATATTTCAGTTATCGTGTAGTCAATTTAGGGCGTGAACATCGACAGCAAAGTTTCGGTATGAATCACGTTGGGATGAGCTTCAACCATCTCATAGATGATGCGTGTTAGCTGCTTCTGAGTTGTCTGCTTCTATTACTGCGACTGCATCGAACCGTCCTAGGACCGAGTTGGCCATTGTTACGCCTTTGATTTTCCTAGACTGCACGATCTCCTCTGACGTCCCGGGCCTCATAATCAAGAGTACAAAAGCCCTAATTTTTTTGGTGCGGAGATCTTTTGAAGCCAATTGTTTTCTCTCCTTCTTAGAAGAGTGTGATTGCAGTTTCGGTGTGGACAATGTTTGGGTCTTTTTCGATTACTTTGTATACGAATTCGTTGAGTGTTTCTAGGTCTGGGGCTTCTAAGACAACTATGACATCGTGTCGTCCGTAAACGGAGTCAGCATGTAGAACATTTTGGAAACGCATTTTGATGGCTTTGACTACGTCTTCAGATGTTCCGGGTCGTGTTTCAATTAGTAGATATGCTTTCATGCTTATTCACCTCTTTCTCCATATCTTATTTTTAATAGTCTAAGTATTTCATTATTTCCCATGGAGTTACATATAGACAGTATTGGTTCCAGTCGTTGGTCTTGTAGTCTATGAATGCATCGAATATGTGACTTCCAAGAGTCTTATGGACCACTTCGTCGCTCTTCATTGACTCTAGAGCATCTCTTAGGGTTGTTGGCAACTCCTTAACGCCAAGTGCATTTCTGCGTTCAGTGCTCATCTCGTAAATGTCCTCGTCAACAGGGTCACCTGGATCAAGTTTCTTCTTTATGCCATCAAGTCCAGCCATCAAGACACATGACAGAGCCAAGTATGAGTTGCATGATGGATCAGCGGAACGTAATTCAGCTCGTTTTGCTGCAGCATGCTCGGGACCTTTGAAGTATACTGGAACCCTAATCATTGCTGATCTGTTTCGGCGAGACCACATAATGTAGATTGGTGCCTCAAAACCGGGTACAAGTCGCTTGTATGAGTTTACTGTGGGACAAGTTTATTGCGGTTATTGCTCTGGCGTGTTCTAGCAAGCCTCCGATGAAGTATCTGCCGGTTTGGCTCATTTCAGCATAATCGTCTTTTTCGTCATACATTGCGTTAGTTTTGCCCTTTCCAAAGAGAAGCATGAACGTGCATGCCGCTGGCGTTGTCAAGGTAAACTGGTTTAGGCATGAAAGTTGCGATTAATTCATGCTTTTTTGCAACGTTTTTGGCTACGAATTTGTAGAGTAATGTCCTGTCAGCTGTTTTCACTAGTTCTCCATATTTGAAGTCAATTTCGATCTGTCCTGCAGTTGCAACTTCGTGGTGGTGCATCTCAATTTCTGTGTCAAAGTTTTCTTCAAGTATGTGTGCAACTTCGTTTCGGTACTCAACAGTTGTGTCTTCTGGTGGTGGTCTGAAATACGCCTCTTTTGGTCTAAGAATGTGAAGCCTCCTGGCGTTGTTTCTGCGGATTTTGGTACAACTCGTGGTGCTCCCCATGAGTCTCCTGCACCGCCTTTCGGGCTTACCCACATGTCCCAAACAAGGGTTGTTGGATCAATTGATTTGAAGACGAAGTATTCTAGTTCTGGACCGAAAAAGCTGGTATAGCCCATCGTCTTCTGCTGCTTTTACGGCGTTTCTTGCTACGTATCCTCTTGGATCTACGACTGATGGCTTTGTGCCTCCAAAAGCTTCGTAAACGTCTCCTAGGATAATTGCGCTTTTTTGTATTTCGTCGGTTGTCCACGGGATAATGTATAATGATGTTGGGTCTGGTTTTAGAATCATGTCTGATTCTTCTATGGTTTTGAAACCTCGTACAGATGATCCGTCAAAGCCGATGCCTGCTGTTAGAGCTTGTCCTTCTGTGAAGTGTTTTGCTGGTATAACTACATCTTGCATTAGACCTCGGATGTCTACGAAGGCTGTATGTACCCATCGTATTTTGTTTTTTTTCAGGGTTTCTCTAGCTGTTGTAATTGCATCCATGTTATTCACCATTCATTCAGTTGAAATTGAATTTATTACACTTTTATATATAAATGTTTCTAATATGTTGAAGGAAAGCTTATATATATCTTAAGTTAATGAACAAGTATTCATGGTAAAACAGAAAAGTGCAATCTGTTCTATGGTTAAACATTCAATAAATGAGGAAAATGAAAATGAGTACCAATTCACACCATAAAGTGGATGAAATTGACCGAAAAATCATCCAATTACTACAAGAAGACGCCAGAAAAAGCTTCAACAAAATTGCTGATAGCCTAGGTATAGCTGTTGGAACTGCATACAACCGTGTAAAAAACATGGAAGACAACGGAATCCTGAAAGGCTACACCATAATGTTGGATTCAGCCAAACTCGGCTATGGATTGACCGCTCTCATACTCATCGAAACCGAGGGTCAGTATCTCCCTGACGTTGAAAAAGAGCTTGCACAACTCGACGAGGTCATATGCATCTACGACATTACCGGAGACTACGATGTAGCAGTAGTTGCAAGATTCAAAAACAGAAACACACTAAATAATTTTATCAAGTCTGCACTAAAAATGCCACACGTGACCCGAACAGTCACAAATGTTGTGCTTAATGTCGTCAAAGAAGACTTCAGAGTCAAAGTATAATCAATGACTCTGTATTTTTCCTTTTTCTATTCTAGTCTTCTGTAGATTGCTGTGAACAGGAAGATTCCTGCTGCAGTGAAGACTATTACACCACTTGTTGCAACATTGTAGATTGCTGAAAGCAGTATGCCTGTTGTCATGCTGAACTGTTCCGATGGTTATTGCGACAAGTGTTGTTCTTTTGAATGAGAGATTCATTTGAAGTGCAGATAGTCCAGGCAATACTAGAAGAGCGACGACAAGAATTACGCCAATTACTTTTATTGAAAGCACGATTGTGATTGCAACCAGCAAGTTGAAGGCTAAATGACAGCGAACGGACAGGAATGCCAATTAACCTGGCTCCTTCTTCGTCGAAGGTTATGGACAGGAGCTCCTTGTAGAATATTCCCAGAATTAGTATTGTTGACATTCCAAGAATAGACACTATGATAAGGTCTGTTTGGTCTATTGTGAGAATTGAGCCAAACAGAAAACTGAAAAGCTCAACATTGAATCCGCCAGCCAAGCTAATTATGATCAAGCCCGTGGAGAACCCTACTGCCATCATCACTGCTATTGCAGAGTCAGATTGCGCCAGACCCCTTTCTTCTCATGTATGATATGCCCAAAACTGCTAAAATCGAAACAAGCAAAGCAGTCAATATTGGGTTGACTCCAAGAAACAGCCCCAAGGCTATGCCCCCAAAGGCAGTGTGCGCTATTCCGTCGCCTATCATCGCTTCTTTTCGTAGTATCAGAAAGAGACCAACCCACGCACAAGCCAAGGCTGTTATAGTTCCACCTATGAGCGCATTCTGGAAAAACTGGAACCCAAAAAGCCTGAAAACGTCAATCAATTCATTCATCTTCAAACACCCGCTCGCATTTATGTTCATGGAAGACAAAGTGGAAGTGCTCGCCGTAGGCTTTCCTTAGAACCTCATCGGGTTTCAAATCTTCATTTATTTCGGCAATGTTAACCAATCGGTTTATGCACATGACCTTGGACATTCTGCAGAAGACCGCTGTCAAGTCATGGGTCACTAACATGATGGTTATTCCTTTCGCAACATTGAGGTCGCTAAGTTTCTTGTAGAATTTTTCTTGAGTTTTAGCATCCACGCCAACTATAGGCTCATCCAATAGAATTATTTCGGGCTTTCTTACCAAGGCTTTAGCCACGAAAACCCGTTGTTTCTGTCCTCCAGAAAGTTGTCCAATTCTTCTATCTGCAATGTCAGATATTCCCATGAACTCTAGGGCTTCATTCACTGCCTCCCAGTCTGTGCTTTTCAAGGGTCTTCCCAAGTTACCCCTACTTAACTCTACCAAGAGATACAAGTTCTCTTACAGACAACGGAAACTGGGAATCAAAATTTACTGCATTTTGAGGAACAAAAGCAATTTTCTCCCAGCTGAGAAAATGATTCTATTTCTTGACCAAAAAGACGAATGGTTCCTCTTGTTTTAGGTAGGATATTTAGGATGGCTAAAAGAAGAGTTGTTTTGCCTCCGCCATTAGGACCAACTATGCCAACGTAGTCTCCTTGGTTGATTGTGAAGTTGGCGTCTTCGATAGCCACAGAATTTGCTCTGTTTACTTGGAGGTTTGAAACCTCCAGCACAGGAGTTTTTTCTTGCATCTCGTTCAATTGAGTATTATCTGACATTTCATTTCAACTTTCTTATTATGTTATGCTTCAAGTCCAATCTTCAGGTTTTCCAAGTTTTTCTCCTGTTGACCAAAATAATCTAAACCATCCATGTCGCCGAGCATAACGTAGAGCTTCAATATCTGGACATCCTGACCTGACAACCGATTCAGCTCATTCTTGAGGGTTTGGCCGGATTCAGCGGAGTAAACTGGGTCCACATACACCACGTATGTTTCATGCACTATCATCATTTCTATTAGGTCTGCGTATGTTGAGGCACTTGGCTGCTCGTCTGCGGAGATTCCTATAACTCCATGCTGTTCAAAGCCATATCTGCTAGCGAGGTACCCAAAGGCAGAATGGGCAACAAAAATTTCCTCCTTACGTTTAGTTGAGAGTTCACTTTGGTAGTTGTTGTCTAGTTCTTCGAATCGTGTCTTCAGGTTTTGCCAGCGTTCAGTGTAGTAGTCCATGTGATTTGGGTCCTTCTGGATCAGAGCTTCGTATATGTTTTGGGCTTGCTGTTTTGCTATGAATGGGCTTATCCATGTGTGAGGGTCATAGATTCCTTCATGCTCATTGCTTCATGATCCTCGTTTGTTTGTTCTGTTTCTAGAAGCTGTATTCCATCGGTGGTTTCTACGATAATCTTGTTGCTGGAGTCGATGAGGGGAATTACATCGTTCCTTCGAACCAGTGGTCAAGGGATGCGCCATTGTAGATTATTACGTCCGCTTCGTCTAATGCTAAAATGTCGGCTAATGATGGTTGCCAATTGTGTACTTCGGTGTTGTCTGGTATTAGTTGCTTGATTGTCACTTCTTCTCCGCCTATCTGTTGGGCAAAGAATGCGAGGGGATAGAATGTGGCTACAACTTTCAGTTTATCACTTTCTGTTTTGTTTTGACTTGAATAGAAAACGGTGGCGAAAACTGCCGTTAGGACGATTATTGTTGTTGCGGTCACAAAGAGTTTTTGGCGTTTATTCATGCGTTGATACCTTTTTGCTATTCACTATTTGAACCATATATGTTTATTAAATTTTTGATGTTTTTTAATAAAATATATTTAAGTATACATGTGCAAAGTTAATAACTTGGTGTGTGTCATGACAATCATCAGCATTTCAGATTCCCGAAAAACTCCTAGAACAAGTAGAAGACTGCAATAAAAGAACAGGGCTTCGCTAACAGATCCGAAATTGTCCGGCAGGCTCTAAGATCATACATAATGGAGAGCAGAAATCTAAAAGAGCTTGAGGGAGAAATCTCGGCGTCCATAACAATCATCTACGAAAGAGGAGCACCAAAGGGACAAATATCCGAAATCCAGCATAGTTTCGGAAACATAATCTCAACATTTCTTCACGCCCACCTCACCGAAGACTACTGCCTAGAGGTAATCGTGGTTAAAGGAGACGCAGAAACAATCAGAAAACTGGTGGAAGCCTTCCACACCAGCGAATACATCAACCAAATCAAAGTCTCGTTATTAAAAACACCAAGAAAATTGACAAAACAAAAAATGGCATAGCTTCACTTCCTTATCGTAGTTCTTAGGATACCCCATCCTGAACTTGGGGTATTTTCCCTTCAGCAGGGTCTGTTGTTTAAACCTTAAACGCGGTATCATCGTAATTACATCGTTGAGTACAAATTGAAATGCGTAGAAGCGCGATTAAATTTTTAGCACTTTTTTTTAGTTTCTATTATTGTTAATTGCCCACATGTATGTGTGGAAACCACGCAAGAGCTTGATCATCTACCAAATTCTCGCGAAATTAACTTGATCAACAGCACAGTCTTTAACGCCAGAAACACTCGAAGCAGAAACACCTGAAGCACCAGTGATAACAACTGAAATAGCCATAATCATAGCTGTTGCCGTAGTATGCATCGTTGGTTTAGTCAACTTTTGGATAATCGAGAAACGAAAATAACCCCAATTTTTCGAAATTCCTGACTATTCCTCTGTTCTTGTTGGCAACACTGGTGGCTGTCATCTTCTACAGAAGACGGCTTAGGTAACATCCAACAATCTGATTTGATTAATCACCAAAAATAATCTTAACCGCTTGAAGTGTCTTCAAAAAGCAATTAAACTAGTTTTTCTGGAATCACAAAAGAAATTAAATATAACCCCTCTTTTACTTAACGAAAACTTAGTCCTGAACACTTTTTATGACAGTTCCATGGTGCCTACAACGCGAAGCTTTCCGCCCTCCAGATACATCAAAACAGCCTTGTCTCCAGGACGGTACACAACATCTTTCTCCAAAATCAAAGTTATCTCTGGTCTGCGCCAGTCTCCCTGATCGCTAACATATTCAATTTTGCTGTTTAGGAATTGCATCCAGTGCCCCACGTGAATTATCATTCCCGCCTTTAATGGGGCTGACCAGTATTTGACAAGAGAAGCACGTGACTTTATCTGTTTGGATGTTTTAACTGCAGGGTCGCTTGTCAGCACTGTGCCTCTGTCAACATCTTCTATTTTGACATTTTTGAGTGCCATTCCCACCCTATCTCCTTCATATGCCAAGTCAAATTCGTCGTCGTGTTTTTGTATAGAGCGTGGCTGTGTTGTCTTTGTTCCTGGTAAAACCTTTAGTGTAACGTGCTTCTGGATTATGCCGTCTGCAACTACACCTAAGATAACGGCTCCTACGCCCTTCACGTTGAATGAGTGATCCACGGGCACAGTTCCTGAAATTTCACCATTCAACGATGTTGGTTGTTGTATTTTTGCTGCATCAGCTAGGAGAGCCTCTTTTAGGGCATTTGGGTCATCGGCGACAAACTCGTAATTTTCAATAATTGTGTCCTTCACGAGCGGTTCAATCTTATCTTTGGGTATATAGTTCCGGAGAACAAAGTAGCCGCTGCTTACTCCACAGCACTGGAGCATAACAAGAGATTCGCCCAAAGTGGCGTTCAGTTCGTCCACGACAACAATGGCTTTCTTGGCTAAGGAGCATGCATAGAACAGAGGCGCTAGGCGGTCAGGGTAGCGTGTTGGCTCTATTAATGTTACTATGTCTTCGCCCTTCTTTAGATTGTAAAGTGTGATGTCTGTTGATGTGCCCTTTTTGCCTAAGGCGTTGCAGTAGTCCAGTTTGCCGAGAACTGAGACCGTCAGGTTTCCCATGGGACGACTTCCTCGTGAATTATCGCATCATGCCGTACGCTGCAGATAAGGGTTATGGGTGGTCAATTGTCGAATAGACAGCAAAAAGCATTTCTTATTTTTGTTTTACTAATTCAATCATGCCACTTTTCCATGCATGTTCTGTCTTTTCTATGATTGTTTCTTCATCAAGTTCTGGAAAAATGCCGTGCAGTAATTCATGAAGTATGGTGTACATCAGTTCAAGAACTCCAATTGCTGGAGACACATTCTGGTTTAGTGTATCTAAGAAGAATTTGTGGGATATGCGCATCTGTCCCTTCTTGTTAATGTGTGCCCCACACTCGTTTTGGCATGCTTCACATGAGCACAGATTATAAGAAAAGTATGATGCACGAGTTTTTTGTTCGTTGTCAAGTTGTGGTGTTGAATCTAAAACCACTAATGCAGAGTCGTAAAGCGTTGCCAAAACTTCTGTTTCGTTGCGTGCAATACTTGAATTGTCCTCTACCAATTTGTATAATGATTCAATATCTTCGTTGATGTCATACTTCTTGCTGTAGTCTTCCCATTTTTTGTGAAGAAAATCAGCAGCTTCGAATTCAATTTTTTTTAATTTTTCCACGTTCCCACTAACTGTTATGTGCTGTCTTGTGTTACATTATCTCTGAGTATTGGCTGCTTAATAAATAGGAAACACGGGCTTCTTTTTTAACGACGTGCTTTCTCAAGCAGTTCTTTCTCAAAACATTTTGGGCACGTAGAAAAAGGAAACGTTTCGCATGAGCCGTCTTCAAGTATAATCTTCATAACATCTTCATCAGTCAAATCCGCGCCGCATCTTTCACACTTTCTTTCACCCAAAACCTAAACCCCACAATCTACCAAAACTTTTCAAATCAAGACTATAAACTTAATGCAAACAACCCGCAGTTCCTCGTACGCCTATCGACTCGCTCGCCAAAGGACGAGACGTATCCATTGGTTTCTCCTGCTCCTAGTCAGTTTCCTAATATTCGTTTTCTCTCTTTTTGCCAAGGGATTTCATTTTGTTAATAAATTATTATACTGCAACTCTAATGATAAAAAAACAAAATGTGGCTAAACTAATATTTTGAATTAGCGAATTTCACTCTATTTGAGAGCCTTTCGGTGTCACGCATCAGGACTCTGATATTTTACTTTCGGGTAATCCTGATCTAACATAGCTTTTAGATATGCTTCAAACTCTTCTCTTGAACTTTTTTATAGGCATGGCAATACTATTAAATTTAGAATGTACTGGACATATACTGCTCATTTCAAGCAGTGACACGTATCTAAAAAAGAAATTTGTGCGTTTCGAGTTTATATTTGAAATAAATTTCCCTAATTCGTAATATATTTTAAAAATAAATACAGAATTATTTGATGACCTGTGTTAGCAAAATGATTCTTAGAAACAAGAAATCAAAAACTTTTTGCTAGCCTTAAACATGGTTGGCATTGTAGCAGAAACAATCAAGGAAATATGTGAATCTGAAAACAAAAAAAGTATAGATTCATGCTTAGACCGTTGGTAGCCCGGGGGAGATTCGAACTCCCGTCAGAGGATCCAGAGCCCTCCATGATTGACCGCTACACCACCGGGCTTAGTATTGTCAGTCTGTTAAAGGAAAGTTCTTTTCTCATTAATAAATCTCTCACCGCCGGTTTTCAGAAAGAAACTGGATTGAAACGGGGGTTTCTGTACGTATTTCTTCACTTAATGTGAGATAAATGGCGCAAAATCGTAATGCTTATATATTAAGACGTAGCCTCAGGGTAAATACGGCGGATTCAGAAGGACGGTTTCTGCGCCTTAACAGGAAGAACAATTCACGTTAATACAGAAATTCTCGCCAGAATAATCTTGAGGGTAAAAATTACGCAAAAGAAAGGTATTTCCAGAACAACTGAAAAGTGTCCAGAATGTGGAAGCACTAACCTTATCCACGATTATGATACGGGAGAAACTATCTGCGGAGGATGCGGTCTGGTTGTCAGGGAACAGATGATGGACAAAGGTCCAGAATGGCGAGCATTCACCCAAGAAGAAAAGGCATCAAGAAGTCGAGTTGGAGTACCAACATCATATTCTGTTCACGACAAAGGATTATCAACAGCCATAGGACGCGTAGACAGAGACGCTTTCGGACGAAAACTTCCGCTCTCCACAAGACTACAAATGTGGAGACTCCGAAAATGGCAGATACGATCCCGAGTACACTCTTCAGTAGACAGAAACCTTGCCCAAGCCATGGCAGAACTTGACCGACTCTCAGACAAATCATACATTCCCGGACCCGTAAAAGAGAAAGCAGCAATCATCTACCGAAAAGCCCTCGACAAAGGACTCGTTCGCGGCAGATCAATCGCAGCCATCGCCGCTGCTTCACTATACGCTGCCTGCCGAACAACAGGAACCCCCAGAACTCTTCGAGAAATAGCTGAAGCCAGCTTCGTGGACAAAAAAGATGTGGCACGTTGTTATCGTCTGTTGCTAAGAGAACTAAATGTCCAGATGCCGATTGCAAATCCTCTAACATACGTTTCTAAAATCGCAGAAAAAACCAGCATTTCTGGTCCAACGCAGGGTGAAGCAATCAAAATTCTTCATGAAGCTAGGAGAAGACGTGCAGCTGCCGGCAAAGACCCTATGGGACTGGCAGCGGCTGCGTTGTATATTGCCTGTCTTTTGAATAGCGAAAAGAAAACACAGAAAGATATTGCTGAAGCTGCAGGTGTAACCGAGGTTACAGTTAGGAATCGATACAAGAGTTTGAGAAGACAGTTAGGCATAGAGCTACCGGATTAACCAGTCTCTTCTTTTGTTTGCTCCAGTATTATTGACCCAGAGTATCCGCATTCTTTGCAGACATACTTTCCAGGAGTTATTCCATACATCCTTGGATACGTGTCCAAGCCTGTGCTAATCACTATCTGATTGCTTCCGCATTTTGGGCAAAGCTTAGTTGTTTCTTTGCCTACTTTTTTATGTTTCAGTCCTTTTATTACTTCACGAAAATCTGCCAATAATCCCATTTTTTGTTCTCTCTAAAATGTTATTGGACTTCAACATTTGCTTCTGGGTAGCCTTCACGGATAAGGTATATCCTGACCTTGTCTCTGTGGTCGCCTTGAAGAATGATTTCGTCGTTTTTTGCGGTTCCCCCGCAGGCACAAAATGACTTGAGTTTCTGGCCTAGACGACTTAAATCTGCTTCTTTTTCACTGATTCCGTCGACAATGGTTACTGCTTTTCCCCATTTTCTGGTTTCTAAACGCACTCGGATTCGTTGTTGTTCTTTACCGATTTCTTCGCAGACACAAATGTCTGAGGGTAGTCCACATGTCGGGCAAATTTCAGCCATGATACTCATCATCATAGGACACTATTGACCTATATAAAATTTTCAATCTTCTAGATGTTGATTGTTGTTATGATATATAGTGTAGAATGATATTGTCACTTCAGAAATATTTCAGATTTTTGATGCATGATAGTGACTTAAATAAGTAAAATATTATTTTTAATGAAACAATATAGATGAGAAAAAGGTAAAAAAATGTATAACCTGAAAACTTTGCTTAAAAAGAATCAGTTTAGAGCAACTGAAGTAATTGGATCATTATTCTTAGTTATCGGAGTAATTTTCTTCGGATATGCAATATCTGCAATTCAGAAGCGCGAACATATGCTCAACAGCAATACCTTATCCTTTGAATATTCATGGTATACGAAGGATCACTTGGCTGGTAGAGAAACGCCTAAGTCACAGTGTTTCTTCTTTTGACCGCCCTATTTGTGGAATTAGGCGTCGCTGGTTCGGTTTCTCAGCCACTGTATACCCGTTTTTATGGCAAAAATGTCCTCAAAAACTTCTCGCAAAAGGTGAAACTTGCTTCTGACGAATTCTTTGAACGACTAAAACTTGACTAAACAAATGGTTAGAAATAAAAAGTTGGATGATCTCCTGTTTTTACTGTGGGTGCTCGACCACTATCATCGTTAAGGTTGATCTGACTTTATCTAAACTGCGTAGATTCCAAGTAACGATTTCTTTGAGTTTATCCATTGTGCCTGCCTTAACCGTGGCTATAATGTCATAAACGCCGTAAACCATGTACGTCTCTTTTATGGAATCCATTTTTTTCAGGGTTTCTAAAACGCTATCCACAGCACCTGTTTCGGTAGTTATCAAAACATACGCCATAGGCATAATACAATCTCCAATACATTTCTACCTTGAATATAAACATATCAAAATGAGGATAAATACCTTGCCCAACAACTAGTCAAACACAACATAATCGTTAGTCCCCTTTGACCGTTTCATATTATGAGACTAATATGGTTAACTAGCAAGCTAACATTTATACTTCATCCGTAGCATACTAAATGTAAAATTAGGAAATTTCTTTTTCTGGCGCAGCTATATAATTTTAGCTTTACTTTGTCTTATTCAATTTGAATATCCCAAAAGGCATAAAAACGTTCATACTTATTTCTATTATGGGGGAGACCAAGATTAAATCTGCAAAATTATTGGGTTTACTTGCTTTGGTAACTTTTGTTACGGTTTTGATTTTTTTATTTGCACAATATCAGATTACTATAATTTTTTCTGTAGCTGCTGTTGGATACCCTCAAAATCCGACATATGTTATTATAAATTTCATTTTGATTAGCATCTTTATTTTATTTATTGGGTTCCGAAGAAAACTAGCACGCCTCCCAGCGAGTGTCTATTTAGCATTCATTATAGCTCTTTATATTGAAATGTACGGTTTTCCATTAACAATGTACTTTTTCACCTGGGCTTTCGGGTCAAGTAGTGTATCCACATTATGGTATTTCCTTACTGTAATCACGGGAAAAGAATTATTTTATGCCATATTCATGGGTGTGATAGTACCAACATCTAACCTGATCATCATTACTGGTATTTTACTGGTTATATTTGGTTGGACAAAAATCTTCAGAGCCAAAACTCAGCTCGTAACAACAGGTATCTACAGTCACGTCCGTCATCCACAATATCTAGGATTTCTGCTAATAACCCTAGGAATGAATGTTCTTTGGGTCACACTCTCCACTTTGGCATTATGGCCAGTCCTAGCTTTTCTCTATTATCGACTTGCCAAAGAAGAAGATAAAAGAATGGAGGAACAATTCGGAGAAGAATTTATACAATACAAAAAAAACGTTCCAAGGTTTATGCCAAAACTACAATGATTATTCTTTTTCTAAGTGTAAAAACCTAAACGAGTTAATCAAATTTGGAATCTACAAACACATGTACATAATTATTGTGGAATAAATTGACATCTCCAAATTATGTTTTTTCTTCTTTCAGCATCATTAAACCAATACCTATGAATAGTAATGCTAGAATGCCAGCCATTAAGTATTGATCAATTGCAGGCAAGTGCTCCATCAACGTAAATTCGTTAAAATAGAAAAGCGCTGTAAAAACGAATATTAAGACACCAATTATTATTAAAATGTAACTAAATAGAAATATTCCCTTCACCATTTTTTGGCCTTCCTAATTGGTTTATTCTATTGTTATGTATACTCAGATCTGAATTTCCATTCTTTAATGTAAAATATGACGATTTGAATTAATAATTAACTGTTAGAACTCGGGTTAAAATTTTAACCCTGCATTATTTTTCTGTTTTATCTGCTCTTGTTCTGATTAGAAGTTTTTTCCAAAATATGGATTAGATTTTATCCACATTAGATGTGACTTAACTATAGACAATAAAGGTTTCCAACACTATTCCATATGAAAGAATTAGGCATTGATTTACGAATTGCATATTTTCCTCGCCAACCTGTACAGTGCATCGGTACTATAATTTTGGGTTTTAATTGTTGGAGTTTATAGATTGTTTGATTAATTCTTGGTTCCCAATCTTTCCCTGTCAAGTGAAAACCACCAATTAATGCGTAAATTTCTGTAACTCCAGTAATTTGTTGTGCAAAAAGTGTTGTGTTAATAATACCTGCATGAGCGCATCCAGAAATTACCACCAAACCTTTATGATTAATATTAAGTATGATCGCTCTGTCATCCCAAATCGATGGATCTGGAACCCATTTTCCGTTAGAATGCTCAAGGTGCTCTGGAAACCCTTTTTCAAAATCAGTTTTGCGGGGGATCTCTCCACTAACAAGTATGAGGTCGTCCAATAAGAGAGTAGGGTGTTTTGTTTGCATATACTTGGCAGGAGCTACTTGTTCTCCAGATGGAAATCTTGGTAACTTTCTTACTGATCCATCTGGATTGATGACGCCGCGAATTTTGAACATGTCATCATGGACAATGATTCGTAGATTTTTTCTATTAATGATTTTTGAAACGTTTACCAATCCACCAAAGTGGTCATAATGACCATGAGAGAGAACTATACACTCGACATCGGCAAGTTCTATTCCCATTCTCTTAGCATTAATTACAACTCCTTCGGGACTTTGACCAGTATCGAATAGGATAGTATGATGATTTTCATTGGATCGTATATTTATCAATACTGAGAAACCGTGCTCAGCAAAGGGTAGACAGAAATGCTTCTTTGTCCATTCTATACCTTTACGGTTTCTAGTCCATTCTCGGACCGTATGGACCTCTTTGTTTAGATTTGCAGAATTGAAATCGACAGTATTATCCATTAGGCTTATTATTTCTACACTATCAACTTCCTTAAGCGCAACGCGGTTAGCCATTTTTCAATATCTTCCCATTCACAACGTTCCTCTATAGTAACTTGCTGCGGGGCAACCAGCACACTCTACATTGTATCTTTTGCAAGTTCGGCAATCAACATTGCATGGTGCTGTTGTTTTCTCTTTGTGTGTTAAATACTCCCGTATGGATAGAAATGGAGAATAGAGGATATTTCCGATAGGAATAAATTCAGAGCGTCGGATTCCTTTGCTGCTTCTCAACGAACATTTTTCCATAGAAATGCTTTCTAACGTGTCTTGATCTTCAGCAACCACCAAAGCAATCAAATTATACCTGCCTAGGGTTGTGAATATGTTCACTACGCGAGGGCAATCCTTGAAGCGTTCTAGAAGTCTCTCCATGGCTTCGGAGCTTTCAATCTCCATTAATACAAACGCGGCTTGTAAACCTAGTTTCTTAATGTTAAGAAGCGGTGAAACTTTGAGGACTCCTTTTTCCACGAGTTTATCTATTCTTTTCTTTGTTCCCATGCTTGAAAATCCGACAACTTGTGATAATTCTTTTAATGTTGTCCTTCCATCCCGTTGAAGTTGGGAAACGATCTTTCGGTCTACTTCATCCAATTCCAACCACCAAGTTTACTTTATAAACATAAACTATATAATTATGTTTATGTTATAAACTTTACTAATGAAAAAATATAACTTAATAAACTCAACTGAGGAGAAGAAGACTTTGAAGGAAGAACTAAACCTAAAACATGATTCAAGTTCAAATGTGGATGAAGTCCCTATTTCTGGTAAAACCGCTTTTGATGAAGAAGCTGTTAAACGAAAAGGTAGAATGAGTAAAATTCGGCATAAGATAGCCGTGATTAGCGGTAAGGGTGGCGTTGGTAAGAGGTACTATTACCGTGAATTTAGCAATGGCATTTGCTATACATGGTTACGCCAACCAGATAGGGATACTTGACGCGGACATTACAGGACCATGTGTGCCAAAAATTATAGGTTTACATGGACAGAAACTACAAGTAGGTCCTCCGGGAATTTTTCCCTCGATAGGTCCTTTAGGAATCAGAGTAGTTTCCATGGCTTTTCTACTTCCAAGCGACGAAGTCCCAGTCATTTGGCGTGGTCCCCTAAAGGGGAGGGCAATTAGTCAATTCTTGTCTGACATTGTTTGGGGAGAACTTGAATTTCTTTTTATAGATCTTCCACCGGGAACCGGTGATGAGCCTCTGAGCGTTATGCAACTTATTCCTGAATTGGATGGAGTTGTAATCGTCACTTTGCCCTCGGAGGTTTCCCAAATTGTTGTCAAGAAAGCTGTGACTTTTGCGAGACAACTTAACATACCTATTATAGGCATTATCGAGAACATGAGCGGTTTCGTCTGTCCAAAATGCGGCGAAAAAACCGATGTTTTCAATATTGGAGGTGGACAGAAAATTGCTGAAGATTTGTCTGTACCGTTTCTTGGAAATATTCCCATAGATCCTGAAGTCTGTCGCGATTCTGACAAAGGAATTCCCTTCATTATTGAACATAAACATTCTCCGGCAACAAAAGCATTTATGGAAATTGTCAAGAAAATTGAAGATTTCTTGAATACTACAAAGGAAATAGAAAGCTCCCAAAGTGCTGTTCACATCGAACAAGGAAACTAGAACCTTTTAGAAGGTGAAAATAGTTGACCAAAAAAACTACACACATAAAAATAGAAGAATTGAAGACAGATCTTGGCATCATAAAGAATCTTGAAGTCTCTATTGGCAACATTGTCGATGAAACTTGGGACGAGCAAGAGGGTCCAACCCCCTTTCCTTCCACAGTTGATCTAAGAGAGTGGGACTTCAAATTATTGGAGCGTTATAAACCATTTTATCTACCATTCTGCGATGTCTGTTGTCTATGTACTTTCGGCAAGTGTGATCTATCAGGAGACAAACGCGGAGCCTGCGGATTAAACATGGCTGCTCAACAGTCAAGGATTGTTCTCCTTGCTTGTTGTATTGGAGCTGCTACCCATACGGCTCATGCTAGACACTTAGTTGACCATTTGATAGAAAAATATGGACGAAACATTCCTCTTAACCAAGGTGGCTTAAACATAGACATAGATGCTCCTGTGACCTGTCTAGTCTGTGGTATCAAACCTAAAATCCTAAAGGACGTGGAAGAAGCCCTAGACTGGGCAGAAGAACAAGTTACACACTGCCTTTCTGCTACACACACTGGACAAGAAGGAGGCAACCTAGACTTTGAGTCAAAAGCTTTCCACGCTGGGATGGCAGACCAAGTCGGAATGGAAATCGCAGATTTGATCCAGATTTCGGTTCTCGGTTTTCCAAAAGCTGATCCTGAAGCTCCACTTGTAGAATTGGGGTTTGGAGTAGCTGATGTTAAAAAACCAACAATTCTTGTAATTGGTCACAACGTTCCATCAAGCGTTGGAATAATTGATTACATGACAAAAAATAAGCTAATGGATAAAGTAGAAGTTGTAGGAATCTGTTGCACAGCCCACGACCTAACACGATACAATCCTTCAGCTAAGGTAGTTGGTCCAATTTCTTGGCAACTAAAATACATCAGAAGCGGATTGGCCGACCTTATTGTCGTTGACGAACAATGTATCAGAGCAGACACACTAGAAGAAGCGCAAAAAGTCAAGACTCCAGTAATCGCATCAAGCCCCAAAAACTGTTTGAATCTCCATAACAGAACCAACGACCAAGTAAAAGAACTTGTAGTTGATTTAATTGAAGGCAAGGTTCCTGGTGTGCTCATCTTAGATCCCGACAAGGTTGGAGAAGTTGCTGTTGAAGCTGTTATGGTTGTTGCACCGAAAAGAAACAAGTTCAGTATTATTCCTGGCATCGAAGAGATAACAGCTGCAGGTCAAGCGTGCACCGGATGTAACGAATGTATACGGGCATGTCCAAACAATCAACCAATTCCTGAAGCAATGAAAGCAGCAGCTGAAGGCAACCTTAAACCCTTTGCTGAAATTTTCGATAACTGTGTAGGATGCGCTCGTTGTGACAGTGCATGTCCCAAAGATTTTCCTCTTCACAGCTTTATGGTGAAGGCCGGAGAAGACAAATCATTAAGCGAAAAATTCATGATGCGCTCTGGACGGGGAGCTATTCAAGACATAGAGATCCGAAACGTTGGAGGCCCAATAGTTCTCGGTGAAATTCCTGGAGTCGTCGCTATAGTAGGTTGTGCCAATTATCCTGATGGCAACGAAGCAGTTGCAGAAATCGTTGAAGAGTTCGCGAAACGCAGATACATAGTTGTCCTCTCCGGATGTGCAGCTATGTCCGCAGCCATGGTAAAAGATGAAGAAGGAAAAACTGTTTACGAGAAATATCCTGGCGGATTTGAAGCTGGAGGCGTCCTAAACGTTGGATCATGTGTTTCTAACCCTCACATAGCAGGTGCAGCAATCAAAATTGCAAGCATCTTTGCGAAACGGAATCTACGAGGTAATTACGAGGAAATCGCTGATTATATTCACAACCGAGTTGGAGCTGTCGGACTCGCTTGGGGTGCAATGTCCCAGAAGGCAGCGTCAATAGCTGCAGGTTTCTGGAGACTTGGAGTGCCTGTAATCGTTGGTCCACATGGATCTAAGTATAGACGTATGCTTCTTGGACGAGCAGACAAAAAGGAAGATTGGTACGTATACGATGCCAGAACAGGTGACAAAGTTTACGCCGGTCCAACCCCTGAGCACCTATTCACTACTGCTGAAACTAAGGAAGAAGCAATTGTGATGATAGCAAAGCTCTGCATGAGACCTAACGACACCACTAGAGGTCGCGGCATGAAATTGACTCACTACATTGACCTGCACAAACGCTACTATGGTGTTATGCCTCATGATATACACCTGTTTATCAGAAACAGGATGGACATACCCATCACCATGAAACCTGAAATCCTCAAAATCCTCGAAGAAAAGGATTGGAAGGAGACGAGAATTCCAGACCCAACTCTACTAAAAAGAATGATTAGGAAAAGAGGTTGATAAAAATGAGCGCAAAAGCAGAACCTTGGCAAACAGCAGAAATTGCAGGGCCACAAAAGGCTCTTGTAATTATGAAACCTGAAGTAGCCGCGGCAATGATAAAACGGGCAAAACGCCCCATCATCATTGTTGGGTACTTGGCCACCAAAACTGACAAAGACACTGGCACAATGATCAACTACGCCATTCGCCTAAACAAAGATGCAGGCATCCCAGTTGTTGCAACCGCACATACGATAAAGGAATTTGTGAAACAAGGATTTGAGCAAGCAACACAGATGAACGCCATGGATATTGGCAACCGACTAAAAGACCCAACATGGAATGGCTTAGACGGAAAAGGTCTATATGACCTCGCGCTGTTTATGGGACTACCATATTACATGGAATTCGTAATCTTATCAGGACTAAAACACTTCTCGACAAATCTTAAGACCATTAGCTTGAATCGATACTATAATCCCCATGCAAGTTGGTCTTTCCCAAACCTCAAAGTCGAAGAATGGACTCAAAGTTTTGAAACAATAATAAAAAATTTAGGAAGAAAATAAAAAATGTCAATATTTGAAAACAACCCATATAGATGTCGAAACAATTTGAGAAGGAGCTGTAATTAAATGAAAATATGTGTAACATCGGTATCAGGAAACTTAGACGCTCAAGTAGATCCAAGATTTGGTAGATGCCCATACTTCACGATCGTTGATTCTGAGACTATGGAGTTTAACGCCATTTCAAATGATTCTACTAATGCAGCGCATGGAGCGGGAATTCAAGCAGCTCAGACAGTTGCAAACATGGGTATTAAAGTGGTTATAACTGGTAATGTTGGACCCAACGCCTTCAATGTCCTATCAGCAACGGGGATAAAGATTGTAACCGGTGCCTCGGGCAGTGTTAGAGAGGCTGTTGAGAAATACAAGAGTGGACAACTCAAAGAGACAGGTAATCCAACTGTTGGCGGCCATTTCGGTATGGGAAAAGGACAGGGTAGAGGACGATAAGTTTCCGAAAGATTGATGTAACAAGGAGGTGCAAGTGAAGTGAATGTAAGAATTGTTGTTCCGGTTTCGGATGAAAAAGGTATCGACGCTCATCTTTCTGAGCATTTTGGAAGAACACCTTATTTTGCAGTTATTGATTTAGATGAAAATGGACAAATAATAAAACAAAGTACAGTCTCAAGTTCTGGAGAACACTTTTGTCAAGGACTTGGTTTCCTCTTGAATCTCAAACCAGATATCATGATTGCACATGGCATGGGACAAGGAGTGGTCCAAAACTTCCAAAACGCAAGAATTGCAATCCTTAGAACAAGTGCTAACATAGTAAAAGACGCTATTCAACAATACAATAGAGGCGAACTTGTAGAATTAACAGACGGCTGTCATCAAGATCATTAGCACTAGAAGAAGGTATGAGATTCCCTTTTCAGAGAGAAAGAAAGTGTCGGGTCAACTAACCGAAGAAAAGATAGAACTTCTAAAGAATGCTGGTTATTCAAAGAAAGCCATCGAGCTTTATGCTAACAAGGTAAATGTTGGTACAATAGAAGATGCTGATGTGGCACTACCATACACAGGTCCATGTGGCGACACTTGCAAAATTTACTTGAAAATTAATGATCAGAATATGATAGAAGATGCAAAATTCCAGTATTTAGGTTGTCCAGCATCTGCTATCTGCGGATCAATAGTAACTCAGATTGCAAAAGGAAAGACACTACGGGAAGCAGAGAGGATAACCGCTGAAGAAGTAATAGAGAAATTAGGTGGTTTGCCGGGCGATGAATGCCACTGCGCGACACTTGTTTTAACAACATTGTGTAACGCCATTAAAAAATACGAAAATAACAAAAAACGATAAAAGAAAAAAGGAGAATCTTTTAAGGTGATTATAACAGTAGCCAGCGGAAAAGGCGGCACAGGAAAAACCACCGTTGCTGTCAACATGGCACTATCCCTAGAAAATGTGCAACTTCTTGACTGCGATGTTGAAGAACCAAACTCCCACATTTTATTACAAACCTTGATCACTGAAACAAAACCAGTATGCACCAAGTTCCCAGTAATCTCAGAGGATCTTTGTGATTACTGCGGAAAATGTTCCAAGTTTTGTGCTTATAATGCCTTGTTTGTGGCTCCAAAAACTGTTATGGTTTTTCCACAATTATGTCATAGCTGCGGTGGATGTACGCTGGTTTGTCCTAAGAATGCGATAACCGAAAAGGAAAGGCAGATAGGCGTAATAAAAAAAGGAGAAGCTAAAGGTGTTGAGATTGTTTACGGCGAAATCGATGTTGGAGAAGCCATGGCTGTGCCGCTCATAAGGGCAGTCAAAAACGAGATGAAAGACGACAAGAATGTTATAATTGATGCCCCACCTGGAACTGCCTGTTCTTTGGTTGCTTCAGTGCACAAAACTGACTACTGTATCCTTGTAACGGAGCCAACTCCCTTTGGTTTGCACGATCTAAAGATTACGGTTCAGGTCTTAAGAGACCTTGGAGTTCCCATGGGTGTAATAATAAATCGTGCAGGAATCGGCGACAGAAAAGTCTATGAATACTGCGAAAAAGAGAACATTCCTTTGTTGATGGAGATTCCTTTTGACAAGAAAATTGCAGAACTGTATTCTCGCGGAGTTCCATTCGTGACGCAGATGCCTGAGTGGAAAGAAAAGTTTCAGAAAATGTGGGATACAATATAGAAGGGAATGTAATGGTTAAAGAGATTACCGTGATAAGTGGGAAGGGTGGAACAGGAAAAACAAGTTTAACGGCTTGTTTTGCAGTGTTAACCCAAAATGCTGTGCTAACGGACTGTGATGTAGATGCGCCAGATCTTCACATGTTACTAAAACCTGAAGTGTTGGAGCCACAGGAATTCAAAGCATCCAGAGTTGCCGTAATAGATCAAGATATGTGTGTTCTATGTGGAAAATGTGCAGAGTATTGTCGCTTTGGTGCCATAGCAGAACAGGTAGTTGATTCTATTCTATGTGAAGGCTGTGGTGTATGTGCTTATGTTTGTCCTGTTGCCGCAATTGAGCTTGAGAAAAGGGTTTCAGGATATGCATTCATCTCAAAGACTAAGTATGGTACTATGTCACATGCGTTATTGAATCCGGGAGAAGAGAATTCAGGTAAACTTGTGGCGTTGGTAAGGCGGAACGCTAAAAAAGTTGCTGAAAAAGAAAACTACGAGTTGATTATTAATGATGGCCCACCAGGCATCGGTTGTCCGGTAATAGCTTCTCTGGGTGGAGTTGATATGGGCTTGATAGTTACAGAGCCAACGTTGTCGGGCATCCACGACATGGAACGAGCCTTAGGTTTGCTCAATCACTTCAAGATACTTGCTCTTGTTTGCGTAAACAAGTATGACATAAACGAAGAAAACACAGAACGGATACTCAACTTTTGTGCGTCCAAAGGCGTGGAAGTTGTTGGAAAGATACCTTTTGACCCCATCGTTACAGAAGCTATGGTAGCAGGAAAGCCTATAATGGAATACGCACCAAAAAGCAATGTCTCACAAGCCATTAAAGAGCTGTGGAAAAGAACATTAGAAAAAATCGTTACTTGAGACAATCTGATTGTCTAACATCTATACTGAAGCCTAACTCATAACAAGTTCTTGGACGGCTTTTTCAAAGCAACTATTCTATTTTTGTGTCTTTGTTGGAGAGAGAACTAGCAATACTTTGGGTATGTTGACTTCTGTGATCGTGTGATTCTTGAACGTCTTTGAGTTTCCCATGATGTCTTTGACGACTACTTTGTTTTCAACCGTTTTTGCGTAAACCACGTTTTCAAAAACTACTGCTTCGTCTATTATTACTTTAAGTTCACACATTTTTTCTCTATACTACCTTGTTAGTTGTTTGAACTTATATGTTGTTAGCGACGGTTAGTGGTCTTCCTTCGGTTAGGGCTTGGGCTACTTTTTGTCTTGCGCTTTTGACGAGTCTCCAGATTGTTCCTCTTGATACGCCCATTTTTGTGCCTGCCTGTTCTTGTGATAAGCCCTCAAGGTCTACTAGTCTTAGGGCTTCTAGTTCTGCGGGTTCAATTGTGATTGTGCTGGCTGTTGTTGTTGGTTCTGGGATGAATTTTGTTATTTTTGCGGGGTTCGGTATGGTTACTGGTTTGGGGAATCGTCCTCTGTGTCCTCGTCTGTGTCTGTGTCCGTATGCCATTGTGATCAGTTAATCTAGTTGTCCGCAACACTTATATATTTTTGTGCATTATCTAATAAATGTAAATTGTGCATAGACACAAAAATAGAGGTGAAAAATTATGCCAAGAGGAGATAGAACAGGACCAGATGGCGTAGGACCCATGACCGGAAGAGCAGCAGGATACTGTGCAGGTTACTCTGTTCCCGGATATGTGAATCCCGTAAACGGATATGGACGAGGATGGGGAAGAGGACGCGGTAGAGGCTTCGGCAGAGGATGGGGTAGAGGTTTTGGAAGAGGAGGGTTCGTGTACCCACAACCCGTAGTAGTTCAACCTGCTTACCAGCCAGCATATCAGCCAGTAGCACAACCACAGACGCCAGAACAAGAAATCACAGCATTAGAGAACTATCAGAAAAGTTTGGAAGCAGAAAAAGCAGACCTTGAACAAGAAACGGGCGGCGTCAAAGCAAGAATAGAAGAATTAAAAGCAAAACTCGAAAAGTAAACACAAATCAAACTGGAACGTGAACTTAACGAGCAGCAGAAAACATAGTCAGAAGGAGGTGACTGTTTTTGGTAAATCTTAGGATAGCCATTGCAACAAACGGAAAAGATGGTTTAGAGGACGTTGTATCAAAAGTTTTTGGCAGAGCCAAAACCTTTACTATTGTAGATGCTGAAGACGAGAAAATAAAAGGTGTAACTGTAGTAGAAAACCCTGGAGTATCTTACAAGCATGGTGCTGGGCCTATTGTAGCTAAGATGTTGGTAGATAAAGATGTGGACGTGGTAATCGCTTACGTTCTTGGCTTAGGTGCAGATGAACTGTTAAAACAACATAACATAAAGCATATAGCCATAAAACCAAACACCAAAGTTGAGAAGGCAACAAGAGAAGCACTTCGTATACAAAAAGAGGAAGGTGATACCGGATGAGGTCAGAGAATGAAATCGGAAAAAGGCTTGAAAAACTTACGAAACAAGGATTGACTGGAGGACCATATAGCGAATTGAAGACTATTGCGTGGAATGCAACTAAACAAGCTCTTGAGTGGGTTCTTGAAGAAACCGAAAACCCATTAACATATTAATTTGGTGTTTAGAGTTTTCTTTCAATGGTTTGGGTTTGGGGTTATAATAACCCGTTAAATAAGCTATACTGGACGCTAATGATTTTGTTTAATATTAAGAACGCCTTTAACATTCTTTTTGTGGAACTATTAGATTGTAAGTAGCCTGAAAGCTATTCCTCCCAGAAGTAGGGCAAGCAAGATTTCGAAAACAGTGATTAACCCTGCTTTCTTCCAGCCGAACTCTTTGACCATTGCACCTATAGTTGCTATGCACGGTATGTATAGCATTACCACTAGGGTGAAGACAATCATCTGAGCTGGAGTCATGACCTGAGCAAAATTTGTTGTTCCTAATAGAGTCCCGAGCATTATCAACGTCAATTCTTTTCGTAGCACACCAAATATTAGAGCTATTCCGGTAACTGCTGGCAATCCCAGCCAAGTAACAGTTACTGGGCTGAATATGCTTGCGATTGGCTCTAACAAGTTGGCAATTTCTACGATTTTAATTACTGAGCTGCCTACAATTATTAGGGGAAACGCCATCACTATGAATTCTCGCAGCCTAAACCAAGTTTGCTTCAAAACCGTTTTCATGTGAGGTATTCTGTAGTCACTCATCTCCATAATCAATTCAGTTGGTTCACCGGGCAGGGCTTTGAATGCTATTCTTCCAAGAACGAAGATAATGATCAGGTTGATGATGTAGAGCGCCAGTGCCCATTGGATGCCTACGAACTTTCCGACGAGTCCAAGTATGATGACTGATGTTGCAGCGCATGGCACGAGTGTGACAACAAAGGCGGTTAGGAGTCTCTCACGTGTGGTCTCCATTATTCTGCATCCTAGACACCCTGGAACGTTACAACCGAAGCTAAGCATGACTGGAATGAAGGCTTTTCCATGTAAACCCATTTTGTGCATTAGATTGTCCATCAGAAAGGCGATTCGGCTTAGGTATCCTGAATCTTCGAATAGGTACAAGATGAAGTAGAACGGAAGAATGTAAGGTAAAGCAACTGTGATGCCTCCAATAATTCCGTCTATGGCCCCTCCCCAGACAAGTTCTCCAACGATTCCTGTTCCGAGAAAACTGTCAAAAGTTGGCTTCAAACCAAAAAAGAACTCCCTTAAATGGGAAGATGTGAAGTCTCCGAAAGTGAATATTGCAATAAAAACTGTGAGTAATGCCGTTAACATTATTGGGTAGCCAAAAATTTTGTGGGTTGTTATTGTATGAAATTTTTCTCGTATGGGCGTCTTTAGTGGTTCGGTTATCTCCTGAATTTCTTTTGAAATTCTGCTTGCAACGTGGTATCTTTCAGAAGATACAACAGTTGGACAGGAGTGACCATGAATATCCTCAAGTTCTGCCCTAATCTTTTCAGCATCCACTACGATTTTTGGGCTCACTTCAAAGACCTCTTTCTCAACTTCCTTGTCTTCATCCAGAAGTTTTATTGCAGCCCATCTAGATGGGTACCTCAACTGAATTTTGCTAAGAAGTTCAACAAGTTCTTCAATTCTTTCTTCGAGCTCTTTTCCATATCGTGGTTTCAAAGGGTCTGTTCTTCTCTTTTTCTCGATAACTTCGATAGCTGTTTCCAACATTTGGTAGATGCCTTTTCCACTTACTGCAACTGTAGGAATAACTGGCACTCCTAGGATCCTCTCTGCTTTCTCATAATCGATTATAATCCCCTTTTTCTTTGCCATGTCTACTTGGTTTAGGGCTATGATTAGGGGTGTTTCCAGTTCAAGAAGCTGGAGAGTAAAAAACAGGTTTCTCTCAAGAAGTGAAGCGTCTACAACGTTTATCACTAAGTCAGGTTTTTCGGTTGCTATATAGTCTCTTGAGATTAACTCCTCCAGGGAGAATGTGGATAAAGAATAGATTCCGGGTAGATCTATGACGTCTATTGTGTAGCCTTGGAAGTGGAGTGTTCCTTCGGCTTTTTCAACTGTTTTTCCGGGCCAATTTCCAATATGCTGGTGTAGGCCTGTCAACTGATTGAATATAACCGATTTCCCTACGTTGGCATTTCCTGCCAAAGCAACTGTGAAATGATTGTTGCTCATCGTTTGACATCCACGAGTATTCTGCTAGCCATTCCTCTGCCTATGGCTAACCTTGAACCCCTAACACAGATTTCTAGGGGTCCATTGAAAGGCGCTGACTTCACCACAGTTACGTTAGTGCCTGGAGTTAGACCCAAATCAGTAAGTCTTTTGACGCAGCGAGAGGTCATAAAATGCTTTTTCCAGCCTTTTCCTGCTCTATTTCCACACATCGGTTGTCCTTCTGAATTGAGCCCTGTGGAGGTTATGACTCCAGTTTCGCCGTTACTCAACTCTGTTACTGGCAGTTCCATTAGTTTCTCACCTCTTCACTTTTCTTAACATAGATGATCGATGCTACATCATGGTCGATAGTGCAGATTTTGTTCCTAACCCGGATTGTAACAGAATCTCTAGGAACTATGTTTTCGATTTGCACTCTTTCTCCGGGTTTGAGCTTTAGTTTAGTGAGCTGTTGTAGTATCTCAGCTTTTTCTTCAGTTATCTTAATAATAACTCCACTAGTTTTGGTGTCGAGTTCAGTGAGGGCTACTGTTTCTTCTTCAAGGATTCCTCCACAATTTGTTGGTATCGGGTTTCCATGAGGGCATCTTTTTGGGTGGCCTAATGCTTTTTCTAGTGGCTTGATTATTTCTGGTGAAAGGGCGTGTTCTAGTTTGCAAGCTGGGTCGTGGACCTCGCTCCAGTCTAGATGGAAAAAATCTGTTAATAATCGTTCTGCGAGGCGATGTCTCCTCAGAATGTTTGAAGCGATTTTTCGTCCATTATCCGTTAGCGTTACTCCTTTGTATGGTTCATGAATTACAAGTCCTTTTCTTTCCAAGTTCTCGATAGTGTTTGTTATTGAACCAGGAACTACTCCCAATTCTCTGGAAAGAGTCATGGTTCTGGCGAAGCCTACTTTGCTTTCTAATCGGTAGATTGCCTCTAGGTATTCTTCGGCTTTGTTGGTGACTGCTGTTTCTTCGGGTTTCATGAGTTTCACCTGCCTACAATTACGACTTCTCGTAATTTTATTATCAATATCATCATTGATAAACCTTACCTTATACAATTCACTAAAATACCAAAACTATCTGCACACAAACCTGTTAAGGCACAATGAGGACCTGCCGAGAAATGGTAACTGCAAAGTATACTACTAGTTAAAACAGTAAATTATATCTCTGAAAACCGTTTTTGCACGCGCACGCTGATTGTTTGGAAAGCTTTTCTTCACATCCCAAGCCTTAACTAAAAGAAGCCCTGTTCTGGTCTCAAACAGAATAACTAATACGCCTGCGCGCGCATCCTTGAAGAAACCGAAAACCCATTAACATATTAACAAGGATTTGGGCACGCATTCTGCATATTTACTTTTATTTACTTACGACCTTCCCCACCCCCTATAGGGTAAAATGGAAAAGCCTGAGCCGTTCATGTTTTATTTGAACTAAATTTAACATCAACGAGTAAGTTGTAACTTAAGGATAGACTAATAACAGCTGATTTTTGAAAATAGCCTTTTTTTCAGAATCACGACCGCTTAGCGTCTAGCATTTTTCTTCTGCTGTCCTCGCCAGGCTTCACGGTATCCTCAACCAGCTTATATTGTCTCTCGTAAATGTGGCAGTTCTTAGAATGGAAAATGAGTTTGCCTGTTCTGATTTCAAGGTTTCCTCTGCTGTTAATCTCTGAAACTAATGCCTCGTTGAATAGTTGAATTCCAGCTATGTTGGCAGGCAATCCCGCATAAGCATCCCAAGACCTGAAATAGCATGTTAGGTTCAGTTGGTAATCAAGTATTTCGGTGTCGATCAGACTCAGGCAGGGAGGCTCATGTTTCTTGTATTCTCCTAAACTTTTCTTTATGTCCTCTGGCAGCCGAATAACAAATGTGACTTGCCTGTCTCTCCGCTCTTTTACATAGCGGTTAATGGCTTCTTCCACCTGATCAACTGGTTCTCTCATACGGCTTCCGTAAGTGTATGTTTCTTCTTCGATTTCTCCAGACCACAAATACTTCAGGGCATACCACTGAACATACTTCATGGTGCAGGGAGCCATAAAATCAACCAGAGGACGATTGGCAGGATTAGTGATCTCTATACTCACGTTCAGCTTCTTCGTCTCAGAAGCTTCAGAGCCATACCCAACCTCAAAAATGTCCCCATTGTACCAAATTTCATTCAAAACCTTATACCATGCATCTGGACAATCAAAAGCCTTAATCACAGTATATCTCAACAGGAAATCCTCCCGCCTGTCCCGCTAACTATCAAACAACCACCCTATAATTGTTGATCGATTGATTTGCCTATCCTGCGTTGCCTGTAATTCTCATAGTCTGGTATTATCCTGTCATATTCTTTATCCATTAGAGTTGACGAAACCATGAAATCTGCAGTGGATCTGTTGCATGCAACGGGAATGTTCCACACAACAGCCATACGCAAAAGAGCCTTCACGTCGGGATCATGAGGAAGAGACTCAAGAGGGTCCCAGAAAAATATCAGAAAATCTATTTCACTGTTTGCGATCTTGGCTCCAATCTGCATATCCCCACCCAAAGGTCCACTCTTGAGCTTGATTACTTCCAAGCCTGCTTTTTCAATAATATTTCCTGTTGTTCCAGTCGCATAAAGCTCATGTAAACTCAAAAGATACTTGTTGAACTTCACCCACTCAAACAAATCTTCCTTTTTGTGGTCATGAGCAACCAAAGCAATCTTCTTTCTTTTTTCCATCAAAACCTTTTCATCATTCATTCTTCTTCACCCTTCCCAACAACCCATTGTTACTGAACATAAAAAGAAAAGATTTACTCGCCGCTACTTAGTAAGAATTAATTTTTGGAGATTCTTTTCAACAAAGCTATTGATGGGTATCCGCCCACTACCCACACAGTGACCTTGCTATTTTTTAATATTGTTACTTTCCGAGAGATACGCCTTCGGCTGGTAAATGCACCATGGATCATCTGCCAAGTAATCGCCCTGCATTTCTGTTGGTTCATGCAGAGCACCACAAAAGTCCATATGTTCTGTAGTTACACCATATGCCCTAGCGCGACATCCTCCACATATATCACGATGTTCGCATAACTTACATTTTCCTTTCAACTGGTCAAAGTCACGCAGAGCATTGAAAACCTTTGAGTTGAACCAAATGTCCTTAAATGACCTTTCACGGATGTTTCCAAGACTGACTGGCATGTATGGGCAGGGAGTAACTTCGCCCTGAGGGGTAAATTCGACAGTAATATAGTCCAGCCATGCAGCCTCGAACCCAACGCGACATGTCAATGCCCTGATCATTAGCAACACGCATAAACTGAGGGGCACATGAAGGCTTCACATTCAGTTTATACTTTGTAGTTTTGGCTAACGTGTTCGTAATCATTTCCTCGTACATTTTCGGTGTTATGTCTTCGATGTCTGTTCCTCTTCCTGTGGGCACCAAAAAGAACAAGTGAAAGTTCTCAACGCCCAAGTCTTCAGCCAGTGCCATTATATCATCTACTTCGTCATAGTTCTGTTGTGTCACTGTGCAGTTAACTTGAACCTGTATGTCGGCCTTTTTGAGTGCTTTGATGGCATTCACGGCGACGTTCCCAGCAGCCTTTAACGCCGCGGAACTCGTCATGCCGCTCGGGTATGCTCGAGTCTAAGCTGATTGCAACAGTCCACATTCCCGCGTCTTTGAGTTTTCTTGCAACTTCGTCGTCGATGAGCATGCCGTTGCTTCCCATTCCCATCCTTAAACCGCGGTCTGCACCATACCTGATAATCTCGTAGATGTCTTCTCTTAGCAGAGGCTCGCCGCCGCTCAGTATTAGTAATGGTCTGCTGACTTCGGTAATCTGGTGTATAAGCATCTTCGCTGCGTCGGTGCTCAGCTCGTCCACTAGGCTTTGTCTCTTTAGCGTTGATGTAGCAGTGTGAGCACTTCAGATTACACTTTAATGTCACGTTCCAAGAAACAACCAATGGAACATACTTTTCTGTAGTTGCCGCAGTTGAAGTTGGGCGCAATCCTGATCTGGAACTCGCATTTTCCGTCAGATGCCATTCTCAGCGGTTGAGAAACGCCTATTGGAAATGGAATAAACTTTTCAAACATGGATTGAGCATGTGCCCTGCAGAAGTTCTTGCAGAAAAGCTGGGATGTTTCACTTTTTTTGTCCAATTCTGTTTCCATGTATTTGTGGCTTCCATGGATTGGACAATTCAAGAATCGCATGAATCCTCCCAGATTCTGCATATCCATCTTGTATTCGATGAAGTGGTCACTAAGCATCAGTTTCTGCAGTTTTTCTTTTGATATTCCAACCTTTAGAGATACGTCAAAGGCGGAGTCAACTGTTTTATCGCCGAAACCTCTTTTGCACGCGACCCATAGTTTCCGCAATCCGTTCTACACCCAAGTCTTCGGCTAATTGTTCCACAATCAAGAAGCCCTTTATTGTCTCATATTCTTGACGCAAACGCATCTCAACAACATGCTCAGACCATTCACAAAACAGGATTTGGAGGCAATCTTTGGCTCTGGAGTCTTTTCTGTCAAGCAACTCTTCAACCTTTTTTGTCTCTTCACTTAGCTTCCTGAATATGTTAATCTTTTCTTCGACACCAAGCACTGGATTCTTAACAGACATCACAACTTTGTCGTCTAACTCTATGATGCCTTCCAACAGCTCCTTAGTGTCAGAAACAAAATCGCCATAAAATCTCCACTGCGCTATTTCTACAGCGGGGGATTCAACCTCCAGTTCTTCAAGAATAATTCTGGATTCTGCAGACATTTTGCTTATCATAGCCATGTGATACAGCAACGATCCTTCCATTCCGGGGTCACTGTTTCTACCAGTGGAGCCATGGAAAACCTCGTCAACCAGCCTTTTTGCTGTTTCAAAGTCTCCAGAAGCTATGGCTTCTGAGGCGTTGTCTAGTTTTCTTTTTCTCTCCTTTAGCAGAAGAGCCCACTTGTGGCAATGTGCTTCATCAAATTTTGTTAAGGCTATCCCTCTCCATTCGCAATTTAATGCCGTTAAAGCAATAGACGGTTAATAAGTTATCTGGATTTTCAGAAAAAATCAAAAGAACATGTCAATTCAAAATTAATATTGAAAACAGTTTTATCTATAAACAAAATAATGACCAATAAACGGGGGTTGTTCAAAGTTGAGTGAAGACGAATCGAAATTAGCAGTTAATCTAAATGATGTTTCCAAAAGCTTTGGAACTGTTCAAGCTGTCAAAAACTTAGACCTGCAAATTGATGCTGGAACTGTTTTTGGTTTTCTTGGTCCAAACGGTTCAGGCAAATCAACAACCATGAAAATGATTATGGGTCTACTGAAGGCAGATTCTGGAAACTTGAACGTTTACGGAATAGACGTTACAAATAATCCATGGGAAGTCAAAAAGATTGTGGGCTATGTTCCCGAAAGCCCCCGACTATACGACTTTCTTACCGGACTCGAATACTTAGACTTCATAGCCGACGTTTACGGCTTAGACGCAGCAACCAAAAAGACTCGAATAAACGAGTATCTTAGTCGCATTTGATTTGGAAAACCGCGAAAACGAAATGATCAGCGGATACTCTCATGGTATGCAACAAAAAATTGCAATCATCGCTGCTCTGCTGCACAAGCCAAAACTGTTAATCCTGGATGAACCCTTAAGTGGCTTGGATCCAAAATCTGCCAGAATTGTAAAAGACCTAATTCACAAATTGGCAACTGAAGGCGTAACAACCATTCTAAGTACTCATGTTCTAGAAATTGCTGATGCAGTCTGTGACAAGATAGCAATTCTGTATCAGGGAAGTAAACTTGCGGAAGGCAAGCCTGCACAATTACGTAAAGAATCTAAGATGCCTGACTCAACACTTGAAGAAATCTTTCTGAAATTAACTGGCACAAACGACATCAAAGATATTGTTCAAGCCCTCGGAAAATGAGATGAACATCCTTGAACTTTAAGCTCATATTGCACTTTGCTAAAATCTTGGCGCTCTCTTCTGTTAGAGCAAAAAGAATGAAAGGCTCTGTTCCCACAGGATTTGCGAAATCTCCAAAAGTAAACCTTATTGTGGGACTTAGCCGCTTTTCTGGTTGCAGCGTTTTTAGCAATCAACTTTGCTGGAGCTGTCGTTCTTGAAGACCTAAATGCAAGCATGTTCATGTTGCAGATTTCCATTTTTCTTCCATCTTTGATGACTTTGGCGGCAATAATGTATGGGATGCTCTTTGAGTTCAGCCAATCATCGTCTGTTGGTTCATCGGATGTAATCAATTGGCTTCCCATACATGCTGTAGAGTTTGTTTTAGCCTCGGTGATTTCAATGTTTTACTTTTTAGCTCCATTACTTGGGATCGTTTTTGGTGCAACTTTTGGTTTATCGTTGTCCACAAGCATGTTGGATGTGGGCTTGTTCAGTTTAGGTGTCAGCACTTTGGGGCTGTTTTTAGGTGCATTCATTTTAGAAATTATACGGGCAATAACAAATCGTGTATCTTCAACAGTCTACAAACGTAGTGGCAGAACAGCTGTAGTCGTAAGAATGGTCGTGTTCATAATCATGTTTGTTGTTTTCATGCTCATATCCAACGTTAATTTTCTCTTTTCCATTCTTGACCAGTTCATGGGTGGAATACAATCATGCGTGGTTCATACCCATACTTTGGCCTTCTCTAACAATAATGAGTTATCTAGCAACAGAAACCCTACAATGTGCTAATTTATGCATTACTCAGCATATTATTCACTGGATTGCTTCTTTGGACAAGCGTAAAACTTAGAGAAAAATACTGGGTTCCAGCACCATTCGCCATCAAACTTTCATCCTCAAAACCATACACTCCAAAACAAGGTTTCCTTGGAAGCTTTAGGCTTTACTGCCGCTGAATCTGCTTTGATTAAAAAAGACTTCCGTGGTTTAACTAGACGTAAAGAGATGCTGGTTTGGATTGCCGTCCCATTGGGTATAAGTGTTATATCCCTTTTTTCAACTCGAATCGTCGTTGGCGTCTGCATCAACTACTTTCGACCGATTAGCGGTTTTCTGGGGTCCATTAATGGGTGTATTCATGTTTGCATTTTATCTGTCATTAACTGGCATCGGCCAAGAAGGAAGCGCTTTCCTAAATTTGATGCATTATCCCCTTAAACAGAAAAAGAGCTTATCAAAGCAAAACTTACACCAGCACTATTCTTTCAGTTTGTCGCTATGGTTGTTGTCACAATACTAATGCAATTAATTGTGCAACCTCAATTGGAAACTTTAATTGCAATAACTGTGACATTATTTGCTGTGCTTTTTGAATGCTCTTTTGTTGGCTTGGCTGTGGGTAGCCGCTTTCCAGACTTCACTGAAATTCCACGAGCCCGTTTCATTGACCAAAAAGGCGTATGGTTAGGAATGCTTATTATCGCTGGTTGCGTGGGAGTTACATTCCTGCCTCTTTTATTATACACTTTTCCTGTATTAGGAACGTTTCCAATTCTTGTAGCTCCAATTCTGTCAGCAATCACAAGCATTCCAGTATGTTACATAAGTTATCGGGCAACCTTAGACAGTTTACAGAAACTCATGTATCAATCTTGAATATTTTTACCTCAACCTGCTGCAGACTAACTTCAAAAACGCGAACAATAATGGCCTTTAACGCCGTGAATAAGAGGACATTTTCTGTGTTCTTCTTAGAATCTCTCTGGCTTATTTTTTCCTTGATTTTACGAAGCTTCGTAACTGTTTATTTTTTAACTGATTCATATACGATATTTAATTAATAAAAATAGCTCAATAATCCATTTTTGTTTCAAACATTTCTTTTTCGAGTTTAGAAATCCTTTTTCCGAGCGTTTTCGAAAAGTAAATAAGCTTCAAAATGAGTGAATATTTTCGAACTGAAACTTGAGGTAGCTTAAATTGGCTAAGAAAGGTTTAGTTGTTAAAGCAAAAGAACTGAAAACAGATGTTGCTATAGTAAAGGATCTTGAAGTGTCCATCGGCAAAATTGTTGATGACACTTGGGAAGAGCCTATGGGTCCAACCCCTTTCCCTTCAATGACTGATTTGAGAGATTGGGACTTCAAACTTCTGCAACGCTACAAACCCTTTTATCTACCCTTCTGTGATGTCTGCTGTTTATGCACTTTCGGAAAATGTGACCTGTCAGGAGACAAACGAGGGGCCTGTGGATTAAACATGGCTGCTCAGCAGTCAAGGATCGTTCTCCTTGCATGCTGTATCGGAGCCGCCACACACATTGCACATGGTAGACATTTAATTGAACACTTGATAGAAAAATATGGACGCGACATTTCCCTTGACCAAGGAGGCTTAAACATAGACGTAGAAGCTCCTGTCACTCGTCTAGTCTGTGGAATTAAACCTGAAACGCTCAAGGATTTGGAGGAAGCCTTAGACTGGTGTGAAGAACAAGTTACAAATTGTCTTTCTGCAACTCACACAGGGCAAGAAGGAAACAACATAGACTTTGAGTCAAAAGCTTTCCATGTTGGAATGGCAGACCAAGTTGGAATGGAAGTAGCTGATATAGCCCAGATTTCGGTTCTCGGTTTTCCAAAAGCTGACCCTGAAGCTCCACTTGTAGAATTGGGCTTTGGAGTAGCAGATGTCAAGAAACCAACAATTCTTGTAATTGGTCACAACGTTCCATCAAGCGTTGGAATAATTGATTACCTGACCAAAAAGAAGCTAATGGATAAAGTCGAAGTTGTAGGAATCTGTTGCACTGCCCACGACCTAACTCGATACAGTCCTTCTGCTAAGGTTGTTGGTCCAATTTCTTGGCAACTAAAATACATCAGAAGCGGACTAGCTGACCTGATTGTCGTTGACGAACAATGTATCAGAGCAGATGCTCTGGAAGAAGCACAAAAAGTCAAAACTCCAGTAATCGCATCAAGCCCCAAAAACTGTTTGGGTCTCCAAAATAGGACCAACGACCCAGCGAAAGAACTTGTAGCCGATTTAGTGGAAGGCAAAGTTCCTGGTGTGCTCATTTTAGATCCTGACAAGGCTGGAGAAGTTGCTGTTGAAGCTGTTATGGCTGTTGCACCGAAAAGAAACAAGTTCAGTATAATTCCTGATATCGAAACGATAAAAGCTGCAGGTGAAGCATGCAGCGAATGTAATGAATGTATACGCGCATGTCCAAACAATCAACCAATTCCTGAAGCAATGAAAGCCGCAGCTCAAGGCAACCTTGATCCATTTGCTGAAATTCTCGATAACTGTGTAGGATGTGCCCGATGTGACAGTGCATGCCCCAACGATTTCCCACTCCACAGCTTCATGGTGAAGGCCGGAGAGAAAAAGTTGTGGGAAGAAAAGTTCATGATGCGATCTGGACGCGGTGCCATACAAGATATTGAAATCCGAAACGTTGGAGGTCCTATAGTTCTCGGAGAGATTCCAGGAGTCATAGCCATAGTGGGATGTTCCAACTATCCTGAAGGTGGCAAAGCAGTGGCCGAAATCGCTGAAGAATTCGCGAAACGCAGATTCATAGTTGTCCTCTCTGGTTGTGCAGCCATGTCTGTTGCGATGGTAAAAGATGAAGAAGGAAAATCTCTATACGAGAAATACCCTGGTGGCTTCGAAGCTGGAGGTATCCTGAACGTTGGTTCTTGTGTCTCTAACTCTCACATAGCCGGTGCAGCAATCAAAATCGCAAGCATCTTCGCAAAACGTAACCTACGCGGTAACTACGAAGAAATCGCTGATTATATCCACAACCGTGTTGGAGCTGTTGGACTTGCTTGGGGTGCTTACTCCCAAAAAGCAGCTGCAATAGCTTCCGGTTTCTGGAGACTTGGAGTTCCCGTAGTGGTTGGTCCACATGGATCCAAGTATAGGCGTATGCTTCTTGGAAGAGCAGATAACAAGGAAGATTGGTATGTTTATGATGCCCGAACAGGCGACAAAGTTTACGTTGGTCCTGCTCCTGAGCATCTGTTTACAACTGCAGAGTCCAAGGAAGAAGTTATGGTGATGATGATTAAGCTCTGTATGAGACCAAACGACACCACTAAAGGTCGCAGTATGAAGTTGACTCACTATATTGACCTGCACAAACGCTACTATGGTGTTATGCCTGATGACATACACCTGTTTATCCGAAACAAGATGGACATACCCATCACCATGAAAACTGAAATCCTCAAAATCCTCGAAGAAAAGGATTGGAAGGAAACAAGAATTCCAGACCCGACTTTACTTAAGAGAATGGTTAGAAAGAGAGGTTGATAAAAATGAGTGCAAAAGCAGAACCTTGGCAAACAGCAGAGATTGCAGGACCCCAGAAGGCCCTGGTCATCACCAAACCTGAAATAGCTGCGGCAATGATAAAACGGGCAAAACGCCCAATCCTCATTGTCGGATACTTGGCCACAAAAACTGACAAAGACACAGGCAAAATGATAGACTACGCCATCCGCCTAAACAAAGCAACTGGTATCCCAGTTGTCGCAACCGCACATACAATAAAGGAATTTGTGAAACAAGGATTTGAGCAAGCAACACAGATGAACGCCATGGATATCGGCAACCGACTAAAAGACCCAACATGGATTGGCTTAGACGGAAAAGGTCCATATGATGTCGCACTGTTCATGGGACTTCCATATTATATGGAGTTCGTGATCTTGTCTGGACTAAAACACTTTTCCACAAATCTTAAGACCATTAGCTTGGACAGGTACTATAACCCCCATGCAAGTTGGTCTTTCCCAAACCTCAAAGTTGAGGAATGGAATCAAAGTTTTGAGACAATAATAAACAACTTTAGGAGGAAATTAAAAAAATGTCAATGTTTGATGACATCCCAGTGGATGTTGGAGTAATCTATGAAGGAGAAAGAATCCGAAAAGACAACATGCAAGTAGAACTAGGAGGACCAAAACAGCCAGCAAAGTTCGAGCTAGTGCGCGCAAAGAAAATGGATGAAGTCGAAGACGAAAAAGTAACAGTCATTGGTCCTGATCTCAAAGATTTGCCAGAAGGCGGCAATGTTCCCTTCGGTATTTACATAGAAGTTGCCGGCAAAGACATCGAAGAGGACCTTGAGGGTGTAACAGAGCGCCGAATCCACGAATACCTTAACTTCATCGAAGGAATCATGCACCTAAACCAGCGCTACGACATCTGGATACGCGTAAGCAAAAAATCGTTCCAGAAAGGATTGACCTCTTTCACTCACGTTGGAAAAGTTTTGGCAAGACTCTACAAGAGCGAATTGCCCTTCATCGAAAAAATTCAAATCACCTTCATAACTGACCCTGCAAAAGTTCAGGAAATGTATGATCAAGCAATGGGAATTTATGAAGCCAGAGACGCAAAAGCCAGAGGAATGAAAGACGAAGAAGTTGATACATTCTACGGATGCACTTTGTGCCAATCCTTCGCGCCAACACACATGTGCGTAATTACTCCTCAACGATACTCTAACTGTGGCTCAATCAGCTGGTTCGACGGCAGAGCCTCTGCACAGGTCGACCCGAAAGGTCCAGTTTTCGCTATAGCAAAAGGAGAAATGCTTGACGCAGAAAAAGGAGAATTCTCTGGAATCAACGAATCAATCAAACAGAAGACTTTGGGTTCAGTTGACAAAGTATGGATGTATACTGGTTTCGGTTATCCACACACTTCATGCGGTTGTTTCGAAGCAATGGCATTCTACATCCCAGAAGTAGAAGGTTACGGAATAGTTGACCGAGGATTCAAAGGCGTAACCGTAAACGGACTAGCCTTCTCAACACTAGCAGACTCTGGCGCTGGAGGTAGACAAGTAGACGGCTTCCATGGTATCGCAATCGAATACATGAGATCACCCAAGTTCCTGCAAGCCGACGGCGGATGGGACCGCGTAGTCTGGATGCCACAAAGCATTAAGGACCGTGTCAAAGAATTCATGCCCAAAGAAGCTGTTGACAACGTAGCAACAGAAAACGACGCAAAGACAGTTGACGAACTAAAGACTTTCCTAAAAGAAAAGAATCACCCTGTTGTCCAAAGATGGAAAGAAGCTACAGCTGAAGAAGCACGCAGCTGAAGGCGAAGAAGCCCCAGAAACAACAGTATTTCCAGTATCTACAGCAACTGTTTCCACAGGCGGATTCAAGATAATCTTCAAGAACGCCAAAATCCACGCAGAAAAAGTAATCATTAAACGGGACAAACCAAAAAGGTGAAAATCCATGCCCGAAAGGGCGGAAAAAAACTCTGACCTCAAACTTCCCCCCGAACTCTTAGACCTCCTTACTGGCATCGACGAGCTTGAGCTCGAAGATGTCGACATGGCAGTAGATGAACTGGAGTTCGTGTATCAGCCAGGAGTTATGCCTGCTATCCAAAGAATGGTTGCGGCATCAAAAGGTAAGCCAACATCACTTTTGGATGCTCCATTCACTCTTCCTATACAGAAGTATCCAGGGCAAATCGTCGAAGTCACGCTTGGAGCCACAAAGAGCCAAGGTGGAAGCCGAGGAAAATCAATTATTATTGGCGGAGAAAAGTCTCCAGCCTTCTACACTTTTGAGAATCCTACACTCAACGCGCCAGTAATCTCTCTTGATGTTTTCGACTCCAAAGTGCCCATACCAAAAGCTGTGAAAACCAACTTCAACGATGCAATGGAAGACCCTGTATCTTGGGCAAAATTTGCAGTTGACAAGTTTGGAGCACAAATGATTACGCTCCATCTGGTTAGCATTGATCCACTAAACCCAAAGCCTTCAACACCTGCTGAAGCCGCAAAAACTGTTGAAGATGTTCTTCAGGCAGTTGATGTGCCACTTGTTGTAGGCGGATGTGGTGACCCACAGAAAGACTTGGCAGTCTTTGAAAAGGTAACTGCGGCAGCTGAGGGAGAACGACTTCTCATAAGCACAGTTACTTTGGACATGGACATAGAAAAGTCAGCTAAACTAATCAAGAAGTATGGTCACGTTGCTTTGGCTTTCTCTCCAATGGACCTGAACCAAGCAAGAGAACTAAACAGGCGTCTTCTTGAATATCTGCCCAAAGAGCAAATAATAATGGATACAACAACAGCGGCGCTAGGCTACGGACTTGATTACGCATACACTATCATGGAACGTGCAAGACTCGCAGGTTTGATGGGAGACCCTGAACTTCAGCAACCCATGTCGTCTGGAACAACCAACGCTTGGGCAGCAAGAGAAGCATGGCAAACAATGGATCCAAAATGGGGAGACAAAGGTCTTCGTGGACCTTATGGGAAACTGTGACTGGCTTAACTTTGTTGTTGGCTGGTGTTGACCTGTTTATGATGTTGCATCCTGCAGCCGTCAAAACTCTCCGGAACACTATCAAAAGATTAACAGAAAAAAGCGGTTCCGCGGATATTGCAAAGATCGCTAACTGGGTATCAGCGAATTTTTGAGGATGATTTGACATGTCAGGAAAAGAAACTAAGGGCGGAATAAAGCAACTTAGTCCAATCGACGTTTACATGCTTCTTCCTAAAACAAACTGCAAAGAATGTGGAGAAGACAACTGTATGGCTTTTGCCACAAAAGTGGTGAACCGAGAAGTCAGCATAGATCAGTGTCCTCCGCTTCTGACCAAAGCAAACGAAAAGAATTACAGTAAACTCAAGGAAATGCTCAAGCCAGCCGTTAAAGAGGTGGCTGTTGGCGTTGGCGACCGTGCAGTTAATGTTGGCGGAAAGCTGGTTATGTATCGTCACGAGTTCACATACACTAATCCGACCGCTATTGCCATTGACGTTACCGACGAAATGTCTGACGACGAAGTATTAGCTAGAGTGAAGAAGACCCAAGACTTTACTTACCTTTACATCGGCAACAACCTGCAGCTTCAAATGATTGCGGTTCGTTCAACTTCAAACGACGCCGAGAAATTCAAAGCAGCAGTTAAGAAGGTTGCAGAAAACACGAATTTGCCAATAATTCTCTGCTCATTTGATGCCAGCTATCCTCGAAGGCGGTTTGATGGCGATTCCGAAAGCTAGACCTCTATTGTATGCTGCCACCAAGGACAACTGGAAGGAGATGGCGGAATTGGCGTTGATGTATAACTGTCCGTTAGCTGTTTCTGCGCCAAACGACATTTCTCTTCTCAGATCACTGGTAAAGACTCTGAACGAATACGGCATCGAAGACCTTGTGTTAGACCCCGGAACTTTCACCAGTGCAGGTTTAGGCGACACAATCAACAACTTCACCATGATCCGCAGAGCAGCATGCAGCATGGGCGACGAACTACTAGGATATCCTCTAATCGGAACCCCTATTGTAGCTTGGACTGAACCCGCAAACTCTCCGACAGTGAATGCATGGAAAGAAGCTTACGTTGCATCAATGCTTGTAACCCGCTACGCTGACATCCTGATTATGCATGGCACAGAAGGCTGGGCACTTCTTCCGTTGACTGTGTTGAGGCAGAACATTTACACTGACCCCAGAAAACCTGTTGCTGTAGAAGCAGGATTAAGAACCATCGGAACTCCTGACGAAAACTCTCCAGTGCTGATGACATCCAACTTTGCATTAACATACTACACTGTGGCACAAGACATAGAATCCGTCTGGTACATCTGCCTATCTCATAGTTGTTGATTCTGAGGGAACAGCCATAGACAGTGGAGTCGCCGGCAGAAAACTGACTGCGGAAACTGTTGCAGACGCCATCAAAGAGAGCAAGCTAGAAGAAAAAGTGAAACACCGAAAACTGATAATACCCGGCAAAGCGGCACGCATCAGCGGAGAAATAGAAGAGTCTTTCCAACTGGGAAGTCTTGTTGGACCACGAGACTCTTCAGGCATACCCAAATTTTTGCAAGAAAAATGGAAGTAGCTTAACCAGCTACTTTTCTCTTTTTGTTTCTTTTTTGTTGTTTTCTCGTTTGGTTTTGTTGATCATGCTGTAATGTACATGCTTTTTTGGTAATTACCGCCGTTTATGAGGTAATATTTTCCAGAACTATTTAAATAACTCCAATAAAAGTCATGATTGGTATAAGGCGGATTTAAAAATGCCTAAGCTTGAAGATTCCATCCGAATCGAAAACGTAGTGTCGTCTGCCACATTGTTTCAGAGTATAGACCTGAACGCTGTTGTTAAGGGAAACCCCTTAGTTGAGTATCGTCCGGAAAAGTTTCCGGGTTTAGTTTTCAGATTAAAAAAGCCCAAGACTGCAATTCTAATTTTCAGTACAGGAAAAATGGTTTGCACTGGAGCCAAGTCTGAGAATGAATCAAAAAAAGCTGTTCTGAAAGTTGTAAGAGAACTGAAAAAAAGCGGAATAATAATAACTGGCAAACCCGAAATCAGAGTGGTTAACATAGTTGCCTCAGCGAATCTTTTGGGACGAATAGAGCTGGAAGATTGCGCCTACTCTCTAGGAAAGAACCATGTATGAGCCAGAACAGTTTCCGGGTCTCATCTACAGAATGAGTGACCCAAAAGTTGTGATTCTTCTCTTCGCAAGCGGGAAACTTGTTTGCACTGGAGCCACAAAAGAAGAAGACGTTTACAAAGCGGTTGACAAACTTCACAAAGACCTTGAAGAAAAAGACCTCATATACTACGAAGAAGATTGAACCTGATTATGCATGACCCGTTTGACGTTTCTGTTATCTATCAATGTCTACTTTTTAGTTGGTACCTAAAATCTGAGTATTCCCTGATTGGAATTACTAGGAAATATACAGCCAATTTATGCGTAATCTACTTTTTTTGATTCTGTAAACACTGCGCATATGCATTCGTTCTTTGATACCTGTTTAAGTGTACATGTTCCTACTTTGATACCAGCGTTTGGCATCGTGTAAAAGAAAAAAAGAAAATAAAAAAATTGAATTGACAAAAATAGATGTTAGCTTATGAGCTTAATATCTATTTCTTCTCGGGGGTCTTCGTTTAGCGTAACATTCTCGACAATATACAGGTCTGCTTGAATCTGGCTTGAAAGGAACTTGACATTTTTGTCCACATTCACCACAGACTGCATCGTGCATTTCGCGTGGTCCACCATATGACATTCATGATTGCACCTCCTATCTATTCAAGAGAATTAGTTTCACAGGGCACTAACTCTAAAAATTCTTACCTTAAAGTTACTTATAAACTTGTGTACAATCAATTAAAATTTCTGCAAGAAAAACGGAAGTATCTCTAGCCTTTTTTCCTTTTTTCAGAATTAGTTCACATTTTTTAATGGAACACTGTTTCCACATTTTTTACATTTAATCGTAACCTTGCTTATAGACAGTTAGCCTGAAGGGTGTTAAACGTCCACATTTTTGGCATTTAGACAAACTGTAGTTTTCCCCTGTCTTTTTTGTGAATTGTTTCAACTAACGCCGAAAAAATGTTGTAGTCTTTTTGATCTGGAATTTCCACAACAACTCACCTCACTAACATTGGGGCTTCAAGTTCTTGTGGTTTCAGAAGGTTTGACATTTCTTTGTAATTTTCGATGTAATTGTTACCTTTAGCTGTTGTTTCATAGAATTTCTTTCCGTTCTCCACGCGGACTCTGAGGAACCCCATTTCAGTTAGGAAAGAAAGATACTCGTTTACTTGGCTAAAACTCAAATTCACCCTATACATGATTCGGGTTTTAAGTTGCTCTTCCTTTTGCAACTTCCATTATTTCCGCTAATATATTGAGCTTGTCTCTACGTTCCCAAAGTGTTTCAATAGTTATTGCTTTTCATTATTGTTCCTCGCTACGTTAGTTCAGTATTTTTCTTCTATACATCTGATGCCTAAAATACTGTGTTTCCTTAAGTAACATATTACGAGAAAAAGAATATAACAAAAGTTAGTTCGCTGCAGGTCACCGCTACCTTGAGGAAAGTTTACTGGAACTATGGTTTTACTGAAGGCTTAGAGCGATGATTTGACGTTTTTGCGAAAAGTTGAGGTAGCTAAATGGTTCCTAGATGTTCAAGGAGTATTCTCAGTCCAATAATTACTAGAATTATGCCGCCTAATGCTTCAACTCTGTTTCGTAGAATGCTACCCGAATCTGCTGCCAATATAGACGCCAAAAAAGATAGAGTGAATGTTAATAACTCCTGTTACTATTGCAAGCGTTATGATCGAAATGTTCAGGACATAAAGGCTGAGTCCAACGGCTAAAGCGTCAATGCTGGTGGCGATAGATAATATCAGTAATACTTTGATGCTGAGTGAGCTGATGATGCTGTTTGATTCCTTTTTGATGGACTCGTAAATCATTCTGGAACCAATAACTGCTAGATAGAATAAATGCTATCCAATGGTCAACCTCTGAAATCAAATCTAGAATATGTGCGCCAGCGTACCATCCAATTATGGGCATTATCGCCTGAAAGAATCCAAAAAAGGCCGCTATCTTAATTGCTTTTGCGTTTTTGATTTTTTTAGTTGCCAACCCATTTGCTATTGCCACTGAAAAAGAATCCATTGCCAATGCTACAGCAATCAGTAGTGTTGTTATGTCCATTGATCTTCACTTTTGAAAGATGTAACCTTTGAATAATGTTGCACCTAAAAATATTTCTGACCTATATTAAACTGTTAAACAAATAATCTAGCCATTTTCCTGGCAACCACAAAATTCGAGACAAATAACAGGTATTGTGAGCTATAAATAACAGAACAGAATTCTTTTCTATCACATTAGCGAAGAAAATTTTGTTCTAGACAACATATCTGTATGCTACGTATCTTCCTGCGGTCTTGCTGTTTCTGATGACCCTAACTAGGTCGCCAGGGTTGCCACCAACAGCTATGATGGCTGGGTCGGAAGCGTTGATGCGAGGCAACTGATAAGCTTGCACTTTGTATTCTTCCAGAAATTTTTCTTTCTCATCAGGTGCGAGAAGTTCATGTTTTGACACGAAATCATGGTCGAAAATTTGGAATGATGGAAAGATTTTGGGAATCAATTCTATTCCGCTTTGTTTAGCGCGGCTCTTAGCTGTGTGAGTGTACTTTCCAATGGTGACAACTATTCCTTTTTCAACTTTGTCGTCGTCCATTGCTTTTTTCAGTTGGGTAATATATGCAACTCCCACTGTTCCGTCGGTGGTAACTGCCCAGAGAATCGCCTTTTCTTTTTCCTTCATTTTGATGTTGTAGCTGATGGCGTTCTTTATCTCTTCTCTACTCGTTACCTTGTAACCACGAAGTTTTATGAGGACTTTGGTTTTCTTCTCTACCAGTGTTTCTTCAGAACTCAACTATTCATTCCTCAATCTAGACAAGTATTCAGAGGGAAAACCGTCTGCAAACCCTTAAACTTTACGCTAATTTTTACCCTTTTTATTGCTCGGTAACTGTGATAATGGATACCGGACAGGAATCTTCTGCATCTCTGGCGTTTTCAATTTCATCATCATCGAAGACTCCAGAGGATCCAGAAGCGTCAGTTTCTCCACCTATCACTGTTGACTTTCCTTCATCGTCTGGTTCAAAATGAGACGGATCAATTGTATAGCATGTACCACATGCGATACATCCCCCACGTTCGATTTCAATTTTATACTTCATTTAGAGTAACCACCTAACGTTAGTAAAGGTTGACGCTTAGGCAATTAAATTTTTGCTGTCTAACCAAAATCTCTATTCAGAAAGTATAAAGAGACTATACTTGTTTAGATAAACCATACGAAACCATTAATTAGATAAACTTGTCCCTACAGTTTCTTAAAGTTGGGTTAAATCATGAAAACTATCAATGTTGCGATGATAGGAGTTAGCGCTGCACTTTACGCTATTGTTGGTGTCTTAACAAACATGGGCATCGCGAGCTCCGGCTGTTGGAGTAGTCAAATTTTGGCCAGCAGTTATAGTTCCAGGAATTTTTGCTGTGCTTTTTGGTCCTTGGGTTGGAGGAATAGGCGCGGCTATAGGAATCTTCGTCAGTGACATGGTTCAGCCTGGACACCAAATTCCTCTGTTAAGCCTAACTGTTGGTAGCACCTCAAACTTTGCGGGCTTCTATCTTGTTGGCTTGATTTCACGAATGAAACTGAAGTGGCGTGACATACTTGTTCTCTTAACTATCGGAAGTGTAGCATTAACCGGAATGATTGGTTACTTGTTCTCCATCAATCAGTTAACCTTTGAAGTTTTACTCATGTTTTTAGGCATCGTCATTGCTTCCGATGCAATAGTAATCGCATTTGGGTTATGGAAACCTGAATGGAAAAACTATGGCTTCGCATCTGTTATCGGACTTCTTGCGGGAAGTACAATCATCGGTTTCGGTCTTTGGGCATACAGCCAATTTCTCGTATTACCTTTAACAATATTCAAAGGTAACGCACCACTGTATGCGAGTTTCTCTTGGCTTGTTTGGACTTTCGCCACAGAAATTCCGTTCCTAGTAATCATTGTGCCACCTGTTGTAAAAATCTGCTACAGAGCCTTTCCTTTCCTAGCGCCTCCCAATAAAAAATAAGAGGCCAACTTGGATGCTCAATCGAGCCCGAGCTTTTAGTCCTGCGGGAATTTCTAGTTTCTTTGAAATCTGTGACCGAACATCTGACGGGAGACTTATCTCTGATCCTGAGCAGATTGGCGCTCGGGGTGGCGGTTTTTCTCCAGACAAAGGAGTTTCAACCGAGGTTATTTTGGTTGAGGCTGAAGAAAAACGGGTTCAAGTTTTCATTAATGGAGAATGTTGTCCAGAGGCTAAGACAACCGAATCTGTTGTAGAGTGCTTTGACTGCGAAGGTTTCTGAAACATATTCGGTAACTGTGGTACATTGTGTAGAGGTGCCTGTTGGAGCTGGTTTTGGTTCTAGCGCCGCTGGTGCTCTTGGTACTGCTTTGGCTCTCAACAAAGTTTTGGGGCTAAATCTTACTTATAATCAATTGGGTAACATAGCTCATGTGGCTGAGGTGAGGTGCCTGACAGGTTTAGGAACAGTTGGTCCATTATTGTTTGGGGGCTGCGGATTAACCCTTGAACCCGGTGCACCAACAATTGCTCGTTTAGATCGTATTCCTGTTTCTCCTGACCACAGACTAGTTGTAGGCACTTTTAGACCATACCCAACAAAGGAAATGCTTGCTTCCGAAGAGAAAAGGAAACTAATTAACGAATGTGGACAAAAAACCCTCAGACGCATCCTTGCTAAATCTTCTCTGGAAAACTTTATGGAGGCTTGTAAAACGTTTGCTTTGGAGACTGGTTTTGCTACGAGCCGTGTCCAAAAGTTGATGGAACTATCCGAGAAGGCGGGAGCTGTTGGTGCAGCACAGAATATGCTGGGCGAGGCTGTTCACGCCTTGGTTACAGTTGACAATGTGAATGCTGTTTATGAGGCTTTCAGGAAACTTTTGCCTGAAGAAAAGATTATAATATCTAAAATTGACTTTCAAGGTGCACGCATAATCGGGTGATGAACTAAATAATGGAGAAAAGGTTTGAGACCGTGGCTATTGGCGGAACCTTTGATCTGTTTCACAGCGGTCACTTAGCCCTGCTGCTGAAGGCATTCGAGGTTGGAAACCTTGTTCTCATCGGTTTATGTTCAGATAATTTCTTGAAAAAAATGAATAAACCTCACAAAGTTGCACCCTACGCTCAGCGCCTTGAAGAGCTGAAAAACTTCTTGAGAAAGAAACGGCTTTTGGAACGGGCAGAAATCACGTCCCTAAATGATGCTTATGGAGTCACCTTGTCTGATAAACGAATTGACGCTATAATTGTGAGCGAGGAAACGGAGCCGCGGGCTCACGAAATTAACGCAAACCGGAAAAGTTTGGGCATGCCGCCTTTGCCAATTGTAACTGTGAAGATGGTTCTGTCTGAAGACCATTACCCAATCTCGTCTACTCGTATTTGGTTTGAGGAAATCGACAGGGAAGGGCATCTGCTTTAGAAGCCCTCTGTAATGATGGTAGAAGTCTTCTTTAATAGATAATAGGCAAATAGTAAAATTCAAAAATAATTATTAATACTGCAAGAAATGAATGCATGCAATAGGTCTGTAATACTCCCATGAACTGGAAGATCTATAATGACTCTACGTCAACTAGTAATTCCTTCGTTTCTGTGTTAGTGAATGTGTTATCCAAAATACCAGTTGCATTCGTATGGTATAGTGAGGTTGGTATTAACCAAACTCGTTCTATAATCATAAAGATGTTTTATTGTTTCTTCTTTTTTTGCCATTTCATGAAGTTCGCTTCATCAATAATAAAGAAGTCAATTATCTTGTCACTATTTCCCTTGATATCAATAATATCTTCTTCCAATTTGGTGTAATTTGTAACTTCGAAGTTTATTATAACTTCTGTTCCAGTTTCCAAATTGAATGATTTAGCTTGGAAAGTATAATACGGGATAATAATAAAATCACTAAAAAGTGGTGCAGGACATCGAGAATTTTCCACTTCCCAAATGAAGAATGGGCCAATCCCTAAAATGTATTCGCTGGAAACCAATCCCAAAAAAATCAAGCAAACACCGATTGTTATGAATGCTTTTTGCAATACTGTCCCCTATAATATTTAAGAAATTTTTAATAAAAGAGGGTTTTTGTCAAGAAAGCTTGACCAACCTATGTATTTTGGTTTTGGGGGTTAAAATTTAAATCAAACCCAAATTCAATCATTTTCTTGCCAAGTTACTTATTGTTAGTCTGGATTTTTGAATAAAAAAGGATGGAAGGGATTCCTCCTGCTAATGTGAAAATTACCCTGAAAGTCTGATTGTTTAGGTTAGCTAAGGGTGCAAGAGTACAGGCTACCAGATAAAACCCGATTATTATGATTAATGAAATTGCAGTGAAATTTACAATTGCATGACTGACCTGAGCTTCACTTAGAGAATCTCTTATAACTAGGGAATCTTTACCATTTTTTTTCTGTATTTCTCTGGATTTTTCTTGTGATTGAATTTCCTCTAATCTATTAATTAAGCCAGTCATCTTTGGATTGAGACGAAAAACTTGGTTTTTATCATCCATTTGAAGAAGTTCATTTTGTTTCAAGAAGTTCAGAATTAGGTCTAATTTACTTTCTTGGCATGCACATTTTTGCACTATTTCTTCAAGACCAAACCACTTTCCAGTTTCTAGACAAAAAATAAGTTCATTAACAATCTGCAAATTAACATCCAAGAATTAAGCTCTAAACACTTGAAGTTTAAAACGCTTTATGAACCCTTCTTATATTTTTTAAAGATAATTTTCTATAATATATCTTAATAGAAAGGGAGTTTGCAGGAGACAATAATACTAATTTTTATGTTCATGCCTTCAACCTATAAAGAAACTTTAATTCACCTAATTTTTAGTGACAAAGATGTCAAACTATTTAACAACTTATTACACACTATTGATGTGTACTTTTCATGATTAACGTGTGAGTAGACATTGAAGAGACTTGAAGTAACTGTAATAGGAAATCAAACCGATAGTGTCCAAGAAGTACTCAACAATTTAAATTTATCATATACTTTTTCCTCAGTAAAGATAGAAAACCAAGAGTGCGGGGCATTTTCGAGTCTGTTGCCAGACAAACTTGTCGATAAGGCAATTGAAGAAATATTGAAAAAAATAGACTCACGCCTAAAAGAAAACACAATCAGTATCTACAATGTTGAAGCTCACGTTTCCACACATGTCGATAGAATAACTAAAAAACTGCTCGAGGAAAGCACTCCAGCCAACCCTTTTGAAAGACTGGTAGAAAACGCTGAAAAATTCACAAACATCAACAAAGACATCATATTGATGGCACTATTTGCTACTGTAATCGCTCTTGCAGGTCTTTTTCTTGACAACGCAGTTACCGTAATTGGTGCAATGCTACTTTCGCCTCTACTAGGTCCCATTAATGCATTTGCAGTAAATGCAAGTATAGGAAAAGTAAAGAAACTACTTAGAATAGAAGTCTCAATAATAATCCTTTTAGCATCAGTAATGGCGTTGTCAGCTATAATCACATTTACACTGACATTTTTCTTTGACTTGACGTTAAGTTCACAAATTGCTATTCGAAGTCAAACTTCTTTGATTGACGTTGGAATAGGATTAATACTGGGTTTAGCTGGAGGTTTAGCTTTAGTATCTGACGTGTCAGAAATATTAGTGGGCGTAGGAGTGGCAAGCGCTCTTTTGCCGCCAGCAGCAGTATCAGGAATAGGTTTGGCTCTTATGAATAATGAACTATTCTCTGGCGCATTAATACTAACTATGGTGTATCTAGTTGGTCTAGAACTGGGATGTACTGTGATGTTACGCACAAAAGGTGTCCGTCCGCGAAGGTTTTACCAACAAACAGAGGCAAAAAAACATTCTGCATATTTCATCATCACATTTAGTATGCTGCTGATAATTCTTCTGATAATTGTATATCTAAAAAGCGTTTGAATCTCAGCCCAAGGTCTCTACAAGTTTGGATTCAAGAGCCTCTGTTGAAAGAGTATGAACTTGATGGTTTCTTTGCCTCGTAACCTTGACTGGAATGTGGTTAAGATGGCGTATGATTTTCAGTCCAAAAACTATGAGCCACTATTTAACATCAGAGAAATAGGTCTTGCAACAGTCAGAGCTTTGGCTTTAGTTTCTGAGTTAGTTCACGTCGAAAAATCGTGCTGGGATGATCCAATAAAATTCAGTTTGTGTGTGGGCAGAAAAGATGGTGTTCCTTATCATGTGGACATGTCTATTTATGATGAGATGATTGAGATTTTAGAGAATAAAGTGAAGCAAGCTAAGGTGGCGGGAAAGAGAAGCTTAATGCCGTGAAGAGGCTTCGTGTTCTTGCTATTCACTGATGTGTAAGTGTTTTTTTGTTTAAACATTTTTTGGGTGATGTTTCAATTTCGAATTCGGATTTGACACGAACATTTAAAAACTTTTTATATCTTATATCTTATCCTACAATATTCTATAAGCGTGTCACTCTATGACCAAAAAAGTCCATATTATAGCTGAGTTGCTACCAGAAGCATCCAAGACGCCATTTACTCAGATTGAAGAAACAATAAGAAACGAGACAAAAATCCCATGGTGCAATGAAATAAAAGAAGTGACAATAGAGGATATTGACGAATCCTACAAGACCCTGAAAAACCATGGCATTTCTAACAGCGTAGCACGAAACCTCATGGAATTGTACACCGAATAACAAAGCACTCTCACTGAAACAAGTGTCACTGAGTTATGGAACAAAAAACTTGAATCAGTAATGTTCAAGTTCACGCTAACCTATTTTTCCGCGGATTTCTGTGCTTACCACTATTTTGGCGAACATTTCCTTTTTAGCTCTGCATATGGGACAGATATACGGCGGTTCTTCACGGAAACAGACATAGCCGCATTGTTTGCAGTACCATAGTTCCATTTTGATTTCAGATGGCTGTTTGATGTCCTCAACATTTTTTGTGGGTGTTTCAGTTGTTGATGGTTCACTAAAAATTGTGTATGCTCTAGCCTGTTTTTCTATGGGTCTTCGTTCTGGAATGGGTTGTGCAGGCTTTTTTCCCTCATAAACATCTTTTGTGACGTATAATCCGCAGTAGCATTGTCCATACTCGTTTACGTCTGGGTCCCGATAGTCACATGGGCAGATTATGTCTCTGTCAAGCTTCAGCTTTCCTGAAGCCAGTCTGCATGGACACGATGGATAACCGTAACGTTCTTCGTTTTTTTGTAGCCCTTCCAGTAAGTCTTGGAGAAGCTCTGGGTCTTGGGTTAGATAGTAGCCATTGGCTTTTGCATCGCTCTCGGCTCTTTTTCTAACATTTTCTAGATTTGTCAAATCTCCAGAACCTCTCTTAGCTTGTCTGGGGATGCGCCAGTCAACAAGATTTTGTTGTCTATGATTAGTGTTGGATATGCAAGTTGTCCTCCGCGGCTTTTTATGTCTTGCATGATTTTGTTTTTGTCTTCCCAGTTACATACGTCGACGTCAATGTATTCATATCCAATGTTGTTGTCGTTCAGGAATTTTTTTGCACGTTTACACCAGCCGCAGGTGCTTATTGCATACACAAGAACTTGATGTTTGTTGTTCCTTCCCGGAACCTTAACTGTCTGCATCTTATCTCCACTTATTGTTATTATCGTGCCTTGATTTAACGTTAATTGATTTTCTGGAACACGAAAACCCATCATTAACGTGCCACGAAGTCAAGAATGAAATAAAATCAATTTCTATTTCAAGATCATGTGATCCGAGGGCTTGCTCCCCAATAGCAACCTGAAGTGGTCATCTTTTCCTTCTTGTTGCACTCTTTCAAGTTTGCCTTCTGCAATCACGGCTTCACCACTTTTTGCTTGTTCACAAAATCTTCCTCGAAAGGATACAATCTCTTTAATTGGCTCAACTTTTTTGCCTTCAACTATTTCCACGTTGGCGAGCTTGTAGGTGCATGGCGTGAAGAGTGCTTCTGAATCGTCAGCAACTGTGGCTTTGATTCTTGCGTTGCCTTCTGGCTTGTAGATTATGCTGCCATATTGTTCACTGATTTCGTTGTGGTCTTTTACGAAGCGGATGAAAAAGTGTTTTCCCATGAATTTGCCGTGGGAAATTTTTCGGGAGTCGGTTCGAACGAAATCTTCGAAAGATGTGATGGTGTCCTTCGAACGGAAATCGAACAGCTCTTTTAGACCCTCCAAGTCATACGCTTTGACTGGGCTATTCTTGTCTTCTAGCATCTCTTTCATTGTTGCCTGTACCCTGTAGCCTGTTTTGGACCCGTAAACGACTAGGTCAATGTCAGAATCTGCTTCATGAAGCTTAACTAGGATAGACCCTGAAACGCCCAGTTTGCTCCATTGGACCCCAGCTTTTTCTTTGAGGTTTTCTATAAACTGTAAAGCTGCTGTTTCTGCTTCGTCCAAATTGTTTCTGTTCCGTAGGTCTTGTAGGCCCCGAGCGGGCTGATAATGCTGTTTTATGTCCTCTACTGGAACCTCGCAAAGTAACGTATTGAAGACAGGGTCGTTTACTAAGTATTGTGGATATTCTCGTTTTAGCAGGTCATAGCGTTTTGCAAGTGCATAAAATTTGCTGTATCGTTTTCCATCTCTTTCTCTGTTGCCATTTGGGTCAGGAACATAACGGATGAAGGCTACCACCCTGTGTGGCGGATGAACTAATCCTTTAACATCAAAAAAGATGTTACCTTTAGTTTCGAGTAGGTCACCTTCGCGTGCTTTCATGCAGTTCACGTACTTGATTTAGAAGCTCAGCAGTATTAATTTTCTGAGTGTTTATTATCTTTTTATAAAAAATAATTGGTGGGATTTGGGGCTAAGACGCAGTTTTGAGCGCTTTAGTTTTTGATTATGCTATATATTCCAGATTTTCTGAGGCTGTAGTATAGGGGCAAAGCGATGGCAACTGTGATAATTACTGCAACTATTCTTTCGACAGGATAAATGAATATGATGCTGTTCCAAATTTCAGGTATGAGCCCTGGATTAAAGTACCATATTGCTAAGCCGCTGCCGAATATGTGATCAGTTAAGGTGCCCACAAACGCGGCGACGGTGACTCCTAGACCCAGCCTCTTTATATTTGATAGCTCGGTTGACCAAACTGCAAGTCGTGTTGAGAAAGCTAATGCAACAATCAATGCAATTATATGCAAAAATGGATAAAACATGGCTTCGCGACCGAACGGGTGACTGTAGAACAGGAGAATTGAGGCAAGAATCATTGCCGCTGAAATGTAGCCTCGTTTTGCTATTGTGAAACCTGCGCTGAAAGCGCCTATGGTTGCTGGCAAAAATGATAGAACACCGAAGATTGCTCCTGCAGGGTTTATGAACATGCCAATTATTGAGCCAATTAATACTGATATGCCTCCTGATAAGGGTCCGAGGATAATTCCAATTAGTGGGGCGCTTACTACTCCTAGAGTTATGGAGCCTCCAACTCCTATTGTTATTGTGTATGGTAGGGAACTCAAAATTGTATGTAGTGCTGCAAAAATGGCTATTAATGCGATTCCTTTGGGTGTGCGGAGGTTTTCGATCATTAATTTCACCTGATTATCGTTGTGTAATTTTTTACACTTGTATTATTTTACACTCTGTATCTTAGTATTTGGTATATAAGATTACCTCCATTTTTTCCTCTTTTCCTGAAAAAAGGCTGTTTTCAACAAATAGCTGTTATTAGTCTCCTGTTATGAATTGGCAATGGGTCGTTTTGTTGGGTTTGTCGGAACATTATTTGGAAGACGCTGGGGTAATTTGAGATTTATGGGCGGGTATCTCTGTTAACCTATTGTGGGTGTTGGGTTGGTTGTTTTTGAAGAGGGCACGCTTGTTCTTTTGAGAAGGGGTGCTGGAGCCTACCACCGATATGACAGACGTCAGATGGGTTCCATTTGGTGAAGTGGAAAACTGCGATTTGGCAGAGTTGGTTCGTTCATTCTTTAGAAAACTCAGAAAAGAACTAGAGAAAAAAATGCTGTGTGCTATGAACAGGATATTTATTCTCCACAACACGCTTTCTTTTCCCATGTATTTGGTCATAAAGAATAGGCTATTCTTAATCTGTACGCTGAATTCATAAGTTAATTAAATATTGAAAATAATTAGACCGTCATAAGATGTGGAGAGAAAAAAATGAAAAATACTCCCTTAATGGAAAAACGTGAAAGACTCCAAAAAGTCATGATGGAAACATTACAAAAAGAGGTACAACCATTAAACCATGATTTGCAGTCAATATTAATTGACGATATGGTAACAGCTTTTTATAATCGATTAGAAGTTATGAAAAAAATCATGGGATAAACAAAAAAGGGAGATTTTAAGAATATGCGAAGATCAAAAATGGAAATGCACTTAGATATTCTCAGGACTTTAGCCCAAAAAGGTCCACTTAAACTTACACATATAATGTATAAAGCCAACGTTAACTGCTGCGTACTCAAGGAATACTTGGATTTTCTCACCCTTCAAAACCTTGTTGAAGAAAAGACCTTACGAAAAGAAAGAATTGTCTATGAAATTACAGAAAAAGGATTAACGGTCCTAAGATACTTTAGAGAATTACAGATTATGTTACCAGTCCTAGAAGAAGATAAAGCAAGCATTCCGCCAATGCTATATTGACCAACAGAATGTTCGAACAATTGTGTGCACATGTAAAAAGTGACCCCCAATATAAATTTTATAAAATGTTAACAATGCTTAAAATTTGATTTTTGAGTTACTCTAGTTTTTCGTGTTCATAAGAAAAAATTTTAAAGAAAAAGAACTAGCAATTAGTATGATTTCGATGTTCTTACTACAGCGACAGAGAAGATGGCGTATGTTTTTGGTTAGGTGGACTTACAAGTAGATTTCTTATTTTGCGTTCGTTGGTATCTACCGTTCTTGGGGAAATATTGAAAACTTCACCGATTTGGCTTTTTGAACTGCGGTTTTTTGTAATTTTGCATGAATAGTATAGGGCTCCTGCTGCCATTGAGATTGGATTTCCACCCCTTTTTTGAAATTTACTTAAAATTTTCTTGGCGAGCACTATTGTTTCTTTTTTGTTTGTGATTTGATGTGCATGTTCCAGAAGGTAGTCTTTGGATTTTTTTCTGGTAGTTTTTATTATATTTTTTTTGCCATTGATTTTTTTTAGTATCCAGACTTGCTTTAAAACTGATTTATATTCTGTGTTCAATTCTTGGCACATTTGCTTTATGGGGCGATTTTTGTCGTATTCTTTTAATATTAAGTGAATTAGAGCAATTATTGTAACTCGTTTTTTCTTAGCAAATCTTTGAGATTTTAAGAAGAGGTTTTTTTCTTTTCTTATTTTTTTTGCTGCTTCTTCTTGGAATGGGAATCTTGGGATTTGTAGTTGACAAGAAATTGTTCTTAAAGTTGTTAACCACTCTTTTAGTGGTTCAGGATCTTCTGGACTCCAGTTTGAGTACCATTCAGGGTTCCATTGGGTAAACATTGGAAAATAATGCGTGTGATCTATTACTAAACCGCATGTTGTGCACACTTTTTCGCCTTTTGGTCCTTCTGGCGAAACCGGAAGTCCATTGCATACTGGACATTTTAACATTTTATCTTTTTTCTCCATTATGTGTCAAAACGCCGAATTGCTGTAAGTCCATAATGGCGTTTGCCGATGTTGGCATATGACATGATACGCTTTTTGTGATTTAATTTATAAAATAGACGGAATACTCATTATAGAAATGTCAAACCATTCATATAGAAGATAATTATAGTTCTTTTATTCTAGAACTAAGTTCTAGTGTTAAGATAAAAACAAAAAAACACTAACTGCCTTAGTCATTATGGATATGAATTTGGTTAATTTGAATAATTCGAATATTTATTAATTCGAAGTTGATTGCTCTCGTTTTAAATTAGATTAAAAAATAATGTTTTATTGTAGGCTGGTTTAGATCAACAGTTTTGAGAAAATATGGAAGATTCCTGAAAAAACTATTGCACCTATTGAGACATCAATTGCATATAAGCTGTTTTTTAGCACATTCAAGCCTCTGGTTGAACGTTGCTCACATATTCGGTAACCAACAAAATACACAATAAGTAAATAAAAAAGCAATAGCATCCTAAAAACAGCCCAACTGTCCAAGCCTAAATTATTAACAAAGGAATTTAATTCAACGCAGCCTACACTCAGACCTATCTTGGTTACTATCGTGTCTAGCAAAGTGAAGATAGCAAGGAAAGCCATCAATATTTTGTAAATTACCATTTAATTCATGAATTTTAAAGTAAATAATTGGTGTTATCACTTATGAAGTAAAAATATTGATCCACACTTGACCTTTTTTAAAACATTTGAACTGGAGCAGTTACACTGTCTGTAAGTGTTAGAAAAAATGCAATTTTTCGCTGTTTATAAACTTGCTTTGTAAATGGAGTGTTGTGAATTTCATGGGAGCAATACGAGGAGTAATTACCTCTAGCACTGAAGACAGATTTAGGAAAATTGCCATGAAAAAGTTTGGCTACCGAAAAGGTAGCTTATCCGAAGCACTGGAAGAGGCCTTACGCCAGTGGATTGAATTAAACAAGACAAGTGTCTAGTTTTAAGTTAAGGCGTTAAATCAGCTTTGAAATCAGTAGAAAATATGAACGTTAATGAACATAATGATACATATTTTGCGTTTAAAAATATTTTCAAGGAAAATTACGTAGTTTATATACGTACTTTGGAAAGGGTTTATCGAGAAAAATCTCAAGAGGAGGTGTAGAGAAAAAAATGAAATTTACTAAACTACTAAGAAGCAAAAAAGCTATCTCACCTATATTTGCTAGCCTTATACTCATTGCAATTGCAGTAATCGCAGGCATTGTAGTTTACATGTTTACATCAGGAACCATTGGCGGTTTGACTTCTGGTGGTACTGCAGCACAAGAAAAAGCAGCAGTACAAGGAGTAGGTTCTATCACAACCACAAGTTTTGATGTTTACGCTAGCTATGTATCAGGAGGAAACGTCATCACTATAACCGGTGCAGTGATTAAGAACTCAAACGGTCAGAGTTGGGTTGGTACAGTCCCGCAGGTTCTGACTTAGGTGTTGATGGATCTCTTGAAACCATACCCGTTAGTGTCACAGGAACATTAACTGCAGGCTCTTACTCTGTTACCCTGACAAGCAGCAAAGGCGGTAGCTTCACTTCTTCGTCATTCATAGTCTAATAGGCGGTTTTTCTCAACCGCTCTTTTTTCCCCTTTTTTATTCTAGTAAATGTGCGCTTAAATGGTCTGACATTTAAAGTGCACAAAAATTTCAACGGTAGTGTTTCAGAAATGGAAAATACTAATATCGACTCAATAGCCAATGCGGTGCCCAAAAAAAAGAGGGTTATGGTTAGCAAAAGTGCTATTTCCCCTATCTTTGCAACTCTTATTATTTTGGCAGTTGTAACTGTTTTATTTATACCCGTATTCATTTGGACTACAGGAACAACCAGTGAAAATGAAGATTTCTGGGAAGCTTCAGGCATCACTGTAACCGAACGAATTGTAATCGAAGAAGTTAACCTAAAATCGACTAACTATTGCACAATATACATACGAAACATTGGAAAAACAGCAGTTACAATAAACAACATCCTAATCACTTCACCAGACAAAACTAGTCATGTTTACAACTCAGGAGATTTTACTCCTGCACCTGAATATGTTACTCAAGGAGAACTATTAACCATCGAAAACCTGGCGCTTGATTACACGACTGGTCTTTACACAATAAAGGTCATCACACCTCGAGGAGTTGCAGATACATATCAAGTTGTGGTTGAATAAATTGGGTTTTGCAACCAAATTTATCCGTTGTAAAAAGGGACTTGAAACAGTCACAGCATTGTTTATGCTTCTGATTATGTTTACAGTAATAACAGGCATAATAATTGCTTATGTTAACTATAACTTGTCAGCTCAAGAACAAATGAGTATTGAGCATGAACGATCGCAAGAAAGAATTACTCTGTTAAAGCAAATAGATGAATACACTAATACTATTTCAAACGTTACCATCAATAACGTAGGGTCAATCGATGTTATTTTAAGAGCAATTTACATTGATGATGATGGTGTATTCTCTACTTTTGATCCTTCTGTTGGAATGGACACTACTTTAGTTCCAAGCAGTTCCATAGTGATTCCAATTGATATTCATCCGTTTAAGGATGCAAAAATTGTTGCAGCAACCCAAAGAGGCACAAGATCAATAGATATTCCGCCCCCAATCCAATATCAGGAACCCCCACCGCCAGATACCAATGAATTCTATATGGGTCCTCTTCTTCTCAAGTTTGATGAATTCTGGTATCAAACGTTTACTGGAACTTTTAGTCCAGAAGGAGACTGGGACGAAGGATGGGTTGTGTCCAGTGACCCTGGGGAGTATTGTGCCTGGAAAATAGGTTTAACCAACATCGGTGACAAGAATATTACAATTAATGGTTATTCATGTTTTTCAACATTTCCCAGCGGTTCTTCAGATTATCGCTCGTGGTTTCTTTGGACTGAAACTGCGCCTAGCACATTGCAATTACCTATTAACGAAACCGTTACATTGTTTTTTGTTCGAGCATCTCCTGAATCAAGTGGTCTAGTAAAGATTTATTCTAATAACCAAATTTGCATGGTTTTTCTAACGTTTTATGGAGTCTATGATAATGGAGGGGCGTATGCTCAAACGATACCCTTCGAAGCTGCGATAACCATCGAATAGTAGGAGAAATGGATTATGAGAAGTTTGAAAAAGAACAAAAAAGGTGTCTCCACAGTCGTAGGTTCGATGCTTTTCTTAATCATAATAATAATGTTAGCCTCAACTCTGTTTCTTGGACTCTACGGCTACAACAATAGTGCACAAGAAGCAATCATACTAGAAGAGGCAAGAGCTGAAGAAAAAATAGTAATTGATGAACTAGTAACAGACGCAGAAGTCACAGAAATAACTGCGATAAATGTTAAAAATGTCGGCTCAAGTGCAGTCAGGATACGCGCTATTTATGTAGATAATACTTTGATTTATGATCCCTTAACTTACATTGATGCAAAAGAGGATGCATTACTAACATTACCAGATCCAACTCCCTACACGTCTACTTCAATAATTACAGCTGCAACTGAAAGAGGAGTTAAATCTACAATAGAAGAAGGAGATCTGATAGAAAACTATCAAACCCCTCTTGATAACGAATTTTATTTTGGGCCTTTAAAATTGGATTTTGAAGAATTCTATTACATCAAGGTTTTGGAAGGAACATATGATCCGACTGAAATCGAGCCAGGATGGAATCCTGATTCATCTACAACTTTGGTTTGGCGAATAACCGTCACTAACATTGACACCAGAACGATTAATCTAACTAAATATTCGTGTCTCACGTTGATTGACAATGCAGGTGGTTCTCAAAGACCATGGTACATCGAAAAAATTGAACATGAAACTGGACCTAATTCATCATCGATCCTGCCTCAGGAAACTGTAAACATATTTTACAGATGGGATAATCCGATATCACAAAAACATCAAAGCGTTTTTTCAAACGATTGCCAATGCAGAGTAATTTTAACCTTTTTTGGATCATTTGACCTATCTGGTGACAGAACTATTCCGTATGGTCAGACAATACCGTTTGAAGCTGTTTTAATCGATAAATAATGAAGGAAGCAATGAAAATGAAAAAAATTAGAAAGTTTAGACAAGATAAGAAGGGAGTTTCATCTCTATTCATTGCTATTTTCATTGCTTTATTGTCTATAATGCTAATTTCAACCCTATTTGTTAGTTTAGTGATTTCAAGTTCTGCATTGACCGACAATTTGAGGCTTGAACAAGAAAAGATGCAAGAAAGTATTAAATTGCAGGGACCAAATGGATTAGAATTGCTTCCTGATCAGGCCACAGTGAAATCGTTAAGAGTAAAAAATAACGGAGCAATACCTGTAAGGATAAGGGCGTTATATATTGGTCAAGAATTTATTTGTGATCCTTCAGAAGCTCCAAATCAAGACACTTTTATAGCACCAGGAAAAGAAAAATGGATTGATTTATTTTTTGATCATCCAAATTTGCCAATTATCCTCGATGACGATATTATAGAATCTTTGTGGACAGTAGCAACAGAAAGAGGCACACGATCATCCGAAACAGGTGCCGATATTCAGTTTGGAAAACCCGGAGAGACAAGTCTTCCGCAGTTCTATATTGGTCCACTTATGATTTTTTTTGATATGTTTAACTGGAAAAGTGCTGATGGCGAATGGCAAAGCGGTTGGACAATACCTAAAACTGCTGATGAAGTAACGTGGCGTATACTATTAAGAAACGTAGATCAACGTCAAATTACACTTAGAGACACATCTTTCTTTAATTTAGTGTGTAACAACAATATTCCCAACAACATTTTAGACTGGTATATTGACGATGATGCAGCTAGAAGAGTGTTTAATCCGGGTCAATACCATTATGTGCACTTCACAGTTGACAAAAATGGGAAACCCCAAGGTATCAACAGCTTTCAAGAATGGACATCGTGTATTAACTTTCTAGTTCTCACAGGCATATTTGAAGATGGGTCATATATTGGACAAACAATACCTTTTGAAGCAGTGCTTGTAACGCCTGAACCAGAATTAACTATAACTGCTAACCCATCAACTGTACCGCCTGGTTATGGAACAGAATCTAAATCCCTAATAACTGTGACATTGACGGATTCTTTGGGAACACCGATTCCTAATTCTTTGGTTCACTTTTCGACAAATTTGGGTGCTATAACCGAGTTCTCAATTACAGACCTTGATGGGGTTGCACAAGTTACTTTCACTGCAGGACTCGTTACTGGAAGAGCTGCTTTGACTGCAACAAGTCAAGGGGCATCTGATTCAACAACTGTAACTGTGAGACGATGATGCCATGTTTACACAGTTTATATTATTTCTCAAAAAAGTAATTATGGAGATGTAAGCGTGAAGAAGTTCTGGAATGGTTGGGTAAAACAAAAACAAAATGTTGAAATTGACCAATTAGTTGTCGAAACCCAAACTAATACATCCAATGATTTTGCTGAAGAAGTGTTAGTTGAGCCCATAGAGATTCCAGAGACGTTTAAAGAATATTATCCTCTGCTAGATCCCCACTCTTACGCTGCTATAGTAGAAGATAATAAAAATGAACTTAAATATTCACTTTTAGAACCCACTCTAACTTTAGAGGATAAAAAGTGGATTAAAGAGATAAAAGACATTTTATGGGATGAACTGTTAGTTAACTCCAAAGAACTTAAAAACAAAGATGAATCAGAACAATTTCTAAAAACAAAAATTGAGGAAAAAGTCAAAGAAATACAAAATAGAAGTTAACATAAACGTATTAGACAAATATCAATACTACATAACACGGGATTTCCTGAATTTTGGAAAAATTGATGGATTAATGCGAGACGATAATATTGAAGACATCTCTTGCGATGGTACGGGGATACCCATGTTTGTTTGGCATCGAAAATATGAATCTATTCCCTCTAACATAATTTTTGAAACTGCAGAAGAGCTTGAAAATTTTGTTTTTAAACTTGCTTACATGTGCGGTAGACACATCTCGATTGCTCAACCTTTACTTGATGGGACTCTTCCAGATGGAAGCAGAGCACAAGTAACCTATGGCACAGAAGTAACACCCAAAGGCAGCACTTTTACTATACGAAAATTCAAAAAAACTCCTCTCACCATCACTGATCTTTTGGTTTACAATGCGCTTTCACCAGAAATGGCAGCTTACTTCTGGTTTCTTATCGAGAATCGACATTCAGTAATGATAGGTGGTGATATCGGAGGAGGAAAAACTTCTATGCTAAATGCAATTAGCCTCTTCATCAGACCGACCTTAAAAGTAGTAAGTATTGAAGACACTCAAGAGATTAGATTACCTCATCAGAACTGGGAAATGATGGTAACCCGCCAAGGACTGGGTACAAGTGGAGGCGCAATGGGTGAAGGGGGAATCGGATCAATTAGTATGTTTGATCTTCTACGTGCTTCATTAAGGCAAAGACCAGACTTTATTATCGTAGGTGAAATTCGAGGTGAAGAAGCCTACGCTCTATTTCCAAGCCATGGCTACCGGACATCTTGGTTTGACAACAATTCACGCTGAACATGTTCAAGGTGTACTGCATAGGCTTACAACAAGACCAATGAATATTCCACACACGCAAGTAGAAAACTTAAACGCCATATCTATTGTCCGAAGACTGGTTGTTGACAATGTTTCCTTAAGGAGGACAGTTAGTGTTTCCGAAATGGTTGGTTGGGACAGAAAAAAGAAGGATTTCAAACTAAAAGAAATTTTCAGATGGGACGCTGAAAAAGACGTTTTCACTAAAGTGGGAAAAAGTCCCTTGCTTAAGCAAATAGCAGATCAATGGGGTTATTCTATGAATGAAATTGACCAGGAACTTAGAAAAACGAAAAGTGATCCTAGAATACATGGTGTTAAAAAACATACGCTCCTACGAGGACGTCTCTAAACTGGTTTTAGATTATTTCTGCTGAACCAGAAAAAATCTACAGAAAAGCAAAGGTGAATTAAAAACAATGATACTTGACCCATGGAGCTTTGCCTATAGAATCTTCAGCAAAAGAATTGATAGGTATTTACCTCAATTCCAAGATGTTCATATTCAACTCAAAAAAAGTGGAAGACGAGTTACCTTCAAAGCTTATATTTCCTTTATGTTTTTTGCCTCAACTATTGCATTCGTAGCAACGATGGTAGTGTCTCCACTTGTGTTACCATTCATTCTTGGATTTGCATTTTTATCTGTCGCCAATATTTTGCTTAGCTTAATGTTTGCAGGTCTCGCTTTTGTTTTAACTCTAATATTTTTCTACTTATATCCCGGTATAATGGCAAGTAACCGAAAAATCCCAATCGAAAACAATCTACCTTACATTTCTAGCTTCTTGACACTGCTCTCAAGCTCAAATGTACCACCAAGTGTAATTTTTCGTTCAATGGCTAGAATTGAGACCCTCTCAGAAGTTAAGCTGGAATTTAGCAACATCGTAAGAGATGTAGAAGTTTTCGGGAAAGATCTTATGAATTCAATCCTTGAGAATGTGAAATACACTCCAAACGATAAATTACGTGAAATGCTCAAAGGATATGTCGCAACGGTTCGAACCGGAGGTAATCCCACTGAATATCTTAGAATTTCTACTGATAATTTAGCAAGAGAAAGAATGAGTAAACTAGATGTAATGTTAGAATCTTTATCTGCTATAGCTGAAATCTACATCTTAGTTCTCGTTGCTATGCCCCTGCTTTTCGTTGTGCTGCTTGCTACCTTAGGTATGATAGGTAGCGGAGGAATGGGTATGAATCCTGCCTGGATACTCTACCTCTTAACTTATGTAGGAATCCCCATAATGGCCGCTGTAATAATTGTATTAGTTTCAACTTTTGAGAAGTGATTCTAAAATGAAAATAATAAGAAAAACACTCAAAAAAATTACCATCATTTCAGCCATAGCAGGGATAGCTTTATTCTTTTGGTGCAATACCATTCTACATTACTTCCTCTGACTTGGACTATGTTCTGGTCTTTGCGTTTACTGTCGCTGTTTTGCCTCCAGGAATTGCTAGTATAATCCATAATCGATGGCAAAATAAAATAGAAAAAGCAACCCCCGAATTCTTAAGAGATCTATCCACATCCTTTCGAACAGGTATGCCCCTATATGCTGCTCTTGAACATGCAGCCAAAAGAGATTATGGTCCTCTAACTACAGAACTCAAATTGATGGTGTCTCAAATGAGTTGGGGAATGAACTTTAATGATGCACTTATGGAATTTAGCAAAAGAATCGACTTACCGTTAATAAAAAAAGCTACTGTTCTTATCCTGGAAGCTGGAAGACATGGAGGAGATCTTTCAGAAATCTTTGACTCCACAGCAAAATATGTAGATAATGTTAACGCATGGACCAATAAAAGAAGAATGCAAACACTACCTTATGTGGCTATATTCTATTTCTCAGTAATCATATTCCTTTTCATAATCATCCTTATTACAAACATGATATTTGCACCCATGAGCGAAATTGCAGAGGGAGGATCTGCTGGACTTATAAATCCAATTCTTTCTTCCGAAATAGCTAGAAGAGTGTTTTTGCACACAGCCCTTCTAGAAGCACTCTTTGGCGGTATTCTCGCAGGAAAAATACATGAAAATTCGTTTCTTGGAGGCTTAAAACACGCAGCAGATACTAGCGATAACCTCAGGATTTGCCTTCTTTCATTTTCTTCCAATAACCATTGACATAACAAGAGGATAGAATAATAGAAGGAAGAAGAAAATGAGAAGAAGAGCAATAACGAAGCGCAACAAGAAAAGGAAGAACAATCATCTGTTCAATAGAAGCTCTATCGAAAGTAAAGAAAAATCATCAAAGACCAAAGAAACTGATGAATATCTCCAGGAAGAAAGAAAAGAAGCATATCTTGAACGCCCTTCACAAAATCTACTTAGAAGTCTTTTAAAAAACGGTAATAACGCGGAAATAATCCCGATTTATGATCCAAAATTAGGATTTATTTATCGAACTGCCGAACAAGCCTTTGAAGAAGAAATATCCACGCCAAGAAGTTTTAGACTTTCTAGAACGTCTTACACGATTAGGTATACTTGAAAAGAGGTTTTTTGACACTGTTTCGACATGCCCACATTGTGAATCAACTGCAATGACGCTACATTATTATTGTCCAAAATGTAAAAGCCACAACCTAGTTAAAACTAATCTAACCGAACATATTCCATGTGGTTTCATAATAGAAAGAGAAAAGTATGTCAACGGAAAATGTCCAAGATGTGATGAACCACTCACAGATAAATCAATACAGGAACATGGGACGATGGTATATTTGCAGAGATTGTAACGAAAAATTTGAACATCCTGACCTCGAAATCAATTGTCGAAAATGTAATAGAATCTTCACGATCGAAGAATCTAAAGTTCTAGAAATACCCAAATTTACTCTCAACACAATAAGAAAAAATGAGATAAGGCAAAACGTCGCCAGCCTTCAAAAAATAAGTAAACTCCTACAAGACCTCAAATTCCAAGTAGAAATTCCCGGAATAGCCATTGGACAAAAGAGCGGTATGAAACACCATTTTAGCCTAATAGCAAGAAAGGAAATACAGGGAGAAGAAATTATTATAGCTCTTGACCATGCAGTAAGCGAAAGTGAAGTCCAATCATCTCCACTTATACTTTATATCTACAAGACTTCTGAAGTAAAAGTTGATATACCAATCTTTATAGCGATCCACAAACTTAGCGAAAAAGCAAAAAAAGTAGCCCAAGGTCACCAAATTTTGCTGATCGAAGGCTCACCAGAAAGCCAAGAAACAATTGACCAAATAAAAATAGAAATAGAATTCAGACTTATACAAAAAACCCAGCCACACACAGAAACACCAATTCTGCCAAATGAACAACAAGAAAAGAAAGAAGACAAAAAAACAAATGGATACACAGAGCGAAATAAAACCACAATTATTTAGCACAATATCCTCCATACATCAACCTCAAAAATCAAACTAAAAAATTTAACCGATTCATGAAAACCATAAAGAAAACTGCAAAAAGAGACAAAAGACGCCCTATAACAAACAATGAAAAATGCAATCAAAATTGAAAGCTACCAAAGCTCTCGTTATTGATTTACATTTCCAGTCAGCTTCACGAAATCATAATGTCTAAAATTGAAGAAAAGAAGGAAACAAGACAGAATGGTTCAACCAGAAAACCAAAATAACGAAAATTCTGAATATGTAAGCTACTGTGGACTATTCTGTCCAGACTGTCCTCTTGTACGCTGGTAAAGTCTCCGATTTAGCTAGAGACCTTACGGAAGGAACTTAGAAGAGTCCAATATGACAAGTTCGCAAAGTATATTTCCAAGTTCCCAGCAGGCAAAGAATTAGAAACAATTCAACGAATGCTACACAATTCTTGGCACTCTAATGAAGTTTCGGTGCGAAAGAGGCTGCAGATTGGGTGGAGGAACAGACAATTGTCAAATAAGACAATGCAATCAAGATCAAAAACTACAAGGTTGCTGGCAATGCAAAAAATATAAAAATTGCACAAAATTAGACTCTTTAAATGCTCTCCATGGAAACTGCGCATCGAAAAAACTTGAAACCATCCAAAAAAAGGGTATTTCTGAATTATCCAAGGAAAATAATCCGTGGTATAGCTAACAAATAAAATGACTCTGGTGCAGGTGTGAAAACAAATATTGTCAATTTAGCTTTCAATTTTCGTTTTTTTATTCCATCTTTTTAGAAACAACAATACTATCGCTGAGAAAAGAAGTAGGATTCCTATTAGATAATAATGAATAAGTTGTAAACCTATTCCCAAACTGATACTTTCTCCTGTTCGGGAGCCAAAAAATATTAAGCTGAAGTCTTTTCCCCAGACTGTTATATCTTTCCACATTACAAATCCAACCTGATATAAGGGCCATTGACCCAATTACTATTAAGGAAATTATTACCACATTAAATGGTGTGAAATAAGTTTTCAATTCTTTTAATAGACCAGATTTTTCTTGTTGCTGTTCAAGATTTTCTGTTCCACTTTTCTTCATAGTAGAGTAAAAAATCAATATCATACTCTCCACTATTACTTTTTTTAGAGTTAATATAAACTATGTAAACCGTATTCATTTGTCAAAGCATTGTGATATTACTCGAGTTTCTCCCCCAAACTCTTCTTTTCTTCTTTTATGAGCACTGAATTTAACTTAGCTATTGTAACAATAATTATTAATTAAATGCTGATTATAAAAAATTTAGAAAGAAGGGTTTGCTGAGGCTTCTACACAGTTGTTGATGAGTAAGGTCACATTCAACCTTTTTTCAAGGGGGAAAGAATGTGTACTCCTGTGCTTGAGCCATTTCAGCCCCATTCTATTCCTTTTATTAGTTCAAAAAAAGGGGGAAGATTTTTTGTGCATTGTATTGTATAAATAAATTTCATCATCCCAAAGCATTAATCAAGATTTTTTCTTTTATTGGTGTTACGAGTTCTGGTCGTTTTATGTTGAAAAAATGGCAATTGGTTCCGTTGTAGAAAACAGTTGGTTTAGGAAATAGATTGCATTTACCGTTGATTTTTCCCCCGTTGATCAATATTGGATTATGAGCAATTGATCCGAGTAACGACCATTACTCATTAACAAATAATTATGTAAAGTATTTAGAATATAAAATTTTGCATAAAATGATGAAGAAATAACAGTTCCTTTTGATAAACAATTTATTATTTCCCCGAACGCACATTTTCATTCAAACATAAACCTAGGGTATCTTGACTAAGGGGATTTGTCTATAAGGATATAGTTGGATTAGACCTTCTGTCGATTGACTTGAAGCTGCCCCTTCACGGTGACGCTGGAGCGAGCATCGGTGGATAGGAGTCCGAAGGATATTGAAGGTGAATCAACAGTATGAGCCCTAAGACTGTGGAATGCCACTTTTCGATATCAGGAGAATCCCAGCTTCCATCAGCATTCTGGTTCGCGATGACACACTCAATAAAGGCATCGTCTACCCGTTCGCCCTGACCCGCCAGGCATAGGAAAGCTGCAGCTTCAAGCTCGATGTCATAAACCGACGAGTCTGAATTAATTAATTCAGCATTAGCACGATATATATCTTCAACAAAATCTTGGGAGATTACCTCTTCACAACCGTTCTCTTGAATCCATATCCAAGCTAGTAGTACATGAGTAAGATTGTATCCTCCCTTTTTTGCCGCTTCCTCAAGCATCTCAGGATAATTTTTAGGTAGCCCCAACCGATCACAATATAATGCAGGGATAACGAAAATGTTGGTTTCACCCTGCTTATTCGCTTCATAAAAATCTGAAGGCGCAGGTTGATTGTTTTTATCTGCAATGCGTCGAAATACAGACATAGTTGGTGCAATAAGCGAATTGCTGAAAATTTCTTCGTCAAAACGCTGCAAGGCATCCGCGAACTCTAAAATTCCAAAGCGACGATAAATTACGTCGAGAAAAAGCAGGGCGTACGGATCGCGCGAGCCCTCGAAGAAGTCAATCGCTTTTTCGACCGCTACCAAATAATCTGATTGGACTGGTAAGTCTGGCGAAGGGTGCAGCATTAGAAATACTACCAATAGACTGCATAACGCGGTTATAGCAAAAGCCAAAAAGAAAGCTCTACGTTTATTGATTTTCATAATTGTTTTCTATCCTTCCTTTTGCAAACATTAAACCAATTTTTTTCAACTTTTCCTAAACTTTTGTTATAAATCTATTTGTCATGCTTATAGGTTAAAAAAATTTTGCATGATCACCTCCCTAAGAATACTTGGACGACAAAGGTCAAGCTAAAAAATACTTACTTTTTCATCCTAGGATGTTATTTTGAACTAATAATAGATATAACATTAAGAGTGTCAGCATCTCACTGACAAATTTTATATAATTAATAAGTTCTAAATAACGTTGGGGAGAAACAAATTTTGGGTAGTGCGGGGAATATTCAAACCTTTACCCGTTTAGGTTTTACTGCTAACCAAGCAAAAGTATACCTTGCTCTTATTGACAGAGAGTTTTCTGCTGTAAAAGAAATCCAAAAAACCTCAGAAGTGCCTCGCCAAGAAATTTACAAAATCTTATCCACACTTCAAGAGATGGGTCTTCTACAATCAACATTAACTAGACCCGTCATGTTTAAAACAATTCCAATCCAACAAGCAGTCTCCTTTTTATTGGAAAGAAAAATCAAGGAAACAGAAAATCTGCAAAAAGAGGCAGAATCATTGGTAGAGAATTATCAACATGAAAATCATAATAATCAAGTTCAGGAATTTAAGCCCCAGTTTGTTTTAATCTCAAAACAAGAAGCATCCATAACGAAAAGGCGAGACGAGATTGATAACGCTCAATTGAGCCTCGATTTCATCACGTCATGGAAGAGATTTCCACTAACAATTCGTACCTTCAGAGAAAATGGAAAAAAAGCCTTAGAAAGAAAAGTGAAAATAAGGGTTATACTAGAAAAGCCAAAAGACATGAATGAGCTACCAGAGGAAATGTATGATTTCGAGAAATTCTCTAATTATCAACTCAGATATATTATTGATCCCCCTAAAGCGATAGCAGCAATTTTCGATAAGAAAAAGGCAATAATCAAAACCTCTGCATTAGGAGGTCTGGCAGACGCTCCAGCTTTATGGTCTGACAACCCATGTTTTCTATCAATATTATCTGACTATTTTGAGTTAATGTGGATAACAGCAATAGAACATTCACCAGAACAGATTTTTTAAGAACATCCTGATGTGCTCAAAGAGTAATACTAAATGATAATTTAGCCGAAATGTTCGTCTGGGTGACCACATCTCCCGATTAATTCCCCCTTTTTCCAGCTTTTCTGAAATAAAGATCACCATATAAAGAGTAGTCTAACAAGGTTTAACGCCAGGAATAAGGGGTTTCCTGAGGTTAAACACGGGAAATTATGAGAGAGAAAACATGGAAATTTATACTATTATACTCATTTTTTAATCGGTCTTTTTTCCTGTATTTACTCCTTTTCAGTATGCTGGAGAAATTTTGGCCTGAAGAAACGCGAATGAAAAATAATGTAGGAAGAAGGGTTTGCTGAGGCTTTAGCACAGTCGTTGATGAGTGATGAAACAATTATAGGCCGAATAGAGGAGAATCATGTTTCAGTCTTCTGTGTTTGAGCCTTTTCAGTCCCTTATTCCTATAATCTTTAACTCCCACAAAAAAAGGGAGGGAAAATTTGGGATTATTTTCGCTTTTTGTAATACCCAGAAAGCTGCTACGCCTACTACTGCTAGCAACAACTACAGCTGCGATGATTGCGACTTCGGTGGTGATCAAAGGTGTTTCAGGGGTTGGCTCTGGCGAAGGCGAGGGTGACGGTTCAGGTGAGGGTGAAGGCGATGGCGAAGGTGAAGGTTCAGGTGAAGGCGATGGCGAAGGTGATGGAGAAGGTGAAGGTGATGGCGAAGGCGAAGGTGAAGGTTCAGGTTCTATTGGACCACCAGGTGAAGTTGCTGGACCTACTGTAACCCATGTAGTAGAAGATGAGCTACCGTAGGAGTCGTCTGCTTCAAAAGATGCAATTATCTTGTATGTGCCTTCTGCTGTTGGAGTCCAAGCTTTTCCAAAGGTTCCCGAATATCCGTCAGTTGTTACAGTCCCGATATCAACATACGATCCATCTTCAGCTATTGCACTAAGAACTACTGGAACCCCAGTAATCGTCTCGTTGTGCCAAATGCCGTCAATTGGATACCCGAAGAATAGGTATTGCATTTGAGTATTCATAGAATCTGCAGATACGCATGGTGTGCCTGACAGATCTGGACTCATGTCAAGGACACTTCCTGTTATCGTCATAGCCGTTCCTTTTGGTACAGCAGTTAATGGACCCATAACTGTTGTTTCGCTTTCACCTTTGCCGAAGACATACATGTATCCGTCATTGCTGGTAATTGTGAGGTATCCGTCTGCTATTGGACCTGGACCTCCCCAAGTCCATGGTCCCTCTAGTTTCCATACTGGCTCGCCTGTAATAGCGTCCACACAGTTTACTCCCCATCCTCTTGTGATGGGCGGAGTTGGAGTGTGCTCGTTATTTAATGTGTAGAGTTTTCCATCAGCAATCCAAGCATCTACTATCGAACGAATATACTGTTGTGCCGATCATGTCACGATATGGAGTTTCGTATACGCTTGATGCTGGGTCTTCGTATTTCCATACTATGTCCCCAGTGTCCCAGTCAAAGGCATAGATACCGTCGTAGGATTGTCGGTAAAACATGCCGTAAGCTGACTCTATAGCGTATCCTCCGAAGCTGGCTTCTCCCCAAGGATATTCCATCAAATCGCTTGTCCATGCTAGGGTTCCTGTAGCTAGATTCCAACTTTGAAATACCCGCCTTTGAATAGTATTGCGACTTTTCCATGGTCTGCGACAGAAACTGATCCGCTATACATACCTTCGGAGGGCAATTCAACTTCCCAGAGCTGTTCACCTGTTAGCAGGTTATAACCTTGTACTTTTGTTCCATAGGATTGCTCCCATTTGAGGTGGAGTTATACTGCTATATGTTGCACCATAGCCTGATTCGAAGTCATACAGAGTAGGAATACTGCTTCTCGCGTAGGATGTGTTGCTTATTATATCGGGTTCACGCCCACGGCCGATATTACCGAAACCAGCTGGCTTTTGCGCAGTGCTCCAGTTGATTAAACGGTATTCAGGGTGCCTGTCGCCGATGATTCTGTATGCTCAACGCATAGCAGTTCCGGTAGTACAACGCTGAGGACGTTAATGCTGGAATTTCCACGTCTAAACCTAAAGCTCCAGTGAATGGATTATACTTCTTCAGACGACCACCGCCTATGTAAATAAGACTTGCATAGCCTATATCTCCAAAAGCGCGCCCTGAACCGCCAGGAACTTCTCCACTTCCCTCATCGTATTCGATGTATTGGGGTGTACCGTCAACATCTGTCTTTTCCCAGTAGATTTCACCTGTACGTAAATCATAGCACTGCCAAACGCTTCCTGTAGTTCCATCCGGCAACACTTTTGTAACTGTTTGGTAGCATCTTCCAGCATAGATTATGTTTGGTGTACCTGGATCCCCGCTCATTTGGAACATTGGGACGTTCGATCCTCTTCTCGCTTCCCCTCCGACTACGCCAGCTATGTCTCCTTGTCGTCTCCACACTATGTGAGATGTCTCTGGTGCCTCGCGATACGGAAGGAAATCATATCTGTCACTATAGAATCTGTTTGTGTCAGCTGGCCAGTCTGATCCCACTCCCGGACCATGCCATGGATAGTTTCCTGCTATTGATGCCCACTCTCTGTTCACAAATTGTATGGGTCGTGTCCAGTAGTCGGTTGGAAGAGCTAGACTCAGGCCAAGAATATACAATGTCTTCTTGTACTGTCAAGTTCCTGCTTTGCAGTGGAGGTAGGTCTATAGTAGCAATCATCATCAAAGTGGATGGTGACACCAGCTACGGTCGCACCACCAGCGATATGCTTGGTAGTCTCCTGCTGGGAAATAGCTTCCAGGGAAGATAAACTGGATTGTCCATGTACCAACCTGGTCAACTATCCATGGGAACCACGATGTTGAGTCTCCACGATAGGTAGGCAATGTGTAGTTCGGTTTCATGTCCTGAGGGATTTGTGATTACGACTGTGTAATCTGAGTGGTAGCGGACTACATGAGTTGGGGGCTCAAGCCACATGTTAACTAGGATTTCCTGGTTAACTCCTACGGGGTTAGGTCTGAAGCTGAGATAAGCTTTGGTGTCGACTTCGAAACTAGGAGTTACGCCAGCAGGAAGAGGTATTGAACCACCTTCTTCCACTCCTCCTGTACCTTGAGCTTGTATTGAAACAGTTGTCATTAGCATAAAAGCAGAAATCATCATAAGAACAATAACGATTGTAGCTGTTAATTTTGTTTTGTTTATTGAAAATTTCAATTTTTTTTCTCCTTTATTTCATTTTTTTATTTTTTTGGGAAAGAAATTAAGCTAAAAAATGCTTACTAATTCCCCCAGAATGTTGTGTTGTAACAAAGATGTATTTAATATTAATTGTTTCAGCTTCCTAACTGACAACTTATGAACCATTAACATATTCTGATAACGATTAGAAGAAACAAATTTTGTTTTGTGTGCCCGAAAAGGTTTATTAACTGTTCTTTGTTTCTTAGCTACAAGTTCCTATGGGATGTGACCCGTTAGGGTTGAACCGAAAGAATGTGAGGAATAAGAAATGGCATACAAATATATTGCAGAGGCTTGGAAAAAGCCAAATGAATCCTTTGTTAAGGACCTAATGTGGCAAAGAGCCATAACATGGAGAAAACAACACGCAATTCTTAAGAATCGAAAGACCAACCCGACTAGACCGTGCAAGAAACCTTGGATACAAGGCAAAGCAGGGCATAGTAATGGCTCGGGTTCGAGTTAGACGATCAGGATTCAGGAAAAGTAAGACCAACTGGCGGTCGCAGACAGAAACGGATGGGTGTCAACAAATTCAAAGTCGGCAAAAACATGAGATTGATTGCCGAGGAACGTGCTGGTAGACGTTTTCCGAACTTAGAAGTTCTAAACTCCTACTGGGTATGGGAAGATGGACGCTTCAAATGGTACGAAGTAATAATGGTTGACCCCATGATCTTGCCTGATCATCCAGTAGCATTCCAGACAAGACGCGTATTCCGTGGCTTAACCAGTGCAGGCAAACAGGCTCGTGGACTACACAACAGAGGATTAGGCGCAGAAAAAGTTAGACCAAGCAAAAAAGCAATCCTAAAACGAAGAGCCAAACATCAACGCAAATAAGTACAAGGGGCGTAGCCACGTTTTTTGATGGCACCCAACAAAATTTTCTTCTTTTTCTTATATTTTTTTGTTTCATGTTACTTGACATATTTATATCAAGTGACGTTATAGAATTCTGATGCGAGAGTGAGATATGATTTGTCTCAGCTGCCTATAGCCTACGTGGATATCCGATTCTGTGCCCACGCCACCGAAGACCTAGACAAGGTCATGGAGGCAATTCACAATATTTTGCCAAACGACCAAACTGAAGAAATAGCATTTAACAAAAGCGTCTTAGAGGGGCATTACGGTAACCCAATAACCTTTTTTGAAGCAAGAATCAAGGATAAAGAAACAATTAGGGTATTAGTTGAGAAATCTGTCAGCTAATCTTGGTTCCTTGGATAAAGATGAGTTAGGCAGAGAAATAAACCGTTACTTTGAGAAAGGAAGTCTCTACATTCGACTGGACAAGCAAGCTGCATTTCAAGGCAAAATCAAGCTCGTTACATCAGACCCCATACGCGTACGTATAAGATTTAGAAAATCGAAAATCGACGATGTAACCGAGATTTGCAGAGAAATCGGGATGCTAACATGAAACGGTTCGCTGACTTGCATCTTCGGGTACCACTAAAAGACATTTCTCAGACAGAAAAGATGGTATTAAAGCCCAAGAGCTAGGCTACAGCATAATAGGAATACCAATATCACCCCATGCATCACGAGAACAAATCAGCCAACTCAAGCAAATCTGCAGAGACGCAAAAGTAGATTTTGTTTCACGAATCAACCTTTCTCCCAGAAACTCCAAACGAACTACTAAATGACCTCCGCCAATTCAGACGAAAATTCGAAATCATATGCAGTAAGATGCGACACAAAAGACGTTGCCAGACAAGCAGCAAAAGACAGACGAGTAGACTTACTCCAATTTTCTGTTACAAACCTCCGCAAAAGATTCTTTGACGAACAAGAAGCTGAACTTGCCTCGCAGGCTCTCTCATCACTCGAAATCGAGTTGGCTCCAATACTGCAGTTAACAAGTTTTTCCAGAATCCGCCTTATATCCAGTCTAAGAAAGGAAGTGGCAACAGCAGAAAGAGCAGGTGTGCCAATCATACTTTCCAGCGGCGCAACAACTGAACAGCTTATGAGAGGACCACGCGACTATGCCGCATTGACAACCATCTTCGACTTGTCTTTACCCTCTGCATTGAAGGCTGTGTCGGAAACTCCGTGGGTTACGGTTGAAAGAAACAGGAAAAAATTGAGTCCAGATTATGTGGCTCCGGGAATACGGGTTGTAGGAAGGAAAACCGTTTGATTAAACGAGAAAAGAGACGCTATTTAGCTCTCAAAGTTGAATGCAAGCAGCCACCAGATGAACTTGCAGTATTGGATGCTGTTTATGCTTCGGTTCAGAGGCTCTTTGGCGAGTATGGCGCCAGCCAAGCAAACATCAAACCGATAAAATATCTTCCAGAAAAAAGCCAATTTGTTATCCGCTGTTCTCACCTAATGCTTGAGCGGGTCAGAGCTGCCATCGCCTCAACTGTTGAAGTAAACGGAATAAAAGCAGCAGTTCATGTAGTGGGCGTCTCGGGAACACTGAAGGCGCTATCCAAAAAGACATAAAAAAAGAGAAGGGGTTGCGCCCTTTTTAGGCGCTGACATAGGCTTATTAGTTGTCTTCCATCATGTCTTCGGGGTATGCCAAGGTCTTGTGCAGTGCTATGTCCAGTCCGTAGAGTTCTTCGTCCCTTGTGACACGCAGTATTTTCAGTTTATTCAAGGCAGTGAACATTATCAGTCCCATTACTCCAGCCCATAGTGCTATTGATCCTGCGCCGATTAGCCTGTACTCCGATTTGGTGAATCCATTCACTGACAGTTGCGAATCCGTATATTGGGTGTCCTCCAAGTGCTTGTGCACCGAATAGTCCTGTAGCGATTGTTCCCCAGATTCCACATGCTGCGTGCACTGGGAAACAGGCAGTAGCATCGTCAATGTGCAGTTTGTATTCCACTAGTCCAGTAACGAACGTGGTGATTACTCCTGCGACGATACCGATTACGAACGCTGCTAGTGGATGAACCAGTGCCGCTCCTGAACATATTGCTACAGCTCCCGCAAGCAAGCCCACCATGCTTGTTAGCACGTGACCTCTTGAGGTAATTGCTGCACCGAACATGCCTCCAGCCATACACATTGCTGTGGTTAGTGAAACCCATGCTAGTTCTACGTTGATTGTCATTGGATCTGATGCTACGCTTGAGCCGACGTTGAAACCAAACCATCCGAACGCCAACAGCCATGCACCGATTACTGACAGCGGAATGCTATGCCCAAAGAACGTCCGCGGCATCTTGTGTTTACCAACGAATTTTCCAATCCTTGGACCTATAACGTATGCTCCAGTTATTGCCAGCATACCTCCGACCAGGTGAACTACACTTGAACCAGCGTAATCGATGTATCCGATTTGTGATAACCAGCCTCCACCCCAAACCCAGTGTTCAACCACAGGATAGATGAAGCCTGCTATGCCTACAGCGGCTAGTATCCATCCCCAGAACTTGTCACGTTCGGCCAATGCTCCAGGAACGATGCCCACGACGGTTATAGCAAACATCGCCATTTTGAACCATGTTGCAAGGTCAGCAATACCAGACGGGCTTGCGGGTATGCCATAAGCTCCGGTTTCAGACAGTAATGGCGGCAACGGGTTAGCAATTGTGGGAACAAACTGCGGTAACCCTAATACAGGGTTAGACTACGTAGTATGCCAGCGGGAAACCTATTAAGAAATAGACAACAAACGCTAGTGTCCATCCTACGTTGATTTGAAGTATCGTATGAGTAACGTTCTTTTTGCGAACCATTCCTGCATAGAACAGGGCAAAACCTGCTGTTGCCATTATGAAAATGGCTACAGGTGCCCATCCTACGAAGAAGTTCTGCTGGAACGCCGCCCATACTTCATCTGTCATAGTCATTGTTTATCATTCCTATTAATTACCGCCGAACCAAACCGGCTTCAGCGAAAAGGGTATCTCTTCTACTGACAGCCCACCTGCTGCAATGTTTAGTTTTAGTACTTGAGGTTTTAAGGGTACGCTTCGCGACTTCCGAAGAAGGAAAACACGTGTCCATACTACGTCATGCTTTCGGTAGTCAAGATATATCAAGTGGTCTACAAGGTATTCGGTGATTCCTGGATTCGGGGGAATACCTTCGGCACTAAATAGCACAGTGGCTCCTTGGCGTTTGGTTTCTATTAGTAGCTTCATGAAGACTTGCTCGGAATTCATTAGAGTTAGATAACCGCCTAGCCAGTGAAGATAGTGAGTCAATTACAATTCTGGAGGCACCGGGTTGTGCAGCTAATCCTTTTTCAACGATGCCCATGGCTTCCTGTTTTGTCAACCAGACAGTATTCGCTATGTAGCTTGCAGTGATAGACAAGTTAACGACTTTTATTGTTCCATTTCGGATTAGGTTAGGGAAGTCGGACCAGAGTTCGCCTCCTGTTCGCATTACTGTTTCAGGGGTTTCTTCTGTTGTGATGTACAGGCATTTTTCGCCGTTCTTTGCGCCTTTGTAAAGGAATTGCAAACAGCAGATAGTTTTACCAGTACCAGGTTCACCTCGCACCAGTATTGCATCGCCTTTTGGAATGCCGGGAATAAATTTTTCCAGGCCATCCAGCCCGATGTCGATCCATTCAATATTTGACGTTTGTTGCATTGTCATACTGAATCACCTCTCATTCAATTAAAATGAGGTAATATTGACAATTTGTATATAAATATTTCCTTTTCTCTGAATGTTTTTTTAGAAAAATAACTATTAATGAACAATTGTTCAAGATGTCATTAACAAATCAAGCATGACATAATCAATTTTTCAACTGATTAATCCAAAACAATTTATTACTAAAAAATAAATCATTAAAAATCCTTTTAATTCAAAAAGAGTGAACCGATAAAATATACACATTCATGAGCACACAAAAGATCAAAAACGGTGCGGGCAACCGATTTAAAATCTTTAATTGTAAAAAACATCGAGCTGTTTTGTAAAGCTTGGCGCTACAACCCAAAGATACATTATCAAAAAAGTATTGAGAATAGTGTGACTCTGTTTGAGATCGAGTCCAGCTCCATCATCTGTTATTAATTTGCCAGAAGCAATAGGCTAATAACAAAGCAGTAAAGCCAAAAAGGGCTAACCGTGAATCTCAGTTAAATCCCCATCACTTATGTTTGTTTTAGGAAAAAGAAAAAGTCAACCTCACAATTAATGTGAGGTAATCTAAACAATGAAGTTTTGCTGAAACACAAAATAAACTTCATGAGTATAGTGATTGTTTATTCGCTTGTTTAGATTTTGCTTTGGAACCACACAGGATTTAGTGCGAATGGTGTTTCTTCTACTGATAGTCCACCTTTTTCGATGTAAAGTTTGAGTATTTGGGGTTTTAGGGGTACGCTTCGGATTTTCGAAGAATGAAAACGCGGGTCCACTCTGTGTCTTGTTTTCGGTAGTCAAGGTATACTCAAGTGGTCTACAAGGTATTCGGTGATGTCTGGCGTTAGAGGGATACCTTCGGCGGTGAGTAGTACAGGTTGATCCTTGGCGTTTGGTTTCCAGTAGTAGCTTCATGAAGACTTCTCGGAATTCTTCGGGGTTAGAGAGACGTTTTTCCAGTGAAGATAGAGAGTCAATTACTATTCTTGAGGCTCCGGGTTGTGTAGCCATTCCTTTTTCAGCAATGTTCATTGCTTCTGCTTTTTCAATTACACCGTATTGGCTGGCATAGTCTGCAGTGATAGACATGTCAACGATTTGTATTGTTCCATTTTTGACTAGTTGTGGAAAGTCTGACCAGATTTCGCCACCTGCTCGCATTATTGATTCGGGGCTTTCTTCTGTTGTAATGTATAAGCATTTTTCGCCACTTCTTTGCGCCTTTGTATAGGAATTGTAAACATACAATAGTTTTGCCAGTGCCTGGGTCACCTCTCACTAGTATTGCATCACCTTTTGGTAGCCCTGGAATGAATTCGTCTAGTCCAGTCACTCCGAAGTCGACCCATTCAATTTTTGATACTTTTTGTGCCATCATACTGAATCACATCTTATTCAATTAATAATGTTAGTTATTGATTGTTTGTATATAAACATTTTCTTTTTAATGAATGTTTATTGATAAAATAGGTATAAATTGAATAAGTGTTCAATATGTTATTATTAAATCACATAGACATATCAACATTTTCAATTGATTAATACTAGACGATGTTTTACTAATAAACCACGAAAAATGTTGTAAATCAAAATACACCGAACAAACAAAATATACATTTTATGCTCAAATAAAGACGGTGAAAATTGGGCTGGCGACCAGAGAAATTATCAAAAAATGAAAAAATCAAAAGCTGAACAAAAAACACACAAACCCAACCAGCAGGTAATCACAAGCATATAGTAGCCCAAAAGGGGGTGGCGCCAAAAACTCTAAATCCAGATTGCATATATAGACAAAAAAAATGCATAAAGGTCTAGAACGTTAGCTTTTTCCTGTTTTGGATAACTCGGTCTTTATTTGCTGTTCTGCACACTCTGCATATGATTTGTCCATCTCAAAGCCGATGTAGTCAACGCCCAGCCTCATGCAAGCAACAGCAGTATTCCCGATGCCCATGAACGGGTCTAAAACAAGCTTTGTCTTTTCTAGTCCATGAAGCATGATGCACATCATCGGCAGTTTAGGCGGAAACGAAGAAGGATGTGGTCTTTGCTTTTTTCGCGACCAGATCGTCTCGTATGGAATAAACCAAGTGTCCCCTCGGTCTCTAAGGTCCAGAACCAGCATTCTTCCATCGTCCAATGTTACTCTTATCTTGATAAGGCACACCAACCGCCAGTTTATCAAGTCTAACTTTTCCGTCTTTAGTGAACTGAAAAATATATTCATGGCACTTGTTCACGAAACGTTCACTGTTAACGGGTTTAAAGTGACCAACAGCAATATCCCCCCGATGTTCGGATAATCGCCAACATCCTCTTTTGGTATGGCAATTGATTTAATCCAATGAATAACATTCTGCAAAACAAAATGTTTCCTTGAACCTAAACGCCAGCTCCCAAGCAACCCACGGGTCCTTAGAGTTGTATCCAACATTCAGAAAAAACGAGCCGCAGTCACTAAGAACACGCTTACATTCCTGGGCAACCTTCTCCATCCAATCAAGATACACGGCTCTCGAAACCGAATCATTATACGAATTATATTTTATGCCCAAATTGTATGGCGGAGAAGTCACAATTGCATCCACTTCCCCATCCTCAAGAAACCGCCTCATACCCTCAAGGCAATCCATAACAACTATCCTGTTCCTTTCACAACGCAAAACTACGCCAACCTTCCAAACAACAAACAACTAACAAAGACGTTCATATTAGGAGTCTAATAATACTTCATTGTTAAAAACAGCATCTTTCTCAGAAAACTACCTTCAAACGTTTAGGATATCTGGCCTGTCGCTTGCGATGCCATCAACTCCTTTTTTCATGTATTCAGCAACCTCTTCCTTGCTGTTGATCGTCCAAACAATCACCTTCAAACCCTTTTCGTGAGCCTTCTTGACATTTATAGAGTGAGTGAAACGATACAACGAAAGCAGATAATTTGCTTTCAAATCCAGAGCAGACTGTATAGGGTTTTTGTGATTCACATAAATCAAACCAGTGGCCACCTCAGCATTAAGTTCCCTAACCCTTTGCAGAACCTCTTCATGAAAAGAAACAATTATCACATTATCCATGAGCCCCTTCTGACTGATCAAACCCAGAACTTGTTCTTCAATACCCACTTCCTTGAGCTCAATCAGAATCTTCACACGTTTACCTACAAAATCTAGCACCTCCGCCAAGGTAGGAACCTTCTCGCCCTTCTCAGTAACCAGCCGTTTTATCTCATCTAAAGTAAGCTCATTAACCGAGCCGGTGCCATCAGTAGTCTTGTTTACATCAGCATTGTGAATAACAACAAGTTCATTGTCCTTTGTTTTTCGGACATCCAATTCAACCGCATCAACCCCAAGCTCGATTGCTCTCTGGAAGCTACGTACGGTATTTTCTGGCTCGTAAGCTCTCGCTCCCCGATGACCTATCTTCAACATGAAAATCACAACCAAAACAGAATGCTATACCGTAGTATGCTCAGGAAAAGTAAATGAAATTTGCTACACTCTCAGACTTCCTGATTTTCACTGTATCTCCAGCATTCAATTCAGCAAAATCTTCGTTGTTGTCCGCCAATAGCCACGCAGGTCCCCTAGTGACTGTTAACTTCACGACTGAATCTTTTGGAACCACAAGACTCTCTACATTCCCGTAATGAATATTGTTAAAAGAGATACCGATGCCTACTTCGAAGCTTTCTCCACCTGTCGCCTTGTAGTATGCTGTAGAACCGAAGGGCGTAGCAACAATTACACCGTCCCCAATCAACTCATTATACTCTTTTCCGTCAACAGAAAGAGAAAACCTCACAGCATAGATTGGCAACTTTGGGTGAACCTGAATCTCGTTTAATCCAACAAGTTTTTCGCCCTTAGCTTCTGTCTCCAACTTCATCTCAGCATGAATCTGATAATCTCCCGCCTTAATCTTAGACAAAAGCTCACTCAGGTCATCTAGGGCATAATCGTACATTCTGCACGCTCTTGAAGTTTTGATTATAAGCTTAGGAATCTCCGGAAACTCTCTTTCACCAAAAAGGACAGTGCCATCGCCGCCATAACAGACAACAAAATCTGGGTTCTTCTCAACAAGCTCAAAACCCGCTCTAGCCAGAACCTTTTTGACCTCCGAAGGGTCACGCCGAAAAACAACAAGAACCTTTTCAAGCTTTTTTGGTGCCCTCGACAAATTGCCAACCATGATTCATCAGTCCGCCTCAACGAGTCCACACATATAGACTGAAAAACTGTGTATGCTTCCGTAAAAACGTTTACGGACACTTTTTATTCCCTGAGAATTTCTGGAAGTCTCCTTCGCAAAATTATTGCAATAGGAACTCCTATTAAACCACCTACAAAGATTTGCGCGATATTAAGTGGAATGCCTGCAATTGCTTGTCCTAACCCTAACAAATATACTTCAAATAAGAAATAGCCAACAACCATCTCAACTCCAGCTGCAACGACAGCAAAAACATCCCGAAAAACACTTTTCTTGTTGGTAACCAAACCTGCAATTAAACCTTCTAAACCTTTGATAATCAATGTGGGCAAGGCGTATACTGAATATCCTGGGAGGTCAGCTAGAGCTGAGCCTAATCCTCCTGCAACTCCCCCAATAATCGGGCTGAAAGTTAGTGCAGCAACAAAAATCATAACATCGCCAACGTTAAAGTATCCGCCCATACCGTTGGGAATTTGGACAATTAGGGTTCCTACTGTTACAAGAGCAGACATAACCGTCATCAAAGAAATCTGAATCACTGCCTTTTGTTTCTTAACCATTCGACCCACTTAGACAGTACAGATACAGTATTACTATTAAAAAGTTAATTAAAAATAAAATGTTAGAAACTAGCGACGCCCTTTAGCTCTGAATAATCATACCATGTCCAGAGCTTCTTAATTGCCTCCTTGGAATATCCACGTTTTTCCAGCAGTGTCTTAAAAGAAGGCTTAACTTTCTTCATTCCGGAAGGCTCCCCAACTACATAAAATACATACCTGAATGTACAAAAGACTTGCGAATTCAAAATCCAGTTTTTGTAGATGTGTACGACATATCTACAGATAGATGATAGAATTGTTACCTGCTGTTGCCTACGCCAAAAACAAACATTTTTAAAAAAAAACTTGCTCCAAAAAAACGTCGTGAACATGAAGCAGAAACTGATTAGCCCCATTTTTCAAGAAAAGCTTCCGCCGTTGTTCTCAGCTTTGTCCTCGGACTATCAAGACATGCCCTAACAAAAGACAGCACTCTCTCTTTCTGATCAACCATGTCAAAAAATAAGCCCAAAGTTTTGATGGTCTGCTGAGCTAGAACTCTTTTGCACTCTTCTGTCAGATGCGGAGTAAGGGAAACGTCTTCAACCTTCAGCAACTCATCCGTAATTCTTGAAATAAGATAGGGTTTAGCCAAGGCAATCGTGCCAGAATACCCAACAACATTAGCCACCGTAACCATGTAGTCGCTATTTAGAAAAGTGTAATATTTACCAAAAATTGCGTCAAATCTTTTGTCCGCGTCAATTCGGGTCAGATTCGAAATAATAGCCAAAGCATTCCATGTTAAGATTCGGTACTTGCTATCCAGCAGGTCAACAAAAGAATCAAAGTGGGGATACAGTTTCTCTGGATGTTCTCCACTTAAATCCATCAGCACCTTCGCGCAGCCATACCTAACAGCGGCTTTCGAAGAGTCGACACCCGTAAGTAGCAATGGAATCAAACCAAAATCGCTCTTAACCCTATTGAGTAACTCTTCTTTAGTAACTGTCTTGTCCACAAGAGCCTGAGCCAACTCAGAAAAATCATATGTTTTAGCCATAACAGCCTCTTCCTCCTCTCTGCGGAAGTTCTCCAACTGAACAAAAAAGGCAGAAATTTGTATATAACAATTCTTCATCCAAAAAATGGATACTGAACCAGAGCTTCATCTGCCGAGCTTACTATCAGCGTCGAGTTTTCATTACATTCAAGAGAAATGTATCTTCCATATGCAGACCAGTAGCTGCAATTATGCTTCTCGGCAGACGCTTTATACATCATATCTTGAAAAGCTAAATCAAATTCGTGAGCGTCATCCACAGTGTCCCACACAATGTTCCATGTGAAGAAAAACTCATTATCGCTTTCATAGTAGCTAAAAACGTCCCCACCCCAGCCTTTTGCCGCATCCTCAGCATCAGCCTCAGAAATCCAGTTATCCAACATGACAAAAACAAAATATTCCCCAAAACTGTCCGTCTCTGTCAGACTCCAATTTCCAGTTACTGAAGGTGCCTCAACAGTTTTCGCGATCTCTTGAGCAAAATATTTTTCTGGATGCATTATCTGCTCAGTCGTGTTAGGTGGACTAGTGTATGCATTTTCAACAGCATCCCAGCCACCACTAGCATACAAGGCTTTAACGAATTCTACGCCAGAGCGGTATGGAAACCAGTTAAGTTTATTAATAGTATCTGGAAGGCTTGGCTGAATCTCATCCCCGAACAGAAGCACTAATGGCACAGAAAAACTCGTTTCACCATCTGTAGTTACCGCCAAAGAAACTGGTATAACTCCGTCGTTTTTGAAGATGTCCGCCATGAAAGTGGAATCTCCCTCCTTCAGGGAAGTTAGGGCTTTAGCTCCATCAAATGTTGTCCGTGTGGGAAGAGAATAAGTTTCTTGCATAAAATGAGTTAACTCGTGAACAAAAGTTGATTTAGAATTAAACTTGTCTGTAACATCAAAGTTCTCTTCAACAACATAGAGATTGCCGTTCCACTTTGCAGCTCGAAAACTTCCAGTCCAATCAAGCCGAGCCTCATACAGACTATCACCCTGAGAGATCAGAAATAATGCCTTGTAGATATTCTCTTCTCTAAAAATCGTCTCACGTTCAGAGTCAGACGGTGTGCCCCAGTTTTCAGCAACCCATGATTGATTAACCACCTCAAGATTTACTTCTCTAACAGCAACACCCCTAATTTTCTCAAATTCTTGTCTCGCCTCACTCAGCAGTTGCTCAGCTAATGTCTTGTATTCTTCACCTTGAGGACGCCCGATACTCAAAAGCTCCCTTACGCCAAATACGCTTACGAGCAGAACCACAATGAGGCACACAACAAAAACCGATTTCTTCTTCTCCAGATTCACCGCCTCTCCTAACTACTAAATAAAGTGAATGGCTCTATCTAAACTTTAAACTTTATAAATCATCCACAAGGTCGATTTAAGGCGCAGCAACGAAAAAGGGAATAGAAACGCATCCAGAATATATGTTGTGGAACTGTGGATAGAAATTGAACATATAGAAGTCCCCCAATTGTTGGTACCAAAAAAAGTAATATATTAATAAGATACCAAAGTACACTCTTTAATGGTAGCATCTTCTCAATGAACCTCGACAAGACTCTACGTTTTTGTCATTCATTTTGAATAGTCTATCAGTTAAACATTGCAAAAAGGAGGGAAAGTAGAGATTTGTCTATGTCTGGAATTCAATTTAAAATGCAAAACAGACTTATTCGTAAATTTGAGAAAGCAGGAGCAACTTCTATAGAAAAAGCGGTAACATTTGAAGAAGCTAATCTAGATGATCAAGAACAGTATTGGCTAGACTATTTTGCAGGAGTTTTTCTTGGCGAAATAAAGAAGACCGAAAACAGCAGGTACTACGTAATAAACTAAGAGAGAGTTACAGATTAACTCTTTTCTTCCAATTGAAACATGTTTGTTAGCAACAAACTCACCAACAGCTTCAGGGCATTAAGATTACAGTTCTTTTCTATGTTCTTGAGAATCTTGGAGTAGCTTTCTTTGATGGTAGTTTCGCTGTAGTCTAGTTTTTTGAGTTACCATAAAAAGTTTACAACACCAGTTGTGTATGTGGATTCGATTATGGAGGTGGGGAAGGGAATTGAACCCTTATAGAGCAGCTCTGCAGGCTGCCGCCTGAACCATTCAGCCACCCCACCAGACTAAACTTCAATGGTTAAAAAAACTAATAACCTTATCGATGTTCAAATTGCCTGAGGCGCTACTACGCGTTACCTGATTCTTGGCGAGATCAGGCTCTGTCTGTTTACGTTTTGAGGTACTTTTCAGGGTTTTCTTCAAAGGCTATCTTGCATCCGGGAGCACAGAAGTAGTAGGTTTTTCCCTTGTACACTGTCTTATGTTTCGCCGTTTTCTCGTCCACATTCATCTTACAAACTGGATCAATTGCCATTCATTTTTCACCTCCAGTTCAACTTCATTTAGTTTGGGCTATCAAGTTTTGGTTTAAACCTCTTCAGGAGCGAGGCGTTAGTAACCACAGACACGGAACTGAAAGCCATTGCCGCAGCTCGCAAATACGGGATCAAGCAAAACACCCATGAATGGGTATAGGATATTCCAGCGGCTACTGGAATCAGGGCGGTGTTGTAGGCGAATGCCCAGAACAGTCCCTGCTTAATCTTATTCATTGTGGCTCTGCTAAGCTGTATGCTGATTACTACATCTCTTAGATCATTTTTGACCAGCACAATGTCTCCTGTTTCTATGGCTACATCGGTTCCACTTCCAACAGCTATTCCAATGTTTGCCTGAGCCAAAGCAGGAGCATCATTAATTCCATCTCCCACCATGGCCACTATCTTGCCTTCATCTCTGTAACCTTTTAATCTCTGATGCCTTGTCTCCCGGAAGCACCTCTGCTAATACTCTATCAACTCCCACTTGTTTTGCAATAGCCTTCGCTGTTCGTTCATTGTCTCCTGTAAGCATTATCACTTCAAGACCCATCCTCTGAAGAGTCCTAACCGCATCCACAGAATACTCCATCAAAGTATCAGCAACAGCAATCAAACCAGCAGCCTCACCATCAACTGCCACAAGCATAGCAGTTTTTCCATCCTCCTCCAGCGCTCTCATCTTCTCCTCAAGCTGCCCAATATCTACACTATTCTTGTTCCATCAACTTCCGGTTACCAAGCAAAACCGTCTTTGTTATCATACTTCACTTCCACACCATATCCAGGTATAGCATTAAAGAACTCGGGGTCAACAACCTCCAGGTGCCTTTCCATTGCCATCCTCACTATAGCTTCTCCGAGAGGATGCTCCGAGTTCTTCTCTGCAATCGCAGCAAGCGTTAACAGTTCCTCTTCGCCAAGTTTTTTGACCTTTTTGCAGTTGATGAAGCTTACCAGTTAAGGAAGCAACAGGGATGATGTCCGTGACTTCAGGCTCTCCTTTAGTCAGGGTTCCAGTCTTGTCAAATACTATTGCCTGAAGTTTGTGAGCTGTTTCCAGTGCTTCCCCGCTCTTGATTAAGATTCCATTTTCTGCTCCTTTTCCGACGCCCACCATTATGGCTGTTGGAGTGGCTAATCCCATGGCACATGGACAGGCAATAATCAAAACTGCAATAAAGACAGTTAGAGCAAATGTGAAGTCCATTAACCCAGAAGATACCATACAACAAACGCGGCTGTTGCGGTTATCATGACTGCTGGAACAAAGTAGCTACTCACAACATCCACTATCCTTTGGATGGGTGCTTTGGACCCTAATGCGTTCTCAACCATCTGTATAATCTGGGCTAATACAGTATCAGCGCCGACCTTTGTTGCCTTGAACTTCAGCATCCCAGTTTTGTTTATGGTTGCTCCAACAACCGGGTCGCCTACCTTCTTTTCGACGGGAATGCTTTCTCCGGTTATCACTTTTTCGTCAACTCCAGAGTAGCCGTCGGTCACAACGCCATCAACAGGTATCTTTTCTCCGGGTCTAACAATCACAATGTCGCCGACCTGAACGTCTTCTACAGGTATCTCAATTTCGTTGCCGTCTCGCACTATCCGCGCTGTTTTGGCTCGAAGCCCCATGAGTTTCCGTATCGCCGCGGACGTTCTGCCCTTGGCTGTAGCCTCCAAGCAGTCTGCCTAATATGAGAAATGTCATGAGCATCACCGCAGTAGAGTAATACAGTTTTCCTACACCCAAAGAATGTGACGTAGACGCTGTAGAAGTAGGCAGCTGAGGTACCCATTGTAACTAGCACATCCATGTTTGGGTTTTTGTTTCTTAGCGCCTTGTATGCGCCCACAAAGAAGGTGTGCCCAACAATGAAGTGAACGGGTGTGGCTAAAACGAACAATAGTAACGGAATAAAATTGGCTATGGGCAGGGTTGGAAGGGCAAATGGTAGAAAGCGCCAGTTACTGTAAATTATTACGGGTATTGTAACTGCGACAGAAAAAATTAGCTTGTATTTTTAGTGAGCGAGTTTCTCTGTCTCTTTCTTTTTGTTCTGCGTCCTCTACGCCCCCTTCAGGTTCAAGGACGTCGTATCCTACTTCGCGTATGACTTTCTTGATTCCCTCTAAACTAATCTGCTCTGTGTTATACTCGACGTTCACTGTTTCTAGTGCAAAGTTGGCGACTGCCTTGTATACGCCCTCCTTTCGGTTCAATGCCTTCTCTATTGTCTGGGCGCAGACAGCACAGTGCATTCCACTGATCTTTAGAGTAATGTTCTGATGGATTACGCTGTAGCCTACTTCGACAATGGCATCCTCGATTGCCTTCTGATTAACCAAGTTAGGGTCATAATCTATGATTGCCTTCTCTGCCGCAAAATTGATTGTAGCATAGATTATCCCATTCAATTTGGGTAACCGCTTCTCTATTGTCTGAGCACAAGTAACACAACTCATTCCCCCAATGTCCAGAACAATCCGTTTTTTCTCTTCTTTAACCATATTTTTTGCCCACCTCTCCCTTACGACCATGCACTCTAGTAGAAGCATCAAAGTTTCTTGTTTTATTTTTCAGTTGAACAATAACCAGTTACATGAATTTGCTTGACACATTATTCGATATTATTGGATGTTTTAGAAATTATTTAACGATTTCTTTTTTTGCCAAATCTCCAAACTATAGCCTAGGTTCTACATTCGGTTCAGTGAACATTGAAACCATAATGTTTTAATGACGCCCATCAACTGAAAATCTAAAGACAAAATTACGTTTTTGGAGGTGACTGTCGCAATGGAAGATAAAGAGCTAGAAAAAATAAAAGAAGAAAAAATAAAGAAAATGTTGGATCAGGCTAATGTAGGCGTAGTTAAATTGAATTCTTCATCTTTTGACAGCTTCCTAAACACTGGCCTACCCGTTGTGGTTGACTTCTGGGCTGACTGGTGCATGCCCTGCAGAATGATGGCTCCGGTAATGGAGGAGCTTGCGCAAGCATACGCAGGAAAGGCATTGTTCGGAAAAGTCAATGTTGACGAAAATTCTCAGATTGCCAGCCGCTATGGAATCATGAGCATACCCCACTTCCTAATATTCAAAAAGGGCACTCTCAGCCGAGAAGATAGTTGGCGCAGTGGGTCGCGATCCTCTAGAAAATGCTCTAAAGAAGTATCTCTAAACGACAACGGCATAATCACCAACTGAAGTAACAAACAATAGAGAATATGGACTGAACATTCTTGCCATCAAGTGAACCCAAAGACAACTCAAAGAAGAAAGTCGGCTTCATCGTTAACCCCATCGCGGGTATGGGCGGAGCGGTTGGACTAAAAGGCACTGACGGAAAAGAAATCCTAGAAAAAGCGGTTACTCTTGGCGCAAAACCTGTAGCGCCAGCCCGTGCAGAAACCTTTCTCTCCGCGTTAACACCAATTAAAGAGGACATACAGCTTATGGTCGGAGCAGGATGGATGGGAGAAAACGAGGCAAAAAACCACACATTTCTGCTACAAAGTTTTTGGCGAACAAAAAAAAGATACACAACCAGAAGACACTGTAGCTCTCGCAAAAAGAATCGCAACTGAAGGCGTTGAGCTTCTCATCTTCTGTGGTGGAGACGGAACAGCCCGAGACGTACTGGATGGAGTTGATGCCAAGCTTCCTGTTTTGGGTGTTCCAACTGGAGTTAAGATGCATAGCGCAGTTTTTGCTGTTGACCCCAAAGCCGCGGCGAGGATTGCCGCAAGTTTTCTGAGGAAACAGCTGCCATTGTGGGAAGCTGAAGTGATGGACATTGATGAAGAGGCTTTCAGGCAGGGCAGGGTTTCTGCGAGGCTACATGGTTACTTGCTTAGTCCCTATGAGCCACGTTTGATTCAGGGAGCCAAGATGGCATCTCCCATGACGGAGAACGAGCTTCGAAACCAAGCGGCAATAGCCATCTACGTTATAGACTCTATGAAACCGGATGTGGTTTATGTTGTTTCTGCGGGAACAACAACCCGCACTATAGGAGACCTCTTGGATGAGAAAAAGACGCTTCTGGGAGTTGATCTCTTCTACAACAGGAAACTTGTAGCCAAGGACGTGAATGAAAAACAGATTCTTGAGGCGATTGAAGGAAAAGATGCTAAGATTGTTGTTACTCCGATTGGTGGTCAGGGCTTCATTTTTGGTAGAGGAAACCAGCAGATAAGTCCGGAGGTAATCAGGAAAGTAGGCAAAGACAACATAGTTGTTGTTGCGACCGAGAATAAGATGAAGAACCTGAAAAGCTTGAAGGTTGACACTGGCGACACAGAACTTGACACTGCCTTTCACGGAACGATCAAGGTTTTGACCGACTACAAAGTAGAGCAGACAGTTACCAATTGAATAAGTATAAATTCTGTGAAGCAACCTGTTTTTGTAAGAGTTGGAAGTGACCAAGATGAAGAGACTTGTTACAATGGGTAGAGGAGGCAGCGGAAAAACAACATTTGTTGCCCTCATGACCAAATACTTCATTGAAAAAGGCGAGACACCAATACTTCTTATCGATGCTGACCCAGACCAGAACCTTTCAGAGATGCTTGGAATCGACCTCAAAGAAGAAGGAAAAAGGACTGTCTCCGAACTGCTTGTTGAAACCTTCTTAGAAGGAGGCGGCACCACAGTTGGGGTTCCCCCATCAAAGAGAATTGAAAGCAAAATCTGGGAACTTGGACTCTACGAGGGCAAATCCTTCGACTTCATGGCTATCGGAACAAAATTCATTGAAGGCTGTTACTGTCTTCCAAACAATGCCCTAAAGAACGCCTTAGACGGATTAACAAAATCCTACAATTACGTGATTATTGATTCTCCAGGTGGACTAGAACACCTAAACAGGAGAATCTCATCTAAGATCGACGACATATTCGACATCATTGACCCATCCCAGAAATCATTCCATCACGTAGAAAGAGCATATAAAGTCGCCAATGAAGTAAAAATAGAATTCAACAACTTCTACGTGGTCGGAGGCAACAGGGTACCAGAAGAACTGGAAGCAGAAGTTGCGAAAAGAACAAAACTGGACTACTTGGGTAAAATCAGCTACGACAAGGAAGTTGAAAACTTTGTTCTTTATGGGAAGCCACTGCTTGACCTGCCAGAAACATCAGTCGCCTACAATTCAGTGAAGAAGATACTTCAAAAAGCAGGATACTACAATTTCACATATCTTTGTCATGCGGTGCAGTTTGCTCAATAAACTCTTTTTGCACATTAACAACCTCAGCGCTGTCCTTGGCTTGAGCGTATCCTTCCAGAAGCTCATGGTTCAAAATAATGAACTGGGGTCCCCACTTAAACTTGGATAACAGTTCTGTTGCCTGTTCACCAAAACCAGCAATGTAGAGCGACGCAGCCAAAGCCTCCACTGTGCTAAGTTTAGTTGGTTTTCCATAGTTTACGGGATTCGCCGCCACCAAGTAGGGAAGGCAACGTGCGGTCCAGTTTCCTGAAACTTCAAAAACTTCTTTTGCGTGTACCCAACTGCAGTCTAGGGCGGCTAAGCCTCTTTTTTCTAGTCGTTCCTTGTCTTCGGGAGAGAAAGCTTTTTGCGTGAAAGGGTCTAGTATTACTGCGCCTCTTGGTATCTCTCTGGTTCTGTGAACAACGCGAACTAGGTTGTGGCGTTTAAGCTTTAATGTGCTACATTTTTTGGGGTCACACTGGTTAGCATGATAAACAATAACTGAAACTGACCTAGAGCTGATTCAATCGCACCTCCAGATGGCACATGGGATCATCCATCACATGAGGAATCCACTCAAGAAGGTCTGTTGGAAGCATATGATACCCCTTCTCGACAGCCACAAAATCTCCTGCTGCACCATTGATGAACGCCCCCGCAATCGCAGCACTAAACGAGTCAGCGCCCATAGCCAACAAACCACCAACTACTCCAGAGAGAACATCCCCTGTTCCGCCAACAGTCATTCCCGGGTTTCCAGTAAAATTAAACTTGACAGCCACTCCGTTAGAGACTACGTCAACAGGTCCCTTCAATAGTATGGTTGCCCCCAGTTTCCTTGCCATCTTCTGAACATCCTGTGCCTTTTCCTCCAAATTATTCGAAAGCGCATTTCCGGTCAGAATCTCGTATTCTCTGGCATGGGGAGTCAAAACCAGCGGGCAATCAAGCTTTCGTTTGAATTCTGCGAAGGCTTTAAGCCCGTCAGCATCCAAAAGCAACGGGGTTCTTGTTTTTTCTAGTTGTTCAATAATTTCTTTGGTTGCCTCTTTGGTTTCGCAGTGCAACCCCAATCCCGGACCCAAAACAACCGCAGTCGCAGACTCCAACTGCTCCTTAAGAGAGAGTAGGTTACTGGAGCTCAAATGCTTTCCCTTCAGTTTTACTGTAATCAATGCAGGAGACATGGAAGATATTGTTGTTGCAGTATTTTCTGGGAGCAGCTACTGTGACTATGTCAACTCCTGTACGAAGAGCAGCCAATGCCGCTAGAGCTGGAGCACCCGAAAACGTGTTGCTTCCTCCGATTACAAGGAGCCTGCCGAAGACTCCCTTGTGGGATTCAGGAAGACGAGGCTTAATCGCCAAAGTTACGTCTCCGGGACCAGTAAACCGTTCAAACTCTTGGGGTAACCCTATGTTCTTTACTACGATTTCGCCAGTGTATTCTTTAGCCTTGGCGAGTCCAGGTTTTGCCTTGTAAAATGTTACAGTAAGGTTGGCTTTTACGGCGTTGCCCAAAACTTGGCCTGAATCAGAGTTGATTCCTGTTGGAACATCCACGGCGACGCGGAACGCCTTCATATTGTTGATTTTTTCTACTATTTGCATGATTGGTGGACGCAGTTTCCCTGTTAAGCCTATCCCAAGAAGAGCATCCACAACAACGTCTGCCTTAACGTCTGGAATAAGTGTGGAATCTGTGACTTCTTTTAATGGGGATACTGTTTCTGAGGGACTGCAAGGCAATCCAGTTTTTCTTGGCGGACTCTGATGCAATGTTTGAGGCTTTTGTTGCAAGTATGACTTCAACCTTGAAGCCTAAACATGTAAGATAACGCGCCGCAACGAAGCCATCGCCGCCGTTTCCTCCTGAACCACAGAAAATCGCAACCTTCGTTTTCTTAGGATTGAATCGTGAGGCAATCTCGTCTGCAACGTTTCTTCCAGCAGTTTCCATAAGCTGCAACAACGAGATGCCGTAATATTCGGCGTTTGTCTCTAGTGCCCGCATTTCTGGGCTAGTTATTGTTTCAGTTACCATCCTCATTAACCCCTACACAATACTTGAGATTAGTTGTGTTTTGGGTTTTATGGCTGTTTCTCTCGAGTAACCCACAAAACATCAAAGACAATCTTAATCCGAAACTAAACCACCATTTAATGTGAGGTTGGCACAATTGGACATTGTTAATGTGCCAGAAGTTTCGAATACCACAGCGTGGATGTACGGAGCAATAGTTGTCTTCCTAGCAGCTATGGGAGTAGCTTTCGCGTTTGCAGGATTTCTTACGCCTATGGGAACAGCGGGAATCGCAGTTTCAATCTTGTTGATTGTTATTGAAGCAGTTATGGTTCTGCTGTTGAGGTCTCTTTATCGGACCCGATACATCTTGACGGATGAAGAACTTGTGATAAAAACCAGTAAACTTATTGGAGGCAGCAAAACAGTCCCACTAAAAACTATAGATTCTGTAGAGACTACTTCTATTCCCTGTGGCATTAGACTGTTTGGTGCCAGCTTCCACGGCGGATACTACCAAGTTCCAGATATTGGTAGAACATTTCAGTCTATAACCAACTATCACGACGGACTCTTAATACGAGCAAAAAACAAAAATTATATTATAACTCCCAAAGATCGCATGAACTTCAAAGAAGCAATTGAAACAAAACGGAAAGTTTAGCTGCCCTCTTTTTTGTCGTCTTGGCAGTCTAACCAACTGAATTTGTTGTGCAACGATTTCGGGTAATACTGTTTCCAGTCATATGCTACCTGTTTGCCCCACTCGTAATAGATTCTGGGGTCAACGTAGCTCTTCAAGAGACGTTGAAATATTGTAGTCTTTTGTCTCCTCCTGAATTGTTATCTTCAACTTCATCTTCTCTAAGGTTGTGTCAGCCCTTTGTTTTCTGGTCTGTAGGCTTTGCTTTAGCTTCTCTATCCGCTCTACCTGCTTAACTTTCATGTCTTTAATGCGTTGTTTCTGACGTGTTACCGTTTCCCGTTGACGTTTAAGTCGGTTATTCAAGGCGCTAACGTCTTTGCCTTCATTCTTTTTTGTCTCAAATTGCAACTTAAACTCTTCCAAGCTTCGCCTCAGCTGCCTTCAGCCGTTCCTCCTGATTTGCCATCCGTACCTCATGTTTTTTGATCCAATCGTTTATATTCTGTTTAATCTTGGCTTCAGACGCCTTCGTCCGCTTTTTAAGAACGTTTATGCCTTCTTTCTTCTTGTCTAAGGATAATTTCCAAGCTTTTGAGATTGTACGTTTATGGTTACAAACTTTGGCGGCTTCAAGGTTCGCCATCGTGGCCACATATTTCTTAACATATTCTGGCTCTTCAGGCTCGATTGGAGTTTTGTCCAGTTTAGTTTTTACAGCATCAGAAGCATAAAGAGTACGGAAAACTTTCGCTGATAGCCCCGTCATTACTTCATCAAGAAATTCGCTCACTTGACTAGAGCCTACTCCATCAAAGAGTGCTGATTCTGTGTTTGAAGAGAATTCTTCAAGATTTTTGATTACCAATTCAGGAAGTTTTGTGGTGAAAATGTGGGGCACGCTGTCTTTTCCCAAAAAATTGAATGACACTGTTCCGTCACCGTTGATTTTGAGGTGCTCCTTTCGAAGTGTTGAAGCACCCACAGTGTCTGCTTCATCTGGGTCTTTTTCGTCGCCAACCCTAATCTTCAGTTTGTCAATAAGAAAACAAACAGTTGCAATTTTTCTCCGTTTCAAATCGTCAGATTCAAGATTTTTCAAAATGTGTCTTTTTACCTTAGGAAGCTTTTGGCTGAAATTCTGATGCCTTATCAAATTTTTCGATTTCTTTTTTCTGTTTGAAACTGCATGAATCAGAAAACCAGACGTATTTCATTTTTTCGCTGAGCTTATCTTGCCAACGAGCAATCCAGATGGCTTCGGGTTCCCAAACAATTTCATTCCAGTTGCCTTCTGGTCTTGGCGCGTCATTTGATAAGTTAAGTATGATTTCTTCTTTTTGTGGTCCTTCTTTCCAGCTTCCACGCATTGGATGCTGTCCCCGACCCATAAAGATGGAGCTGGGTTCTGCTACGTAGTTGGCTAACTCCATTCGTTCACCGTCAACAAAGGCGTAACCGTATTTCTCCTTGTTGGCTTCCCTGACAACTTTTCTTTCAGCCGCCAACCGCTTCTTCTCTTCTCTGGGAAGATTCTTTTTATATTCTCTTTCCTCTTCGACAAGAGCAACTATTTTTGAGTAGTCAACATCTCCCGGCTTAACTTTTATACCTAATTTCTCTGTGAAGTCCTTGTGAAAGTTTTTGGCGAAAACTTTGTCGTCAACGTAGGGGGTTCCCACTTTTTTTGCCCACGCTACTGCCATCTCTTCCTGCTCAGTTGTTAGCCTAATCTCCTCTCCCTTTACTTTGACGGTGAGGTTTTTTCCCTCGTATCGGGCTGGAACTAGGACACCGTTGTGATGAAGATTTTCCATTTGGTTCTCCGCCTGAATAGATTCTTATAGGTTGAAAATAGGCAACTTTAAGTTTTCTCTTTTCGATTGTAAGTTTACCTGTTCATAGAACAGGATTTAATGCTTTAGCCTTATGTTATTGTGGAAACTTGCTGGTGAAATGGTATGGAAGTGGATAATCTCCAGAAGATACGTAGTGTAGCTGATTACCAGTTCGGAAGAGGTGTTGGAGCTAAACTCTTTCCAGACACAGTTAGAATCGTGTACTCGAAGAATACAGGAAAAATACGGCACATACACTTGGAAGAAGAAATGTTGGCTACTCTTCAACCTACAACCGGGCTATTTGTTTTAACCATTACTGGAGCCAAACGTATGGTACGTGAAGTAAATCCTCTAATGGGCTGGGTTAGAATTCAGGATGATGTTGAATCATTCATATTAAAGGGAAGAAGCGTCTTTGCCAAACATGTGTCTGAAGTTGATGAGGAGATAAGACCCAATGAGGAAGTCATAGTTGTTAACAGTAATAATGAAGTTTTGGCTGTTGGGCGGGCTCTTCTGTCTGGAACAGAAATGAAGGCTTTCAGGAGAGGAATTGCTGTGCGTGTTCGCCGAGGCGTGACGGAAAAAAGTTAAGAAGGCACATTAACCAGTATAGAATAGGAAGGAAACGTAAATGCGGAGAAAAATGAATCCACGAAACGCGAAAAGGATGATGCAAAAGATGGGCATGAACATGGGAGAGATGCCCGACGTACAGGAAGTTATTTTCAGAACAAGCGATAAAGAAATCGTGGTAGAAAACGCTCAAGTTGCCGTCATTGACATGGGAGGACAGAAAATCTTTCAGATCACCGGAGACGTAAATGAGCGCGCATTAGAGAGTCAGGTAGCTAAAGTATCCATCCCTGAAGAGGATGCACAACTTGTTGCAGACCAAACAGGAAAAAGCATAGAAGACGCCAAACGAGCCCTGGAAACAAGCGATGGAGACCTCGCAAAGGCTATACTTCTTCTCCAAACCGGCGGTTAAATAGGCACAATTCTTTAGGTTTTCTTGCTTATTTGACGATGCCAGTTTTTGCTAATGTTAATTGAAGAAAGTTTTAACAATAGTTCAGTTAGTATATTTGTCATAAATTCTCTTGGGGGAAACGGGGTGAACATCACGATAGAAGCTTTTACTGACGAGTGGGGGCCAGAGAAGATACTGCAAGTGTATGACCCCAAAACGGGAATGAGGGGCGTTCTGGTCATAGACAATACGACTTTGGGTCCGGGAAAGGGTGGAATCAGAATGATGCCCACAGTAACAACTGAGGAAGTTTTCAGGTTAGCCCGAACTATGACTTGGAAGTGTGCCCTAGCAAAAATTCCGTTTGGAGGCGCCAAATCTGGCATAATCGCTGACCCCAAAAAGATTAGTGAAGAACAGAAGATGGATTTAATCAGAGCTTTTTCGAGAGCCTTGAAGCGGGTGAGCCCGAGCCTCTATGTAGCTGCGCCGGACATTAACACTGGAGAGAAGGAGATGGCTGTTTTCGCTCAAGAGAATGGCTCTATGAAGTCTGCCACAGGAAAGCCTGCGCACCTATGCGTTAAGCCGGGCGTAAAGTGTGGTATCCCCCACGAGTATGGCTCCACAGCATTGGGTGTGGTACAGGCAGCATTCACGGCGGCAAATTATGTAGCAGACTTGGACATTGACAATGCAACAGCAGCCATAGAAGGCTTCGGAAACGTCGGCTCTTTTGTTGCTGAGTATCTGACCCAGATTGACGTAAAGGTTGTGGCTGTCTCGGATTCTAAAGGTTGTATATACAACCCTGATGGGCTAGACTATGAGAAACTGTTGGATGTTAAAACGGAAACGGGTTCTGTTATAAATTATCGTCTCGGCAAAGTGTTGGAGAACAGGGAACTTTTTGAGTTGACTGTGGATATTCTTGTTCCAGCTGCTCTACCTGATGTCATCAACGCAGATAATGTGGAGCAGGTTAAAGCGAAGATGGTTGTTGAGGCGGCTAACCTTCCCGTACGCCCAGAAATCGAGAAGGTCTTAGCGGATAGGGGAGTAATGGTTGTTCCTGACATTCTGGCAAACGCGGGAGGAGTGATATCCTCTTATGCTGAATATCGTGGCTACAACCCCAAGCGGATGCTGGAGCTTGTTCAACGAAAAATCCGAAGAAACACAGTAAAGGTTATAGAAACTGCCCTAGGCAATAACATTGAACTTAGAGATGCAGCAATGAATATCGCAAAAGAACGAATAATCAAAGCACACAAACACTAAAAAGGGTATTTAGTTCAAAGATATTTCCTTCTTAAGTAACAACCATTAATCCGCAGTGTCAAGTCTTTATAAGGGTTAATTTATACAGCCAAATAAACGATTGATGATTTGATTGCAGATCATATGTGGGTGATATTAATTCTTCTTAAGCAAGCAAGAGAAGATAGGCATGTGTCTAAGAGATGAATAAGGAATTACTAATTAGCAGAAAAAAACTTCCTAATGGGATTAGGCTTATTCAATTTCCAAGACCTCAAAAAATGACTGCACAACTTTCAGTTGTTGTTGAGTATGGATCAAAATCTGATCCTGAAAAGAATGCGGGTCTTGCCCATTTTGTAGAACATATGTTGGCAGGAGGATCAAAAGAACGGATCAAACTATCCAGATCTATTGAACAAGATGGAGGCGATGTGAACTTTTTTACAGAATATGAATACACAATAGGCACTGCAGATATTTTACCTGAGAAACTAGGTGCGGCTTCAAAGATTTTATCAAAACTTTTCTTTGAAGATGGGTTTGAAGAGAAAAAAATTGATTTAGAACAAAAAGTAATTTTAAACGAAATTGCTGATAGTTCCGATGATCCATGGACTGTAACAGATGATATGATGAGAAAAAATCTCTACAAAACTCATCCCATCAGAAACCCGATTTTGGGTTATCATAAGACTGTAAGTCAATTGTCTATTGATGAATTGGAAGAAGCCCACAAAATACATTACAGCCCACAAAATACTATGTTGATACTTTCAGGAAATTTCTCTAATAAAGACGTTGAAACTATAATCCAAGATTTTGTGGAAATTAAAAAATCTAAAACCAAATTGATGAAACAATAATTGCATCGAGAAAGAAGAACCTGAAAAACTATCAAGCAAAACAAAGACAGGAATATGTCAAACTTATCTTGCTATGGGGCATAGAACAGTTTCTGGAAATCATTCTGATTATCCCGCCTTGGAAATATTTTCAACAATAATTGGGGGGATTGGAGCAAGTTCACGACTATTTAGAGAGTTACGTGAAAAAAGGGCTCTTACATATGGAGTACAATCATCAAATTGTAATGGTTTGGATTTTGGCTTTTTTTCTATATATTGTGCCATAAAATCCAGTAAACTAAAAGAAACATCGGATCTCATTCTAAAGGAAATAACAGCCTTAAAAAATAAGAAAGTCTCTGAGGATGAACTATTGAAAGGAAAAAACATGATAAAGGGTGATCTGTTTCGCGGTATTGATGATTCTTTAACTCTTCATCCCCGTCTTGCGGATATGGAAATTTTATTTGGAGACGAAAATGCGTTACCGAAATATTTGGAAAACATAAAATTAGTTTCCGTTGATGACCTGATTGAAGTAGCAAACAAACATTTTGGTGATAGTAATTTTTCAAAGGTTGTTCTTACTCCTGAACAAAAGGATACTGACGTAAGTTGACTTGGCAAGTAATGAAACCTATAGGTGCTACAACAGGATTACATTATAACGGCAGTAATCAATCTCCAAGAATGGATAGTTTTAACCTGACTAACATTAAGTTAAATTAATTTATGTTTCTTAATCAGAAATAAACTAGAATTAATTGTTAAAATTTCTATTTCTTCGTTCTCGGAAGATCTCAGTTTTCACTACCTGAAAAGGGCTTATATTCTTAATTTGTTCAGAGTTTGTTACAGATTTAACACTAAGAGGGTGATGTTTGATGTCTTCGTTGAGTAAGATTTGTTTGGAGCCAGTGGGTTTCGTCCAGACAAAGGCAGTTGGCCAGGAAGTTAGGGACAAAAACATAGTTTCGCGGATAGTTTTTCGTGAGGAGTTAACTGAAGCTCTGGAGGGGATCAAAGAGTTCTCGCATATATTCGTGCTTTTTTGGTTGACATGAAATGTCGGACGAAGATAGACGCGTAATAAAGGTTCGTCCACGGGGAAGAAGAGACATGCCACTGCTGGGGATATTTGCAACAAGGACACCTCACCGCCCAAACCCAATCGGGCTCACTCGAGTTAAACTCCTAAAAGTAGAAAGAAATGTGGTTTCAGTTAAGGGCTTAGACGCCTTTGATGGCACACCCGTTTTGGACATAAAGCCATTTGACAGCTGGGACACAACAAAGGAAGTTAGAGTTCCTGAGTGGTGGATGAAACTAGAAAAAGAAAGAACAAAGAAAAAAGAATAGATGCGAATCTATTCTGTTACTTTTATTTTTTTGGCGAACTCTTGTCCATACTCGTAGCATTTCTGCAGTTCAGTTTTGTCTGGAACCCACTTGACAGTCATTGCAGGCGCCGCCAATTCCATGCCAGCGCTCTTCAAAGAGTTCTCGATGGTGGCGGTAGCTCCTCCGCCCCAGCCATACGAGCCAAATGCGGCAGCAAGCTTGTTTCGTGGTCTTAAGCCCTCCATTTCTCTGAGAAACGGTGCTACAGTCGGCAAAATGCCATTATTGATTGTCGCAGACCCAACAAGCAGTCCCTTAGTTTCAAGCAATGCAGCAATGATGTCGCCGTTATCAGAAACGGGAAGCCTAAACAATGTTGCTTCTATGCCTTCGCTGCTGATTCCTTCAAGCATTGCCTTAGCCATCTTCTCTGTGCTCTCCCATATCGTATCGTAGACAATTAACACCTTCTTTTTTGCTTCTCCCTTTGCCCACCTAAGATAAGCCGTCACAATCTTCATGGGGTCCTTGCGCCAAATCATGCCGTGACTGGGCGCAATCATGTCAATCTTCAAGCCAAGCTTCTGAACCTCTTCAATCTTTCTAGTCACCAGCGTACTGTAAAGCCACAAAATGTTAGCATAATATTTCGCCGCCTCCTCCATCAGTATGTTCGGGTCAACCTCATCATCGAACCGTTTTGATGACGCTAAATGCTGACCAAAACCGTCGTTAGACAAAAGCAGAGCATCCTTCTCTATGTAAGTGAACATATTGTCTGGCCAATGAAGCATCGGAGCTTCTAGGAAGCTTAATGTCCTTTCGCCCAAGTTAAGGGTGTCACCAGTTTTTACAGTTTGGAAATTCCAGTTTCCGAAGTAATGTTTTTCTAGTCCTGCTTTGCAGTTGGCTGTACCCACAACAGTTGCGTTGGGTGCAAGTTTCAGGATTTCTTTGATTGATCCAGAATGGTCTGATTCAACGTGGTTTGCAATGACATAGTCTATTTTTGATGGATCGATTACTTCTTTGATTCTTTCGATCATTTCTCCTGTGAATTGGTGATGTACAGTGTCAACTAGGGCAATCTTCTTGTCGACGATCAGGTATGCATTGTATGTGGTTCCACGATGAGTTGAGTACGTGAATCCATGAAAGTGTCTGATGTTCCAGTCGACTACGCCAACCCAAAAAATGTTTTCTAAAACTTTAACCAGAGGCAAACTAATCCTCACCTACAAACAAACGGGTAATCAAGCCCTATTAACCTTACCAATTCTTCCTGATTAGCTGATTTTGCCCAAAAACTACACAGTATCTTAAGAAGTTTCACTTGTTGCTACTCTTAAAACCTGTTTCTTCTTATGGCTACTCTGAAGGTTGATTATAATAGTGGAACGTTGAATAATTGTTTTAATGAAATGTTTTTTATACTCATCACAACGAATAGGTGTTTGGAGATGAAGCTGTCGCATATTATTTGGACGGCTCAAAGAATAGTTGGTGAACAAAAGATGGTTTATTGTACAAAATGTGGTACTAAAAACGAAGATGACGCGATGACCTGTGTCAACTGTAAAGAACCGTTAGGCAACTATCAAACTGTGAGACGTGAACGGCGACGAAAAGAGAGTGAGTGTTTTGGGTTACCCAACGGTGGATCGATTGCGGGTTTAGTTATTGGACTCATAATTATCCTGTGGGGCGTCACTTCGGTTCTCGATATATCCATTAGGAGATTTCCTATGGCCTCTGATAATAGTAATCTTTGGGACTCTGATGGTCGTTGGAGCACTATACTCCATTAGAAGCAAGCGCTAACCTCCTCGCTTTTTTATCTTCTCTAAATCTACAGTTTTCAGTATCACAACCAGAACAGATCATTTCATGGTCCCACTCAGAAAGCGATATTCTAGTGAAAAGCCAAAAAACAATCAAACAGACCACAAAAAGATCAAAAACTAAACTGTGAACCGACTCGTCGATTCCAATCAAAATTGAAAGAGCCCCAAGAACAAAAAGGGCATTCAATGATAAGCGGATAAGACTTCTAAATTTGAACTGGAACAACCCAAAACTTACCCATACAATTCCCAGCAAAACCAATAGTGAACTATGCTCAGAAACCTGCCAATCACAAAAAAAGTAGACCACTGCTCCAACCAAAGCCAACAGCCCCCCAAGTAGAAGCCCGATACATGCTGCACAAAATGTCCTCTCTCTTATCCGAAAAATGTGGGCAGAGAACTTCCCGCAGGTGAGATGATGTCCCTCCAGAACATTTGACGTGCCATGAGAAACAAATTTAGCTGAATCTGAACCAGCGGTTTTCGATTTCTTCCTGAAATTGAAGAGTCTAAAGCATTGTTTGGGCGAGAATACTGCCAGAATTCCTAGGAGACAAAATATGCTAAAGATTGAACCAATTACTGGTTTTCTCCAAAGAAAATCTCCGGTGACTGCTGGCGGAAAAACTGTCAACAATATAATAAGAAGTAAACCTAGTAATGACACTAACAGTTGATACTTTATGTCCGGTTGGATGCTATGTTGCTTAGACATTTCTGTCCTCTGCTTAGAATAATGTTTTAACCTGATTTACGATACCTTGGGAAGCCATGTACCTGTAAAGTCTTCTTTTCAGTGCCTTACTGGAGAAGATTCCCCCAATTCTTCTACTCCAAGAGCCAAAGAAACTTCTGTAGCAATTGTAGAGTTCCTCCTGCACTTCCTTTACAGACAGGCTCTCAGTGGGCATGACCGCATGAACCATATCATAGTTCGCCCAATTCCAATCCTCTATCCACCCGTTCTGTTTAGCCTCTTCAAAAACGGCAGTTCCCGGAAACGGAGTAAGAATCGCAAAAATTGCCAAATCAGGATTCAAATCATTTACGAAATCCCTCAAATTTGCTATTGATTTGGCTGTGTCCTGACGTTGCCCAATAATAAACATGCCCTGAGAAAAGATGTCATTCTTCTTCAGAAGCTTCACCGCTTTTCGGGCATCATCTGGAGTAGTCTTCTTTCTGAAAGAATCCAAGGTAGATGCATTGTGGCTTTCCACTCCCAAGAGAACCCATCGGAGTCCAGCTTTTCGCATCTTAGGCAGAACATCCGCATGTTTCACAACATCGTCGCATCTTACCTGCATAAACCACATAATATCGTCTGCGAATCCTCGGCTTATGAGTTCGTCACCCAAGTCGCTTGCACGTTTACCCAGACCATAATTGTCGTCGGTTAACCACAGGAATCTGCTTCCATAGTTCTCGTAACAAAACTCGAACTCATCCGCAATCCGCTTCGGAGACTTTATTCTCCATTCGCTTCCCCAGTGTCTCCATTGAGTACAGAAGCTACATTGGTGAGGACAACCTCTGGAGCCTTCAATTAAAGCATATCTGGTTTTGTTACCTGCCATGCCAGTAAAGTGATATTTCTGGAGCAGATGTTCGACATACTTGTATCCAGGAAAAGGGAGGCTATCAAGGTTTTCGATTAGAGGTCGTGGAGGATTATGTATGATTTGTCCATTGTTTCTGAAGGAGATTCCATTTACAACCGAAAACGGTTGATCATCAGAAACTGTTTGTGCCAATTCTGTAAGTGTTTCTTCTCCTTCTCCCCGCACAATTACGTCGATTTCGGGGTATGTTTTCAGGCTCTCTTCAGCCATAACTGTAAAGTGTTGCCCGCCAACAACGGTTACGACGTTAGGGTTCACTTTCTTTGCAATTTCGAGGGTTCTAACAGAAATGTAAGTGTTGCATGTGGCAAGAGCGCTTGAAGCCACCATATCGGGGTTAAAGGATTCTATTCGTTTTTCTAGTCCGCTCCAATCTAAACCCTCGGCATTGCAGTCCAAAACTTGAATCTCTGCATCCTTATGTTTCTGTTCAAGAAATGCTGCCAGTTGAAGAATGCCATAAGGCGGAGGCAAATATTCTCCCATTACAAACCAGTAATCCTTAGGAGGCTCTACAAATAGAATCTTCACCTACAGTTCACCTTCTAAACAACACCTTTTCGTTTTCGGTGCTGATTACATTTTCGATTATATTCACATATCACATGAACAATTGCATAGTGTAATCAGAAAGCATAAACAATGTCTAAATCGCATAATATTCATGATTGTGGTTTCCAATTTAGTGAGGAACATTTCACGCAATCTCTTTTAACAAAAAATAGCTGTAATAAAACAGAATGCCTACGGAATAAGCTTCCTTTTTGTTCACCACTTTTGTGGCGCTTAGCAAGTTAGAGTCGTGTTTGTAGCAAGTCGAGTTGTACGCTCATTGGATTGTGTGCAAGTTTTCTTCCACAAGAGGGGCATTTGCAATCATTTTTTGCTCGAATATAATATGGTGAAATGACTTCGCGTCCTGTGAACAAGGTTTTGCCGCAGCCGTGGCAGGATATAGATACAGCCATTTTAAGCCACCAGAACAAAATTTGTTTCTAGAAGAGTCTGGATTTCATGGTATCTTTCTTGTTCGGCAAGAATCTGGATGTAACTTAGCCGTTTCATTACCTGTTCTTTATAGTTTATTTTATTCAACGATTATCCTCCTAATGTTACCGCATTTTGCTGAATTGCATAATAAGACTGGTGCCGAAACGACTTACAGAAGCGGGGAGAGAGAAGAGTGAAAGTAAAAAGAAAAATATCAATTTTTATATTTCTGCTAAGAAAATAGTGGTAATAAAGAAGAAACAAAAGTTGTTGAAGCGAGTTTCTAGTGCATCTGTGAAAAAGCATGAACGTCTGAATTTCAGAAAACGTAAATAAGCTCCAAAGACTTTACCAAAACGGTGAAAATCGAGTGAAAATTGCGGTTTTCAACATTAGTGGATAGATCTCCCGCATCTCCCCTTTTTTATCAAATAATAAATGAAAAATTCTATAACTTATAAATATCAGAAAAATTTTAATTTGATATGTGAAAGAAGGGTGTACCGAGGATTAATACGGGAATTTAGAGAGAAAAAACATGGGAACTCAATACACATGAATTTATTTTTTACTTTAGCCTTTTCATTCCCTTCTTCTGCGTGCGCTTCAGATTTCTCCTCTTAGCATGCCTATTCCTAAACCTAAGAGTGTTATGGGCCAGATCTCAGTGAATAGTAGAAAATTCCACGAGTTAGTGAGTGATGTATACACGATGAAAATGCAAAAGAATAGACCAAGCGTGATCAGAGCCAGAGCTATTAGTCTTATGGTTAATTTTCTGTTCCCAGTTCTTGAACCACTGTAGAAACCCGAAATGGTGAAGATTAACGAAAGGGACAGAGTTAATATAGAATTAAGGAATCCTAAGGAAGTAGTTCCTGAAAAAAGGAAGTCAAGTCCCTCAATTTGAGTCATACCTAACCAACTGAATACGTTAATTATCCATATGCCAGTCAAATATCCTATTGCTGCTACACCCCCCCATTTTAGAATTTCATATTTATCGCTTCTCTGGAGGCGCCAAACCTTGAGGGATAAGAATATCAAGAGCGGTGAAACCAGAAAGATATACAAAATATAAGAAATAGGTACAAGCAATGTTACGCTACCACCGAAAAGGATGATGATAGTAGTTGGTAATTGCAAGAACCAAAATATTGCCTCGAAAAGGAGTGCAACTGTAATGTATTTTTTAATGTCAGCATAAGCTCTAGCCTTGGAACCCCAAAATTGATAAACCGCAAACAAAGACAAACAAACTCCAATGACTCGAAGAACATTTCCTGTTACTGCAGGTAGATTGTAATAATAAAATCTTGGGGATTGAATTAGTTGAGGACTAAAAGTACGATAAATAAGTTCGAGACTGCTAAATGCCCAGTAAATCCCATACGCTAAAAGAGAACAAAGTGTAATCGAAACCCAAAACTTAGTCCAACGAGTAAATTCCAAATTGATGCCATTAAAGTAGGTGTTCTTTTCATTTTGCATTTTTATTTTCATCCTTTCTTTTTTTGTTCTATGAAAAATCTTACTTTAAAACAAACCTATTAAACTGCGTGTGGGTAGACTACCAACCAAGCATAATCAATGTTATAAATAATTTTATTCACTTACAATAAGCAATAAAAGGTCATAAAAATTAGGTAAATAAAAAAATCTCATAAAAGTAACAGACAACAATTTTGGAAGGCATTCAAAAAGATGAAAAAAGAAATAAAATGTTTTGGAAGAAGGGATTTCTGAAGGTTTGGAGGGGTTTTAGGATGAAAAACATGGAAATCCTAAACAGACAACTTCATTTTTTATCTTTAGCCTTTTTCAGTCCCTTCTCCTGTTTACTTTGTTTTACTCCCAAAAAAAGGGGGAGGAAATTTGGTTTATTCTCTCCTTCTAAGCAACATGAAAGCGACTACGCCAATAAGTGCGGCTGCAATTATTGCAATTGCGATTGCTACTTCAGTGCTGATCAAAGGTTCAGGTGTTGGTTCAGGTTCTATTTCTCCACCTGATGCAGGTGCCGGACCAACTGTTACGTATGTTGTATCGGCTGAACTAAAGTAGGATTCTGATCCTAGGAAAGATGCCTTTATTGCGTGTTTTCCTTCAGCTGAAGGTGTCCAGGTGAATGCAAAGTTTCCGAAAGCGTCGCTAGTTACTTCGTCAATATCTTGCCAATTTCCATCTGCCATTTGATATGCTAATTTAACAGGCACACCGGTTGGTGTTGGTGGATTGTTCAGTAATGTTGCATTCTGCATATGCAAGTAGTCCATGAACTCGCTCATGTCGTCATCGGCAATAGCAGGAACTCCGTTCGGGAATCTTACTTGAGACGTGGAGTCTTGGGAAATAGGAGACATATCAAGAACTGAACCCTTAATAGTAAATGCAGTTCCTTTCGGCACTGCAGTATCCGGTGCAGTTACTGTTGTTTTTGTTCGGACCTTTACCGACGCAATAGATAATTTCATCGTACATTCCATCAGCTATAACGTAACCATTAGCAGCAGCCATGGGATAAATTCCACCATTTAAAGTATATTTAAGGTCTCCTGTAGCAGCGTCAATACATACCATCATTCCAAGCCTTGGCATAGGATTGATTTGGTATAAAATGGAATAGCCTGCGTATCCGTAGAGATTACCGCCTACCATCACCAGTCCACAAACAAAAGGCACTGCATTATTGGGGTACTCAGTCGAAGGTATAGGCTCGGAACGCCATAATGTTTTTCCTGTTGCCAAACTCAAAGCAGCCATCGTGCCATCGGGGAACATAAGATACAATTTTTCGTAGTCATGGGTCTCAGCACCGTAGATGGTCCATGTTGAAGCCCATGGAGAATCTGCAAAGCTTTCACTTTCCCACAATTCAGCGCCAGTAAGGATAGAGTAACAGTGGAACGATGAAGCAACACAATCAAATACAATAAAGCCGTCGACTCCATAGAAACTGATTTGCTCGTTCACTAAGCTCGGATAATCTATGAGAAATGGACCCCATAATAAAGAACCATCAGTTGTGCTGTAACCCCGGTACTCGTTGGGATTACTCCTCACCAGAATCGTGGACATATCTGTTGACACTCCGATGGCTATAATGCTGCGATTGGCTAGTGCCGCTGGCAGGTCGCGTGTCCACTCGATTCCTGTCGGCCAATTATTGCTGCGCACTTTTGTTAAGTTCCAAGCAAACAGGGTGCCACGTGCTGTCCCATAGGCAAGGTTGGTGCCGTCAATTAATTTGTAGTTCCAATAATAGCCGGCACTTAAGTAATTCCAGTAGCCCGGATTATTTGGGTTAGCTATGCTGCTCCAAGTAGCGTTAGCAATTTCCCTCCTAAGTGCTCCAGTTTGGGGATCATAATAGCTCCATGTAGAACCAGAGGTTCCCAACAAATATCCCGTTGTGGATGCTCCATAAGAACTGGCGAGAACTACTGAAGGATCTAAATTGGCTTGTTGATGTGGGTTTCCAGGCAGGTGTATACCATGATTAATCGAGCCATCTGCCATGTACAAGACTTTTTCCAGTTGTTTGATCGATGCATGCAAACTTGCCGGAATTGGGTATATTTATGAATACTTTGCCTTCCATGATTACACAACTAGGAGCATTTATACCAGTGGTATAGCTAAGGCTGCCATATTGTCCGCCTATGAGGCCTCCTGATTTACGCGGTTGGCTCCAAAGTATGTGTGCAGTGTTAGGTCCTGAACCATAGGGTTGCCATAAACGACAAGTGGGATTGTTAATACTAGATCCTTGGAGGCTACTGCCGAGCCAGTCGCCTGAGATTTGGTGCCATTCTCTGTTGTTAGCGCTTATTGGGTAGTCCCAGTAGGTATTTGGTAGTTCTGCCCATGGATAACCATTAAGCAAACCAGCAAGTTGTTCCTCTTCTGTTACAGTAAAGGAAAAAGAGTTACTCGTAAGAGCCATATATTGGACCGTTCCAGACTCATCAGTTAATTCATGTGCAGGCATCGTAAACGAGACACTCCATTCACCCACCATATCAGGTTCATAAAAAAAGTATAAAGCTGCAAGTGATTGGGTTTGTCCTGGAACATATTGACCTGTACCATCGACGGGCATAAAGGTGTCTTTTGTTCCATTAGGTCTTACGAACGTTGCTGTTACTCCGAAAAAGCCTCGAAAATCTGAATCATAATCATAGTAGTTAGGTAAAGGAAAGACCCATAGGTTCACAGTTGCTGTTTGGCCAACTCCAATTAGTGTTGGTGCGACGGTGATGTAACCTACAGTTTTCACTGGCTGAGGAACACCAACCTGAGCATTGACTGAAACATTCGCAACTAATAGAAAACTAGAAGTTACAAATATTGCAAGTGTAATTATAGCTGTCAATTTTGTTTTGTTAATTTTTTGCATTTTTCATCATCCTTTTTTATTTTTTTGGGAAAAAGAATTAGGCAAAATGCTCATTCATTTCCCCAAGAATATTATCTGTGTAAATAAGAAGTATATAATTTTAATTGCATCAGCATCTAACTGACAATCTTTAAATCATTAATAATCAAATCATCAGTTTTCAGTATATATTTACCGTAAAAATTCTTACCCACTCCCAACTCTAAATGAAACCTCAATAAACCCAACAAAACACCCCCAGGTGTGCTTAAAAGTTCCAAAATATCGCTGAAAAGGTTTATTCAGCCTATATTGGAGATGTCACCCGAAGTTATCCCGCAAACTCCCCCTTTTTAAAAGAATTACATACCCTATTACTCAAATTGATTACATTTAGTAAAAGTATTAGTTTATATTCAAAGTTTGATTATGAGCAACTAAAGGAAGAAGGGTTTGCTGAAGCTCTAGCACAGTTGTTGATGAGTGATGGTCACATCCAACCTAGGGGAAAGAATGTGTACTCCTGTGTTTTGAGCCTTCTCAGCCCCTTCTGTTTCTCTTGGTAGTTCCAAAAAAAGAGGGAAGATTATTTTTATGCATTGTATTGTATGAATAATTTTCATCATTCCAAAGCATTAATCAAGTTTTTTTCTGTTGTTCTAATCTACTGTCTGCTGAATCGTGTTCATCTGCTATTTCGGAGACTTCTTTTCTAATGGCAAGTTTTGTTTCTTTCTCTGGAAAGCCTTCTTCTGGTCCGCAATAGACTAGCTTAAAATCTGGTACCCGATGATGCCAAATCCCGCTCTTACGTTTTCGACGACTCATTGACAACTCCCCCAAATAGCCAAATCATTTTCATTATTCTCCTTTCTATTTTAAACTATCAAACCTCCTTTCAATCCTCAAATTTCTATTTGGCTACTCCACACAAAAAAAGGGGAGGGAAAATTGTGGCTTATTTTCGTTTTCTGAGTGCCCAGAAGCTAACTACGCCTATGATGCTGACGATTGCGACAGCTGCGATAATAGCTACAGTGGTTAGTAGTGGTGTTTCAGTTGACGGTTCGATTGGAACATTCGGTGATGATGCTGGACCGACTGTAACTGCGGTTGATGCTCCTGAACTACCATAAGATTCGTCGCCTGCAAATGATGCAATGATCTTGTAGGTCCCTTCTGCTTCGGACGTCCATGGTAGTGCAAAAGTACCATAGTAGCCATCTGAAAGGTTACAACGCCGATGTCAATGTATGATGCCGTCGAATCGATCGCCGTTAATGTCACAGGAACACCAGTTATTGTTTCGTCGCCCCAAAGCCCTCGATTGGCATCTGCAGGTGCAGGTACTCCATTTGTGTTGCCATTGATTCTTTGGAGACACATGGTGTATCTGGCTGAGCAGGAGACATATCAAGTACAGTGCCTTTTATTGTTAAAGCCGTTCCTTTAGGTACTGCAACATCCGGAGCTGTAACTGTTGTTTCGCTTTTACCCTTACCGAAAGCATATGTGTACCCGTCATAGCCTGAGGCTGTCAGATAACCGTCGGCAATAGGACCTATAGATCCCCATATCTTTGTCTTCCATATGAGCTCGCCTGTTGTAACATTCATGCAGTGAATACCCCAGCCTCTAGTGATAGGTTGAGTAGGTGTGTGCTCAGTGTTGTATGCGTAGACTTTTCCGTCAGCAACCCAGCCAGCACCATTGAAAGAATACATCGTGTTGCCATCCTCATCCGTATAGGGAGTTTCGTATTGACTAAAAGCTGGCGCTTCATACTTCCAGACTATGCTTCCGTCATCCCAGTCAAACGCGTAGACTCCAGAGTAGCCGAATCGGAAGAACATGCCATAGGCTGTGCACATACTGTAAGCTCCGAAGCCACATATGTCCCAAGGACTGTCCATCTGCTCGCTCTTCCATAAGAGGTCCCCTGTATATGAGTCAAAGCACATGTAATATCCACCATTACCTGTAATGGGCGAATCCTGCATCAGAATAGCAAGTTTTCCGTGTTGAGCTGCTGAGCCGAGTGCATGGTATACAGATTCATAGAAACTTTTGTCCCATAGCAATTCACCCGTTTTCAGACTATAAGCGGCTATCCGTGTTCCATACCTGATTCCCGATGCGTTATCGTAGGGGATATATGCATATGGAAAACCCGAAACTGGCGTTTCGAACCAACTTGTTTCCTCGCAACGAAAAACTATGCCTGACTCATAATCTCGCATCTGAGCAAAGTTACCTATGTTATTGCGCGGCCAGGTTATGTTGCTTATTATCCTATCATTGAAGTCGCTACTACTTCCAGCGGTAGTCCAGTTGATCAAACGGTAAATGCCTGCTGAGGGGGTTCCGTATTCTCCAGGTCCTCCTGTAGAGCTAAGTGTCTGCACGCTTAAGGCGTAGCCGTTCATGCAGTACTCAGTAGAAGTAAATGAAGGAATATCATGGTCCAAGGTCATAGCTCCAGTTGATGGATTGAACTTATGGAGTTTATTTCCGCCTATCCGTACAAGACTTGCTGTTGGACCTGGTTGATGCTTCAGCTCCGGGTACGGATGGAAGTCCATAGGAATATTCAATGTATGCCGGTGCAGATACACCAGTCCGTTCCCAGAATATTTCCCCAGTACGTATATCATAGCACGTCCATACGCTCTGTGTCTCCCCATTAAATGGTTTTGTAACACTCTGGTAAGCCCTTCCCTGATAGACAATATTTGGAGTTCCGCCACCACTAGTCATGCTAAGATACGCATTGTCCCCTCCGTGGATACCTGATATTTGGTTCAATTGTCTCCATGCTACGTGCGCACTTTCTGGTCCCTGTACCCATGGAGTGAAACGTTGGCAACCACTGTAGTAAGGGCTCGTTCCAGGGTAGAGTTCGTCCCATACAGGACCTCCTGATGGGCCCCTCCACGGGTAGTCTCCTAGTATTGTCCACCATTCTCTGTGCTCCTTAACTGCGGGTCGCGTCCAGTAGTCTGTTGGTAGATCAGATTCAGGCCAAGAATACACCATTTCCTCTTGCACTGTAAGTGTTCGCTCTGAAGTAGAAGTGGGTTTATAGTACATTGATCGAGTGAAGCTGTCGGTATAACCACCCCTTCTGGTCTCCGTGGGCATAGTGTAGTTTCCTGGTGGGAAATATTGTCCCGGGACGTCAAATTTTAGTGTCCATGTGCCAACCTGATTTGGAGTGAATTCAAACCATGCCGTTGAATCCGCAAAGTAGGAATCCACCAATATGACTTCTTGTGTTCCATCTGGCTTAGACAATGTTACCTTGTAATCTGTGAAGTATCGAGTAAAACAAGGACCAGGCACACTCCACATGTTCACCAAGATGGGCTGGTTAACCCCTACAGGGTTAGGTCTAAAGCTAAGATAGGGATCGACTTTTAATTCAACATCGGGAGTAACGCCTGCAGGCAGTCGTATACCACCGCTATCCTGCAAATTCTCAGCATCTTCTCCCCACCATCCCATGCCATATTCTTCATTATCAATATACCATTGAGCTTGCACTAGTGTGATAGAAGGTATTATGAGAAAAGAAATTGTTAAAAGAACTATGATGATTGTTGCGGTTAGTTTGGTTTTGTTCATTGAATTTTTCATTTTTTCACCTTTTTAGTTTTTTTACATTTTTTATTTTTGATGGGGGATCAAGCTAAAAAATACTTGTTTTTCCCCCTAAACTGTTCTCTTATACAGAACATGTATTTAACATTAAGAGTGTCAGCCCCTGACTGACAACTTCTGAATCATTAATACATTATAAATATGATAGCCCCTGACTGACAACTTCTGAATCATTAATACATTATTAATATGATAGGAGAGAAACAAATTGTCTCTTAAAAAAATATTCGAATTATGAACTCGGTTACATTTTTAATCATTCTAAACCCTAAGGAACTTGGAGCGAAGAATAAAAATAATGCTTGATAATGAAATAGTATCCATTGATTAGGACTTTTTTAGCAACATTTTTCGGTTCCTTTTCTCTCGAAATAAGTTATTCTACAATTTCGTACTAAACAGAAGGGTTTGCTGGGGCTTTAGCACAGTTGTTGATTAGTGATGGTCACATCCAACCTAGGGGAAAGAATGTGTACTCCTGTGTTTTGAGCCTTCTCAGCCCCATTCTATTCCTTTTATTAGTTCCAAAAAAGGGTGAAGATTTTTTGTGTATATTGCCCTGTTTGAATAAAATTGCCCTAATGGACTATAGGTAGCCATTTTTTCTTCTATTGTTTCTATTTCCTTTGAGTTGAATCGTGCATATTTTTTGTTTCAGAGACTTCTTTTCTAATTGTAAGTTCTTTTGTTTTCTCTGGAAAGCCTTCTTCTGGTCCGCAATATACTAGCTTAAAATCTGGAGC
>CAVOMX010000019.1:0-61452 GCA_963697165.1 Candidatus Bathyarchaeota archaeon
ACATGAAAATCCATCCATCAACCTTCACAAGGAAACCATTCGACCTGACAATATTGTCAGTTTATTTGAGAAGTATGGTGTACCGAAACAGCCAGACTATCTATCGGAGGATACAGACATGTCGGACTATTGGGTTTGGAGGGCAATTTTGGAGGGTGGGTATCGACCTCGTCTTCTCGTCAGTGAAAAGAATGCCCACTTTTACAACAATGAGAGCGCCACTGTCCATCCTCCTCTCCCTGGTCAAGTGCGATTCTGGAAGGATGGAAATACATATTATGGCGTCAGCGCTTTAGCATTGAAGCGCATTTGGAACAAGCATGGCTATACAATGGTGTATTGCGAAGTAAAGGAGGTCAACTGCTTCGCCGTACGCACAGACTTGCTGAATCTCAAGGACCCAGAGGCAGTGCAAGAGTGTCTATGGAATAAGCCTATTGCCAAGTATCGCTACACGCACAGAGTCGATACGTCCAATGAAGCTTATCTATGGGTGGACGAAAACGGGGATGTTACCGACCGCGAGTATGTTCGGAATTCCTTCACGTTTTGCAATCCAACCTCGATTGAAGAAGCGCGGTGAATGCTTTGCTTGGCAGGGTGTGGTAAAAGTGCAAATCTGAATTTCTTAGCTACTATTTGATAGTATATGTCTTTCCTACTGGTTTGACTCGGCAAGATCATCAGATAGTTGTCGAATATCACGCGCATACAAAACCAGCGTATCTTCGTACTTTCCACCCGACTCTACTCGATCGAGGACTGCTCTCGCTCTTTCGCCACATATCACAGTAGCTACTGCAGCCACATGCTTGCCTACGACCAAGGTTGATTCACGAATGGCCTTGTCTTCTTTTGAATCGGTGCCGTCTTGTAGACAACGACTGGTGTGGCCGAGACATGCCAGCAACTCGCACATGATTTTTCCTCCATGATGCGGCATGATCGGGTACGCCCCAAAGAAAAGGTATCGGAGTGCGGTTAAACAAGCAATCTGAATACGTGGCACTCCATCCCATCTCAACAATGGCAAAAGTGCGTCCAAGCCCCCTCTCCCTAGTTCTAGCCCATCGGCATTTGGCTCGTTCGCATGCTGTATTAGCAGGGGAATAACGCCACACAGCAGCAACCCAGTTATGGTGCCTTCTGGATCTCGTTCATCCATGAGTCTGCGACGAACATTCGTAAGAACCAGCAAGCTATTGGTGGCCTTGCGTCGCCATTCTTTTTGTTGAGAAGAGAACAGTTCCAACGCAAGACTCTGCGCCAAGGCGACAAAGATAACACCCCGCCCCTTTCGAACCATAATGTCCCCTAAAATCAGCACCAACGTTTCCTGTAGATTATCCCATTGTCGTATATCTTGTTGCATTGTCAGTAAATGAACGACTGCCGCAGCTCCGACTGCTTCATAAGAGGCTGTCTCCATCAATTCATAGCAAACAGGCAGCACTTCACTTAAAATCTCACGAGATGGCTTCTCCAACAACGACACAAACTGCAATACTGCATGAACCAGGGATGGCTTTTCCTTGTAGGCCTTGACGCGTTCCACGGGTCGGGGTGGAAGAGGGTACGTGATCGGTTGTCGTTTCGCAACAGTCGTCTCGTTGGGAGAGCGACCAAAAAAGTCGGCTCGCAGCAGTTTGACCAGTTCCAGGGTCCCCAGAGCTTCAACCGCCTGCCGCTTCTGTGGTTGGATTGTAATTCTTGTTGTTTCAATGACATCTCCATTATCCACATCTATCCCAAGACACTCCAACAATGCCTCCCAGCATTTCTGTGCGGCTCTTGTAGCAACCTCCGTGACTGGATCATCCCATGCCGTGCCGTCGAGTGCCACTTTCGTCCAGTCGAACCATGTTGATGTTTCGCCGAGATGAATCTTGTGACAACGGGAGTTATCATTAGAACTGTCGCCAACACTGAGTGGACATACGAGCTCCTGCAGTGTCTCCTCAACTGCAACAGAGACATGTCGAGGGTCGAGACGAGGTGCGCCAAAGGCCAACAACGTAACGGCGCATTTTCGAAGTGCCTGCTCAGCATTGTACGAATTTTTGTACAGTGTCAGTGCATGAAACAGAATCCTCAGTAATAACGGAAGCAGCTGGTTGCTGACAAGCCTCTTGGTGGTTTCTGACTTTTCATCGTCCTCTCGTCGAGGCGTGGTCCAGAGCGAAATATCGTGTGCCAAGAGCTGAATGGTGTCTGACAGTGAAGTTTGCGGTTCTTTGTCAACTAAAACAATCACCCATTCTGTTTGATTCAGCTTCTCCTGACAGAGTCTCGCCAGGATTAACTCAAAGTGCTCCAAAACGGTAGTCGCATTCGAAACGTCGTTCCAAGCAGGGCGCTCGCCATCTCGCAAGAGCGGTCGAATGTGGTCTCCATATCCACATACCCATGCTATTCTGACACTCTGCGAGTCAATGTGAACTAGTCTGTCATAGAATTGCTGTAAAACGGGCGAAAATGGCTCCATGGGACGCTCATCAAAGTAGAGCGCGCTTTCGCCGCGCGTATCGGCATGAATGGGCTGCGAAAAATGCTTCACCAATTCAATCAGGGTCTTTTCGACTGAATTTTCTGTACCATCATCTATCAATGGATCACTCATGGTGGAGATGCAAGAAGAAAAGCACCGAGAAAGAACACAACATAAGGAGCAAGAGGGGCCCGCTTGCTTCTGAAAAGGCCGCAGACGAGAAGAAGTTCGCGCTCCCGGAGCTCGTAAAGGAGCGCACGCCGACCAGCGCTTTGTGACGTTGGGCTCCTCTTCATCGAAACTCGAAGTTTGTACAGTATTTCACTTTCTTTCTAAGTATGATCCATGACCCACTTTCTTTCTATGATCCATGACCAAGACCAATTCAAACAGATGATGGAGTCTACGTACGGGCAGGATTTTCAGTGGAACAGGCGCCAACGGAATCTGGCTGCAAAATTTACACGCAAAACTCTTTCCCTATCGTTCACTCAGTAGCCCTAGCTAACCAACCTGTCAGCTTCGCTTCTTCTCCTTGGCAAGCTTGGCACATTCCTTCTTGTGACGCTTCCAATCTTCAACTTGGCAATCACGGCCACAGTAGACAACAACGTGGCACTTTGAACAAGCACGTAGCTGTCCCTTCTTGCCCTCCATCTTCCCACACTTTTCACATGTACGCAATTTCCCAGTCGGTTTAGCACACCCTTCGTGGATTCCCCGCTGTTCTAGCGTTCCCATAGCACGAGGAGCAGGCTGAGGTTTACCTGCAACCTCCCTCGTCATGAAGCGTGGCAATATCTGTTCAATGAAAAACTTGGCCTCGTCATCTCGTTTTGCAAGATTGTCAAACACAGGTGCCCAGTCCGACTCCCGACGAAGAAACGTCAAAAGCTGAGCAATGATCGCGGCTTGCTGATTCCCTAGCTGTTGATCAGCGTATTGATTCATTCGTGAAATCAGAGAATGCAACACATGGTCTGGATCTGGAAACAACAAGGTAGAAAGAGTGGCGAAGACGCTAAAATTGCGTAAGAACGTGGCTGCGCCCGAATGTGTATCCTCAATGGGAATGTCCAGACAAGCAGCCGCCAGGGCAACAGAGTTGACAGACATCAGACGCGCTGGAGCATCCTTGTTGTGCAGCATAGTGTTGAGGAGCATTATGCTTCGAGAAATGGCTGAGTTCGCCGGATTGCCTCGGGCTTTCTCAGTTTCTAGCTCGAACCACTTGACCTCATTTTCCAATGCAGCCTTGACTTCGTTCATCTCAAGCTCCAGCCTTTCCTTTTCCAGAGAGCCATCCGGAAGGCTGTACCTTTTCATGAACTTTATGTCGTTCTCCTTGCTCTTTCTATCAGATTCTTCGCGGATCCTGACAGCTTCCGCTCGAAGCAGTTTCATGCCGTACCCAGCCCACTTGACAGCGATCGTTTCAATCCTTGGCTGGATTGACAAAAGTGGCTCACGCCATTCCTCGTCCCACAGCAAGTGGACTGCTAAAAGCATGGCATTCGAAACTTTTTCGCCATTGCTCGAGGCCAGCATGTCCTGGACGAGCTGGACTCCGCCAGGCTCCTGAAAAAGAATCTGGCGACAATCCTTCACGCGAGAGATCTGGCCAAGGCCGGTGATAGCTTCTGTGCCCACGCGATCGATGGGCGACCGGGACAAGGACATTAGGATAGGGACGATTCCTCTTTGGATCATCTTGCGAGCCAGATGACCTGGGACTACCGGCGTTTTGGCTCCAGGAGATTTGTCGAGCGTCATTCCACGACCACAGAGCCCAGTCAAAAGACGGGTGGCTTCTCTCGCAGCACGCGGTGCGAAGCAATCTTCTCGCATCTGAGCATATGGCGACCCTTCCGTGACACATGGTGGTAAGCTGCAGGCAGCCTCGAGTACTTTCCATTTCGCCTTGTCTCGAACTAGACTGATCGAGCGGTCTCGAGGAACACCACAGGCCGCTCGACAGAGGGCCTTTAGCGAAGGCCCACGCTCTGCCGCCAAAGGAGATGCCGCTGATTCCAGAAGAGCAGGTGCCACCGTACTTTCAAAAAACTCACCAGCAAGCAGGTCGTCGGGGGTATTGCTGTCTTCAAAGTGATTTTCATCCCAGAGACTTGTTAGAGTGCCGATGATATCACCAGCTAGCTCGGTCAGAATCCCAAACACCTTCCACCAGCTATCAGCAGCGTAGGAAGAGCGAGACGGGTCTGCATCTGCAGATTTTGCAAACTCTAAACTGCGCTCCCGCAGGCGAAGAATGAATTTCCCGTCACTTTCTCGTGCAAAGGCTCGAGCGACGTCGGGATCAGCACTCACAGCCGCCAACCACAAGTCGAACGAATTCATAAAGGAAATGTGCAGACGGAATGGTTGGCGTTGTGAAATGCTTTTCAAGAGCTAAGCAGAGATCGTGAAGGTGACCTGTGATGGTTTCCGCATGAAGATCTTTCTTGTTCTTCTTGCGGCTCTTCTTCTTGTTGGCGGACGACGAGCGTGGCTCATCTGGCATGGCTCCAGGCAAGGGTCGTCCTTGACTCATATAGCGATCGTAAAGCTCTCGGCATTGGTCAATGATGACCCCTCCATCGATTTCAAATTTCTGATATCTCGTGCTGCCGGTACCCTGTAAAGACCCAGTAATTCCTTCGGCTAGTCCTGCTTTGATTTTGTCAAAGTTGCAGTAAGAGTAATATCCGTTCGTGAAGCTCATGATGAGAGCTTCCAACTGGTCGCGTCGTCAGATCGTCGTCAGCGATGCCGCTCGTGTCCTTGCGATAATCCTCGTTGTCGTCATTTACCCGCAAAGCGTAATAGCTTTCTTCAACGTAATCATTTTCAAACTTGCAGTGCTCGTCCAACACGAGCCCCTTGGCTTCCTGTTGCTCGAGAAACTCTCCATATCGAATCAGGCGCACTTCTGCTTCATGCTTTTCCGTCTGGGCCCGCCAAAATTCTGCTGAGTCCTCTCCCGTCGGACCCAGATAAAAGATATTGTACCTGCTATCCTTGACGAGAGGATCAGTAGAAGATAGCTTGGCTCCGAGTTTCTCCATCAACGAGATGTAGCTGCCATGAAAGTAGGGTTTACCGCCTCCGTATTCAAAATGATGCCGAAGGGCCTTCACGGCCACGGGATTCACAGGAATGCTAATATCCTCCCCTTCCTTCAGCAATTGCTTGCGACGAGCGATTTCCGTCTTTACGACTGGAGGCAGTTCCACAAAGCCATGATCGTCTTCGTAATCCTCGTCGTCGTCGCTGTAGCTCTCCTCGTCGTCGTCGGTTTCGTGTGCTTGCATTACTTATCGCGTTTTCTGATGAATCCGCAGAGACTTTTCGATCAAAAATAAACTCCCCTCTTATCAAGGATGACACAGAGAGCTAATTGTATGGTAGGTGAAAGGACAAGAAACAAGAAAAGCACTCCAAACAAGACAACACAAGTTGTGGCATGTACCGTATGTTGTGTGGCTGTCGGCAGTCGAAGCGAGGCATGCGCTTGAAGTGCGCGCATTGGCCACTCTTCGCGAGTGGATGATGGATCAAAGCGGGCTCTCTACTCTAGCTACTAGCTCTACTTAGCTCTAGCTCTCTCTTCTATCTTTGCGACATAGACTGCTTGTGTTGCGATGGAGGACCTCCCATTGAAGCACAGTGCGTGGTTGCTTGCCTGTCCCTTTGCAGCAGCGGCCGTTACAGGCCGTCCTTATTCTGATCGATTGGTCTCAAGGTACATCCACCCATGGACTAGGATATTCATAGAATCTCGTACTTAGCGACGAGGAAGTCTTCCATTGTAAACTCCAACACGAGCCGTAACGGCCTGAATCCAAGCATCAAGCTGATCTTCCGTCGTCGGTTCTTCAGGATGAGGACGTCGCCAGCACCCCCACGCTTCGACAGCTTCTCCCTGCATCATGGGGACCATGACGACAACACCATACTGGGCGTTTTGGGGAATCAAAAAGTTTCGCTTCAAGGATCTCTTCTTGAGGCGCCCTCTGGTGAAGACACGAGCCGCAAAGCGGAATTCGGGATCGTCATCCGAACGGCTTCTCCGCTAGAATCTCCAGGTTGGGCGGAACGTAACCCGACTCTTCGTAGTTGGAAACGATCGCGCTGCAGTATACCATAAGAAGCTGTTCGGCAGGGGTATCTAGAAAGAGAAACTCGGGACGACCTGGGCGGTTTGGTCCGTTGAAAAGACAAATCCGCGGTGAGTACTGGGATCTACGACGAGTTCACGCGGTCCAGACGCATGAATTCCAGCGCATCCTGGAATTCCACAGGAGGGGCAGGAGTTGGTGTTGGGAGCAACCATGATAAAAAGAGATCAAACGTGAGCGGAAGGATTAGAGCAGGATATGTAGGAACGCAGCAGAGGTGCGACGATCGAGAATGAATCGAATCTTGCGATCTGCGCGCGGTGCCGTCGAGAGGTGCGCGAGAGCGCGGTTCGACGTGAGAGCGCTTTGCTGCTCAACCCGCTATTCATTCCTCTTTCTGATGCTAGGGTGCCATCAAGATGACCAGAAGTTTGTTGATGATATCTAAAGCGCTCTAAGTTTCCATCTACTAAGGCTCAATCGCTCTTCGTACCACTACAAACAGCTTAGGCCAGCATGGTCACACCGGACCACCCAAAGAATTAGCTCGATAGGGATGGTGGATCTTCCGGAGTCAAATGTAATTTCAGCATCTTCGATCGGAGCGGGTCGTGAGACACAAGCTTCGTCCAGTCGACGATGAGCGCTAGCAATAGCATTCGAAAACGGTCCTCGTCCAGCCGGAGTTGGTGCTATTGGCGTCGACTGAGCTGCCGTTGTCAATGCATCTCGATCCTCAAGGCGCTTCACAAGGCGGTCGAGCTCTGAGAAGGTTTCTTCATCAAAGTCTGATAGAAGGCCATCAGCGCTTCCATCAGTGATGAGACAGACCGATTGTGGGATCACTACTGCGTCCACTAGATCCCCAGCCAAACTTGGGGCCAAGGAATACGGGTCAATAAGATACCCTTCACTTGGTGTCAAGGAAGCCTCATTGATGCGCGTTAGCATTGCAACTCGCGCTTTTATGGCCGAATTTCGCATGTCCGTTACCTTCCTTTGTGCTACTTCGAATGCCATATAGCTTGCTTCATCTTCAAGGTCCTCCCTGAGACACCGACGACGAAGAGGACTCAGTTCTGTGACAGCCTCGGCATAGGACTTGACGCTTTTGGCCATGACAGCCAGCGTGTTGGCCACATTGTCTTTTGCTTTCGAGGGACAAGTGTACATCATGGCAATTACAAGGGCACCGGAAGCTAGCGTCCAGCAGCATCTATAAAGTGTAGTCAATCCTAATGGGGCGCCCGTTCCAACGGTGGTCTGTGGTCAAAGGAAGTAGTTTGCATGGTGAGACACCCAAAAAAGCAGGGAGAGCATGCTCATCAACAGCTCTCTCTCTCTTTCTGGAAGAGCGCTGGATTCTGCTTAGACTTACGACAAAAACCCATCCTGTAATGAAAAATGTGCCTAATGTATAATTTGCAGCAACAAAAAGGATAATGGCGAAGGTGTTAAGACCCAACAAGAGAATGAGGGCCGGCTGAAAATTGTAAAGAGGCGTCATAGCAGCGCCAAGCCCCACACCAAAAAATGTGCCCACGAGGCGATGGGCGACTTTCTCGTAAGTCGAAGCGCTACTAGGACCCATCAGTAAGGCAACCGTCATTGGGAACCAATTGGAATTCGCCCTCCCTTTCATGACGACCACCGGGATTGTAGCCAGTGTGAAAGTGATAGCGAGCCGCAATGCATAACTTGTTACCGCAAGCGAGAAAATGTCGTTGGGCCTTGGCCTTGTAGATGGAAATGCAGCGGCAATTCTTCGGTGCAGGTTCCTTATAGATGAGTATCGAGGCCACGAGCTGCCGTCCAACACAGGCTCTGAGACAGAGTGGATACTGGATCGGACGAGTTCCACAATTGATGGAAGCAAGCGTATGAAGCCATCCCCAATTTCTCCTTCTTGAGTGTAGTAAGCTGAATCATAAGAGATGGCCGTCTCGTCAACTGCTTTGATGGCCCGTCGTGCCCTTTTGTTGAGGAGGGGTACATATCTGATCAGCCAAGGAAACTGCAGCGCCAATGCTATGTGGGAACATGCCCGCCCTACCGAGACAAAGAAAGCATCAAAATCTTCGTCCCTTTTGTCTGATTCTGTCTTGTGACAAGAATCATTTCTCAGAATCTTGTAGACGTTAGACAAACACAGCGAGCCGACACGAATGGAATCAGCATTGTCCATGACACTCAGAAGCCACTTTTTCGCCTTCGATGCATCTGTTCCGTCACCTGCAAACATGGATTTCATAGCTTCGATAGACAATGTCACTGTTGGCACTGGCTTTACCTTCAAATGAGTTTCGGTCCCCCAGTTCTTGCCCCAGCGACGCAGATCCATTCCAAAGCCGTGCCAGACATTGAACAGGCTACATCTGATCGCATCGTGGTTGCCAATGATTTCGGGCAGTAGTGAAACAGCAAGCGATATACCACCTCCGACAAAAGTCCAAAACACGGAATAACCCAATCCTCCATAGCCATTGGTCGTCCGGTTTACGCCCCCGTTAATCGCGAATAACGCCATTCCAAGCTTCATTGCCTGATACAAAGCGGGACTCTCAAAGGAAAGAGACAATCCGGTTGCTAAAGCAACAAAAAATGTAACAACCAGAGTCGCCGCAGAGGAACTCCACGTTAATCCTGGCAACAACGCTCCAAACACAACGACAGTCACTAGCGTCAAACCCATAAACCGCAGTCTCAGGCTTAGCGAGCCATTGGGCTCCGTGAGACCGACGTAGAGAGCTCCCAGTCGAAAGGCGGTCGACAAATTACTGTTCACTCCAACAATACACATTTCGACTAGCATAATCAGAGCCGTCCGTATTGCAGGAACGATATTGATCTTGGTGTGATCAATAGAAAGGACTGATCTCAGGTAGGCCTTTAGAACAGGCACACGCTGCTTCTTCTTTGTTGTTCTTGTCGTCCTCGGTGACGAAACATTACTACGATCGCAGTCCTTCGCTGTTTGACCAGAATCTGTTCTAGTAGATTCACAGGCTCCGTCTTGAGGCTCTGATTCACATTGATTCGTCTCGTCAATGTGCATCATTTTCCGTCGCAGCAGCATCGGCTGTTATTTCTTCATTGTCCCGCGTCGTCGTCGTCGGCGCCACGTCGTTGTTTGCTGGGAGGGCTCCGCCATCTTGCCTCGCTTCTTCTTTGTCGGTTATTGAGCTTTCTGTTGTGCTCATTCTTATCGAGCCACTTTTCTGTGAGACAGCCAAAGATAAGCAGCTCTGGCATTGCATTTGTTACCGGGATAAGGGTCTCAATAATACAAAAGCAACACTGTACCAGTTTAGGGCGTAATTTCAGCGCTACGTGGATTTCTACGTGAGTTGTACCACAAAATTTTTTTGTCAAAATCGCGCGCGACTTTTAAATCCAGCGCGCGACCGTACCTCGACCGTCACTCGAGCACTTTTGGCGATGAAGATGACTTTTCACTTCGGAACCCCTCTTTCACCTGTATTTGATCAGCCCATGGCGAAAGTTAGGCTGAAATCGACAGATTTGAAGTGTAAGGATCGATAAGGCTTGAAATTTTCAACTGACCCACCAACTGACCCACTTTGCTAATTTCACTTGAGACGGTTGTTGGAGACGCCGAAACTGGTGTTGGATTTTCAGGTACTGGACCTACGTATCCCTACGCAAAACGTCATAACGTGCACCGGTACTGCCCCGATGCGTCCGGACGGGCACTTGCCCACGCCGACTTTTGGAGGGGTATTGGAGATATATATACACTGAAGATTGTATAGCCGACATGAGCAATACGTAAACGCGTCAAGTGTAGACGACATAGCAGATACCCCTTCGAGACTCTTCGTAAGCTTGCCAAACCATTAGCTGCAAAGAACGTGAAAGGATAAACAAGCATCAGCATCCATCTTGCCCACAAAAACAAAGCAGCAAAAGGCACAACCAAACAACCTAAACCGCCAACCAACAAAAGAAAAGTCCAAACACCAAACACTCTATCCTTAAAGTAGCCAACACCAATCAACGGCAACAACACAGCATACAAAAGAACAAAAAGAGAACCAACATCAAAAAACAACTCAAAATAGGAACCGTAAGACTCAATCGGAGTACTAACACTAAGATAATCAGTCAAAAAGAACAAACCACCTGGATGAGCATAAACACTATCATCTAACCGAACCAAATTAGTGTTCATTGGAACCGCAAAAGGAGAAATCCAAAAGAAATTCCCCATAAACAATAAACACAGCAGGAAGAATCGCCACGAAGAGTCTATAGGGTATCTTCTCTTTTCTCAAAACACTCAGCACCAACATTCCAAAAACAATAAAGAATAATGAAGCCATAGCCAATTCGTGACCCCAAACAGTAAACAAACGCCAAAACAGACAAAGCAACCATACCCTTCCAGCCAATATCATTTTTAATTAATGGAATAGCAAAAAGAAGAACCATAACACCAAACACGTTCCGATAAAACTGCCAACTAATAGCCAAAGCTGCCAACTGAAAAGCAAAGAACACAGAAACCAGTAGACTCTTCGTAACACTCCAATCTAGCTTCTTCCATGCAACAAAAAACATTCCAGCACAGCTTCCACCATAAAGAAGAGGCGCAAATATCTTCAAAATCATAAAAGGATCTAATCTAGTTACGTTACCTAAGAAAGATCAATATCCCATAAACTAACCAAGAATTGACAAGATCACTTCCAACAGTAAAAACAGCACCCCATCCTGTATCCTAGAAGCATAATAGATTGTGTCCCATCCAATAGGATAAGGAAAACTCAGCAACTCAGGAATTAAACGAACAACAAAACCAACAGCAAAAGCTAACAATATGCCCTGCTTATAGCTTAAGTTAGAAAGCCTTACTCAAACATGCTATTTGTCTATCTTTCCAGTTTTTTTGGTTTTATACCAGTTGCGAGGACGCCTAAACACCATCTGCAGCAAAGCATAGGCTGCAATAAAATTCTGAACAAACCAGTAAGAGTAAACAAAGGGCAACCACAAAACACTCCTCAAACGTCTAGGCTTACTCGCATAAATCATAACACCACCAGCTAAAGCCAACAAAACAAAAGTCAAAACCGAAGTCAAATTCGCTAACAACAATGAACCAAAATCAACCTGATAAGGCCAAACCAAAGCCAACACAGGAATCAAATAACCCATAACAAAAGACAAGAAAACAAAAGGCCCAGCCATGGTAACCTCAGCATCCAAACTCATAACATTCGGATGCCTCAACAACTTACCATACTTAAGACCAGCCTCCATGGTTCCACGGAACCAACGTACCCTCTGCCTAAAGAACCCACCAACACTAGAGGGATACTCCTGCCAGACTCCTAACATCAGACGCATACCTGTATCTTATGACCCATCATGAACAAGACGAGCAGCCAACTCCATATCCTCAGACAAAGCATCAACATTCCAGCCCCCCACACTATCAAGAACATCCTTTCGGACAAAGTAGCAGCTGCCATTTAGGGGCACAAACAACCCAAGCTCCTCTTTTCCCCTCATAAAACCATCATAACGAACAGCCTCTTCCTGAGCAACAAACCGGGTCAACATATTCTCTCCACGATTAATCGCACAGACCCTGCCCTGCAAAGCAGCTAATCTTCTCATCCCGGAAATACTCAGCAACACGCAACAAAACATCATGCTCAGGAACACTGTCTGCATCAAAAACCCCCACAATCTCTCCACGAACATGCGGCAAAGCCTCCATCAAAGCAGAAGGCTTACCAGCACTCCTGCTCACTACAAACCAACTCTAACATCAGAATGTCTCCTCACTAAATCTTCTGACAAATCTCTCGAGAACAATCAACTGACCCATCCTCAACAACAATAAACTCTCTTCTATCCTTGGGATAATCCAAATCCTCTAAAGCATTCAACAATCTGCCAACAACACGCGCCTCATTCTTCACAGGAACAATAACACTAACAAAAGGCAACTCACCATCTAGCACTGACCTGCCTCTTCTTATCTCTACGAAGACTTCTGAATACCCACCAACAATATTGGCAGATTATAGAATGTCCACAGATAAACCAACGAAATAACCATCAACGCAGCAATATTCAGCAAAGCAAATCTACACTAAACTCTTCACGACTAATAGACCAAACCGCAATACTACCAGTCAACTACCTGCCAAGCACATCCCAAATTGTTTACTACCAGAAACTGCATAAACCCGCAGATCAGAAGCCCAACTTCTTGCAGCCCGATAACCCCAAGCCTCACCAATCTCTGAGAGCCTCTTCGCCATCGCCTGTCCTTCTGTACGGATCAAGACGGACTATTCGGCTCTCCATGTGCTTCACACAATCTACTTACTAGTCGGGAAACAACTTTAGCCAACATGAAGCTGCGAACACGCTCGACTACACTGATCGTCAAATCCAGAAGCTTACGCTCATTTTGCTTCAAATCCCTAAACCATGCGCCACTTCGCCTAGCCTTCAGCCTCAACTTAGCCAAAGCTTCCCTAGTAAGAGGAAACCGACCTTGCAGCCATCACTTAATCTTTCTGATTTTGCACTCAACCAGATCGCCCACCTTAATGTCATATGCGTCTCTTAGTTCCTTAGGAACAGTAACTCTGCCCTCATTACGGACATAGCTGGTGAATACAATCTCAGTTCCATTATCCGTCTTCAAGACCTGACCCCCACCAAATTCTACAATTAGCGCCAATATTCCCCAAAAAACATATAACCTTTGTGAATTTGGGATAACCAAAATCCAAACCCAAAATCAGTAACTTCGATCAGAGTGTACAGTTATCTCCCTCGACGGCCAGCCAATACACATACTATAAACGCCAAATATCGACATTGTACGCCACTCATTGACGTGAATAGCATATAAGATTTTCCAAACACAAAAAACATAAACCTATTCAGAATCCAAAAATAAACAAAAAAAACACCTACACAAACATGCCAAAAGAAAAATAACAACACAAAAACCAAAAACTAATCTCCATCTAAAATAACAATACATCAAACTTATTCAACTTAAATTTGTTAATTGATAAATAATCAGACCACCCAAAGTCCCCTTTTTTAGTACAACAGTTTTTCTACTCTTCGATAGATCTTGTATCCTATGAAACTTCCCGCTAGGGCTTCAATTATCATTACTGGAAGCATCACAGACATTACTGGAACAAAGCAATTGTTTATGAAGCACTCAAAAGGAAAGAATAGAGCAGTGGCAAGAAGTAGAATCCAAAAAGTGTATGCTATCCAATAGTATAGTTGAAGAATAATAGTTAACGATAACAATTTGTTTTTTTGTCAAATCAACTGTAAAAACTGTTGAAGACTATATCAACACTAAAGTAATTTAGCAGTATAGCCATTTCATTAGCACGAAGAGTGGGATTGATGAAAATCATGAAAAGCAATGTTGAAAGTACGCCTAGTGCAAAGAACCTCCATCGTCTTCCTTTAAACATGAAGGAAAGCTCACGCATTGAATCACGGAGAAAAAAATAGATAAAACATAAATAAATCCTGGAAATGTAATTAGACATCATCAAAACAGCTGACCAATTAAAAATCTGAAAATAATCATTATGACGGAAAACATTATTATTAACGTAATATCTCTGCTATTATTCATATCATCCTTACATCCCTTTTGAACTAAATACTGTTTGCAACTAATTATAATATAATTTAGTATTTAGTTCTTTATTTCTCAAGTATCTATGAATCTATCTAGTATTTCATTAAACTTGTTGGTTGCCTTCATGTTTAGAAAACATAATCCTAAACCCTTGAAAATAATCGCTTTAGATTTCGGAATATTTTCTTTTAGATATTTGGCATTTCCGCAAGCATAAGGTGTTTTGTCGCCGTTTATGAATCAAAGTTGGGATCCCAATCTTTCTCAACAATGGACGCACATCCGCTTTCGAAAAGTTATATAAGCTTTTAACAAAAATCTCGGGAGGCGTTTTCTCAGAAGATTTCAACCCCCACTCTATCAAAGGCTCAAACTTAGGCTCCGGGACAAGTTGTTCCCAAAAGCGTTTAACAGCCAATGAAGGAGATTTCAACATTCTTTCATGGTTCTCCTCAATTTTCTTTTCATCAAAACCTGGTCTAGCACTTGCAGGTCCTGGATGGGTGCTTAACAACACCAATTTGGAGATTTTTCCCGGATAGCTGGTTACGTATTTGATGGCTATTTTTCCCCCAACGAAAGCCCCTACAAAAACAATATTCTTGTCCTGTAGATCATCAATCACTGACTTCAAATCATCCACAAACATATCAACTGAGTATTCGCTTGGAGGCTTGTCCGATTCACCCGTACCTCTGATATCCATCGTGACTACTTTGCATTTCTGAGAAAAATATGTTACTTGAGGAATCCACAATTCCGCAGTAGCAGTCCAAGAAAGCAAAAATATCGTAGGTTCTCCCTCACCATATACATAATATGCAAGTTTAACTCCATCTTTTTCAACAATCTTTTTCCTGCGAATTTTCCTTTGCATTCTATTCTTAATGGCTTCATCATCTGTGCTGGCTATCCCTTTTTTGTAAAATTCATTTGCTAATTCATGCTCAGCAGCTAATGCATAAAGACCTCCAAGTGCTTCTAGAGTTTCTGTACGTTCTCTGTTCCATTTTTCGTTATCCTTCATTACCTCTAGAGCCTGAGAAAGATATTGTATCGTTTCAAAAATTGCCCATTCTTTTCTTGATCTTTCAGCTGCATCTAGAAGATAAGGAACTGATTTCTCAGCATTTCCGGAGAGGTAATAATGATGCGCAAGTTTGTTTACAGCTTCTCCAAGATTTTCTTTGAATTCTTCTTCCAACTGCTCTCCAATTAGTGAATGGTATTCCTTTCGCAATACAGGTGTCATCTCTTGATACAGAACTTCTCGAATCTTTGAGTGATCAAAGCTATACTTGTCATCAAAAGAGCGCACAAGTTGATACTTTCTTTCAACGTCATTCAATATCTTAAGAACTCGCAGGCGACTAAGACCTGTAACTTTCTCAATCACATCTGAAGAGAATTCTTCTCCCACAACTGAGGCACAATCTAAAATATCACGTTCTTCTTCTCTCAGAATATGGATTCTACGAGATATAATATCGTGAATTGTAGGAGGAATTTCTATTTTATCTATGTCTTTGTCAAGTTTCCATTTGTTACCTTTTCTTTTCAGAAATTCTTTATTTATCAAAAATTTTAGTGTTTCAAGGATAAAGAATGGGTTTCCGTCGGTTTCCTTATAGATTCTTTTTGCCAACAAATAATCATCTATACCCAAAACATTATTGATTAGAATTGAACTTTCATTTTTTTGTTAATCTCTTTAACTCAATATTTTGGCATAAACCATCTCTTTTTATTCTTTGTACGAAATCAAGAAACGGACGATTTGTCTCATTCAGCAGTTTTGGTTAGGGCTTCTTTACGATATATCCCAACTAAAAAGAAACGTGATTCTTGAATTATCTTGCTAAGTGTGGAATGAGTTTCAAAGTGGAGCTATCGGCAAAGTGTAGATCATCAACAAATAACATTATGGGTTGTTTTTCTGAAAGTGCAGCTAAAAACCGAGACAAAGCTTACAAGTTCTTCTGTGCTCTCAAAGAGATGATTTCAGATTACTCAAGTCTATCCTTAATTTATCTTGCGCGAAAGTAGAAGGAATTATAGACAGACCTGCAATAATATTATCAATAACCGGAATCAGCTGCACAAATTCTGGGGTAGACTCTTCAATCGTTTTGCCAATTTTTTTTCGACGCACCTCAGCAGTATCTTGCCTCGATATATTGAAAGAGATCAGCTAGGACTTTTCTAACAGGCCACAAAGGAATTGAAGATTCTTGATTACAATGATATTTAAGAACCTCGAAATTCTGGGATTTCGCATAGAGTAGCAAGTTCATTAGCAAGCCTTGTCTTTCCGATTCCTGCTTCTCCAGAAATCAAGATAGTACTACCATTTCCTCGAAGAGCTTTCTCCGTTGACTCTTCAAGTTGCCACAGCTCTTTTTCTCGACCTACTAAATTAGGCAGAGAATTTTCTATCCGTTCTAGATGAGCCGCCAATAGTGGAAGTTGTCTTGCATATTCCTTAACATGAATAAAAGCTTCATCATAATCCGTGGCAGTCGTTATCGTCTGGGTAAGTGATGGTTTTAGCTGAAGTTTGCCTGTTTCAATCTCAGAAATTTTCTTTTCTACATCTGTTGAACCTTGCCATAAATCCATAAAGATTCCGGTTAATGCTCGTATTAGAGACACATTATTTGTTAAGATACATGCCTCATTTTGTCCTGTGCTAAAAATGTCACTCTTTGGCGAGATAAAGAACAAAGCCTCTTCATTGTCTCTTATCACCATTCTAGGAAGAAAGGCAAAGCTTGAGCTAAGGTTTCTTCCTTTTAAAGGAAATCCTTCTTTTAGTTTTGTTTTAAGAAGGCGCATTGCCTTCAGATTCTGATTAGATAATTCTGTGAGAAATTGAAACTTGACCTCAGATTTGTTGGGGTGAATGTAAATTGCGTCAAAAATGCCAAATTGTTCACTACGTGCCAATTCGGGAACTGTTAATGATGCATAAAATTGTCGTCTTGTTTCGTTTATCATCTGAGAAATCTTGGAATAGATTTTCCGATTTCCCTCAATTACAACAAACTTTCCTACATCAGGTTCAATTTTTGTACCATAGATTTGCTTCCAACCATTAAGTAAACTATTTTTTGCCTTTTCTAATAAAACTGCTTCCTCTTGTTTGATCCTTATGTTTTCATCTAACACTTTTTCAAAGGAGACAGAAGAGAACCGCGTTGGAGACTCAAGGGTTGATTCCACTACACCCTTTTTTTGAAGACTTTTAAGTACACGATATACTATTGGTCTATGCATTTTTGCTTGTTTTGAGATTTCTCCTCCGGTTAGAACACCATGTTTTGCCAAGAAAATATAGATCTCTGCCTCTTTTTCGGTTAAACCAAAATCTTTTAGAGCGTTTTTTATAATTTCTCTGCTCACCCTGCATGCTCCCCCGGTCCAAGTGTCTCTAACAAATGAGACAAGTACAATCTTAATACAAAAAACAAACTTAACTCTTTTTCGATAATGGGAAATTAAAACTCCGATTTAACCATCAGGGGGAGGTGAAAAAATGAACAAGAAAATATTCGGTCTTTTAGTTGGTCTGTTAGTTCTAGTCATGCTTTCTGTTCCAGTGTTAGCAAAAACATCAGAAACGGAAATCACATACACAAAAGTTCGTGTAGGCCCTATGGCAGTAGAATGGAAGCAAGCGGGTCCGATATTTCATGTTGTGAAGAGCGAGCAATCAGGGGTAATTTATTTGGGTGATCAAGATTTGGGAGATCCTGAATTGGCTTCATTTACTTATACGGCAACAGGTAAAATGCACAACAATCCTGCTATCCTAAGACAGGTATGGCATTTCGATTATGTGTGGACAAGTATTGCAGTTGCAGATAGTGGCTTCAAAGGAAGATTAAACGGAGATGCTGTGGGTAATGGACTCTTTACTATTCAAGGTATATTGCAAGGCTTTGGTGAATTTAAGGGACAAAAACTAGTGGTTGTAGCTGAGAGACAAACACCTACATCAGCAGGTATCGCAATAGTTACAGGATCCTTGTACACAAATTAAATTAACTCTGACCAGAAATTGTCTATTCGCATAATTTAACAGATTAACAATACCCACATAATCATTTAACCTCCTTTTTTTAATTTTATCAATTTAGAAAGGTAGATGAATTGAGCAAAGTACAAATAATTAGGGTCTTGAAAGGGCTTGGACTTTCGAGTGTTGATGTTCAGGTTTATGTTTTTTTGGCCAGTAAGGGACAGCATAGAATAAGAGAAATCGAAACAGCACTGAATCTGAATGAGGAAATGGCCCATAGAAGTCTTAAAGATTTACAAAGTATAAGTATCGTTAAAGCATCTATCCAACATCCTCTGGAGTTTAATGCAATGCCTTTCGAAGAGCTGATAGATCTCTTTATAGACGTAAAGAAGGAACAAGCAAAAAACATACAGGAAAATAAGAAGGAACTTCTTTCTAATTGGTTAACTATCATGAAGAAAAATTCTATAAAATAAAGAAAAACTGGAACTTGATAACAGCCAGATAGGAATAAAACCTTAATAAATGTCAAAAGTTACTCTGCGAACTATTAATTTAATCATAAGGCTGTTTAGGTCCAGCAGATCAACAAGTAACCTATTGTGCCCATTTAAGACTGATTATGCGGAGCCTATTGCAGAGAATTTATTTCCTCTGCTTGTAAGCAGCTCGACCTGATAAGTGTAGCCTGAATTCCAACCAACATCGCTCAGATTTAAATTAATTAATTCTCCTCCGCCGACAGTGATATCCAAGAAATCTATGATTTTATCGACGTTATATCCAGTCACTTTTGCTTTTAAAAGAGTAACATCTTCAGCTCCAGAATTTTGTATAATTACAATAATCTGATTATCCAACGCTCCGGAGGTTCCTTGACTCACCACTTTCGTAATCACTAGCTCTTCTGTTTCCATCTGCTGAAAAGTTAAAGCTCCAACCCAACCCGAAACTGCTAAAGTCACAGCAACAGTAACCCCGATAAGGATCACCGCAGCAATTGTCACGCTCATTCCTAAATTATTCATGCACTTTCTCAAAAAAATCACCTCTTTTGAAGAACCTCAATGCACATGTTAGTTGATTTAATTTCGGAAACTAATATATTATATATTACTATTCAATATAAATCTTTTTTGTATTTAAAAAATAGATGAAGTGAAGACTCCGTGATATCAGATGACCACAATTTAACAGACAGAGCACAACAACAGAAAGAAAATTAAATTTTCAGCCTGAGCTTAATCTGTAGTCTTCATCCAATAACTGTTTACTAGGCACCTATTGAAAAGAACAAATTCTGCCTTTACAAGCTGTAACGTTATATTTTGCATCTATAATTCTAACTTTGGAGTCAACCAAGAAAAATCGCAAAATATAGACATGTTTGGATTCTTTTCAGCTATTTATTCCATAAAATAAACAACATAAAAGAGCACTTTTAAAACATTTTTCCCACTTAGCATTAATAAATAAAATAAATATTTTAGAATTTATAATAAAAATTATTAACAAAAAATTGACATTTATTACAATAATATTTTTTTATGACATCATTTTCTAGCAAATGTTAAATACATTTTTTGTCATAATTAGAAGATGTTGGGTAAAAAATGATTTTTGGGCAATTTTTACCCACCAAAAAAATAGAAAAAGAAAAAAACAATAAAAAGGAGAAAAAATTTCAAATGCAAATAAATAAAACCAAATTAAGTGCAACAATCATCATAACGATATTAATGATTTCTGCTTTTACGCTAATGCTAAATGTTTCGGTTCAAGCTCAACTTGCATCAGAACAACCAATTAGTGGACCCCTACCAACCGGAGTTACTCCTGACAACACAGTACCTTTAACGGCTTACATGAGCATTAGACCTACCGTCGTAGGCCTTAACCAGATTTTCCTAGTTAACCTGTTTCCGATACCAGCACCACACGCGAACCGAATATTCAAAGACTTTAAGATTACAATCAACAAACCTAGCGGACAACAACACGTTGTTACGATGGATTCCTATATTGCTGACGGAACAGCATGGTTTGAATGGATCGCAGACGAAATAGGCACATGGACATTCAAGTTTGATGTACCCGGGCAATATTTCCCAGCAGGACGATACGTTAACGGCGAGATTGTAACGGCCACTTCAGGGGGCTCAAACTATCCTGAATCAGCATACTACCAGAGCTCCTCTACTCGAGAGATGACAATTACTGTGCAAGAAGAAATAGTGTACTCTTGGCCTGAAATGCAACTTCCAACAGACTACTGGACAAGACCAGTACCCTATGAATACAGAGAGTGGGCGCAGATCGCAGGAGACTTTCCATGGCGTGGTCCAGGAGGCGGTGCCTTATGGGATCAACTCTATCCTGATACTGACCCTCTATGGGGTGGATACTCGGTATCCGGCTTGGGTGGACCATATAGAGGGCACTTCACTCCATGGGTTCAAGCGCCAAACAGTGCACACGTAGCATGGAAACTACAGTATGGAATAGGCGGTATAGTTGGAGGAGATTTTGGGACTGGAATCGCGGACACAAGCATGTTCGCTGGCAGTGGCGTGTCTCGTTATCCCGAAATAGTATATGCTGGAAGAGCTTACATGTCTGTAACTTATGATGGATATTCTAGGAAAGATCAGTCACAACCAGGAAGCGGCAAAACGGCGTTACCTTATTGGAAGTGCTATGACTGGCGTACGGGAGAATTAATCTGGGAAAGACCACTAGAGGAGGGTGAATCGACACCCGACGTTATTGAATACTTTAACCAAGGTCTGTTACCTGGAGGTCAGGTTACCCTTGAGAGCGACGAATTGACATTAATTACTTTCTTGTCGATAAGCGATGGGTATTTGAGAAAGTACGATCCATGGACAGGGGCTATGGTCGCCAACATTTCGATTGCACCTATGACAGGCAGCGGAGGCACTTACTTCAGGAACGGTTACGTCTTGGGTGTTCAAAACCTTGGCAACTCTCTACCCGTTGAGGAACGATATCGTCTAATCAACTGGACCACATTTGGAACAAGCGACTTCGCTTCAAGGATACAAAGCAACATAACATGGCCATGGAGTAGCTTACCAGACACCACCGACTACGATGTGGGCATATCTGCACGGACATCTAAAAGCTTTGTAGGCGGAGCACCCTACCAAACAACAGTATTTGCAGCCAGCCTGAAAACAGGACAGGAACTATGGAGCGTCGCACTTGACGAATGGCAGTATAGCTCAAGCACCGACTACGCTGACCACGGAAAATACGCCATGTTGACCGAGCAGGGATATTACATAGCTTTAGATTTGTATACAGGACAAGTAGCATGGAAAAGCGATTACTTTGATTATCCTTGGGATGAACCTGGCTTTGGCGGTTACAATGCGCTCTCAGCTTACGGATTACTCTACCGAAATGCATACACTGGAGTCTACGCCTTTAACTGGGACGATGGAAGTCTAGCTTGGAAATACACGTCGCCAGCAGCTGCAGTATACGAAACTCCATACGTTAACGCGGATGGTCTAACAGTATACTCTACAAACATTGGTGGCGCAATAGCTGACGGAAAATACTACATTTACAATACTGAGCACTCAGCCACTGTGCCAATCACTAGAGGGTGGCAACTCCACTGCATTAACGCTATTACAGGCGAAGGCATCTGGAAAGTAGGCCTACCTGGTGCAGGATCAAAGCACACTACCGACATAGGTCCTATAGCAGACGGTTACATGTCAGTCGCCAGCAGTGACGGTTATACATACGTCTACGGCATGGGCAAAAGCACAACAACAGTTACAGCATCACCAAAAACCATTGCAAAGGGCGCACCGGTATTGATTGAGGGCACAGTATTAGATCTGTCTCCAGGTCAGCCAAATACCCCATGTGTATCCCAAGAATCAATGGCCTTACAAATGGAGTACATACACAAACAGATGCCAATCGCTGGAATATGGGGCAATGAAACGATAACCGGGGTTCCAGTAACATTAACTGCAATAAATTCAGAAGGTACTGTAATTAATATCGGCACAGTAACAACCAACGGATATTACGGCACATTTGCACATGCATGGACCCCGCCAGACGAAGACACATACGAGATAATAGCCTCTTTTGCGGCAGACGACTCCTACGGCAGCTCATCAGCGGCAACCGCTATTGCTGTGGGTCCAGCACCATCACCTGCAGGCCCAATAGAGCCTGAACCAACACCCGAACCTACACCTGAGCCAACACCTACACCTGAACCAACACCCGAACCTACACCCGAGCCAACACCTACACCTGAACCAACACCCGAACCTACACCAGAACCAACACCTGAAACAGGTTTGATCACAACTGAAGTAGCAATAGCAATAGCTGTGATTGCAGTCGCAATCATAGGCGCAGTCAGCTTCTGGGCACTCAGAAAACGAAAATAAACCAAAAATTTCCCTCCCCCTTTTTTGTGGGAGTAAAAGATTAGAGGAAGGGATTGAAAAGGCTAAAACACAGAAGAATGAAATCTTCCCCTTTTAAAGAAGTTGGAGATGACCATTACTCATCAACAACTGTGTAAAAAAACCTCAGCAAACCCTTCCTTAAATTAACACTACTACCTTCCTTAAATTAACACTACTAAAAAAATATATTGTTTGTAAACGAGGATAACCAAAATCCAAATGCCAAATCAATAACTTCGACAAATAATGTTGGCTTTTTTAGTTACATTACCTTTGCAACTAAATTCATTACTTTGAAATCAACCAAGTAAAATCGCAAACTCTAGAAATGCGTAATCTTTCAGGAATTTCTTTCCATTAAATTGCTTTTATTGTTTTGATCCACAGCATTATTTTATCAAAAAATATAAATATAAAAAAAAGTAAAGCAGACAAGTCAAAAATTTACGAGATGAAAAAATGAAAAACCCACAAAATAAAACAAAATTAACAACAATATTCGTTATTACTATTCTAATGACTTCTGCTTTCATACTGCTTACAAACAGTCCAGTTCAAGCTCAAACTTACGAGAATAAGTACATTAACAAATTATCAGAACCACTCCCTCCAGGAGTTACTCCTGACTATACAAGTGAATCAAAATCCTATATCAGCTTCAGACCTAACCCTGTCGGACTCAACCAAATCTTCCTAGTCAACTTTTGGATCCACCCACCAATCCATAACACTCGACGACTAGCAGATCTCACCGTAACAATCACAAAGCCCAGCGGGCAACAGCACGTCGTTAAAGTAGATTCTTATCCCGGCGATGGAACAGGCTGGTTTGAATGGTTAGCTGACGAAATAGGTACTTGGACACTCAAATTCGATTTCCCAGGAGGTTACTATCCACCAGGAAACTATACCTTAAACCGGATAGGATATGCAGACTCTAACACAGAATTTGAAGAATCGGTTTACTATTTGCCCAGCAGTGATGGACCCTACGACCTGGTAGGTACAAGAAGATATTGTACCATCTTGGCCAGCAGCCGAACTTCCAACAGACTACTGGACAAGACCAGTACCATTAGAAAACAGAGAATGGTGGCCAATCTTGGGAAACTATCCTTGGTATGGAGACGGCACCCAACATGGCAGCGAAATATGGGATGAACTATACCCTAACACCAACAAATACGGACAATCTAAGTATAGCTTTACACCATGGGTTCAGGCACCAAACACTGCTCATGTAGCATGGAAACGACAAGAATCAATAAAAGGTATTATCGGAGGAGACATGGAACAAACATCTCACTATGATTCTACCGGCTTCTATCCAAACATTCCAGACATAATCTATGAAGGAAGAGGCTATCAAGCTCATCAAAGACTCGTCGATGGCGAAACAGTTTACATGTGGCAGAGCTTTGATATTCGCACTGGAGAAATCTACTGGGAGAGACCTTTACCAGCAACAACGACCTTTAACATGTTCTTTGGAGAACAAACTACACCAGTAAAACCCACATTGATCACTTATACTAGAAGAACTCTACAAGCGGTAGCCGGCGAAGAAGCTCATCAACGAGGTCAGAGTGTCGGTCTCTTATACGTAGGTCTAGGAAAGTACGTAACATATGATCCATTCACCGGAATAATTACCATGAATCAATCAATTGCCCCACTAGATTCAGGTACACTATACAAAGATCCATATCTATTGAGCGTTCAAAACCTTGGCGGCGGAAACCGAAGACTCATCAATTGGACTGTAGGTCGAGACCCAAACACTGGAGTAACAGGAATGATGGTAATGAACAACATCACATGGCCATGGAGCAATTTAGGTACAGCACAAGATTTCGAATCTATGATAGCAGTTAGCGCATACTCTGTATCTAATCCGGCTACAGGCGTAGCCATAGGAGTAGGAATGAGAGCAGCTAACCTGCTGACAGGTCAACAATTATGGGATGTAACAACCGATCTAAGCAGCGGCCTCGAAAGTACCTTTAGCTCAGGTAGTACAATCGCTGATCACGGAAAAGTCGCTATACGAATGCAAACCGGTCAATTAAAGTGTTGGAACCTGTTTACCGGAGCAGAACTTTGGGAATCAGAGATATCTAGTCATCCATGGGGAACCTTTGGAGCTTATCATCAACAATCGGCATACGGTTATTATTTCCTGAGTGGCTACGATGGTGTACACGCAATTGATTGGGACACTGGTGAAACAGTATGGTCGTTCCAAGCACCGACTCCATACGCATATGAAACGCCATATCATGTTGATGGTACAGAAGTTTATACCTTCCATGGTGGTGGCCTAGTAGCTGATGGAAAGCTTTACGTTGGTGCTACCGAGCATACGCCAAGCATGCCCTTAACCCGAGGATGGAAACTTTACTGCCTCGACGTCTTTACTGGCAAAGAGATATGGAACTTCACTGCATCTCCAATCTATTACTCACGATCATTTTCAGGATCAGTAGCGGATGGATATCTAACGTTCAGCAGCGAGAATGACGGATACATGTATGTCTTCGGAAAAGGCAAGAGCGAGACAACTGTTACTGCACCACAAACCAACATACCCAAAGGCACAGCAGTGATGATTACAGGTTCAGCATTGGATATGTCTCCAGCTCAACCTGGAACTGCATGCATTTCTGATGAGAGCATGAACGAATGGATGGATTACATCCACATGCAGCAGCCAATGCCAGAAAACGTAAAAGGAGCAACAGTAGTGTTGACTGCCACTGACTCAAACGGTCAGACTTATACAATAGGTGAAACTACAACCGACATAGCAGGCAACTTTGGAAAAAGTTGGATACCTCCAAGTGAAGGCGATTACACGATTATGGCCAATTTCCCAGCAACCGAATCCTACGGCAGCTCGTATGACACAACCTACATTACCGTAGGTCCAGCAGCTTCAAGCGGCGGACCAATAGAACCTGAACCTACACCATCACCTTCACCTTCGCCATCCCCTTCGCCATCCCCTTCACCAGAACCTTCACCAGAACCTTCACCAGAACCTTCACCAGACACCAGAACCTTCTCCATCACCTTCACCAGAGCCAACACCTGAAACACCTTTGATCACCACTGAAGTAGCAATCATCGCAGCAGTCGCAATCGCCAGCATCATTGGCGCAGTCAGTTTCTGGGCACTCAGAAAACGAAAATAAACCACATTTTCCCTCCCCTTTTTTATGGGGAGTAATACGTTTAAGGAATAGAAGGGACTGAAAAGGCTTGACCACAGGAAGTGTGAAACATTATTCTCATCTATTGTGGTTAGAAACGTTTCATGCACTCATCAACAAACGCCTGTGTGAGAACCTCAGATATCCCTTCTTCCTTTAAATTATCCAAAAGTGCCTCTTTTTTGGGGAGTATTAGGTTACTAAGTTGTAGATTTGAAGGAGTTCGGATTAGCTAAAGTGGAAAAGAGAATCGATAATATGATTTGGGGTTTTGGGGGGTTTGAGGATGGGGGATCAAAAGCGTAAGAGCGTGATCAAAAGAACAGATAAAAACACAAAACTCCGAAAACTAACTTTGCAAAAAAATAGATAATTTTAATGACTAGTGCTTTTATGGTATTATCCAATAATTCAGTACAAGCTCAACTTGCCACAGAGCAACCAATTAGTGGACCTTTGCCTACTGGTGTAACTCCTGATGCTACAGCCAGTCCCAAAACATACCTTAGCTTTAGACCTAACCCAGTAGGACAAGGCCAAGTATTCTTGGTTAACATATGGACAACACCCGCACCTGGAGCAAATCGAAGACATCTAGAATACACAGTAACAATCACGAAGCCTGATGGAACAAACATTGTTGTTGGTCCCATGCCATCATTTGTAGATGACGGAACCAACTGGTTTGAATGGATTGCTGATCAGGTTGGTACATGGAAACTAAAGTTTGATTTCGCTGGAACATATTTCCCCGCTGGTCGATATCTAGAAGGCTACATTGTAACAAATACAACCGGCACACTTTACACCGAATCAGTCTACTATAATCCAACTCTACTCAAGAACAAATACTTGTAGTTCAAGAAGACATAGTTTATTCTTGGCCTCCAGCAGAACTACCTACAGATTACTGGACACGCCCAGTAAATCCCAACAACAGAGAATGGTGGCCAATTCTAGGAAACTACCCTTGGCCATTTGACAACCCAGACTACGACTACGCTGGTCCATACGTCATTGCCCCAAACACTCCACATGTTGTGTGGAAACGACAAGGAGACGTCGTGGGTCTAATGGGAGGGGAACTGGGCATCAATACCGCATTTGAGGCGGGCATTGGCACAAACTCAGCCGGTTTTCCTGCCATGATCTTTGAGGGAAGGGCATACGAGACTGTTACAAAGCCAGGGATCGGAAGTGTTGCAACGTGCTATGACATACGTACAGGAGAAGTCTTCTATGAAATCCCGACAGCAGAAGGAGGAGTTACGCCCGAAGTAATTGGTTACTCCAGTGTCGCCTTGACATCAAGTAATCGTTGGGAGCTTCTGGATATAGGTTCAAATCTGATAAAAATTGATCCCTTCACAGGAGCCGTAACAACCAACGTGACAGGCATGTCAGGCACCTTCCACAACGGCGCATACGTCTTAAGCATGCAGAATCTTGGCGGAGGAAACCGCCAATTGATTAACTGGACCACCGCCGGAAACACAAACAACTTTGAAAGCAGAATAGTAAGTAACATCACTTGGCCATGGAGCAACTTGGGAACTACCCAAGACTACGATGCCGGCGTAGCAGTTACGGTATCTGGTATCACTGGAGGAGGAGCTTTTCTAGGACAAGAGGTGACAGCTGTTAGCCTGAAGACAGGGGTAGAACTGTGGACTAAAACAATCAATGAAGGAGTATACAGCAGTTCATGCAATGTTGCTGACAACGGAAAAGTAGCTGTTCTAGGAGATCGCGGACACTACTACGCATTCAATTTACAGACGGGAAACTTAGAATGGACAAGCCCAACAATGGATTATCCTTGGGATGAACCTGGATTCGGAGCATATGATGTAGGATCAGCATACGGAATGATTTATCACAATGGCTATGGTGGAGTCTATGCTTTCAACTGGGATGATGGTTCAATTGCTTGGAAGTATGAAGCTCCTACAAACACCTACGAGACGCCATATGTGACCCCAGATGGCACTACTGTCAATTCATGGAATGGAGGTATGCTCATTGCCGACGGAAAAATCTACAATTCCAACACCGAAAATTCACCCGTTAACCCACTCCCAAGAAGCGGAAACTTCATTGTATAAATGCAATTACAGGTGAGGGAATATGGAATGTGACTGGATTCGCTGGTTCAAGGAACTTTAGAGGAGCTGTAGCAGACGGTTACTTAGCAATCGAAAATATCTATGATGCTTACATGTATATTATCGGCAAAGGCAAAAGCACTACAACAGTTACAGCCCCTGATGTTGCAGTACCAAAAGGAACCGCTTTATCAATAAAAGGCACCGGTACTCGATATGTCTCCTGCTCAGCCAGGAACCCCATGTGTATCTATAGAATCAAGACTTTACAAGTGGAAGATCAACATCTGAGCAACCAATCGACGGAATTTGGCACGATCAAAAAATATTGGAGTTCAGTGACATTAACAGCTATTTGTTCAGACATGTTACATCGATTTGGCACAGCTATAATTTTTAACTTTGGAGTCAATCAACTAAAATCGCAAACTATAGACATGTTTGGATTATTTTCGGCTGTTTTTTCCACAAAAAAATAAGCAACATAATAGATCCCTTTTAAAACATTTTTCCTATTTAGAATTAATAAGTAAAATAAAAATTATTAACCAAAAATACATAATCGTTCAATAATCTTATGCCATAACATCATTTCCTAGCAAACGTTAAATAGATTTTTTACTAAAATAGTATGCTGTGGGGGAAAAATTAGATTTTTTGCACAATTTTTACCCACAAAAAAAGTATAAAATAAAAAAGGAAAAAACAAAATAAAAAGGAGAAAAATTCAAATGTTAATAAACAAAACCAAATTAACTGCAACAATAGTTATAACAATATTAATAATTTCTGCTTTTACACTAATGCTAAATTTTCCAGTGCAAGCTCAATCTAGCTATGAGAATATGCAAGAAGGAGGCTCAATGCCTCTACCGCCGGGCGTTACCCCTGATTATTCAGTTGAAACTCGCACATATCTCAGCTTCCGTCCTGAACTCTTGGGAGTTGGCCAAATCTTCTTGGTTAACTTCTGGACTCAACCCGCAACTCATGTAAGCCGATATTTATCTGACTTTGCAATAACAATCACAAAACCCAGTGGAGAACAACAAGTCGTAACAATAGATTCATTGCGCGGAGATACATCAGGATGGTTTGAATGGATTGCTGATGAGATTGGCACATGGACAATAAAAATTGACTTCCCCGGAGGCTACTTCCCAGCAGGAAACTACACTGTATATCCAGGTGCATTCATAGGTCCTCAGGTCGTGGAATTTGAGGAATCAAGTTACTATGAACCTAGCTCAGATGGACCATATGAACTAGTAGTTCAACAAGATATCGTGCCTTCTTGGCCTGCATCAGAACTACCCACAGACTACTGGGAACGACCAGTATCTCCAGAACATAGAGAATGGTGGCCAATTCTAGGAAGCTTCCCATCAGATGGAATTGTAGGAGGAGGATCCTACTGGCCAGCTGACACAAACATCTACATGAATGACGACTATGATTTCGTTCCCTATGTCCAAGCACCAAACACCGCTCATATAGTATGGAGAAGACAGGACGCCATGGCAGGACTCATCGGAGGAACAATGGGACAACTTTCGTTAACCGGAAGCGGCAACACTCCAAGCATAATCTATGCTGGAAGATGCTACGACACAATCACAAAAAATGTTAATGGAGAGTTGACTAGCGTTTGGCAGTGCTACGATTTACGTACCGGAGAAGTATATTGGGAAAAAACAGATGTGAGCCAAATACCCACTGATCTTTACTATGGAACATTAGCTAGGGCTACTGTGCCTGGTGGAGGAGCCTACCCAGGGCTAGTAGAGTGCGAGCTTATGTACATAGGTCAAGGAAGGCTGATAAGATATGATCCATGGGACGGAGATGTAACCTTTGACATGTCGATTGCCCCATTAAGCAGCGCAACCGCCTACTACGATACTTATCCATTCTTCTTGTCAATTCAGAACTTAGGTGGCGGAAACTACAGACTAATCAATTGGACAATAGCAGCAGAACATGTAGCTAGCGGCTATAGATATGATTTTTCGCTTGGTGTATTAAGCAACATATCTTGGCCTTGGAGTAATTTAGGTGACTCCCAAGATTTCGAGTCAATGATCGCATTTGATGTTGCTGGCCTTAATCCTTCTCCGCTGGGAGCGGGTTTTGGATTAGAAATAAGTTCAGCAGACATGGTAACTGGTCAAGAGCTTTATAGAAAAACAATTGAAGACGATAATATTTTCAGCACCAGCACGGTAGTCGCTGACCATGGAAAAGGCGCAACAGCTATGAGGGATGGGTACTGGAAGGCATGGGATCTAAGAACAGGAAACTTGGCATGGCAAAGCGAGACAGTAGACCTTCCTTGGGGACAGTGGTGGCCATACAGTGTAGCTTCAGCTTACGGCATGATTTTCGACGGCAGCTACGCTGGAGTATACGCCTTTGACTGGGATGATGGACACATAGTCTGGAACTACAAACACCTAAGCAACCCATGGGAAACTCCATATTCCGGCGAATATTCTTTCCGTGGCAGTAACATTATTGCTGATGGAAAAGTTTACACCTATAACACTGAACACACACAAACTCAACCTATAACCAGAGGGTGGAGACTTCACTGCATCGACGCATATACAGGAGAAGGCATATGGAACATTACAGGAGAAATGGTCCCTGGCGCTGTAGCCGATGGCTATCTCACAGCAGGTAGCTCATATGACGGATACTTGAACGTCTTTGGCAAGGGAAAAAGCGCCACAACAGCTATGGTCTCACCGAAAACTATTGCAAAAGGCGCACCAGTGTTAATTGAGGGCACAGTTTTGGACCAGTCTCCTGCTCAACCAGGAACTCCATGTGTGTCCAAAGAATCGATGACCACACAAATGGAATATTTGCACATGCAGCATCCAATTGACGGCATTCTACATGATGAAACGATTACTGGTGTTCCAGTAACATTGACCGCTATAGCCTCAGATGGTTCATACGTTGACATTGGAACAGTTACAACAGACGGATACTCTGGTACCTTTGGTCATGCGTGGACTCCAACAGCAGAAGGAACATACAAGATCATTGCATCTTTTGCAAGTGACGAGTCTTATGGGAGCTCATCAGCTACAACATGGGTAACAGTAGGTCCAGCAGCTTCAAGCGGCGGACCAATAGAGCCTGAACCCTCACCATCACCTTCGCCATCACCATCAGCCATCACCTTCACCTGAACCATCACCATCGCCATCACCTTCACCTGAACCATCACCTTCACCTGACACCCGTCACCTTCACCAGAGCCAACACCTGAAACACCTCTGATCACCACCGAAGTAGCAATCATCGCAGCAGTCGCAGTAGCCAGCATAATCGGCGCAGTCAGCTTCTGGGCACTCAGAAAACGAAAATAAACCACAAATTTCCCTCCCCTTTTTTATGGGGAGTAACAGTTTAAGGAATAGAAGGGACTGAAAAGGCTCGACCACAGGAAGTGTGAAACATGATTCTCCCCTATTGTGGTTGGAAACGTTTCATGCACTCATCAACAAACGCCTGTGTGAGAACCTCAGATATCCCTTCTTCCTTTAGATTATCCAAAAGAGCCTCTTTTTTGGGAGTATTAGGTTACTAAGTTGTAGATTTGAAGAAGTTTGGATTGGCTAAAGTAGAAAAGAGAATCGATAATATGATTTGGGTTTTTGGGGGGTTTGAGGATGGGGGATCGAAAGCGTAAGAGCGTTATCAAAAGAACAGATAAAAACACAAAACTCCGAAAACTAACTTTATGCAAAAAAATAGATAAAAACTGTAGGGCCTAAGCTTATTTTCCCATCATGAACAAAGCCATTTCAATGTCTGCTATACTAAATGGATATCCTTCAGAGTGCAAATAATCCCGGATCACTTCTAATGTCCATATTAATCTTTGATAATTTTCTCCCCATCGAGAATCGGAACAAATATCTCCTGCTTGAGGACGTCTAGATAGACAGTCTAGAACCGGCTTTTCAGCAAATTGCAGAGTCTTAAGAGTTTGTCCAACTCTACTATCATAGATACAAAATCTTTCTTGATCAAAAAGACCAATAATTTTTGAAGCCTGATCAATTTTAAAACCCTTAAGTGACAAAAGACTTTCAACCGCCTCAGATATTTTGCCTTTATCAACAAAATCGAAAAGCCTACGAGTAAACTCCAAAACCATAGCTTCATCACGCAAAGGAAATTGATTAAAACCACCCCAAGACATGACCATATCAAGAGTCTCAAGATCAACACCTCCCGTATTTCGTATCCGAGACAAAATAATGGCCTTTGAAATTTCGTTACGTTCTGCAAGACATGCCTTGGGCTCTTTATCATCCCAAGAATAATTCTTCCTACTCTCAATAAGCCGAAACTTGTTATCTTTAGCCCAATCCAAAATAACTTGCTTATATTTTGCTATAAACGAGTCCTTATCTATCACTGACTATTCTCCTAAACAAGACTTTAGTGTAATATCAACAGTCTGAAAAACCTTTTTGAGTTAAAGATCAAAATTTTCTTTGACATTATTTGTTATGTTATATTTTGGAGCTATATTTTTAACTTTGGAGTTAAAAGATGAGCAAAATTCCGCAGACAGCAAAACCCAACAACCAAAGAAAAATAATTAACACTTTGGAACGCTGTCAAATAACAAAAAACCTGAAAACTCATAAAAAATAAAAAGATAGGGAGGTTATCGGCCGCCTCCGTAGCCCATTTGGCCGGAACCGCTGCCGCTTCCTCCATAACCACCAGCGTTTTGTCCATAGCCACTATCCACTACCACTGCCTTCTTGTCCAGAACCAGTACCTGCTGCCTGTTGTCCATGGCGTGCTCGATACTGACCCACCTCATATGTTAGGTTTCCGTCCATTTCTCGGATGGTTCTACCAATTTCATCCAAGTCCTCAAGAACATCATCAAGGTCCTCTGTTCCTTTCGCATTTTCTATCATTTCTTGGAATCTTGCATCAAAGTCTTCTTCGTTCTGGTAGCCATAGGTTTGAAGGAACCCATTAACATCGAAGCCCTCGGTTCCTGCTTGTCCAAATCTTCCCATAAACCTGTACCTGTATTGTTCAGCTTCATCACAGTAATCTCTGATTCTTTGGGGGTTAAGGTCTTGAGCCACTTCTTTTAGGTACTGGCACACTTCGCTGATTAGCCTGTTTGCTTCTCGCAAGTTATCCTTAGCTTCTTCTATAGAATCGGGCAAGAATTCATTCTTTGCTTCATTCAACAAATCTTCAGCTTTTGTAAGGTTGCTGTATATGGGCGCTTCCGTTGAAATTAATGCTTTAAGTTCCTCCACTCTCGCTAGTGAGCGATCTATTGCTTCTTCCAGTTCATCAACATCAACCAATTGTCCGATCTTGACATCAGAATTGTATAGCATGATTTGTATGGACTTGTAGACTTCCCTGAATATGCTCAAAGCTTCTGTGGCATTGGCAATCGCTCCTTCATAATCATCATTTTCTAGAGCCACATTAGCCTTTTTTACGGTTTCATTTCCTTCATCATAAAGTGTGACGTTGCCCAAAAATTCGTCAGTCTTTATTATTTCTGAAGCATCGAGATTTGCATAAACAAGATCAATAAAATCGCCAACTTTCTCTGCGGCGTTCTCAGCAATCTCAACGATCCGATTTGCTCTATTCTCTGGATCTTGTCCACTAAAAATAGCTGATACAGAACCGGCTGAAACTAACAGTAACACCAACGAGGCTATTGTTGCGATTCGAATTCTTTTATTCATTTAACTCACCATCAAAGATAAGGACCAAAGTCCAAATTAAGGGACACGGCGGTATAAGCGTTCCATTTTTTGGAACGCTCGTTTCACAGTGTACCTTATCACCAACACATGTATTATATATTAAGATAGCTGATGAGGTGAAATGAATGAAAAAACAAAAAACAAACATCTTAACCGTCACCTTGCTGGCAATCTTGATGCTAACAGCTTTTTCCATTACAACCCTAGCCCAACCTGGAGAACCAAACTCTGAAAGCAAGATACCACCAGACATGCCCGTAGACGCTCTACAATACAATAGAACAAACGTAACTCCCCATGGCTACATGGAATCAATACAAGCAATGGAAACAAACGTCTTCTTCTACAGAAACTTCACTCTAATGATGAACTGCACCCAAAACTGCGAATTAAACATGACCTTAGACCCCCAGGTTAGGAACCGACTACTTACCCTATCTGTTGAACCAAACCAGACAATGACACTCACAATGAACGTGAGTGCATCTCCACCCCAAGGCGAAGCAGTAATGCAAAACACCCTAAACTTCTACATGGGACTAGAACCCAACGCTGAACTCCAACTACAGAGCCAATTAAGGCTACACATAAACCAAACAGAACTCAGCGAAGAACTAGGTCGAGAAGTCAACGAATCAAGACTAACATGGATGTACTATAACCAAACCCAAAACCAATGGACCCCAGTTGAAAGCCACATAGACCAAAACCAATACTTGGTATGCAACACAACACACTTCTCAACATGGACCGTCGCAGAATTCGACCCAGAGTTAGTCCCAGAAAACATACACCTATACACAGTGGTCGCCATGGCAACCATAGTAGCAGTTGCTTCAATCTGTTGGAAACGAAAAAAACGATAAACGCCCAACAGTAAAACCCTTTTTTTATTTTTTAGAAAATATTACTAACAAAACATTCTTTATGGTTTTTCTAACAACCCAATAATTCGTTATTACTCACACATGATTACATACCCGTGATTGTGCTTGGTGCGTGTTTCCTACACGTGATTATACATAAGAAAAAGAAAAATGGAAAAATATGTGAATAAATATGGATTTACCTTAAATTTTATCCCCAAACCCACACACCATATCCTCAAATTGTATTAAAATTGAGAAAAAAGAGACAAAATGCACACCATAACGATTCAAGGCGAAATCAAAAAACATAAAGTTTTGTTGTATGCTATTAGCACCTGCCCTTGGTGTAAAAAAGCGAAGGAACTTCTGAAAGATAATAAAATCGAAGTTAAGTATGTTGATGCGGACTTGTGCAAGAGAATCAATCATAATTACAAAACTAACAGCAATAAAATACCCCTTGATATTGATAAAACGCCTAGATTTACGTCTTCTAATCTCTTTTATCGCATAATCAAACATTTAGGAACAACAGTATTTTATTTTCTTAAATTATTTAATAGTATGAGCCTTCGAAAATTGGTTACAACTTGAATTCAAATCAAACAGTTACTGGATATTTCTATACAGATTCTACAGCTAATTTTTATCAGCACTATTCGATGTGCTATTATAGGCCCTTTTTCTGATTAAGAAGAAGATTCCTAGTAGAATTGTAGCCAATATTGCACCTAAAGCTGCCAAATAGATGTATGGAAAACCAGTTGGTTCAGTGGCAATGGACCATATCCTCATATCAGGGTCACATAAGGCGTCTAGAGTCATGCAACCAACTGATACTATTTCATGTTTCCCATCATTATCCAAATCTCCTGCACCTACATTCATAACTGCTAAACCATCTGCAAGGGTCCAATCTTCTTTCTGTTTTAGAGTTAATACCTCACCATTCCAACCAAAAACCCTAAGCTGAGCAGCATCTCTTGTAGCCTCAGCATTTTTGAAGCTTCCATAAACAGATGTTAAACCACCGGTCACAATATCTAAAATTCCATCGTCATCAACATCATTCAACGATACAACTTTTACTGCGGTTATATCTTCTGTGATCCATTCATGGCTCTCCTCCAAAGAAAGAGCTTCATCAAAATGCCAAACTCTAAGTTGAGCATTAATTTTTTCTCCATCATAAGTAAAGCCTCCAGTAATAATTTCTACAGAACCATCTCCATCAACATCACCCACTTTCAGATTCTCAACCAAAGTGTTACCCATTACACCTCCGGCATTAGTCAATCCATAACATCCCTCAACCATACGCCATTCCTGATTTATTTGTAGCATAAGATTTTCTCCATCCCAATGCCAAATCCGAAGTTGTCCACTGCTATTTTCTAGACCATTATCATAACCAACAGTAATAATTTCGATTTCATTATCCCTATTCAAGTCATAGGCAAAGACCGAGTTTGCCCTAGCATCATTTGAAGCACACCATTCCACGTTTTCTTTTAAGCTAAGTGTATCTCCGTCCCACTTCCATATCTGAAGTTGAGCGGTAGATTGGACATCATATGATGACCTTGATGTTGTGAGAATTTCTTTTTCACCATCTTTGTCTAGGTCGCTTACAAAAATTGAATTTACCGAAAACCCTTCATGACTACCCTTAAGAACCACATTTTCTCCATCATAATTCCATATTCTAATTGAGGAAGAAATCCCAGCTGGACCCAAAACATTTCCTCCAGTTATGATTTCCATAACATTATCGCCATCTAGATCTTCACAATAGATACAACGAATATTTCCTTCCCAATGATGACTTTTTTCAAGAACAATTTCATTTCCAATCCAGTTCCAAAATTTTAATGGTGCCTCACTTGTTGAACGTTCCCCATTCACGATATTATACAATGAACCGCCTGTTATTATTTCTAAAACGCCATCATTGTCAACATCAGCTATGAACAGGTTATGTGAACCCGAAATACAGGTTCCACCTTTACCATATGTCTCCCAATGCTGTTCTCCTTCTAAAAATAATCCACTAGATTGTGCTCTTACAGTTATACTAAAAACCAAAACTGAAACAATACTAAAAAACAACAAAATTCTGACACGAGTAGAACAAACCATATTAGAATTACCTACTCAAATAAGAAATTAGTTTTACCGTTAAGCAAATAAACTTTTCTTAATAATCAAATCCTAGAAATCCCCCAGTGGTAACCTTTTTGCATATTGATTTTAACTTACATTATTCACCATAATGTTTGATCAAAAATATAGTTTCGATTTTGGGGTTAAATTTTAACCCCAAACCCAAACATATGTACTTGTTTGCGTACCCCCGCGTGTGCGTGTGTGCCCGTCCACCCCTGTCCACTCACGCTCGCTCTCGCTCGCTCACGCTCAACCTATATAAATTCAATAAAACAAAAAAAGAGAAGAAATTGGAGGATAATCTACATTCTCCAATCTTTTAGGTTATGCCGTCTTCCCCATTTCTCTGAAACGAACAACTTTGCTCTTGTCTTTGTCCAAAAACATTTTTCCTTTCTCAACGCTCAGATACGCAGCAAGAGTCCCAATAGTAGCCATCCCAGGAACCACCTTTGCATCTGGAAGTGCACTCTTTATTCCTCCAAAACCAGCCATACAACTCAAGGCAATAGCTGCATCAGAATTTTTGAAAGCTTTAACAATAGAACTTCGACCTTTCTGATTTAATTGACAGAAGGGCGGATTCGGAAGATTAAAGTACTTAAGGCTAACTGTTTTTCCCTTGCTTTCTAACAATCGCCTAATTCGGTTAGCCTCTTGCCCCATCGGGTAAGGATTAAAATGGAAACCAAAAAACGATACCTTACCAAGTTCTAATATATCCTTCGCATACCCAAGGCTTTGATTAGCACAGTAAGGACATTCAAAGATAGTAATAGAGCTTGCATCTCCAACTTCCCGCAAAAGATACTCATCGGTTGCAATTTCAGAATAACTCCCCATAAAATTCCCCCCTTTCCTTTAAGTCACTATGCACGTGCCCATTCAAATCACGAGCACATACAGATTAACATGGTACACATAACCTGCTTATACGCCTTTAATTTTAAAAAATAAACCCAAACCTATAAGCGTTATATCAAATTTTAGAACATTGCTGTATATGGAACTTCATTTTTTAGGTCCAGCTTAAGATTGATTAATTGATACGAATGATACATCTGTTAATTTTCATATTTTTATCAATTCTTTTAACATCTTTTCCTTTTATTTCAACCACTAAGCAAAAACATAATGGCTTTTTAACAAATTTTCAATCACTAAGACAAATCAATTTTTTTAAGTTACAAAAAGTAGTCCCAAATTTGATCTTCCTCATGAACCAGTTCGATTACATGATTCAAAACAACTTACGCGTTTGGTTTTTGTGGACAGGAGGGTTCATTTCTTGGATTTTAGGATGTTGCTTTTGGGTTCTACAAGCAGATATTGCCTCATTAACTTTTATAACAACTTCAATTATTTTCTGTTTGCTAGCAATAGTTACTATTTCTAAAAGAAATATAATTGAAGCATCCAATCGGAAAAGAGTTAACCTTAGACTATCAGTTTATGTTTTAATTATTTCAATTTCTGTTGTAACTATGGTTGCATTCAAATCCTTCGCTGCCGGAATAACTACGATTACCCTTTTACTGCTTTTCTTGTACGATTGGACAGTGATTAAAAAAAGGTTAAAGTTTAACCCCCAAAACTAGCCCAAACGTGTTTGTCCACGCCAATCTACATATTTTTTCTTCCTAACTCATGCTCATATTAGTTTTCTCTTATTCTTTCTTACCTACCCTCACACGCAAAAACCACACGAACGCGCACACACAAAAAATAATGAAAGGATAATTGGAAAACTTCTTGTATTCTAAGTAATGTTCTGAATTTTTGAATTATCGATTTTTGAGGGAAATAAATTTGGTTCCGTATGCACCAATATATCTTGATGTTGGACGAAGCAAAACCGCATCTGAATACTGTTCTAGAATGTGAGCTACCCATCCTGTTACTCGACTTGAGGCAAAAAATAACGTAAAGAATTCTTTGGGAACATCTAATGCATTCAGAACTGTGGCAGCATAGAAATCAACATTCGGATAGATTTTTTTCTCTTTGTGAACAACTGCTTGAATCTTTCTACATTTCTGATATAATTCCATTCGATCAATGCGTTGACATAAAGATTTGCTCACTTTTCTAAGATGTCTTGATCGAGGGTCATCTACCACGTAAATTCTGTGACCAAATCCCATTATCTTCTTTTGGTCAAATAAGATTCCTTGTATGTAAGCTTCTACTTCTCCAACGTTGTTAACGTCAAGCAGCATATTCATCACTCTCTCGCTAGCTCCACCATGCAGTTTTCCTTTGAGTGTTCCTATTGCAGAGGTTATAGCCGAGTACATATCTGACAAGGTGCTAGCTGTAACGCGTGCAGCGAAAGCAGAAGCATTTAGTCCATGATCAGCATGCAGAATCATGTACCGTTCAATCGATTCTTTTTCTTCTTCATCTGCAGGTTTTCCCCGAAACATGTATAGAAAGTTCTCAGAAAAACCATATTCTTTCTTTGGATCTACAATCTCCTGTTTAGTTCTCACTCGATGGATGATTGCAACTAACGTTGGGACTTTAGCTATCAAACCAAGGGCTCTTTTGTTGTTAGCTGATTCAGAAGTGTCATTTGGGTTAGAGTCATATTGTCCTAGGTGCGATATTTCGGTTCGTAATATTTCCATTGGATGGCTGCTTTTTGGTGCATTCTTAATGCTTTGGATTATTTGTTCGGGTAATTTCATTTCGGAAGTGAGTGCTGCTTTTAGGGTATTTAGTTCACTTTCGTCAGGGAGTTTTTTGTTCAATATAAGGTGAATCACTTCTTCATAGCACACTCTACCCAAGAGACGGTCAATGTCATAACCAACATAATAAAGCGCACCAAGAGGATCAACAAAACTAATTTGAGTTTCGCAAGCTGCAACATCCCTTAAGCCGCGAACATATTTTTTTTCAGAGGACATTTTCAAATTCAACTCTCAATTTTTAGTAAGTTTATGCTACCACATGCACTGAAAACGCATTCAATTTTGATAAGGTAATCAAGAACAACCTAAAGCTTAACTTCTTCTAAAATACCCTTTAGTTAACAGATTATGGGAAACACTAGACTAAATAAGAATAGTAAATAAAGTCTTATTAATGCTTCTAAAATCTACTGGGCAATTTGTTTATTGTGCTGGGTTTGTTTTAACTATAGGTAAAGCTAGATTTATTAAAGCAAATTATCCGACATGTCTTTTTACGAATCGTTTTAGTATCTCTTGTAAAAATTTCTGCTTCTTCTATCTCTTACTCACTCCCCCTCACGTGTGAAACCCGCACGCACTCGCACACAAACACAAAATCAAAACATAATTTCTATTTCTGATTGGTTCGCCAACTGGAAAGTAGTTCATTTCTTCCTTTTTTTGGATAGTTTAAGGTTTCTATTCTTTGTGTTTTGAGTTTTTAGAAAAGATGAATTCTACGGTGTTATGAAGTTTCTTTCTGCAGACTGAAAATTAGAGGTATTGCTAAAAGCATTACCCCTAAATCGATGATAAAAAATCGGGGATTATTGCAGTTTTATCGGCGCGCGCTTTTCTTTTTAACCATGAATAGCCCTAAAGCCAATGCGATCGCTGCAACTGCTCCTATGGTTCCCAATGGTGTTTCTGGAACAACGAATATTGGAAAATTCTGGCGTATATCTAGTGGGAGCGAAAAATCAGCCACATTACTTCCTCCTTTTGCATTATGGAAGATGACTTTAACGTTCCATTCACCGTGCACATTTGGAGTATATGTACCTTTGAGCATACTTTACTAGAGCAGTGGTACCGTCAGCATATTGTCCGACCGTGCCATTTGTATATACAGAGGGCATATCCTCATGAAATACTTCACCGTCGGGTCCATACCATCTGATGGTTATTAATTCTACATCAGGGTCTAGGGTTCCAGCGGTTATTGTCACAGGTGTTCCTTGTGGCGAAACTGGTCCGCTTATGTTTGAAGTTACAGCAAAACCTGTTCCCAAAGTTTCCCATGAAGCATAGGCTACATTCATAAGAAGAAGCGTTATAACAACTGTCGAAATCCCAAAAGTTAACAATTTAGTTTTCATTAATCTCCTTCTCCTAACTAAAATTGGTTAGCAAATACTGCCATATAAATTACTCTGGAACTTTTTTCTATATTTGAATAATACATCAGCTAATCCTTTTTTCTTAGAATAATCATACACGCGCATTAAAAATTGAATAAATCATGTTTTTATTCTCGAAAAAAAACATGAGATGTATCACGTTTCAGAAGAGCTCTATTTTTATGATATTTGAGTCTTCCAACCATTTATCGGCTGGTAATTCTTACTGATCATTACCTTTTTCAACAATCCTATTTTCTGTAAGGTTGATAGATCTTTCATTAGTTGTACTTTGTCGATCAGGATTTCAGTCATTTTCTGATAAGTGAGTGAAATATTATTGTGCGTTGGCAAAGTCGTTTTTTCAGTTTGGAGTGTATTATCGAATAATTGTTTATTTCACTTGTTAGAGCCATTAAAAAATATTTCGAGATCCGGGTAAAATACTGCAAATGTTGCGGTAATTATTGTTGTGATTTTTGGCATCAGTGGTAAAATATCTGTGGTAAAAGAGAGGAACCCTGATTTATCACCAGATTTTTCCATGACTTTTAATCCAATATCATCTCCTAAAAAGTTAGAGTACTAAAGATTGGATTATTTAATCTGGTGTATGATACCTTTTCAAACAGAAAAAAATAGACCTACTCACTTTTTCCTTTATTTTATAATACCCTAAACATTAAGCGCAAAAACGGTATGCATAAACTTTTTATAGAGTCCCAATCGAGAAAGGATATGCTCCATAGAGTAAAGGGATTTCTAACGTTCATTTCCTTTGAAAGAGGGATAATGCTTTTCATGATAACTATGGGAGCAACATTTCTGATGGCAGAGAAACCCACATTCTTTGGAGCGATTTACTTAGGCATTGTCGCCTTTTGTGGATGGAGTGGAGTAGATGCAATAAACAACGTTTATGATGTTGATTTGGACGTAAAATCTGACCCGCTTAGAGCAGATTATACAAAGAATCTTGGGAAAATGGGACTTTTAATATCCTTAATCTTCTTTGCATTGTCTATGAGCCTAGGCGCAATCACTGGAATCCAGCTAGTAACTGTTTTTGTTTTTATCGGGATTCTTGCAGGAGTCGCATATTCAATGCCGCCATTTAGACTCAGACAAACAATATACAAACCAGTAGTGAACTTATCTGTTGGCGCCGTTCCTGTTCTAATCGTAGCTGCCTTCTTCAACGTTTTTTCTGTTCAAATACTGGCCTTAATGCTTCTCATGGGCATATCCACTGCAGTCAACAGTTTATGGGAAGACTTGGCAGACTACAAATCAGACCTTAATGCCCATGCACGAACCATACTAGTCACATTAGGGATTAAACGCGGACTTTATCTCACAATAATAATGGGTTACAGTCTTATCCCACTCATGATTCTAGTTGGAGTCCTATTCAACCTGAGTCCACTTTACTTTGTTGTCCTCAGTGGACTCATAACGTATCTATCCATTCGTCTAATTCAAAACCGTCACGTCCTCGTAGGAGGCACCCAAAACGATACAAAATCAATGCTCAAGCTAGGCGAAGCATTCGCAAAAGATTTCGTTATAATCGCATTGGTGCATACAACAAACTTGATGATAAACGGCTACCTAATATACAACCAAGTTTTCTTGATTTAAAAAAATCTCTTGAAAACAAGCCGTTCCCTATTTTGACAAGAAAAACTTTAACCCACAAAGCCATAGAGACTCGTCGTAAAATGTGTCAAGAATTAACACCCAAAACAAATCAACAAACGTAACGAATAGTTAACAGAACCTGAAAGTTAATGAAGAGTCTACTTGGGATTGACTCTTCGCTGCATTTGTTTTTTGGTGGACTTGTTTTTGATAAGTGGTTAGTTAGTGGTTTCAGATTGATGCAATTGGAAATAGTTTTTGATGATCTTTGTTTTATTATTCTTCCAGGGAGAATTCTATCCAGAGGATAATGGTCTGAGATTCGCCTTGAAATTTGGTTTAGGTTGGTCGGGTTAAAATTTAGCCCCCTAACCCAAATACGTCCATTTCTGTTCATTCATACAAACATAACTAAATCGAGTATGTATGTCATCTCCATACAATTAATTGGGACTTAATTTTTAGGTTTATTAAACAAAAAATATGCTAATCGGGAAAAAAGGGAAATTGCAGTTGAAACTACAATTCCAATAGTAACTATATCGTAGACTAGTTTTTCAGGAAAGAGTAACGTTAATCCTATGCCACCAAAAAGAAGACTACCCAAATATCTCCCAATTGGATCATAGATGACCCGCTCCGAGTAGAGACTTGTTAATATGAATTGCTCAAAAACAAAGACTAACAAAATAAAAATCCATGCAGGATAAAAACCTTTTACAATGAAAGCCATGAACAACCCATAAATAAAAATAAAATCAACGATTGTATCAAAGAAGGCTCCCGACTTTGAAGAAACTCCCAGTTTTCTAGCGATAAAGCCATCCACAAGATCAGTCCCAATCGAGAAAACAAACAAGAAATATACAACAAATTTCATATCAAGAAAAAATGTGTAAATAAGAAAAGGTAAAACAACTAGTCTGAGACTGGTTAAAATATGTGGAATGATTTGTTTTTGTCCAGAGAGTTTAATTTTCAAACAAATCATCCTTCAGTAAATGTATCAAATTCGAGATAGAAAAGCATTTATAAATTTTGAAATGTATGACTAAACATGACAGATAGAAATTATAAGATTTTAATGATCTCACTAGCATTAACAATCATCGGCGAAATCGCTTCAATTGCTATATGGTATTCACAACCAGATATGCGGATGACGTTAATGGTTGATTATACAACAGCAAGTGTTGCAGCTGCAGTTGCTACAGTATTGAATATTGTAGCTTTAATCGGGGTTCGTAGAAAAAGCAAATGGGGTTCTCTTCTGGTAATTGCAGTTTCGATACCTAATAGAATCTTAGGATTGTTCCTTTTTGAATCGCCTATTTCTACGGGAGTCTTCGCAATATGGACCGCCTTATTGGTGATCTTCGCATACATGAATTATCGAGATATAAAGTAATAAAATCATGACTGAATGCTAGTTTCAATTAGACACTGCGCTCAGTGTCCTCTTAATTTCCTATTTTTTGCATTAACTCTATTAGTCATTGGATTGCAGCTCAAAAAGCGAAAGTGTCATTGTTTTTGGGAGGTTAAATGTTAATCCCCCAAACTTAACCCCAAACTTTCTTACGTGTCTACATTTTTACTCCCTAATTCTTTTTCACAATCGCTTTCTCTTTCTCTCTCACCTACCCTATCCTAACGTGCAAACGCCACGCACACGCACGCGCTGGAAGGGGAAAGGAATGAAATAAGAGGGCTTCATTGGCACATGTGCACAGGTACTATTTAATATTCAAATAAGACAATTGGAATTGGGTAAATTAAGCAGCGATTTGAGGGAGGAGGTATATTATGGGAAGTGAATCGTTTGATGTTGAGAAAACTGCAATCGAATTGGTTATGAACGATAATGTGACAAAAAAGAGGCAATTGGCAAAAAAGATCTTTGACGTTGCATATGAAGAGGGAATTTATTCCTCGAGCATCCATGATTTTTATATGGCTCGCGGCAGGGGTGAATTCGGGGGTTTCACAGTCCCTGCTATAAACTTGAGGAGCATGACTTACGATCTGGCTCGTGCAATATTTAGAGTGGGGGAGAAAAATGGTTCTGGCGCTTTTATCTTTGAGATTGCCAGGTCTGAGATCGGTTATACCGATCAGGCGCCGATTGAATATGCAAGTATGGTTCTGGCAGCAGCGATAAGGGAAAGCTATTCCGGTCCAGTCTTTATCCAAGGAGACCATTTTCAGGTCAACGCCGCCAAGTTTAAAGAGAATCCGGATAAGGAAATTGAAAGTTTGCAGGCTTTAATGGGGGATGCGATTGGTTCGGGCTTCTATAACATTGATATTGACTCGTCAACCCTTGTTGATGTTTCCAAACCGGATTTGAAAGAACAGCAACGTCTGAATTATGAGGTCTGTGCAAGGCTCACGCAGTTTATCCGCCGTGTTGAGCCGAAAGGGATTACGATTTCGGTGGGTGGAGAGATTGGCGAGATTGGGCATCAGAATTCGACGCCTGAAGACCTGCAAGCATTTATGACCGGTCTCGAAGAAAGCTGGAAAAGGGTTTGGCTGGCATAAGTAAGATTTCAGTTCAGACGGGGACAACTCATGGCGGCGTTGTTCTGCCTAACGGGTCAATAGCGCAAATCAAGCTTGACTTTAACACGTTGAAAACTCTTTCTGAGATTGCCCGCAGAGAATATGGGTTGGCTGGAGCTGTGCAACATGGAGCATCAACCCTGCCTCCTGAGGCTTTCCACAAGTTTGTCGAATGTGAGACCGCTGAAGTGCATTTGGCCACGGCAGTTCCAGAACATGATTTATGAATCAGAGCACTTTCCGGTTGATCTGAAGAAGAGAATTTACGAATGGCTAAAAGTCAATGTCGCAAGCGAGGCAAAAAAAGACGAAACTGAAGAACAATTCCTTTACAAGACCCGAAAAAAAGCGTTGGGACCATTCAAGAAAGAAATTATGGGACTGCCACAACAGACGCGTGATGCGATTGCAGCTGAAATCGAAACAAAATTTGACTTCCTCTTCAAGCAGCTCAACGTCGTAAACAAGAGAGCCTTAGTGAATAAATACTGCACCCACGAGTAAACTAAAGTCTCTTAATATCGATGAAAAAAAGCATGAAAAATGTGTGTCTCTCTGCATCAATTGTCTTTATATAGGATGGCCTTTGAACCTTTAGGGTAGTTTTTGATTTTTCAAAAGTTCCATTTGGAAGTCTAGTGCATATGGAGCTAAACAATTGCGCCGTTCGAAATAAATCGAACGCGCACGTTTTACGAAGAGTCTTTAGGTGTTTGATTGAGTGGGGCTTGGGGATTAAAATTTAACACTTCCACAAAAAACACACATCACAAACATTTTATTTTGATTTTGAAGTTCACTTTTTTGATGTAACAATAATGACATTTTGTTCATAGAAAACCAATTAAGTTGCAAATACTCAAGAAAACTGCAGGTTAATACTTTTGTTTTTTAATGAAGAAATTGAAACAATGAAACGAGAAAACCTTGACTCGATGGTTGAAGATCGTATACGCTACACAGTGAGATATGCAAATGAAAACTCACCATTCTACCGGATGTGGTTTCGAAAAAATGGAGTGAAACCCAGAGAAATCCGCACACACACTGACCTCTTAAATCTTCCAATCGTGACTAGTAAGACAATTCTAGAAAACCAGCCACCTATGAGTCAAGATTTTCAGTTTAAAAGTATTGACTGGAGTGAAGTTTTCACAATCCATGAAACCAGTGGCACAAGCGGTTCTCCAAAAACATTTTTTCTCACATGGAATGACTGGGAAAGATATGCTGAAAAATATGCAAGAGCCTTTGTGTCTCAGGGGTTTGGCACAGGTGATCGTGTTGTGATTTGTGCTTCATATGGCATGAACGTAGGCGCCAATACTATGACTCTAGCTGCCAGAAAAGTTGGCATGACTATAATACCGGAGGGTAGGTGCACTTTTCCTCTTCGCGTCATTATGAATTACAACCCTACAGGTCTTGTGGGAAGTGTTTTTAAATTTCTAAGACTCGCCAGACAAATGTTTAAAGAAAAAATTTCCCCTAGCGAATTGGGTGTAAAACGTTTAGTAGTTGGTGGGGAAAGTTTTGCTGAAGAATCCCGTTCGTATCTTTCTGAAGTTTGGGGATGTGACGTTTTTAATACTTATGGAAGCACAGAGGGTACAATGTGTGGGGAATGCAGCCAGACAAATGGACTTCATGTTCCAGAAGATTTGGTGCATCTGGACGTTTATGATCCAAGTCTTCATGATTTTGTTGGAGATGGAGAATGTGGTAGAATAATTCTTAGTACATTGTTGCCAGTGGGCGAAAAAAGTGGTAATTTGTTACTTAACTATGATACAGAAGACACATCCGTGGTGCTTTCTAGAGATAGATGCGTCTGCGGTAGAACTCATATGAGAATAGTTAATCCCCAGCGTGAAAAGGAGACTTTTTGGATACATGGATCTCCTTTTAATCGTGTGGATGTGGAACAAGGCGTTTTTCAGCGGGAGAATATGGAGTATCTTACAGGGGAATATGAGGCGTTTTTGTATGGAGATCAACTGGGTGAAGTAGCAACTCTTAGCGTGAATCTTGAGTGCTCAGATTACAAAAAATGTAATATTCCAGTTGTCGAAGAGAATTTTCTCAAAGGATTTCTTAAATTCAAACCACAACTTAGGAAAGAACACTTAGAAGACAAATTAGTAATTGAAATTAATTTCGTGAGACAAAACGAACTTGAAATTTACAAGTTTAAAGGCAGACCCAAAAGAGTGGTAGATAGAAGGCAACATTGAAAGATATGTTTGGGTTTGGGTTTAAATTTTAGCATCTCTCAACAAAAACACGCATTCATCTGATCATGCAAAATATCCAGCTATGCACTCGAATAAGAAATGAAATTGTAATATTATTTTGAAGTTCATAAAATGTAATAAGTCTAACAAATAAAATTCAATTAAGAAAATGTCCAATACAAATGATTTATTATTGTCAACATCACCCTTGACAAAAGACGAACGAACATTTAAGAAACCACTGAAAAGCCTGCTTTTAGTACATAAAATCTCTAAAGATTACAAAACAATAAAGGATATTATTGAAAAAAATATGGTTGAAGCCTTTTCAAAAATGTACTTCCTGAAGCCAAAAGCCAACGAAATAGATTGCGAATCAATCACGCTTTGTTATGATTCATTCTTACTTGTAAATACAAAATATAGTATTGAATATTATAAAAATAAAAAATATAACATAAAATTAGATGAAAATGTTAAGGAGGCAATAATTTTTGATCATAGCTTAAAACCTAAAGTCATTAATGAAAAGAAACATGGGATTCTGAAAGGAACAAAAAAAGAAATTGTCATTGAAAGCAAAGAAAGAGTGTTTTATGAAACCACAAAACAATTGGCATTAAATAGAAAAGGACGAAAAATAAATCGCCAAAAATTGCCCTCAGCCCCATCTGAACCTGAACCTGTAAAGTTTCTGAAAAATTACGCGACAAATGTAAGACACCCCGAGGGATCTATGTGGGAAATTCTAAACAAAAATATTATTAACAGACCTCCAGATGTTGCTCAGGTTATCAACGAAAATGTTGAAGTAACAGAACAAGTCTTGATTTATACCCCAATTTATGAAGCTAGATGCAGAAACCTCAAATCATGGGAAATAAAAATTATACCAGTAAGCGGCATTACAGGAAAAATCCTTTCTCTTTAACAAAAATCAACTATCAAAACATTCCCTGTAGAAATAATGCAAGTCTTATTCATAAATCTGCATTTTTGAACTTAAATTATGCCCAACAAAGAAGAAAATACAAACTATAGATACTGAAGACTCAAAAAATAAAAGGTATTGAACTGCGTTAAATAGAACAATCATTTCACACAATACTGTCACAAATAGTCCATTTAATAGGAATAAAAGTTACATTTTAAGTGACCAAGAATAAAAATGAAAATATCCCGTTTCTTCCATGTTAAACCAAGTAACAATTAATGTGACCAAACATTCAAGAATTTAATTTCTTAACACCAAAGGATAACTCAAAGGATAACAATAAAATATTCTAATAAACAGTTGGGCGACCATCAACTGAGCAATACCCACAACCATGAAACATGTCTGATTAAAAATAGAGGAAAACAAAAAAATGAAACATACTTTCGCCTTTTTCTTGAACATGCTAATACTGTCCGCTGCAATTTTTGTTCAATACAAGCCCATACCCCAAAACGAAGAAGAAGCCCCATTCTACTTAGGCGTCACTTTTTGTGGGAACACAACTGTGGAAGCCAAACTGCTTATTGACAGAATAAAAACTTACTCCAACCTTTTCATTCTGCAATCTGGACCCATAAGCAAAAACGAAACTGTAATAAACGAAATCTGCGATTACGCGGTTGCCTCTGGATTGAACATTATAGTGTATTTTGGCTGGTTTGACACCGATCATCAATGGCAGATTCCATGGCTCGACTATGCTAAACAAAGATGGGCAAACCATTTCTTAGGAGTCTATTACTATGACGAACCAGGCGGAATTCAAATAGACTACAATTGGCCACACTTCTTTAACAAAATAAAGCAGCAGAACTCAACGCTGTATCAGACATTGGCTCCTACAATAGAAAGTTACCTTGAAGGTACCTTACCGCGGGATTATGATGCAGCAGCAGACCATTTCACCAGTTTCCTCCAGAATAACCCAGACCTTAAAGAATTAAAAAGCCGCTCGATTACAACATTCACTTCCGACTATGCGCTTTACTGGTTCGACTATCTAGGAGGATATGACGTCGTGTTTGCAGAGTTTGGATGGAACAACAGCATAGTTCAAGAAACCGCTTTAGTAAGGGGCGCTGCGCAGATACAAAACAAAAGCTGGGGCGCAATCATAACTTGGAAATATATGGATTCGCCCTACTTGGACAGCGGAGACAACATATATGATCAGATGTGCACAGCTTACGAGGCAGGAGCCAAATATGTGGTGATCTTCAATTACCCGCAGATTGACGATAACCCCTATGGAATAATGCGTGACGAACATTTTGAAGCCCTAGAAAGATTATGGAAGGACATAACACCAACACAGAAAATAACACAAGGTTCAACAAAAGCCGAAAACATACTAGTCTTACCCAAAAACTACGGATGGGGAATGAGGCATCCTGATGACAAAATTTGGTACTGGGGACCAGATGAAGAAACACCCCAAATCTGGGAGTTTACACGCAAACTTCTCTTGCAGTATGGACTCAAATTAGACATAGCATACGAAGACACCGAATTTCCAATAACAAACCAATATGTACTAACATTCTAAAAGGCAAAAACAAGTTATAGCCAATATAAAAGAAAAATAACCCCCATGTTGAGGCATTTACCCAAATGTTGGAAAGCACCAACTCCATAGACAAAAAAGGAATCTGTCGAATTGGCTTTTGTACAACTTTACGCTTTGATCTTCTCTTTCTTGATTACATTTCTGAACGTTTTGTTGCAGTTTCCGCATTTGTACAAGGCTATTGTTAGTTGTGATCTTTCACCAGTCTTACTAGGTCTTCCAGCCATCTGCCACGTCTTAACTGGCTTTGACAGGGTTTCACATTCAGGGCACTCGGCCACTTCAGGGTTACCTAAAGCGTTAAGCAGTTCTAACCTGAGGGCTTCACCGGCGCTACACATTTTTGTGATTCGTTCAGCCAACTGAGTTTCTTTGAAAACCTCGTTTATCCAACGAGCAAAGTCGCCTCTGTTCTGGTGAAACTCCAAAGAAACAACAGGAACTTTTCCTATCTTCTTCTTAAGATCGTCCAGATTGAAGGCAGCCTCAAATAATGGTTTGTTGAAAGATTCGTAAAAGTAGAATCCCCATTCGGGAGTGACTTTTTCTTCCTTTTTTAAAATATTATTCAATTTAGGTATGTCCCCAAAACCTTGTTTATATTCGTTTAGAAGATTCTTAACTGTTTCTTCCCAGTTAACGATGCCCATTCTTCGATAGTACACGGTCTCGCGTTTGCGAGGATCATCAGAAAAGTTTGTCGCATTGTAGCGGGTGAATGTTTCGCGAAGGTTGGGACTTCCGCCAATATAGAGCATATGTCGGTTTTTGTCGTAAAAAGCGTAGACACCGCTCTCTTCTGGAACACCTTTGGCTTTTTCGCCCCACAGGTACAGTTTACCTTGAATCGGCATCTTATCTCCCAATACAAATAATATGTTAAGGCATATTTATGAAGTCTTTGGAGCTTTCCCAGAAAACTGATCTTCTAAAACAAGAAATCATATTTCGCAACTAGAAGGGATAATGGTTCCAGCTAAATATGTTTTTGAGACCCATTCTTGGGAACATTTGGTAATCAATCTTGGTCAAGCCAGTATTTTATGGCACCATCTGATACTGGCTCCACTACGGGATTTTCTGCGAGACAACTTACCAATTAACAATCCTTCCAGCGTCTAAGTTATCAAACTATACAATCAACTATCTTGTCGGTAACAATACTGTGAAGGCTTGCTCGGTTCTCGCGCGTTACGACAATAATTTCTGTGTCCTCCCTCATTTTGATGCCTTCAATTATTGAGTTACTTAATTTGTAATGAATTGTCCCAAACAAGGGTTTACTGCTTTCCACCGCCTGGAGTATTGCGTTGCTGAAGGCTGTTGACAAAAGCTCCATTGGACCTATCTCGTCTATTGCTATTATATCCGCGTTTTGAACAGCATCAATGATAGAACCCGCGCCGATTACATCAAGATCAGTCAAGTTAATATGATACTTGCCAACTACGGGACCTTTTGACTCATTTATATGAGCTAACCATCCCCTCTGCCCAGTGGACAAATCCTTGAGCTCAAAACCCACACGTAATCCTCCTTCACGAACCTCACGACAAATAATTCCACCGACAGCATATCCCCTATTCTTAAGTTCCTTCACTGTTCGACGCATTATGCTTGTTTTACCAATTCCTGGAGGACCAGTAACAAGTATTATTCGCTTCAGCTCAATCACCACGCTTCTGGCTAGACTAACTCTAATATCTAGTTGTTGTAATAAAAGATTCAGTGCGCATGTAGGAGCTATAAAGTTTGAGCTTTGGTTTCCCGACTGAAATAATAACCGAGGGAAAAGTCAAGGTAGTGGTACCTAGACATGCTGCTTACAAAAAAAAGCCGTCAGATTACGCACCATCTATGGCACCCGTATTCTACAACCCCACAATGGAACTAAACAGAGACTTGGCAGTTTTAGCACTGCAGACGCATCAGAAGCTTTTGGGGAGAGAAATCTCGGTTTCTGAACCATTGACAGGATGTGGGCTACGGGGCGCAAGATTTGCTGTGGAAGTAGAGGGCGTCCGAAAGGTGTCTGTGAATGACATCAAACCAGAAGCGACAGAGGTTGCAACCTTTAATGGTAAACTGAATGATGTCGAGGACATTGTTGAGGTGACTAACGAGGACGCTAACCTTTTTCTCAGCAGACACGCAGCGCCAAGAAAAAGGTTCGACTACGTTGATGTTGACCCATTTGGACCTCCCGTGACATTCATGGATTCTGCCATACGATCTCTACGTAACGGCGGCTTGCTCGCGTTAACCGCCACGGACATGGCTCCCCTATGTGGGGTTCATCCACGAGCGTGCCTTCGAAAGTATGGCGGAACCCCGTTGCGCACAGAGTATTGCCATGAGCTGGCTGTTCGCCTCGTTGCCGGATGCCTAACCATGATGGCTGCAAAACATGAAATAGGAATCGAAGTCGTGTTCAGCCACAGCATAGACCATTACGTTCGATCCTACGCAGTTGTCAACTATGGCGCTAAAGTGGCGGACAATAGCGTACAGCAGATGGGCTACATTCTCCACTGCTTCTCATGCTTTCACAGAGAAACAGTCACGGGAATAACTTCTCCCCTAAAGCGGGTTTGCCCGAGTTGCGGAGCAAAGTTGAGTGTTGCTGGTCCCCTGTGGCTAAGCAAGATAGCGGACAAAAACTTTTGCTCAATGATGGAAAGGGAGATGGAGGGAAGAGGCTTTAGACAGGCGAAGAAACTTCAGAAGATACTCTCTCTTGTCCAGAAGGAGGCTGAAGCGCCAGTCACCTATTATGCAGTGGACAAAATCTGTGACAAGCTGAATCTGCCTGTTCCGCCCCAAAAGAAAGTTCTTGACAGAATAAGAGAAGCGGGCTTCCGTGCTGTTCTTACGCATTTTAACAGCAGAGGCTTCAAAACCGATACCCCAATCAACACAATAAAAGAGATAATCACAGACTTGGCAAATAAGAATGGTTAGTTTATTGTATGCCCAGTTTTCTGTAGATTCTCGGTTTCTCTTTTTCAGCTTTGGTTTGGATGGTTTCGAAAAGGTTGTTTCCGTGGCAGTCGATTGCTACAGTTAAGGGTCCAAAATCCTCAACTTCCAGTATCCACATGGCTTCGGGCATTCCCAAGTCACTCCATTCTACGCCCTTGACATGTTTTATGGCTTTGGCTGCCAGAACCGCTGCTCCTCCAGTAAAGGCTCCATAAACTACTCCATACTGTTTCATGGCATCAACGGTCTTCTTGCCCATACCTCCCTTCCCCACCACAACGCGAACCTTGAAGTTCTTGATGAATTCGTCCTCGAATATATCCATACGTGCGCTTGTTGTTGGGCCAGCAGCCACCACATTCCAGTCGCCACCATCCTCTTTTACTATTGGACCACAATGAAAAACCGCCAACCCCTCTAGGTTGATGGGCAACAGTTTTCCCTCTTGATGGAAATCTAGTGCTCTTCTGTGTGCGGCATCTCGTGCAGTAACAATTGTGCCGGTAATGTAGAGGGTGTCATTTACTCCAAGTTTTCTAACTTCGGTCTCCGAAATTGGTGTTCTAAGCCTGTAGATGGTCATACCTTTCACATCACCTTATGAGACAGATACTCCACTTTTCCGTCAGAATAAATGCGAGCTGAGGCTCTTCTGGCAGCCCAGCACTGAGCCACCACAGCCACAGGATATGATGCGGGGTGTCTGTAAGCGTAATCAACCTTTACATCCAAAACTGTTATTTTGCCGCCCAATCCCATGGGTCCGATTCCCGTCGAGTTCGCAGCTTCACGCAGCTCCTGTTCAAGTTTTGCCAGTTCAGGTTTGGGGTTAGGATAATTTAATGGTTTTAGCAGAGCCTCTTTTGCTAGTTTCATTGCTATGTCAGCGCCTCCCCCAACTGCGACGCCTAAGATTGTTGGGGGACAAGGTTTTGCGCCAGCCTTGATTATGGTGTCGATGACAAATTTTTTGAGTCCGTTGATTCCTTGGCTTGGGCTGAGCATTCCTAGGGCCGAAACGTTTTCTGAGCCTCCTCCCTTTGGCATAACCGTGATTTCAAGGCCGTCTCCGGGCACGATTTCCCAGTGTATGTAGGGAACATGTCTTCCTGTGTTGTCTCCCGTGTTTTTTTGGGTGAATGGGTCAACTGCGTTAGGACGAAGAGGCACCTCCTTAGTTGCCCGTACTGTGGCTTTGCGTAGAGCATCCTCAATTTTGTCCAGTCCATCTAGTTTGCTGCCTGCCTTCACATAGAAGATGACCACGCCCGTATCTTGACACATAGGAGTACACGTTTTCTGGGCTAAAGCCACGTTATCTAAGATGACTTTCAGTTGAGACTTTCCAACAGGATTTTCCTCTTGGCGATACGCCCGCTGGAGAGCATCCTTCACGTCTTGCGGTAGCTCTGTGACCGCCAGTTGTAGAAGTTTTACCGCCACATTCTCCACAACTTGCTCAGATACCAAAATGTTGTCCTCTCCGTAAAGAGCAGAGTTATAGGATATGTCTTATACTTTTTGCTACAGACCTGTTTTGCTTTCATCGGTTGTTGATCGAACGTTTTATTTGCGATATGGTCTAACTTAAATACGCACAAGCTATTGCGTTTAAATCTGGAACTGAGGCACCAAGATGAGTGAAGGGGCAGCCCTAGAAAAGAAGAGATACGAGTGCCTGGAAGACCTTGAGATAGGGTCTGCCATGTCCAAAAAGCTCCGGGAGCTAGGATTCCACACAGTCGAGAATCTTGCCATGGCTACAGCCAAGGAGCTAGAGCAGACAGGCATGAATAAAAAAAATGCCGAAAAGCTGATTCGCAAAGCTCGTTTAAGCATGCCTCTCCAGTTCATCAGAGGAGACGAACTGGTGAAGATGCGCCAAAACGTTCTACGTTTGACTACGGGAAGTAGCATGCTAGATAAACTGTTGGGTGGAGGCGTCGAATCACAGTCAATCACGGAATTTTATGGCGAGTATGGGAGTGGAAAAAGCCAGATTTGCCATCAGTTGTGTGTTAATGTGCAGTTGCCTCCTGAGCAGGGCGGTTTGGGTGGCGCAGCTCTTTATATAGACACAGAGAATACGTTCCGAACTGAGCGAATTTTTCAGATGTCAAAGAATGTGGGTTTAGACCCGGAAGATGCACTTAAGAACATAATTTTTGCTGAGGCATACACGTCTGATCATCAAATGTTTCTTTTAGAGAATTCAGATAAAGTAATTAAAGAAAATCAAGTCCGCTTAATCATTGTAGATTCCTTGACTTCTCACTTCAGAAGCGAATATATGGGCAGAGAGATGCTAGCAGAGAGACAACAGAAACTCAACAAACACATGCACATGCTGATTCGGCTTTCCAGAGCATTCAATGCCGTAGCAGTTGTCACAAATCAGGTTATGTCCAAGCCGGATGTGTTCTTTGGCGATGTCATACATCCGGTTGGTGGTCATATAGTGGCGCATACTAGTCATACCCGTGTATTTCTTCGAAAGTCTGCTCGTGGACCAGTGAGAATTGCACGTCTTGTTTCTAGTCCATACCTAGCTGAGGGGGAAGGAGTTTTTAGGGTTTCCGAAAGAGGAATAGAGGATGTTAACGAAAATGAGAGGGAGAGTTAAGTAGGATGCCAATTTCGAAGATTCATGTAGTTAGATTCTTCCAGCTTTTGAAGGGAAGACGGTTTGCTGAAGCGGAACGTGTGCTTGAACGAATTAGACAAAAGACAAACCAGACAGAATGGAACAGTGGATACCTTCACGCTCTAGATGGAATAATTCTTGCCCAGAAATCAAATGACTCCTACGCGTTCGTTAGGAACGTGAACTTCGAGGACGAAAAAGAGCTAAAAAAGAGCAGAAAAGAGTTCTTGAAGGAATACAAAAATAAGATTCACTCAGATAACGATCGCGGTTTCTTTGCAGCATGGGCAGATTACATGCTCATAACAGTAAAGGAAATGCCAAACACAGAAACAGACAAGACACCTATCGAAACAAACCAAGAAGAAGACAGCACTCTACAAACTGAACCAACAGAGTAAATGATATCACCAGTTAATATTATTATAATAAAGTAACTTTCAATTTTTGTATCTATCTTTGAAAGTTTCTTACCTAAAGGACGAAAATCCCAGTAAACACTACAAACGAACAGGTGTCTAAACGGGTACTGACACAAGTAACACGAACATATTAGGAGACTAATAACAGCTTATTTCTTAAAACAGCCTTTTTTAAGGAAAAACTGCAGTTTACACCAGATTTTCATAAATGTCGTGAAAGAACTCTGCCCTTTTGTTTGCTTTTAGGAGGGCGCAAACACTGTCAAAGGTTTCGAAGTGAAGCTGCTTATTCCGTTGTCATCTACGACGGTCAGACTAACTATGTAATCTCCAGCTAATGTATATGTGTGAGTGGGGGTCTCTCCTTCAATGGTGGTTTCGTCTCCAAAATTCCAAACCCATTTAACTATGTCTCCATCTGTGTCAACACTGGTCGATTTAAAAGCAACAGCATCTCCAACTATTGGGTTTTCTGGATTTACAGTGAATGTGGCGATTGGAGCCGCGAGAAATGGAGTGATAAAAAGCACCCAGCACAGAATGAACGTAAGAAAGTACACGCCTATTCCCATTGTGAAAAGCTTGGTCGGCTTGTCAACCTTGTTCATAAAGCGCCATTTAATAACATAATATGTGACAAGGTAGACGGCTAACGCGACACTTATGCCGTTTATTAGCGGGGTACCCACTTTGAGGTCCACCACTACGGCAGCCAATAGCGCGGCGAGGATGCCAAATCCGATTCTGGAACAGTAAATAATATTTAAAGTCTTCAATTTGAATCCCGTGTTTTAGTGAACACCATAACTTTCCACTTGTGGTTTATCTTACTTTCGCTTCCTAAAGCTTCTCTACTCGCTTTTAATTGACTCTCGCTTATTTATATCCTCTCAAAATCTTGGCTAACAGAAGCGCCGCATCACAGCGAATTGTCCGTCCCCAACAATGAGCCGTACCTCTGGTTAAAATTAGTGTTTTGGTTGCTCAGCAGAAATGGGAAAAAGGAGCAAAAGTTTAACGCGTTCAGGGCGGCACCTTTTTTATGCGGTGACATAACACAGAAGAGTAGTAGAGAGGAGCCTTTTCTCCGTTGAAGTTGGAAAGCCTGTTCTTTGTCTATTGAGGGAAAAATGTTGAAAGACGTAATGACAAGCTTCGATGTAGCAGCAGTCACTCATGAAATCAATACTTTAGTTGAAGGCGCTCATGTATCCAAAATTTATCAAATAGGCACCCAAACATTGCTCCTCAAGCTACGCAAACCAAACATGCCCAGAATCCAACTGCTAATCGAAGCAAGAAAACGGATACACTTAACATCCTACGTTCATGAAACCCCAAAAAAGCCATCTGCATTCTGCATGTCTCTCAGGAAATATCTTGACAATGGCGTAATCAAAACTGTCAGGCAACACGAATTCGAGCGAATAGCAATCATAGAAATCAGCACACGTCAAGGCGACTTCCAGTTGGTTTCAGAGCTTTTTGGCGGAGGAAACATAATCCTAGTTGATCCCGAAGGCAAGATTCTGCAGGCCATGACCTATAAGCGAATGCGAGACAGAAACATTTTGCGGGGTGAACCATTCCAGCATCCGCCTGCAAGAGGAAAAAACCCTATAACTATTACATTTCAAGAGTTTATGGAAATCAAAACTTTGGGAGAAACAGAAACTGTAAGAGCATTAACAAAGGTTTTGAGTATCAGCGGAACCTACGCCGAAGAAGTCCTTCTTCGCGCAGACGTCAACAAAAAGACGAAAAGTGCTGCTTTAACAGAACAAGAACTTGAGAGCATATTTAGTCAGCTACAGCAACTTCTTTCGGTTATTGAGTCAGGAAAACTGGATCCCAGCATCGTAAGCGACAAAGAGAATGGGTGGGTTGACGTGACTCCTGTGCCGCTAAAAAAGCATAACATGTTTGGTCAAAAGAAGTTTGAACGATTCAACAGTGCCCTTGATGAATACTACACAAAGATAGGCGATACGGAGAGGGGTGACGAGGCAACAGGAGATGTAAAGAGCGAAGTTGCACGACAGCAGCGGATTATTCAGAATCAAGAGAAAGCGTTAGAGAATTTGAAGGAGCCAATAATAGAAAACAAGACTATCGGAGATTTGATTTACCTTCACTTTGGAGACCTCCAGTCTCTCATCCAGAAAGTAATGGAACAGAAAAAAAACGGAAAAACTTGGGAACAAATAACAGCAATACTTGAAGAGGGAAAAAAAGAACAGAAGCATCCAGACGTGTATTTTCACTCTTTGGAGCCCGCAAACCAAGTTCTCCATGTTTCAGTTGAAAACAAAAAATTTTCTCTTAGCATTCGAGATTCCATCCAAACCAGTGCAGACAATTATTACTCGCGGTCAAAGAAAGCTCAAAAAAAGCTCAAGGGAGCCGAGAAGCAGTTGCAGGAGACCAGAACCAAAATTGAGGAGGCAAAAAATCAGGTTAGCATCACAAAAGCGAATCAGCAACCCCTTGCCAAGAGAAAAAAGAAGGAATGGTTCGAGAAATTCAGGTGGTTCCGCTCCTCTGACGGGTTACTTGTTATTGGAGGCAGAGACGCAACAACAAACGAGATTCTTGTCAAAAAACACATGGAACCACAAGACATTATTTTTCACGCCGAAATTGTGGGAGCACCATTCGTTTTGATTAAAACGGATGGAAAAACTGCGCCAGAGCAGACCATCAGCGAAGCAGCCCAGCTTGCAGCCTCCTATTCGCGGGCATGGAGAGAAATGTTGAGTGTAATGAATGTTTACTGGGTAACTCCAGAACAGGTGAGCAAGACTCCTCCTTCTGGACAATTCCTAACGAAGGGGTCATTCATGATTAGGGGTTCCAAAAACTTTATTCGTGGTGTTCCTTTGTGTGTTGCTATTGGCGTCAAAATCGATGATGAAGAACTAGTGGTTGTTGGGGGACCTGTAGAGGCTATTGCCAGTCAGGCGGATGCGTTCGTGGAGGTTGTTCCGGGAGACCAGAAAAGCAGTCAGATCGCCAAACAGATACGGCATCAGCTGTCCACTAAGGTTTCGGAAGATTTGAAAAGAAGTATTACAGCGATTCCCATAGAGGAGTTTCAGCATTTTATTCCTTTAGGCAGAGGAAAAATGAAAGAGACACGGGGTTAACCCAAAAAAAGGCTTTGAGCTAGAACCCGTAAAGCTTTGAATATTTCTTGTATAGGTAATTGAGGTATGGGTCTACGGCGAGTTCTCTTCCAGCAATTATCTTGATAAGTTCAGGCGGGTTGTAGAGATTTCCGTAGCTATGAACATTCTTGACCAGCCACTGTTTCAATTCTCTGAAGTCACCAATGGCTATCTGGCTTCGCCAATCCTGCAGGTCATTCTCCATACGGGATAGTATCTGTCCGCTGTAGATGTTTCCCAGAGCGTAGCTTGGAAAATAGCCGTATAATCCACTTGCCCAGTGAGTGTCCTGCATCACGCCCTCAGAGTCATCTTTTACATTTACACCCAGATACTCGCTATAGCTTTCGTTCCAGACCTGCGGAAGCTCATCTATGGATATTTTGTCTGCGAACAGGTCTCTTTCAAGGTTGAACCGTATTATTACATGAAGCCCATAGGTAACCTCGTCTGCCTCGATCCTAATCTTCGACGGCTCAACATGATTGATTGCATGGACAAAATCATCCAAAGTTACATCAGAAAGCACGTTGCCTGTCATCTTTTTCAACTGGGGCAAGAAGTATGTCCAGAACTCGTGGGATCTTCCCATAATATTTTCTACGAAACGTGACTGGGACTCATGGAATCCCATGGAGCATGCGTCTCCCACGGGCTGGAACATCCATTCCTCTTTCAGGTTCTGCTCATAGAGGGCATGTCCTCCCTCATGAAGAATAGAGAATACAGATGAGGCGAACCTGTTTGGGTAGTAATGGGTTGTGATTCGCACATCGTCATAATATCCTGTTGTGAAGGGATGCTCTGTCTCGTCGATTCTGCCTCCCGACTTGGCTGAAGTTACGTCGTAGCCGATGAATTCAGCGAGTAGCTTACCAATTTTCTGCTGCATTTCTGTTGTAACTGCGCGATTAAGGATTGATGTGTCTGGCTGATTCGGTGACGCTTCACACTTCTTTAGCAGAATTGTTAAGCCTTCTCTTAGTTCTTTGAATACATTGCTGATGGCTTCTGCGGTAATTTTTGGTTCAAAAATGTCAAGTAACGCATCGTATGGCGTAGCGGTTTCCTTGACTGCCATCAAAATTTCTGCCGCCTGCTTCTTTAGGTTGAACAGCTTTTCGAGTTCAGGCTTGAACTTCCTGAAGTTTTTGGCGGCTTTGGATTTTTTCCATGTGTCGATTGTAAGGGCTTTCTGTTTTGAGATTTCAACTACAAGTTCTTCGGGAAGCTTTGTCTGTTCATCATAGCTCTTCTTTATTAGGTACAGGTTTCTTTTGTGAACAGGGTCAAGGCTACCGTATTCTGAATGCTTGAGGGTTGCTTCCAGTAACCGCCCAATTTCTGGGTCTGTGCCCATTTGGTGTCCGATTCTGCTGAGCATTGCAAGCTGCAGGCTTCGCATTTTGATTCCTTTTGGAGGCATCTTTGTTTCCATGTCCCAGCTGAGAATCGCAGCTGCGGAATGAAGAGAAACTATGTTTTTGGTTTTTTCAAGCAGCTTTTTGTAATTTGAAATCAATGTTTTTGTCATCTTTAACAAGCTTCCAGATTTTGTCCTTTTTAGTGAGGTTACATCATCTATTTGAGCGGAATCACCTTTTAATATCTCTATTCTTTTCGTTAGAAATGAACCGAATACCATGTGAGGGGAACCTGTTGAAAAACTGGAAACTTGTTGATACAAAGCTTCTCTGTAGTTCAAAATTTTTATCCGTCTTCGATGATACGGTTGTTTTACCCAGTGGCAAAGAAATAACATACACAAAAATTGAATTGAAGGACTTCGTTTCTGTTCTACCCATAACCGAAGGCAACGTTGTTATGATTGAGATTCTGCGGTATCCACGAAATTGTTTGAGTCTTGAGATTCCAAGTGGACATATAGAAGAGGGCGAAGCACCAAAGGAAAGTGCTTTTCGTGAACTTATAGAGGAAACAGGTTACAGGGCTGGGCAACTTGTAAGCATGGGCAGTTTTAATCCTTTGTCAAGGAGCACACAGCGGGCATATCTGTTTCTCGCCAAGGACCTAAAGAAAGGGGTCCAGAAGCTAGAGGAGACAGAGCAGATAAACGTGAAACTTGTGCCCGTCAGCGATCTGGAAAAAATTTTGACGGAGGGCAAGGTAACTCATGCTCCAACGTTACTGGCTCTGCAAAGGTATCTGCTGATGAAGCAGACGGAATTACAGTTTTCTGTTCCATAATTTTTTGGGAACTCTTTTTTGGCTGATTCTTTTTTTGCGGATACTGTTTTCCTGAA
>CAVOMX010000020.1:0-45614 GCA_963697165.1 Candidatus Bathyarchaeota archaeon
AAAGTTGAGGGAGAAAAGACACGGAAACTCAATTAACGATTCCTTCTGCAGAGCTAGTAGATGTAGAAAAGATATTTGTTGATGGAAATAATCCAAATGTGCAATCTAAACGGCAGTTTAAAGCTTTGAAGGAAAGTATCACGCGTTATGGTTTTGTTGTTCCGATTATCACTAACAAGGATTTGCTTGTTGCTGATGGAGAACATAGACTAAAGGCTGCAAAAGAGTTGGGCATGAATCAGGTTAGTGTTGTTAGGTTACCTGTAGATGATGTTGATCGTCGGTTGATTCGTCAGGTTATGAATAAGATTCGTGGCGAACATGACTTGTTCTTAGATGCAGAAGAATATTACAGGCTAGTTTCTGAGGGTTCTCGAGATTTGCTTAAGGGGTTGTTAAATGAAAGTGATTTAAGAATTGATAATCTTTTGAGTTTAAGGCAGCCTTTTGAATATAGTGACGTAGAGCTTAATCGAATTGCAGAAAGGTTTCAGACCAGAGTTGAAAGCAACAAACTTGATGCTAGTTGGGAACAGAAGCACCCTAAAGAGCCTCTGTCTTTGAATTGCCATGTGAAATTCTCTACAAAAGCAGAAGTTACAGAGCGAACTTTAGCTGTTTGTGAAGCTTTCGGTTTAGGTGTTGATGAGTCTAGGCTTTTTGTTGTTTTTGACGATTTCTCTCTTGATTTTAATCGTGGAGACCTAATTTGTATAACTGGAGATTCTGGAGGAGGAAAATCTCTGCTTCTAAATGCGTTTAAGAACTATTTTGGTGAAGAAGCGGTTTGTTTAGATGAGTTAGAGGTAGATCCTGAAGAAACTCTAGTTGAAGGCGTGGGAAATGATGTTACTGAAGCGGTTAAGATTCTTAGTTATTGTGGGTTAAATGATGCTTTTCTTTTTCTTCGCAAATACAAAGAACTAAGTGAGGGACAGAAATATCGGTATAAACTGGCAAAACTGATTGAACAGAAGTGATAAGCGGGTTTGGATTGTTGATGAGTTTTGTGCAACCCTTGATAGGGTTATGGCTAAGGTAATTGCTTTTTTGCTTCAAAAAGTTGCTAGAAAGCATGGAAAAACTGTTGTTGTAGCTTCTACACATACTGATTTTTTGTCTGATTTTCAGCCGGATATTGTTGTTAGGAAGGGCTATGAAAGAGATGTCGAGGTTACTGAATTTAGTAAACGACTTAAAAAATGTACAATCTACGATAACATTCAGATCAAGAAAGGTGGTATTGAGGATTATCGTAAGCTTAGCAGATTTCATTACAGAACAAAAAATCATGAAGACCCTGAAGGTCTTCGAGCAAGAGACTGTTTCAAGCTTCTCTTTAACAATGAATTGATTGGGGTGATTGTGTATTCGCATTCTTATCTTAATCTTAAGCCTCGGAACATGATTTTTGGGAAAAGATATGTTTTTACTCCCGGAGACATTCACACAGCCAATTTAATAAATGAAGAGATTGCTAGAATAAGCAGAGTTGTTATTCACCCAAAATTTAGGGGCATAGGGTTAGGAGCGTTTTTAGTAAAAGAGACCATGCCAAAAGTAGATGTCAAGGTAATTGAAGCTTTAGCGGTAATGGCAAGATATAATCCATTTTTTGAGAAAGCTGGAATGGTTAAAGTTGATTACAAGACAAATAGTTACTCAAAAGAAAATGAAATAAAGAATTTTTTAGAATCCCACAATTTTGACTTTGACTTTCTGAAATCAAAAAACTATTGTAATAATTTCTTTTTGAGTCTAAATAGTAAAGATAAAAAGAAGTTTGTTGAATATCTCACAGATTTTGCCCATCAACCCTTCATTAAAACAAAAAAAATAACACCTGATTTACTTACCAAAATGTTCAGTTCAGAACTTACATATCTATATTGGATTAATCGCTCTCTTTTATATAGTGATACCAAGTTTTTTACTTCAAGTGTAAGTGATTAGGTAAACTTTTAAGATTCTTTAATTGTTGTTCATTTTGGATGGTAATGTTATGGTAAAAGTTGCGGTTCTAAAACTTGATGACCCCAATAATAGGAACCGTTGGGTTATTGGCACTCCTGAAGCTGTACCAATAGATTCACCCTTCTTTTCTGAACAGCTTGAACTTAATCATATAACGAACCCTGACAGAAAAATTTACTTAGAAAATGAGAAAAAACATTATCATAAACTGCCTATAGAAGAATTCTATTTTGTTCTAAAGGGAATCTTGAAAGTTGAAATAGAAGATACTATAAAAGTCGTGAAGAAAAGAGAAATACTTACTGTTCCCTCTGAGAAATGTCATAAGGTTAAATGGTTTTCTAAAAAAGTTGAATTCATTGTTTTTCGTTCACCAAGCTCTAGTGATCAAGACAAGGTTATATGCGAATAGTAAAATTTAGAGAGACAACTATTAAATTTCAAAACATATTTTTCTAAATATTTTATAGTTAAGCTTTTTAGCATTCAACAATAAGTCAAGTGTATGTCAGTTGAATCACTTCATGAAGCTTTTAACCAAAACTGGGAACATCTTCGACATCAAGAAATCCAGCGACAACATCAACTATACGTGTATATCTTACTTTTTTCTGCTGCTTTAACTTTTATGCTTAGCGATTATGTTGCGTTGCATTTGACGTTACAGCAGTTTTGGCCTGTTTTTTTGTTTTTGTCTATTTATTCTTTTATTGTGAGTTCAAGTGTTGCGAAATGGAACCTAGAATTTAAAAATTTCTTAAAAAATATTCAATGGATCTCAGAAAAACTCGAATTAATTTGGACTATTTCAACCAAAAGAGTTGATGAAGTCAACAACCCGAATCTAATTTGTGATAACAAAGAATTATTACTCGATGATTCAATGGCCCAAGGTTATGTAGGTTTAGCATTACCTCTACAAAAAAGGGTTAATCGAAATTTTGAGAATATCCTTGATGTAATTCTATTAGGAACAACGGCTGCTTTTGTTTCTGGATTAATTATCTACGTTAGCAGTTCAATATTTTCATTAAATACTATAGCCGTTTCAGGGTTTACTTTCCCATTTCGGTTATTATCATATCCTGTAGGATTATGCATTTCTGCTGTTGTAACTTTTATGAACAGAAAAACTAGAAGTAATATGAGAGACAACACTGATAAACTGCTTGATGTTCGAGAACCTGACGAAATTACTTTAAGATATAGAAATATCCAACCATTCTATCAAGATGCTAAAAAAGAACACAAGTATCATAAGTAAAAAAGAAGTTTGTTGAATATCTCACTGATTTTGCTCATCAACCCTTCATCAAAACGAAGAAAGTAGCACCTGATTTGCTTACCAAAATGTTTAGCACAAAGGGAAAATACCGTTACTGGATCAATCCCAGTTGCTGCTAATTATTCACCTAATTGTCTATGCTATATGCTATTTTATTGCCTTTTGAAGATGTTTTTTTGATTGTTTTAAGCTACCAGATAAGCCCAAACACTGACTTTTCGTGCAACAGCGGCTCGATTATAGATAAAAACTTGGACAAAAGGACCCATAATTGGTAACCTTGCTAGGTAAGTACTAATTTTCCATTGTTGTCCATGCCATGTACCACTTCCATTTACTTCGATAAAATTTGTCGCTTGTGGGGCTTGAACATTGTGCTCGAGGTTGACATATCGTCTAGTTCCCATAGTACCATTCTTGTCGAAAGCAAAGACTACACCTAAATCAACTGGTGGTTCATCCGCAGTTTTTTGCGTGAAACGGACAAAAATGTTGATGTGTTTATAGCCGTCAATATTAGTGTATGGTGGCAGACTTATTCCCATGTTTGGATCTACTTGTTTGTCGGTCATGAATTTAATAGTCTTAGTGCAGGGTTTAACACAGGGTAGCTGTCTAACATTAGGCAAAACTAATTCTTTGGTCTTAATGCTCTTTTCCATAAGAAAATCTCAAAGTAACTTCTATTAGCCAGACTTAATAATTTTTGTGTAACTTGATTTTTAGATGTATAGAAAGGGATGCTGAAATAGTGTTGTTATGGTTTTTGAAATTAAAATTTAATGAAGAAGTACACTATGTAAAAAAAGTTCAGTTCAGAACCAGCATACCTTTTTTCTGTTAAGAGTTAAATTTTAGACCCCAAACCCAACAGCACTCTCCTGCACGTTAACTCTCTCTTCTTCCTACTCTCCCCTACTCTCCATCTAACCCTCTCTCTAAAAACAAGAGATAAAAACTCCACCAAGCAAGAAGGAACATGCGAATAGGGACCTAAATTACCAATCAACCATGGATTTAGAGACGTGAAGTTTCATCTTTTTGAGAGTCATGTTTTCAGTGGAATGGGTTGGAAACATTGTAAGACTGTTCAAAAAGTGCTGAGGAACAGTAACAGGTTCCGTTAGCTCAAGGTTTTCAATTTGAATACTACGATCGACTTATTTCACGAAATAGCTCTGAAAAGTTGTGAGTAATGATGTTCAACAAAATCTCTTGTCGACCAGAAATTCTTTGAATTAATTTTAAGCTTTTTTTGTTCTTCACCATTTAAAGAGATAGTTCGAGGAATGGTAGGTATTCCAACCTCACTTTTTCCATGAACAGAGAGTGATTCAATTGCTTTGATATGAATCCATTCATCTCTTATCCCTTGAACTCTACAAACCAAGTTTCAAGTTTCTTGATTTTGTGTTTAAGATACACATCTTTTTGAGATACCGACTGCCTGAATCCAAGTTTCTTAAAATCTCTGTCTCCACCTTTCTGTTCTAAACCAAGCAAATCAGTCAGAAAAACTGCCATTGAATCTAATGCAGATTTTGTGTGAATTAGACAATCGGTTACACACAACGAATGCGCAGTTTGCCTCAGTGGGTCAAGCACAAAACTATTAGGCTCGACTGCCTTTACTAATTCATCCTCCAAATGGATAGCTTTAAGTCCCATCAACTTAACCCACTGAATCTTACGAAGACTAAACCTTAATGACTCATACATCTTAGCCTTCCCTTTTTTTCAACAATCAGCCCTAGCATAGCAAGTTTAAACGGCTTGTATTTAGGAAGGAACTGGGGCAATATTTCTCTAAAGAACAGACCACCTTCCATCTTTTCGGGAAAATTTGGAAGACTCATGACTCACCATTGAAATTTGATTATGTTTTTAGTAATTAAAGCATTTTGTAGTCGTTCACAAGGCTATTACGTAATTCCGATTCTAGGTCTCCATTCTTTTTTCTTTTCGTTTCTGAGATATTTAGCGAATATCCGAGAGCTTCTTCGTTAATCAATGCTTGACTTGTTTGCTCTTTTTCCATGTTTTATCCTTGGGATCTCAACTTCTTTTTCGAAAAAGGTTTCTAATGCAATCATTAGTTTGCTAGTCAGAAGATTGTTAAGATATTCTCTTTTTCCTTTCTGGTTCTAGTTCTGTTCTCGGTTTTTACAATGAAATCCCTTAAGCTTAGATTTCTACAATATTCTATCAGAAAATCATCAATTAGACTAACGATATAGTTCCATGAAATCACAAACCATCCACAAATTCCAAGAATAATATGATGTTTTTTACACGTGTTTGATCTGATTCCCCGAAGGGTTCATTTGAAATTCAATAATGTAACTATCTTGATTATTCTTCATTTCATTACAAAATTGAAATCCTTTAGGGTATAGATTTCTGACAACTCCAATCTTGTTTTCCTTCTACTTGTATTGTTGGCTGTCATTCCCATTCAACTTCATTCTTATGCCATGAAAGACTTGCCTGAACATTTATGCTGAAAAGTAACATATTGTGAGGGTTTATTCAGTTTTGGTGTCCTGCGTTCGGAATCATTATTGAGTTGAATGCAGTTTTAAATGTGGTAAAATCATCATTTATAGTCTCGTTTGGTTCATAAAATGCTGTCCACTTATTTTCAGGTACAGACATTAATACAATGCTCAATGTATTTTGATCTGTTTTCAGGAATTGAGAGAATACTGTATGCATATTCGTTAACAGTTATATGATTCTATGATGACCGCCCTGTTCTTTCGGTGTACCCGTCTTCTTGCTCATCCATGACATTGCTGATTCGGAGATCGTCACTATTTTTATGTGTATAATTTCTTTATAGGCGAAAGTATCTATTGAATTTTTTTGACAAAAAAATGTGAAAAAAATGGAAAACCAAATTAATTTTGATTAACTTTCGGAAAACGTTCTTATAAAAAGATACAAAATCAGATCCACAGGAAACCAAACTGCAAGCATCGAAACTACAATACCCAAAGAAGTTTTTGAACGAGAAGCTGGTCGTTATGATATGACAGTCGAAGAAGCACTCTCTAAATTAGAGGCAGTATGGCGGTTCAATAGCTTTCAAGGTCTCCATTTATCATTCGAGAATAGTAAAAAGTATTCAGAAATACAAAATCAAGGACAACATTGTGTTAAACTGAAGCCAATTCACATTAGTTCTGAAATTCAAAATCTTAAACCTAAAGAGGGAAATTTACATGCCTCAGAGTGAAAGAGCCAACACCCTAAAAGAGATAGTAAAATGGTTGATTAATCAAGAAAACGGAGCTACAGTGCAGGCAATTTTGCAACACACAAAATGGGAAATCACAGAAGGGGGAGCTACTGACGCTACAATAAAAAAATACATCGAAGACCTAAAAAAAGCTGCAATCATCGAATATAACCATCCTTTTTGGAAAGTTACAAACTACGGAAAAACCTGGTTGGAACGACACCTCTTATGATTTTGATCTATACCTCAATAAACATAGACTGGTACACAAAAATTGGTTATAGAAATCACCCTCTTTATCTAAACATACAGAAAGAAACTGGCAAACTGAAGAATTCAGACACAAACATACACACAATTCATTATTGAAGGGGACATATGAAATACTAAAAGCTCTGGTAATAACCCCAAACGAAAACACTCAAGAACTTGGCTGTTTGTTGGCTGTGGCTAGGGCTGAAGCTCGAAGACGAGAGAAATCAAAAGAGAATCCGTCTATTCGTGCTTTTAGGTTTTTTCCAGAGTTAAATGTCTATGTGGCTATTTACGAAGTTCAACGCACTTTAGACTTGACACTTAGGAAAATCAGGTGATTATCCAAAATTGGTTCAATGTTCTCAATGTAGTTCGCAGAAAACATGGAAGGATGGTATTCGTAAGACAAGTTTTGGCAATATTCAAAGGTATTTGTGTCGTGAATGTGGCTTCCGGTTTTCCGTTAATAGTGGCTCCAAATCATTTTATATGGAATCGAGCAAAGGTTCTAGTTACCAAATCGGCGCTATTCCCAAAGCCCATGGGCAAGTGATAAATTTGGTAGCGATAGAACCGCTTAGAGAAGGGCCAGCGGGAGCCACAACTAAAACATTAGCACCTGAAATAAAGTCAGAACTAGTCAACTTCACGTGGTGGATGAAAAAGAACGGCTATGCAAAAACAACAATACACCTAAACACCACAATCCTAAGAATATTAACCGAAAGAGGAGCCCAACTATTCAACCACGACAGCATCAAAGAAACCATAGCCAACCAAAACTGGAGCAACACACGAAAACACTCAGCCATAGCCACATACACACTATTCCTAAAAACGCACAAACAAACATGGGAACCACCCCTATGCAAAGTCACTAGAAAACTACCCTTCATCCCAAACGAAAAAGAAATAGACAACCTAATCGCTGGATGCGGACCCAAACTGGGAACCTTCCTATTACTACTCAAAGAAACCGCAATGAGAAAAGGCGAAGCATTCCGTCTACTATGGAAAGACATCGACCTCGAAAGACGAACAATAACCTTAAACGACCCAGAAAAAGGCGGCACACCAAGAATCTTCAAAGCAAGCAACAAACTAATAGCTAGAATAAACACCCTACCACGCAAAAACAAAAGAGTATTCGGCAGCACCACCAACAAACAAACCTCATTCTATGACTCCAGAAAACGAATAGCCAGAAAACTACAAAACCCCAGACTACAACAAATCAGCTTCCACACATTCCGCCACTGGAAAGCCACAATGCTCTACCACCAAACCAAAGACATACTATACGTCAAAGAATACCTAGGACACAACAAAATCGAAACAACCCTCCTCTACATACAAATAGCAAAAACTATCTTCAAAAACCTAGACGACGAATACACCGTAAAAATAGCATCTAACAAAGAAGAAATCAAAGCATTGCTTGAAGTAGGCTTCGAATACATCTGCGAAAAAGATGAACTTTATTACTTCCGAAAACGCAAGTAACTATACAAACCGAGTGAAAACTGGTGATTATAGAGTGAAAATTGCGGTTTCTGGAAAAGGCGGAGTTGGTAAAACCCTTGTTTCTGGTACTCTTGCGGGATACTTCGCAAAAAAAGGATTCAAAGTCATGGCTATTGACGCTGACCCGTCACCTAACCTAGCCTTAACATTGGGAATACCAATTGAGGAGGCAAACAAGATAGTTCCAATTTCCGAAAATGCTGAACTGCTAAACTCGAAGACCCGCACAGATTATCCCGGAGTATTCAAACTCCATTTTACGGTGGATGATATAATTGAAGAGAATGGAATGAAATCGCCATATGGCGTAAACTTGCTTGTTATGGGAACAATCAAATCTGCTGGAGGAGGATGCGCATGCGGAGCTAATGCGGTTATCAGAGAGCTTCTTCGTCACATGATTGTTGAACGGGACGAGATTGTGGTTGTGGACATGGAAGCTGGCGTGGAACATATGGGAAGGGGAACAGCCAGCCAAGTAGACATTATGCTTATAGTTGTTGATTCTAGCCGAAAGTCTTTGGAGATTGCCAAAAAACTTTCTGGTTTTGCCCACGAAGCAGGAATCAAGAATGTCTTAATTGTTGGAAATAGGGTTAGAGATCCAGAAGAAAAAGAATTGATTACCGATTTTACCACAAAGAATGGGCTACAGCTACTTGCTTTGATTCCATACGATGACACGGTAGTAAAGGCAGACAGAGTAGGAGAGGCTCCTCTAAAGTATGCAGAAACTTCAGAGGGCGTAAAGGCTATTCAGAGCATCGGAGAGCAACTTCTCCAAAATAATACATAACTTTCTTGTAGGTTCTGCAAGGCTTGAGCCAAGACGAAATCAAATCTATTCTAGAAAGCTACAGAACCGTAGCAGTTATTGGGTTTCTAGATACCCAAACAAAGCCAGTTACCGCGTAGCACGGTATTTGCAGTCTGTTGGTTACCGTATTATTACAATCAATCCATTTATTTATGAAGTTCTAGGCGAAACATCTTACTAGAACCTCCTTGATGTACCCGAAACCAATAGACATGGTGGACATCTTGAGACCATCCGAGGCTGTGCCAGAAATCACAAAGGAAGCAATCAAACTAAAGAATGGTCAGAAACCCCTAAAGTCATCTGGATGCAGTTGAGAATCGTAAACGAAGATGCGGCAGGGCGAGCGAAAGAGAGGCTGGTTTCACGGTTGTTATGGACAGTGCATAAGGCAAGAACACAAGCGCATCAGCAGGGAAGGAGCTCTGAATAATTAAACGAAAAAATATTTTAAATATTCTGAGTAACTAGTTTTTACGTGATGCCCAGAGACCTACCAGCTGGGAAGCTTCATTTAAGGGATTTTTCAGGAGCATTGAAACTCCGACAGTGCATTCAAGCCAGCATCCCCTACACGCAGAGACTTTATGCCATCCCTCACAGTCACGCTTTTTCAAAACCTCATAAACAGAGTCGGTTAACGTATTCCCAAGCAATAGGTCAGATCGAGCAGGACAAGCCAAAAGCTTTCCCTCTGGATTAATTGCAACATACAGTTCTCCAGCGTGACATATCTTCGGTGCTTCACCCTTGAAGAACTGCTCAAAGCCCTTGATGAAGTTTGTTGGCACAACTAAGAAACCCGGATCAGAACGCTTAAGATTCATCAGATAGTCAAGCAACTGGGAAACTTGTTGTTCACTGGGAACGTTTTCTGGGGAAGGGGGATATGGATGCATAGGCTGAACCTGAGCGAAGTCAGCTAGGCTGCGAAGTTCCTCGATGAATTGTGGCAGAATGTCGATGTTCCATGGGGTAGCGACACTGTTTACTCCAGTTCTGACTCCATTTGCCTTCAGCAGACGTATGGCTTCAACTGCCTTATCGTATGTTCCTGTTACTCCCCTTATCTTGTCATGAACGTCTTTTGGTCCGTCAAGCGATACGACAACTGTGTCAAAGACGTCCGCTATCTTAGAAACTCTGTCTTCGTTCAGGAGGGTCCCATTGGTGTTCATGCTAACTAAGCAGCCGTGCGATGCAACCCTCTTGGCCAGAACAATCAAGTCTTTGCGTAGGAGTGGTTCGCCTCCGCTGAGGTCAAAAAAGGGAACCCCCAAGTTGCAAACAGAGTCTATGGCGACCAGTGCCTTCTTTGTTGGCAGTTCGGGGATGTCATTTTTCCACCATTCACAGAAAACGCATTTCATGTTGCATCTGCCCGTCACGTTGTATGATGCAAAGAGAGGTCTGGGTCGTCCTGTCTTGAACTTGAGGAATCCAGCGAGTACCTTGGTGGCTAATTGAGCTTTTTTCATCGTTTCCAATCCCAAATTTTTGGCCAAGATAAAAGAACAACGGAACTCAGCGAATCTTAGGCAGGAGCTATCTTATAGTTTAGTTTTTTTGTTTCATTCGATCATACATTTTTTCTAATGTCCAGCGGATAGACGATTTTAGTTCCCGTAACCTTTCGGGTCTAAGGTTTCTGATGGTTATCTCCTTGAGCATGTTTTCGTCTTGTTTAATGTCAAAAGACACGATCTTTTCTGGATCTAGTTCGCCTTTGCTTGCGTCTTCTTTGTCTTTCTCTTGCATCTTCGCCAAAACTCGTTCCACGAAAAAGGATGTAAAGGGTGGAATATTTATGTCAAAGTTTTTGTCTTCTGCTAATGTGATTTGTATAAGGTCTTTTTCGGTGTATATTTGGGCTAAGAGGTCTCCAGTCACCGTCTTTAGTGGAATGCCTCTTTTCGGTGGTTTAATCGGAAATGGCTGTGGTGTTTCCTGTTTCTGTGGAGTCTGAACTGGCTTAGTGACTTCGGCTCTTTTGAAGCTCTCCTTAAGCAGGGTTGAGTCTATCAAACTAAGCAACGTTTTTAGTCCATCCAATTCTGTTTCCATATCTTCTACACGTTTTTCTAGAATAGCACGAAGCTTAGCTATATTCTTGATTTTTTCTCTTTCTTCTTCAATCATCATTTATTCCCTTCAAGCAAACCATACGTTTCAATCCAAGCATGAACAGACTATTAATCCATAAGAAATATGGAAGAAGCCCTTTTAAGCTTGGTTTATCCCAGAAAAACATTTGTCAAACAACATTTATGGTCGAGAAGATGGGTTGCTGCCAAAAGTAATTTTGCACAATTCATTGAGTGAATTATCCTTTTCTAATTTTGAGCCAAAAATGGAAATGTATTATCAGATTGTGGGAAAATACAACGTGATGCCCACTTGATCTGATCAAAAATTATAACGGTTGATGTCGAATTGAAACATGTGCAACATTGTTGCTTACGTTGTAAGGGTGGGTAGTTCGTCGACGGGTTTGAATTCTATGTTCCATTCTTCTTCCAGAAACTGCTCAAATTCCTTGAAGACCATGCTTTCTGTTTCGTTAAACTTTCGGCAGATATTCTCTCCCGTGTAGACGCGGCTTAGGTCAAATATGGCTGTTTTCTGCGTTAATTCAGGGTTTTCTTTAATCCATAATATCAGGAATTCTGGCGGTCTTTCCTGGAATAGCCAACCCATATATGAGATACCTACCACCTCGTAGGAGTTGCCGCGGCGGATTCCGCATTTGCGGTTTGTTGCGATTCTTTCAAACGTAGATGGGTGGATGGTTTGTGTCCAAAGAAAATTGTGATAGTCGCCGTCTTCTGTTTTGATCCAGTCTTCGGTTTCGCATGTTTCCCAGCCGCTAAATCGGCACCGCTCCTTAAAACTGTCGATTAAACTCCAAACTGTGGGAAACTGTAAATTCATTGGCATACCCTAGTGGCTAACTATAGAATTAATCCATTATCGTAGATTTAAGGTTGTTCGACAAGAATGCCAAAAAAATGTTGGTTAACATCTTAAAAATTGAACAAATGTAGGCATAACCATTTTTTTATTACATTTTTCTATAATTTGGCGAATTTTCCGTAAACTTGTTTATTGAAAATTTTACGAAAAAACGTTTAATAATCTACAGTTTTCCGACAGTAAACGATAAATTAGTAAACCTGAAAGAATATTCAATATATTCAAGGTTTGGACGATGAAACTGAAAAATCAAGTGTTTTCTCTTGATGCCTTAGACTGGAAAATATTACAGGCTATCCAAGAAAATTCGAAGCAAACTTACTCTGAGGTTGGTCGCCAATTAGGCGTAGCCCACTCTACAGTCTATGACAGAATAAAAAAGTTAGAGAAAAATGGTGTCATCCAAAAATGGACCGTTGACATTGACATTGAAAGGCTTGGGTTAAATCACATAACCGCTCGCATGACAGTTTACACTGATCCAAAAGAAAGCGAGAATGTGGCAAAGAAGCTGTCAGAAGCTAAGGAGGTTTTGGAAGTTTCGTTATCGCTTTCTGAGGAATTGTTGATAATCGCGAAGGTGCATGCTGAAAACCAAGATAGCCTTCATTCATTTATAGCGAAACAGGTTGCACCTCTTCAGGGAGTGCTAAGAATCCGAACTTCAATAATTACAAAGAAAATCAAAGAAGAAAGGTTCCTGATATCGAAATAATGAAAACTATAAAAGATTTGATGTCTATAGTTAAACTGTAAAAAGCCTCTTTCTCACATTAAAGGAGAGCGTCATGCTTTGACACCTTCATCTTCCGCCCGAATTCTTAGAACATTATCTAGAAATAACGCTTTCTATTTCTTCACATCTGTCGGTAACTACACAGGCCACAGGGCGATGTCACTAGAAGAGTTTGCAAATAAAATCAGAGAAGTCGATACTGCATCTCTGGAGTTTCACCTCTATCGGGGAGACTTCGAAAAATGGGCAGATGAAGTTCTTGAAGACCATGAACTAATTGGGAGATTATGCGCAGTGAAACTTCTAGAACCAATCGGAAACGGACTGAGGGATCAACTGGATTTCACAGTTTCAAAACGTCTTGAGGAACTGAAAAACACTCAATAGTTTAATGTTTTAGCCATCTATCTTTTTGAGTTGGCTTCGATACATTTCGACAACTTCTTGGGTGGTTGTTGCATCCTCTGCGGATTTGTCTACTCTATATTTCCCTGTGAAACGTGGAAACCGTATGGCAAGTCCGCTTTCTTTTCTTATGACATTCATTGCGCATGTATGGATGGGGCTAAGTGTTATCTCAGCTCCTCTAATTTCGATGACAACTACTGGTTCAAACCAAACATCCACATCAAGGGTTGAGTCAACACGGGGATGTTTATGGCTTATCTTATGTTTGTTCAGTAGTTTTGGAAGCTTCTCAAGGTCCACGTCGGTGAATCCAGTTCCAACTTTTGTTACCGTCTCGAAAATGTCCATGTCTGGGTTGTATGCTGCTAGAAGATATGCTCCGTATGTTCCTGCTCGTTTTCCTCTTCCGTGGAAGGCTCCAATCACTACCAAGTCAACGGTGTCAGTTATTTCGCTTCGATAGTCGCGTTTGTATTTTATCCAGAGCCAGCCTCTTGCTCCTGCCTGATAAACAGAATCCTGATTAATTGATTTGCACATTATTCCCTCGCTTCCGCTTTCCACTGTCTTCTCAAAGAACAGCTCCAGCCGCTCCGGGTCTTCTGCAATTATATGTTCTGCTACTTTGACATTGTCTGTTTCTTCGATAATGTTCTCGAGATGTTTATGGCGGACAGGGTAGGGTTGCAGGGTCAGGTCTTTTCCATCAACGTAGAGAACATCAAACAGGAATAGAGCGATTGGATGCTCTTCCATTGCCTCTTTTATTCCGTATTTTCGTCTGCGGTGCATTAGCTCCTGAAACGGCTTCATTTCACCTGTTTCTGGGTCAATTGCAACGGCTTCTGCCTCCACAATAGCAGTCTCTAGCCTTAACATGCTTCTGAATATACTCGACCCCGTCTGGGTACTGGTCAGTGATGTTTTCTAGACGACGCGAAAAAAGAATAACCTCATCATTCTTCTTGTGGGCTTGTATCCGCTCGCCGTCATACTTGTATTCTGCCATGCATTTTCCTCCAAGCTTCTCAAGAATCTCAGCAGATGAACTCAATCTTTCAGCAAGCATTGGACGAATTGGCTCCCACGGCATCACCTCAAACTTTTTGATTCGCTCAATTCCCTCTTCGGCAACAAGCTTCGCAACTCTACCTAAGTCAGATGAGATGTTATAGGCGCGCTCCAGCTCTTCACGGGTCTCTTTTCCGCCCCCAAAAGCTACAGCCAACGCATCTAACACAGTCATGTCTGCGATTCCCAGTCGTAGACTACCTGTTACTGTTCGAACTATGTACTTTGCCTCGCTTGGAGAAGAATCAGACAAAAGACCCGCCAATAGACCCAACTTCTGGTCCACAGAACCTGAACCGGTGGATTTTGCTATCTTGTCTAATGTTTCGTAGACTCTCTCAACAGTCAAGGGTGATGAAAAGAAGGTTGATTGTGTTTTCTTTTCCATGAATTTTTGGGTTGTTTCTCCAAGGTCCCCAGTTTTTTGTATGTCTTCTTCTATGTCTTTTTCGCGGTGACCTGCAGACTTTGCAACTGCGCGTATAGCCAGTTTCTCGGCGATGCCTATTTCTATTCCAACAAAGTCCGGATACAGTTTTCCCTGCGTCAAATACACAACTCTGTCGATGAGGCTCTTTGGAGTCTCTTTCAAGATTTCGACCAGATAATCGGTCATTTCGAGCCGTTTTGTTGTTGCCTCAATCTTTTCGTAAGCATCAGCTATACTGGAATACTTCAACTGGAAACTTCCTCACATCTAGAAAGAAACTTGCGGAGATATTAAGGTTAAATCTCATTTGCTTCTCGGTGGCGGGCAGAATTACTTTTTTGCTAAAAGTAATAGTCCGCAGATGATGTTTATGGCTCCTACAAGACCTAGGATTCCTAAAAAGAGTGGATTCAAGAACATTTTGACGGCAGTTAGGATGCTGTAAGCGGATAGGCTAATAACAAAGATGCCGACGGCAAACATAACAAGAGACAGAACTCTGCCCACGGTCTCAGCCACCTTGAAAACATCTAAAGCCTCGGTTCCTGTGGTGTCCTTGAAGACGGGTTCTCTTTTCGGAATGTAATCTGGTGCGCGAACAGAAATCTCTTTGGTTTTCTTCCGTTTTTTCGCCAACTTCGCCCACATCTATAGTCTACGAGAGAATCAGCTAATCAATTTTGTGTGCAGATGTAAGAATATTCAGAACCCCAGCAAGGATGGATACCAATCCAGCAAGAATTGTGATAGCCAGCAGGGAAGGCTGCACAACAAGAAATGACAGCAGAATCAACGATACTCCTGCACCGAAACAAATTCCTCCAACGGCAACCCGTAAACGATTAAAGTCAACTTCACGCTTCACCATCCTAAGATAATACGTGACCAAAACTATAGCCACCATCCCAAGACTGGATAGCAATGCGCTTTCGGCGTTTACGTCCCTTAGAATCACAGGAAATGTAAGCAGCAGAACAGACATTATGATTCCAGCAATGGGAGTAAGCGGATAGAGAGGAGCCTTGAAGGGTCTATCTAGCCGCGGTTTCTTTCTTCTGAGTTGAATAAGCGAGAGATTAACCAAAGCAAAAACCAACAGAGAACCAAAGCTCGCCGCATAACCAAGAAACACCACTGCTCCGCTGACACCAAAGAATATCACAAAAAGCGAGCTAGCAATGATTGCCACGTAACGTGTTCCAAACCGCTTGTGAGCCTTCTCCAGCACCTTGGGCAAATATCCATCTCTGCTCATTCCTCCAAGAATGCTGGATTGCACAGACATTGCTGTGCCCACAGACGAGACACTAGCAAACATTCCAGCTAGCGCAAAAAGGATGGCACCAACCGGACCTAGAACCATTGAGGCTGCGAGGTTGAGAAGTGGAGGGTCTCCAGCAGTTCTCGGCATATCAAAGGGGACAACTCCAACAGCCACGTAAGCAACCGCAAAGTAGACTACAGTCAATAAAATAGTTGTTATCATCAAAGCTCTGGGAACATTTTTTCCCGGATTCTTAATCTGCGGAGCCCCAGCCACTAGGGCTCTCATCCCAACAAACATTGGAAAAATATATGCGGTTGTCGCAAAGAAGACAACTAAACTGTTTGGTGAAGCTTCGGGCACTATATTTTGTGGCGTCAGAGTGTATCCTAGGCTCACGACAAGAAAAATGACGAATATCGCTAAGAACGCACCCACTATGAGGGTAGTGGCTTCTTCTACTCCTCGAATCGCTAGAAATATGAGAATGACAACTAATCCTACAATCAAAATAGAAACATTGGCTAAAACAAGATCCTGAATGTGATGGAGCAAAAACCGAAAAGAGCACTCCCAACTGGCTTACGAAAACTACAGCAGCAAGAGCACCACCAAAGACGCTGGCAAGCCATCTAAGGCATCCAGCCATGAAGGATATGAAGCCTCCGAAGGCAACTTTTGTGTAGGTGTATTCGCCTCCAACTTCTGGGAGGGCTGCGCTGAGTTCGCTGTAGCTTAACATGGTTACCAGATTTATTATACCACAAAAGAACAGGGCAGATATCATGCTGGGTCCTGCCAAATCAAAGTAAGCATAATTAAGTAACGCAAAAATCTCGAACCCTATGGCACCGCCTAAACCCATGATTACTGCACTAAAGAGACCAAGTTTTCTTTCAGTAGTCAATCAACATATTCCTCCTAGGTTATTTCGGTCCCTCACGGATCAGAAAGAATCCGTTTATGACTGAAAAAATGCTAAACAAGCCAAGAATCAGCAGATAGAGCGGTAGAAGTTCAGGGGGTGAAGTTAAAACGGTCTGAACTTCGATAATTCTAAGACCAAGCAGGACTGCTATTGCTCCAGATAATATTCCTATGATGCCTTGAGCTGTGCCGATTATAGCGTAAAGTATTCTTCTGTTTTCCATCATATTTCACCTTCGCCAGAGCATAATTCCAGCCACTAAATCAATCAAACCGATCCCAAGCAAAAGCAACAAAGAGAGGCTCTGAACCGTTTCACTTTCAAGTATGCTAAAATCTACCACACCCAAGAAGCCAATAACAAAGACGCAGGTAACTATGATTCCCACAAATATGAGAAAACCGCCTAAGGCAACCGCAAATCTGCTAAACCACTTCGTAAACCTCAACATCATTTCACCATCACATCAGATTGTTTTTTTGAATCGCCTCGACAATACCACTAACACTTCAAACGGGCTACCAGCATTAATTCGTGTTACAGGTCTCTCTATCTGAACAGCTTTTACTCTTTTTATCTGTTTTTACATTTAAAACTTCAGAGAATCCACTTCTGGCAATTCCCATTTTCCCACAAAAGAAGCATTTTCATCTCGACTCCCAGTTATCAACGATTACTGCAACAAAATTTAAGAACCACAGACCACGTTGAAAATGTTGGAGCGATAATATGCCCTGCACGGTATTAGTTTGCGGATTTTTCGGAGACACTGGAAAAGGAAAAATGATTTCATACTTGGCAGTGAAAGACAAAACTGCTGTAACGGCAAGAGCTGGAGTTGGCCCCAACGCTGGTCACACTGTAGTTTATGAAGGAAAAACTTACAAGCTCAGAATGTTACCCAGTGCCTTCACTTTTCCTGATTGTCGTCTTCTTATTGGACCCGGAGTTTTGGTCAATCCAGATATTTTCTTAGACGAAATACAGGTGACCGGAACTCAAGGCAGAGTAGGCATAGACCCGCAATGTGCCGTAATTGAGCCTAAACATATGGAAGCAGACAGAAAGGGATATTTGGCACAAAAAATTAAATCAACGGGTTCAGGGTCAGGTCCCTGCAACGCTGACCGGGTTATGCGAGTCGCCAAATTAGCCCGCGAGTTTCCTAAACTTAAAGAATTTTTGGTGGACGTTCCTTTAGAAGTAAACACTGCCATCACCGAAGGAAAAAACGTTTTGATTGAAGGCACTCAAGGAACATATCTCTCACTTTTCCATGGAACCTACCCATACTGCACATCTAAGGACGTGTGTGCAGCTGCTGCCTGTTCAGATGTTGGTGTTGGTCCAACAAACGTTGACGATGTTATCGTAGTATTCAAAGCGTATAATACCCGTGTTGGAGGCGGACCACTTGCAGGCGAGCTTTCGTGGGAAGAAGCTGAACGTAGAGGCTGGGCGGAGATCGCCACAAATACTGGAAGAAAACGAAGAGCTGCGCCTTTCGATTTTGATTTGGCGAAACGTGCGGTTATGTTGAATGGTGCAACCCAAGTTACAGTGACGAAGATTGATGTGCTGTTTCCTGAATGTGCAGGTGTTACTTCTTATGATGAGGTGTCTAGTGAAGCAAAAGCTTTTGTTGAGACCATTGAAAAGCAGCTTAAAGTTCCTGTTACTATGCTTGGTACTGGTCCGGGCACGATGGAAGTAGTTGATAGAAGAGAAGAACTAAAAAGCTAGTTCTGTTTTGTTGTGGTTGTGAGGTTAAAATTAACATGTCAACAGTTGTGGTAAATGTTTCTGAACTTCGAAGCTTTGATGATGATAGCATAAAAGAGTTGTCGGACTTTCTTGAGGGACACATAGAAGCCACTGTGGTTGTCGCAAAAAAAGAGGTAACCCTAGAGTTTGAGGAAGGAAAAGCAGCATCAAGATCGCGTCTACGAATGCTTCTTCGAAAATTCTTGCACAAAGCAAACTTGAGAGAAGATTTTCGGGTTATTTCTGGCGGAGAAAATAGTTACATAATGAAAGAGAAAAAGGAATACTCTGAATAAGCTCTGATTGTGAATGTTGATTTTTTCAATAAAATTTTGTTTTGTGTCTATTGAGACTCTTCGTAGAGGCATTTTTGCTGTAGTCTGCTCTTTTGGTTAGCTAAATATACATTTACCATTCTTATGATCTTTCATAGAACATTTCCTTTTTTGTCAATCAAAAATTATCTTAGGTTTAAAATTCCACCTAAAAATATAGTACAAATAATTATGACTATGATAGTAATTAGAGCAATTCATTTTATTGAAGAATTTTTTTGTAGAAAAGTGCAAATTTTTCAAAGATACAAAGGGAAGTATTGAATATGAATTCGGGCGCATACTGAATTGTTATACTTCATTAGTCATATCTTCTATTTTTACTGAGAAACTATATTTTTCAAAAAGATTAGTGTAAATTTTAACTTTGTCAATTAATTGTTTTGCTTCTGAAACTGAATCTCCACAATATGTAACCCCCAGATAGTATGGTTCTGGGTCAGAACTTGAAATAAGGGTAGGTTCAATTTGTAGATTCGACGCAAAAGTGCAAATCGGAAGTAATAGAATAATAAACACAAATACTGTGAAAATTTCGCTGATCCTATTCAAAACATTCACTTAACTCGCCTATTTTTGGAATTAATTAAAAGCTTTTTGCCATATACTTGCGTTGAATACGGAAGAGTCACTATGAGGTTGTGTTGTTAGGGAATAATAGTTATCAAAATGTTACGGTTAGTAGAATAATTGGATCCAACTGCTGATGCGCTCACGTCAAGAATTACTCTATATTCTCCTAAAGGAGCATCTTTGGCTGAATTTATTGTTATGACTATAGTTTTTGGTTCTTTATATTTTAGAATTGGTTGATTAGGGTTAAATGTTATCTCAAGAGGTACTGGTTCGGTCGAAGACCAAGATTGATCTTGATAAGTCTTTAAATACCAAGAAAAATTCGTTGTTGCATCCGATTCATGGACAAGTGACGTCATATATAGGTTTATGCTAAATGACTCGCCTTGAATGGCTTCAAAATTTTTCAAAGAAAGAGTAACGTTGTAGGGTTCAGGTTCTGGTCTACGTTCTGGTTCAGTTTCTGGTTCAGATGTAATCGGAATCTCCTCAAAATCAGTAGCAAAATACCAAACAATTCCAACAAGAGAAGCAAATATCACCAAAAGCAAAAACAAAACGACAAACTTTCGCTGTTTTGGCATCACAACCCCCTGCACTAGCAAATTTGTTTAATACGATTTATTTTTTGTGGGAGTAAATTTTAATCCTCATTCAATCCTAAAAAATCTATAAGATATCTCGATATCAATTTAAATTGCATAATGACAAAACAGTAAAAGTGGAAGTCAAACCTTGGATAGTGGTATTTCGGGAGATTATCGCCACACAATATTGATTTTTGCTTCATAACGCTTATCAGAAATTCTAGTCCATACCCTTAATCTAACGAGTTAAATTTAGGGTGTGTTTAATTTTGAGAATACTGCGGCGAAAGCCCGTGCATAATCGATGTGGGGCTTGCAAAGAAGCAATTATTTCATCAAGAATCTACTGTGAACGGCTAGGAGAATACGTGAAGGACCTAGTTTACTGTCCATACTTCGAGCCAAAACCCGAGTTTAAACTGCAGGCGATACACTAACTAGTGATACAGTTTCCTGTTTTTCCTTCTTTTCTTCTCAAAGAAATCATGAATCCTTAACAGTTGATCTTTGGCAATCCATGTTTTCTTTTGGGCTTCGTTGAGCTCGTCTGCATCAATATTTCTTGACGCTTCTTTTAGAGAGTCCCGCGTAGAAATCAGTATTGATTCTATTTCTGGCTGTTTTGAGGAAAGTTTCCTAGATGACTTCCGGTTTTCCTGTGGATATTCAAGTAAAAAAAGAAAGAGGGCATATTCTAGGTCAGAGGATGCTTTCCACGTCTGTTGCATAACTTTTTCTTCATTACCTTTAGCCTGTAGCTCGATAGCGTCTTCAAGACGCGTCAAAGCAGAATTCAAAGTTTTTACGATTTTTTCTTTCTGCATCTTTGGTCCCAAAAAGATATTCTACAGTATCATTTCTACTCAATAACCAGAAGCTATTCTTTAATTTCTTTCTCTGCAAAGAAACTGTAGTCTCGAAAGTTTTAAGTGATGAGAAAGTTAAGCCTTATGTTCGAGGCATGAAACCAGTTGAGAAACAGATATTTGGGTGCTCTACTCTTTGCTTTAGCGTTATTTGCGATGGTCGGATATTTCTGGCTGCTTTTTTTGACTCCAGAAGATGCGGTTTTCTTGGGTAAAACCATCAGCGAATGGACGATAATCATTCCAGTTATAATCATAGTCTACGCGGTTCTTCTTGTGGTTGCATGGATCGGCTGGGCTTTGGCTTCCACAGCTCCACCCCTCCATGTAACTGTGGAATCTTCAGACGATGATTAACACGGGCACCGGCGATTCTATATTTTGCGTCTCAGCAAGATAGCTAAAACAAGAACTATCGCTATTACTATAAGAACAATCGACAACAACGGATCTAGCCCGAATGTTTGAGGTTGCCAAATGTTCGTTTTTTCTGCTTTTGTAGTCAAAGTGAAGTTTGGATATTGGGATGTAGCTTCGACAAGGAAGCCCGTTGATCTGTCCCAATAGAACGTGGTGTGTGAAGAGGATGCAGTTACAACAGTTCGTTTTGCGTCTGCATAGGTTTTTTCTTCAACATCGCTGATCGTTAGGGTACCCTCGATTTGTTCCAAGAATATGTCTCCCTTATCCAAGTTTCCGGGGATAATGAAGCAGTCTCCTATCTGACCTGTCTCAAGATTGAGGGTTGCAGTTACTGTTTCTTCTTTTCCGTCAGAGTATCTTGATGTAATAACAATTTCGATTTTTTTGTCTTGAATGCTTATTACTTCAATTTTTGCCCAGTTTACGTCATGTTGCGGGGGAACGTCTCCGCTGTAGGTTACCTGATATTCTATAAAGTCTCCTTCATTTACGCCCACTGAAACATCAGCTAAAGCAAGCTCCGAAAATATTGCACCAAAGAGAATAGCGAAACAAATTATGTATGATGCAATTTTTCTCGTCATACTTCCCCTATTAATAGGTTATTTCTCCAGTTTTTATGATTTACGGAAAAACAGCAAAAGAAAACATGACCTTGGATAAACGTTACATGTTATGTTCATGCTCTTTTGGTTTGTTTACTTGTTACGCCTTTAGGTTATTTTTTTCAGTTTTATTCTATATCTTGATTTATTTCAGTATCTCTGCAAAAATCTTGAGCTTCTCTGCCGTTTAGACATTTTGAGTTTTGTATTATCCTTGGGGTATAACTCAATCTCTGCAAAATATTGTAGAGCAGAAAGCAACTCGCTAATAATCCTGAAACATTTTATCCCACATGCATAATCAGCCTTGCGACAGTTAGGGGCAGTAACCCGAATAATGTAGCTGACGGGAAACGGTTCTTCAAACTTTGCTATTATTGCCAGGCTACCGTTTTCTCCGTTCTTCCTCTTCAATAATATGTTCTCGCATGTAGCCACGTATCTACCACACCCACAATTTCGTAATAATGTTTCAAAGTTTATTGCTTCGTACGCATATTTAGCAGCACAGTTTGAACTGTCATTTCTCTATGTAGACTTGGCTTGCTCCCGACTCTTTCTCGATACGTATCACATGTTCTGCTTTTTCTGCGAAGGATTCATTGTGGGTTACAGCAATTATCTGTTCGATAGACTTCAATCGGCTGACCGCCTCAGCCAACCGCTCTACGGAGCCGTCTTCGCTTCCCAGACTCTCTGTAGGCTCATCCAAAAGAAGCATGTATAGACCATGACCTGTTCTCGACTGCATGATAAGCTGCCCAAGACCTATACGGTAGGCGAACGCCAGCAGAGTGACGTTCTCCGCCTGAAAGATTCGCAACTTCCCGCTCGTAGCCCTCCTCACTAGATACAAACGGAGAATAAGCCTCGTCGATTTTGACATTTAGTGCGGGTCCAACGTCTCCGGTTAGACTGTCTAGTACCTGCTGAACAGTCATTTGCAGATAGGTAACGAATTCTTTTCGAAGTTTAGGCTGGATGCTCCGGTAGGCAACTCTTATACGGTCTATTATTTCAAGAAGCTTGCTGATGCCTTCTTTTCGTTCACTCTTCTTTTGAACGTTATCCAACCGTTCTTTTAGGTCATCTAATCTCAACGCAAGATCGGCTTTTCTTTGCTCTAAACTATCCACTTCATGCTTAGAATTGAGACGATCAGCAAAAGCGTCTTTTTGCAGTTTTCGCGCAGACTCCAGTTCAGTAACATCAAATTTTGATATCTCCTCTTGCGTTTCACAAAGCTGCACCTGTAGTCTCTTTGCCTCTTGCTTCGCAGCTTCAAGTTGTGCAGAAAACTTGTTCAATGACTCCCGCTTTTCTGAGACCTGTTTCTTGAGGTCTTCGATTCGAGGAATAAGTTGCTGCAGATTCGAGACCGCAACATCTACTATCCTATGGTGGCTCTTTAGTTCCTCAAGTTTTGTTTCAAGTTCTGTTAGTCTTTTTTCGTTGTCAGCATTTTCTTTTTGAAGATTTTCTTTGAGGCTTTTCTTGTAATCGCCGGTGAGTTCTTGAAGACAGCGGGGACACTTGTTTTCTGTTATTATGCTCGAAATCTTGTTTATGGAAGAATTCATCTCTCTTTTGGTGGCTTCTTGCTCGCCGCCACTAGTTCTTAGTTGCTCCTCTACAGCAAAAAGATGGACTCTTATGTCCTCAAGAGACGTGTCTGTAGCAAATCCAACTTTCTCTAATGAATCTTGATGAAGCTTCTTTTGTGTCTCCAGTTGTTCAATGAGCCGTTCTTGCTCATCAAGGCGTCTCTTATTCACTTCATTCTGGTCTACAAGTTCTCTAGACCTGCTTTTTATGTTGTTGAGGTTTGTTTGAAGCTGAATCTCCATTCTCTGCAGAGCCTCAGTTGTCTTCCGTAGCTCTTCTAAGCCATCAAGACGGGAGGTCGCCTCATTGAGTCTAGATTCTGCGGTGACAAATTTTTCTTTTGCATCTTCGATTTGACAAGTAACGGACGAAAAATCTTCAACTGCCTTGCTGTAGTCGCCCTCAAGTTTTGCGACGCGGATTATGTCAATGTCCCGTTCGAGAGCATTCTTTTCTCCCTCATATGTTCTCTGGAATAGCTGCAGACCGCTCCATGCAGCTTCGTAGTCTGAAAGCCCAAATAGTTCATCCAGCTTTTTTTGGCGCTGCCGAGGAGTTGTGTCTAGAAGTTCTTTGAGGTGTTCTTGGCGCACCCAAACAACCTCTCGGAAAATGTTTTTGTCTAATCCAGTCAGAGCTTTCAGTTCCTCTGATACTGCGTCGTTTTTGTTGCTTGCAATAAGGTTGCCGTCTCGATAAAACTTGAGTTGGTCAATGTCTTGGCTGATGCCATTTCCGTGCCTATGAAGCGCTCGTTGAATCTTGTATGTTCTGCCGTTCTGAACAAAAACCGCTGTTACTTTTCCCTCTTCTGCATCTTCCCTGAGGAGATAGTCGTAGCTTCTGCCTAATGGGTCTCCGAAGAGCACAAAATCGAAAGCATAAAGAACCGTGGACTTTCCCTGTCCCAGACCGCCAACCAGACAGTTGAATCCCGCACCAAACGGAACCACTGTTTTGACGTGCGACCTGATGTTCTCCAGCTGCAGAGACTCCAGTTTCAAAGAAATTCCTCCAGCTTCTCTTTCACTTTCGTTTCCCGCTTCTCCACCAATGGAGCTATCAAATCGACGGCGAACCGAGCAATTTTTTCGCTCTCTTCCCGCGTGTAGTTTTCGGCAAAAATCTCGAAGAAGTACTCGAAGGCTTTGGCTCTCAGGTCCTTCATGTCTCCGCCGAAGATGGAACGAATTATCTCCTCAGAAATTTCGGTTTCTCGTAGCCGAAGAAGTGGATGAACAAGAAGAGCCTTTTCGCCAGCATTTCTTATCTTCGCGAGGTCGATTTCACCCCGTCCAGCCTCTGCCGGCAACACTCCCCTAACGACAGGAACTATAATGACGTCCGGTTCATCATTCTCTTTAACCAGCTTTACCACTGCCTCGGTTATCTTCGAGGGAATTAAACCCGTGTAGTTCTGCTCCAGAATAATGAATTTACGTGCAGTCTCCAATTTTACGCGTTCAATTTTTGGTTTACCAATCTTGTTGACTTGAACATGATAGAATCCCTTCTCGGTTTTTGCCTCATCATAACTCGCCGTTTCAGTGCCACCACTATAAACCAAAAGGCCCTTCTTGAAACTTGACATGTAAGGCTTGTGTATGTGCCCACCAGCATAATAGTTGAAGCCTCCGGGAAGACTTTCTGGGCTAGCTTCAGCCTCCATTTTTGGTGGCTTGATTGCAGGAATATCCAAAGCCATATGAAAAACAAAAATATTAAACAGCGACGGGTCTGGGACAGGCTTCTTCTTTTCCAGAAACAAAGGCAGTTCCTCTTGAGTTTTTCTGGCGGTTCGAAAGTTGGGTATACCATAAACGTAGCAGCTTTCGTTTTTCCAGAAGGCGCCCTCATGACGAGGCAAATACCAAATCAAACCTGCACTGTCTAGTGGATTAAGAATCGTACTTGTTATAATGTTGGGTGCAGAATCATGGGAACCATCAACGGCGAGGACAGGTATCCCAGCATCTTTTAACCTCCGAAAATTAGCAATAGCAGCCTCGAGGGTAGAGTTCGATGGACGAGCATGCTCAAAAATGTCACCCGCAATTACCATAAAATCCGGCGCTAAATCGATTGTTTTGTCCACCAGTTCCCCAAAGACGCTATCAAAGTCTCTGCGCCGCACGTCCAGATTGTACTGGGAATACCCCAGATGCAAATCAGCGGCGTGAACAAAACTGAAGGGTTTCATTGCGAATTTTTTCTCCTCTCTCCAACCCGTTAACTCGTGAACAGTTAGTTGCTTCAGTTGCTTTTATAAGTTAAAGCCTAATGCCTTAACAGTTTTTCTTAGCATTTAGAACCATCTGCGAATTCAACATTCATATTAAGAGATTAATAACAGGTTAATAACAGGTGATTGTTGAAAACAGTCTTTTTCTGGAAATCTAATTCTTCGCAATCTTGAAATGCGAACTTCTTCCGGCACTGATGTACTCTCCACCAAGGTCGCGTACAACAGACGCGATTTTGGCGAAATTGTCAGAACCCAAGAATCTCCGCGGCTTCACTATAATGAATTTTCCGCTTTCTTCAAAGAGTAACATGCCCGCAAGCTCTGAAGAAAACGCCTGTTTAACATCGTTGAGGTCATGCTTCTTTTCGGAGGGGCGCAACTGAAACTGCAGCGGCAGTTGCTGATCCACTTATCGCTTTAAGTGACTTGGAAACTTCGGATAGTTCCACCGAGACCGCCTTCAGGACATTAAGAAGCTCATCGACCTTTTGGGCTAACTCTTGGATGCCTACTTTCTCTTCCCCCATCAACCGTCGCCTCCACATAACTGGTTTGCAATTAGGTTACTCATTTGTTTTTTCCTATTCCAGATACCGTTTGAGTATTCATTCTCTTAAAGAACAGAAATAGAGCAACTACCAAAAAGCTATTTAACAATCAACACGGGACAGCTGGACTTGTCCACAACTCTAGAACTAACACTTCCAAGAGCAGAAACTCTACCACCTAACCCTCTACTTCCCATAACAATCAAGTCAAAACCACCAAGTTCTGCCACCTCAACAATTTTCTCAGAAGGCTCCCCCTTCTCAAACCTCGTCGAAACTTTAAACGTGCGTTTTCTCTTCCGAACCTCCTCCTGCGCTTTAGACAACACACCCCTAAAACTAATCTCTAATTCTTTAGCGCACTCTCCAAGAGCATCTGATTTAAGAACATAAATGGAATATGAGGGCAAAAAAACTGGCGGGACAATCGTTAGCAACTCAATATTCGCGGAAGTCATCTCTGCTAATCCAAGTGCAAAATTTAATGCATTATTGGATGCTTTGGAACCATCTAGAGCAACTAAAATGTTCTTAACCAATATTTTTCCCTCAAGATATGAAACAATCAAATGCCGATAAATATAGGTTGTCTTCATTATTCAACAGTTTTGAAACTATGACATCCAGCAACGCCACTTTCCAGCCGCCACCCCCTCCTCCAAATTGGCGCACAAATCAAAAGTCAAGTATCGACGTAACTACTCTAAAGTATGCTCTTAATCGTGGTCTATTAGCCTCAAAATGTTCTTGGTTCAAGAATTCGTTGCAGATACAACCTGAAAGGATTTCCCGTTTATGACGCCAAGTTTCACAGAGCATTTATCAAAATTTTCGCAACACAAACAGAACTCTTTTTACATCTCCAGGCCTAACGCATTTCTGATCACAAAGGCAGCCCATGTTGGATGTTGCAAAATGAACTTATTAATCTCTGCAATGGTCACTTTCGGTTTACACTGGAGTTTTTTTAAATCATCACATGCAACTCAAAAAACTTTCTCCTAGTATCTAAGGAAATCTAGAAAGAAAAAGTTTGTTGATATCCAGAGCATCTGACAGGATACGTATAAGAATGCTCATTATTTAACATTAAATAACTGAGGAAAGCATAATTTCAGTAGAACAGAAATGTTAGAGATTGACGGCAGCCAAAAAAGCGGCAGCGGAACAATATTACGGCTATCCATCGCTCTCGCAGCCATTAATCAGGAGACATTGCACATTTACAACATCCGCCACAACCGCAAACAACCGGGACTGCGCCCCCAGCACCTAGAATCTGTTATTACAGCAGCGAAGCTCTGTAACGCTGAAACAGAAGGGGTAAAGTTTGGTTCTCGTGAACTATGGTTTAAGCCAAACGGCATCATAAGCGGTGAGGTTAGGGCTGAGATAGGCACTGCGGGAAGCATATCCATGCTGCTTTTGACGGTTCTGCCAATCTGCGCATACGCGAAGGGTGACGTTAGAGTTCATGTTGTTAATGGTGGCACTGATGTCCGCTATGCTCCTACGATTAATTATATGAAGTACGTGCTTTTGCCTACTCTTGAGCGGATGGGATTGAAGGCTTCTTTATCTATCAAAAGGTTTGGGTACTATCCTAAGGGCATGGGAGAAGTCGTCTTGAAAGTTAATTCTGGCGCTCAGCTCTGCCCATTGTCAATAGAAGAGTTTGGTAATGTAGAAGAGATTGAGGGCGTTTCCGTCTGCACCTTCTTAGAGAAGCAGAGGGTGGCAGAGCGGCAAGCCGAAGCAGCAATGAATGTTCTTAGAAATCATGGCTACGACACAAAAATTCGCGTCGTAAATGACCAGTCTAACTCTCTTCAGAAGGGCAGTTCCATAGCATTATGGTCAAAAACAAGCAAAGGTGTCCTATTGGGGGGAGACGCCATAGGAGAAATGGGGAAGTCCAGTGAGGCAGTAGGCAGAGAAGCAGCAGAAAACCTAATGAAAGAAACTGATGCCCATACAACTGTTGATGTTCATCTTGCGGACATGCTTGTGCCCTACATAGCCTTGGCAAACGGACACCTCAACTTATCTAACACGCAAAATAACAGACCACCTAGACACAAACATCTGGTTAACCGAGAAGATTTTAGGCACAAAAATTCAAGTCACAAAAGCGGGAAACCAGTATAGAATTGAGAAAAAATGAAGGAGTAAACATTATAAGCCGCTGTTCTTGCGTAGCATACTTGAGGACAAATTCTTGAGTTTATGGAAACTACGTTTTTCCTTAATAGGAACCCTAGCACTTATCATCGGATTATCAACACTCTTCTTCACAGTTATCCTGTCTCTAGCAGGAGTCAGCATAATGTTTCTACCATTCATAGTTGTCATCTTCAACATAATCCAGTGGCTAATAGCACCATACCTCATAGACGTCATGTACCGAGTAAAAGAAGTCAAACCCCAAGAAGATCCAGCATTACATGGAATGGTGGAACGGCTCAGCCAAAAAAGCAAAATCAAAAAACCCAAACTTATGAAAGCAAAAATGCCAATACCTAACGCCTTCGCTTACAGTTCCCCACTCACAGGAAGCAGAGTTGCAGTAACAACTGGACTTCTGGAAAACCTTGACACAGAAGAAGTGGAAGCTGTAATCGGACATGAGTTAGGTCACCTAAAGCACAGAGACGTCCAAGTTATGATGTTTGTCTCCATACTCCCAGCAATCTTCTATTTCATAGGATACTCTATGCTCCTCTCCTCTATGTTCAACCGAAGAGACACCAGAGACAGCGGAGGAGCAGCTATCATCGGCATCGCAAGCATCCTTCTCTACTGGATACTCACACTCTTCACACTTTACCTAAGCCGAATACGAGAATACTACGCAGATAGGCACAGTGCCTCAATCGTAGAAGATGGATCACGAAAACTCTCTGAAGGACTGGCAAAGATAGTTAACTCGACAAACAACATGAAAAGAGGTCGCCGCGATAAAGGTGGCTCCAACTCGTTCAAGGCTCTTTTCATCTCAGACCCTGACCGATCAGAGATAGACGCTGCGGCATTAATGCAATTAGGAAGCGGCATGGGCGACAGAAATCTTGTTGAAGCGGTTCTGCGAAAAAAAATCACCACTTTCGACAGGGTTATGGAAGTCTTTTCGACCCACCCCAACATAGTGAAGCGGTTGAGAGCGCTCCAAGAACTCTCTTAATCGACACTCTACAAGCTCGCTAGATTTACCAAACTTCTATTTTTCAACATAAAATAAGAGTGCAGAACAAATCAAATCAGCAAACAATATCAAAAACATAAATGGGGTGAATTGAGAATGGGTTTAACGATTCTGAGAAAGAAAATTTATTACGCTTTAGGATTTGCCCTAGCCGTTCTCGGAGTCATAATGTCGCTTACGGTGGTTTGGAGATGGTGGGCAACGGATGTTTTCTCTGATGCAAACATTTCCAAAGCGTTAATGGCAAGTTTTGGGAATGCAGATGAACGGTTAGGTTTAGGCGTGGGAATATCTCTTTTCCATAAACAATCCTAGGCATTCTGTCCCTTGTAGTAGGCTCTGTAATTCTGGTTCTAAGAAGAGAAAAAATTACAGTAACTAGAAGAAGTTACCACACTTCTTGAATGTCCACTATGCAAGCATCAGTAGCAAGAAGCCATGTCAAAGTCGCATCTAGAATCTATTGGCTATCAAAACGTGAAAACTCTCGCTAGCCACAGATGTCCCAAATGTGCAAAATTCATCCGCCCAAAAATAGCGGCAACAAAAAAATAACAACAGTCAATAACTAGAATGTCTCAAGCATCTTTCTCAGCGATTCGGCTTCTTCTCGAAGCACAGCCACCTCACACTCTAGTGCGATAGCTTTTCCCTCTGCCTCGTTTCTTAGGTCCTTCACGTTTTCTAGAAGTTGAGCTTTCTCATCTTCCAGCATTTCGATTTTTTCCCTCAGTTCTTTCAAAGTTAACATTTTGTAAGCCTCTACTCTAGAATTCTCTTCTGACTTGATATATCACTTATTACAACCGAGACCATAATTCGAAATCAGACATATCAACAGACGAAAAACTGCGAAAACATAAACAGGAATCTCCACGTAAGATACAATTAAATCTTACCCAATAAGCAAAAACAATCCAGCAGACCTTATTAAGAGGAAAATACCTCTGGAAGAAAAAACGATGAGAAAAATGAGCAAAAGAAACCAAGAATCCAGCCTAGGAAACAATCTGGAGTTCGAAATTCCATCATGGAACCAAATTTACAGTTTACTCCTAAAACTTTCTGAAAAAATACGAAAGAGCGGGTTTGAACCTGACATAATAGTGGGCGTTTCCAGAGGCGGTTGGATTCCAGCTCGAATAATGTCTGACCTGCTCGAAAATTCTAAACTAGCTAACGTAACAACAGAGTTTTACGTGGGAGTCGCCAAAACCAAATCTGAACCGACAATTACGCAGCCAGTCTCTTTTCCAGTTAAGGACAAGAAGGTTCTGGTTGTTGACGATTTGGCGGACACAGGCGAGAGCCTCAAACTTGTAAACTTGCATCTGAAAAAGCAGGGCGCATCAGAAATCAAGATTGCAACAATCTATTACAAACCGTGGAGCATCATAGTTCCGCATTACTACGAAAAACAAACACGATACTGGATAGTTTTTCCGTGGGAACAAAAAGAAACAGTTAGAAAAACCGTGGAAAAAACAAGAGGTGAAAACGGACCAATGGAATATGCTAAAGAAAAATTAATCAGTTCAGGGCTAGACAGAAAAATCGTAGAACAATTCATTAAAGAGATTGCCGAGGAAAAACAATGACAAAAAAATTTGAAAAAACTAACGAAAACATCGCCATAGTCGGCTTCAGCAACGTAAAGATAGAGAATACAAACACATTCCTAGAACACTTCAGGAAAGAAAACAAAGAAGCACCCATCCAGTTCTTTGACGCTAGACACGTAGCAGGTCACCAGCACATGTATTTTGCAGCCATAAACGCGTTGAATGCCTTCAAAAAAAAGAGTAACATATCAAACAGCCTCGCCGTTGAAGCACTCCTTTACGCTTCTGCCCAAAGGCAGATAAAAAAAGCTGTAAAAATGTTGGGAATCAAAAAAAACACTTCAGAAGTAGCAGCACTAATAATGTCAAAAAACAGCCATGAAAAGGAAAAATACCTATGCTTAGTTACTGAAACAATCCCCGGCGAACGTAATGACAATGTCCTAGAATTAACAGATAAAAAAATTAAAGATATAAAAAAATTGTTCGACATTTCTGACCTTGAATTCAAGGCTAAACTGAAAAAAGAGGGGCTAGAAAAAGAGACATTAACCGATCTTGTTATTGAACGCATGGCACTTCTAGTCACCAAGAGCTAAAGCATCTAAAATCATCTTTAGACTTATTGGACCCTCCCGAAGAATTCTTGGCTTATCTGAAGTCAAATCAGCCACAGTTGACGGCATCCCCTGAACTGCAGGTCCACCGTCAAGAACCACATCTACCATTTGCTTCAATTCATCAGATATTTCATGAACATTTCGCGGAGGCTCTTCTCCCGTTCTGTTGGCACTTGACCCAATCAGAAGACCGCCAGACAAACGAATCAAACGAAGAGCCACATCATGGTCGGGTATTCTCAAACCAATAGAATCCGAACCAAAAGTAACAACATCAGGAAAAGTAGGCTTCTTGGAAAAAACAAATGTGAGAGACCCGGGCCAGAACTTTGCAGCTAACCGTTTCCCGTTCTGAGAGACAAAAGCCACATTCTCAACATCAGTTATGCTTGCCGCCAACACAGGCAGAGGCTTACTTCTATTGGCTTTAACATACAAAAGGTGCTTCACAGCGTCGACGTTAAAGGGGTCGCATCCTAACCCGTAGACAGTTTCTGTTGGATAAATTACTAAACCGCCATTTCTCACAACCTGAGCGGCAACAATAATATTCTTTTTCGTTGCTTTCAGAATGGTCATGTTGTCTTCAAATCAAATAGTAACAAGCATCTATTAATGTTCTACCCAATCTCTCCGATGCTACAAGATACGTTAACAATAATACTTAACAAATAATCGGCTACTTGAGTTCTGGTCGCCTTCAGCAATAATAAAAGTATTGTTAATTGCTAAACTGAAAATTGGTATAGAATTCGAGGAAACAGTCACTGAAATTGGCGCGTTTTATGTAATGAAAGATGCATGAAATCGTGAATTTACTCTTGCGCGAAGCCTTGTTTGTTGTTTTTGTAGTTTTTAGTGCTAGAAACGATCATCACTCATCAACGAGTGAAGTATATCAATTGTTCAAAATATAAGGTTTTGCACTTTTCGCTCTTTTTGTCATAAGCATGTAGAAAGCATAATTCGAGAAATCTGGTTGTTTTTTATTTTGTATTCGCTACAAAAAACTTCATTTAGATGTTGAAAAAAAGAAAAAATCAAAGTAAACTCTCTAACGATCATTCTCTAATGGATATAGCCATCGCTGAAAGACCATAAGACAAAAAATGGAGAAAAAAATTGGCTGATTATTTTTAGGTTCTATCTTGCTCTTGATTTAACTCTAGGTTCGAGGAGTGTCCAGAGCCAGTCTACGAATTCGCGCAGGTTTTTGGTTTGTATATAAACGTCTCCGGGACCTCTTATTTCCGTAACTAGTCCTTCGCCGCCGAGTAGAGTAGATTTTAGTCCTCCGAATTTTTTGACTTTATAGTCGCAACTATCGCTGAATGCAACGAGATGAAAGTTGTCGACAATTAATGTTTTGTCTGCGTCTAAGGTGTGTTTGTCGATTGCTCCAAAAGTGTTAATGAACAGTTTTCCTTCTCCTTTGGCTTTTATCATGAAGAGTCCCTGTCCGAAAAGACCTTTTGTGAATCCTTGCCATTTCATGTCCAAGTCGACGTTTTGGGTGGATGCAATATAGGAAGCAGATTGTATGATGTAGCCTTGGTTTGGCTTGACTTCCAGTATTTCAATGTCGCCAACGGGAGCAGAAACAAATGCAACTTCCCCGGGGGTGCTTTGTGCCTGGTAATCATTTACAAAGAAGGATTGTCGTCCCAAGAGTGAGAGACCCAATGTGCCTAAGAGGCTCTTTTCTCGTTTGCGTGTGTTTACATTTATGTTGGGTTCCATGTAAGTCATGGCGCCGGCTTCTGCAGTGACAGTTTCGTTTGGTTCCAACTTTACAACAAGCATCGAATAAGAGGGCTTGTACTTAATTTCATAATCCAAGTTTTGATTCACCGCCTAATTTCTATTAAAATCTATTTTATACAAATAGATAACTAAATCTGTATGCTATCAAGATTTAAAATTATCTTCAAAACAGATTTTCTTGAGTCGTGAACAGTAACTTATTTTCGATTAAACATAATATTTATCGAATGTTTTCTGAGCAGCAAATTATTATTCTTCATCTTTTATTTTACGTTACAAAGGGTATTGATTGAAGATGGTTCGAATAGCGGTTCTCGACGAAGAAAGATGCGAATCCAAACGTTGTGGTAGAGTATGCTATCGCTTCTGTCCGCCAGTAAGAAACAAGATTGAAGCGATAGTGTTTGAAGGAGACACACCACAAATCGTAGAAAGCCTATGCGTAGGATGTGGCATATGCGTTAGGAAATGCCCATTCAAAGCAATCTCCATCGTCAACTTGGCGGACGAACTGGAGGAAGATTGTAGTCACAGGTTTGGACCAAACACATTCAAACTCTTTCGCCTCCCAACACCATCCTCAGGAGTAGTTCTAGGACTTTTAGGCCAAAATGGTATAGGAAAAACAACTGCACTTCACATTCTTTCCGGAGAAATCAAACCGAACCTAGGACAATATGATGAGCCACCAGATTGGACGCAACTGATTCAACATTTTCGAGGCTCAACTCTACAGGAATATTTCCAGAGATTAAGCGAAGGAACCCTGAAGGTTGTACACAAACCCCAGTATGTAGACAGGATATCTCGGGTTGTCTCTGGTAAGGTAGGGGAACTTCTTGAAAAAGTCGACGAACGGGACAAGCTGAACCAGCTAGCCGAACAGCTTCAGCTAAAAACCGTCTGGAACAGAAACCTGAAAGTTTTGAGCGGGGGAGAACTCCAGAGAGTGGCTGTAGCTGCATCTATCTGCCGAGAAGCAGACGTTTACCTCTTCGATGAGCCTTCCAGCTACTTAGATGTAAAGCAGAGGCTGCAGGTCGCGAAGACTATTCGTTCCCTCAAAGATGAGGACAAAACAGTTATTGTTGCAGAGCACGACTTGGCGATTCTAGATTATCTGTCTGATCAAATCTGCGTTTTTTATGGCGATCCCGGAGTTTATGGGGTAATCTCTCACGTTCACGGAGTACGAGTTGGAATAAACATTTACCTTGAAGGCTATATTCCAGACGAGAACATGCGATTCAGAAAAGAACCCATAATATTTCACGTTAAGCCTCCGGTAGCGGGGTTGACGGTGGGTGAACCACTGCTTCAGTGGAGCGAAATCAAGAAGTCTTTCGGTGATTTTGAGTTTAAAGCGGCTCCGGGAGAGGTGAAAAGGGGCGAAGTTGTTGGAATATTTGGACCCAACGGGATTGGAAAAACTACATTCGTTAAGCTAATTGCTGGAATTGAGCAGTCTGATTCTGGAGAAACATCCAAGGTGGATGACCTGAAAGTAAGCTATAAACCTCAATACATTTCGCCGCAGTATAATGGAACTGTTGAAGAACTGCTGAAAGAGACCGCTGACAAAGATTTTGGAACAAGCTTGTATCACAGTCAGATTCTGCAGCCCCTCAAAATGCAGGTTCTCCTTGACCGAGAAATAAATGAGCTTAGCGGAGGGGAACTTCAAAGAGTCGCCATTGCTGCGTGCCTATCTCGATCAGCAGAGTTGTATCTTCTCGATGAACCAAGCGCATATTTGGACGTTGAAGATAGGCTCTCTGTGGCTCGAACGATTCGGCGGGTAATAGAAAACAGAAAAGTAACAGCTTTAGTGGTGGAGCATGATGTGGTGGCACAAGATTTCATAGCTGATCGCCTCATGATTTTCGCTGGAGAACCTGGACTTCGCGGCTTTGCAAATCCACCAACAGATCTTCGTAACGGCATGAACAGCTTTCTCAAGGACATGACTATCACATTCAGGAGAGATCCTCAAACGAAACGCCCAAGAGTGAACAAGGAAGGCTCTAGGCTAGACCGAGAACAGAAAGAGATGGGCGAATATTACTACATAAGCACTGAGGATTAGCGTGTAGTTATATAATAAAAAAATGGCGTCAGTAAAACAGCTACTGGAGTGGAAAATCTGCGGATTAACACAGACTTTAGAAATGTAACTTTCCTCTTTCTTGGAGTACATTGCCAAGAATATTAAAACTTGCTAACAGTTTAGCGAAAAAAAATTTGAATGGATTGACAAGGCGAAACCGTAATATTAGAAAGTTAATGAATTAATCAGAAATAGGAAAAGGATGGCTTTCTGTTATGGATACAGAAGGTTTCGAATGTCAAGTCATGGACTGGAACTATTTTTACAAGTTAGCTAGGCAAAGTAGCAGACAAAATTAACAGTTCAGGCTACAAACCAGACATAATAGTTGGTTTAGCACGGGGAGGTTGGGTGTTAGCTCGAGTTCTATGTGATTTTGTGGGCGTAAAAGACCTTGTCAGCCTAAAAGTTGAGCACTGGGGCGTAACAGCAACACCAGACGGAACAGCCAAACTGAAACACCCCTTAAATGTTGACTTGACTGGAAAAAAGGTCTTAGTTGTTGACGACATCACAGATACCGGCGAAAGCATGCGTGTAACAGTTGATTACATTAAATCTTTGAATCCATCAGAAGTCCGAACTGCTGCTCTACAACATCTAACCTGCGCCAAGTTTAAGGCAGACTACGTTGGCGAAGAGTTACCGTGGCGCTGGGTAATATTCCCGTGGAACTTCATAGAAGACATGTGTACCATTGTTCCGAAAGTATGTGCACGATCTAAAAATGAGTCCTGACGGCGACGTTGACGTTACACAAATAAAAAATGAACTAAAACAATTACATACGATTGACATAACTGAAGAAACAGTAGCAGATATTCTGCAAGAGATTAAACGACGAAATCTCATTCAGGACAACACAAAGAAATAATTTTGGATTTAGCACCAAAAACACACAATTCTTCCGTTACATCAGGGCATCTTTCAGTGCTGAGCCACAACCACAATCTCTAGTTTTTGGTATTTGTGGAATAGCGTCTAGAATCAGTTTTTTCAAGTCTTCGTTACTCTTGACGCGCTTTTTCGATTACCTCTTTTGTAGACACTGGACTTTCAGCCCACACATCATAGTCAGTAACTATAGAGATTGAGACGTAACACAGTTCTGCTTCCCTAGCCAAAACACACTCGGGATAAATGGTCATTCCCACTACATCCGCTTTCCACATCTGAAAAAGTCTGGACTCTGCTCTAGTTGAAAACCGTGGACCTTCAATACAAACGTATGTCCCACTTTTTTTAACATCTAATCCAAGCCGCTTAGCAACATCGATGAAAAATGGTCGAAGCTGTTCACAGAAGGGATCTGCCGCGGATATGTGACAGACTTGTCCTCCCTCATAAAAAGTGTCTAATCGTTTTTTTGTTCGGTCAATAAACTGGTCTGGAACAACAAAAGTTCCTGGACCATAATCCTCCCGTAGACTTCCTACTGCTGCTGAAGCAATTATTCTTTTTACGCCTAACTGTTTTAGCGCCCACACGTTAGCCCGATAGTTAACTCGATGAGGAGGAATTGTATGGTTTTTACCATGCCGGGGGATAAATGCCACATTAACATTCTTGTAAACGCCAACAGAAACGAGGTCTGATGTTTCACCAAAAGGAGTGAAAAACTTAATCTCTTTTATATCTTCAAAATTTTCTTGGTCATAGACGCCTGTTCCGCCTATGATTCCGATCTCAGCAGTTTCTGTTATAGCCATAATAACACTTCCCAAATTATCTTAAATGTAATAACATCATGAATTCATTTAAAAAGAACTCCGTCGTTCGAACCGTTAATTTTGTGTTATGTTATACGTAACAGTTATCTTTCTTTATTCACAGTTACATTATTTGAGGTCCATAATTTGACGAATACACTCAAGCTGCTTATAGTTTATTACAGCCAAACAGGCAACACCGAGAAGATGGCAAGGGCGATCGAAAATGGAGCAAAGTCTGTTGTGGGAATTGATGTGGAACTGAAATATTTTGTTAAACCAGAGGAACTTGCAGAGGCTGATGCAATAATTCTTGGGATGCCCACATACTACCATGACATAGGAATAGACATTAAGAATTTACTAGAAGGGGCGTCTAAGGAAGGGATAAATCTAAAAGGTAAGGTTGGAGCAGCGTTTGGTTCTTATGGTTGGAGCGGAGAAGCGCCTAACATGTTGTTGGAGATAATGAAGAACCGATTTCAAATGGATGTCGTGGAACCTGCTTTACGCATAAAATATAACCCAGACAAGAAAGGTTTAGAAGAGTGCCATAAACTGGGAAAAACTGTTGCTGAAAAAATGTTGAAAACTAGTTTGAATTAAAAGATGTTAACGGCGTCCTACTTTTGAGACATATTGAGATGCAGGTAGCCACGGCATACCAAATTGTGGATATATAGATTCAATAGAGATATATATACTATTTTAGAAAAATATTTAGATTTAATTGAGTATGTTTAAATTGTACATAACGTAAAAGGAAGACAAGGTGAATTTTTTAGCTTCGTGACACAGCACAAACAACGTATATTTGTGTTTTGTCATAAACGCATATTGGAGGTGAAAAATGAATATGGAAAATGAAAATAGATACCAGTTTAATACCTCATTTGGGTTACTTGGATATGTAATAATTATAGTAACAGTATTGATAGCGATTTTTGCAGCAGTCTTCTTCTTAACCATGTGGGTCAGCGTTCCGGTAGGCAATGCAGTTATAATGGTCGACCCTCTGGGCGGCACAATCAGCGAACCAGTCCTAGGTCCAACTTATGCAACTAAGGCTCCATGGGTCAATGCCGTCCAGATCACAGTTTCCGTGGACAGCTTGGGAATGTGGGGTGATGGAACCGATCGCACCGCAGACTTTCCAACAGTTAAAAGTTTTTCGAAAGACCAGCTGGAGATGGAAATCGACGTCACCATAAGGTGGAAGCTTGATACCGCAAAACTTAGTGCCTTGTATGAGAATCTCCCCCAAAAGAACTGGAAAAAGGATATCATATCGTCTATCACTAGAGAACAGATCAGAATAGTCACGAAAGACTTCAGCACAATTGAGACGATAGACCAGAGAGATTTTGTGGCTCAAAGCATGCGGGATGCTGTCTGGAACAAAATTAGCACATCACCGACTCTCGCTGGAGCGATAACAAACTTCGAATTTGAGCTTAGAAACATAGGATACCCAGACACGTATACAATATCAATCGAAGAAAAACTGGTTGCTGAACAGCAGAAGATTCAGGCAGACTTTGAAAGACAAATAGTAGTAATTGAAGCCACTGCGACTGCCGAGAAAATAACAATTGAAGCAGCAGCAAACGCAAATGCAACAGTTATTGAAGCGAATGCAACAAGAGAGGCTATAGAGCTTGTTCTTGAGGCTGCAGGTGCATCAGGTAACGACACTAGGCTGGCAGAACTTTACCTTACGGTGCAGACTCTCAAGCAGATAGCTCCGGACATTGACATACTGATAATGGCTCCTGACGGAACGCCTATACTGTTACCATCAACAAATACGGGAGAATAAGCCACAAACAATCCCCCTTTCTCTATTTTTCTTTAAAATAACAGTGCCGTTAACAAAAACAGGCTACACAATAAAAGACTAGCTATTTTTTGCAGATTTTCTCATCAATTGACTCGCGCAGGTCTTCAACTTCCCATAAGCCTCCTCCGAGCTTCCAGAAGCAATAGCCACTTTTTCGAAGGGGCACACATCATTTTTGCTGCGGTTCAGGATGTTTGAAACTTTCTTGTCAAACAGGCATACAATATTGTTGTCTTTAAGAACCCTGATTCCCCCCTCACTAACGGTCAACGCAAACACAGAAGATACTCCAGAGTAGACACAGAGCATCGCCGCTGCCAATCCAACAATTTTATCAGCTACTGAGGCTTCAACCAAATTTCGGTTCAGTGTCTCGATGGCTTGCAGAAAACCACTTACACCTTGATTTCTGGTTTCAAAGACCACTTTTCCATTCTTCACAATCACTAGACTAAGGTCTTCCTCTATTAGCTTCAGTTTGGCAAGCGCTAAGTCTTGATCTTTCATATTAATCACCAACTAAACAGTGAAAAGCCCAGAAAAACGTTTACATCCACATTATTGTGAAGTTTCTATTCAGCCACAATTTCACTAATTTTGATGGTATTACAATTACAAATCAGAGGTCTTCTTTTTGGAGTAACACACATAAATCATGAAATAGACTTTATTCTTCGGGATAAAATCTAACCGGAGATAGAACTCTTTGGGCTTCTTCAAAATGTTTAAGAAACCACAAACTGCAGTCAAACTTGAGATTGAAAAAAGAACAATAGCGCTGGGAGCAAACACAAGCGGAACAATTACAGTTTCATCCAAAGAAGAATTTGACGCCACAGAAATAAGAGCCGAGCTCCGATGCATCGAAAAAAGGAGACGCGAAAGGTGGGTCTACAATGAGCGTCTTCGACGCGATGTGCGACATGTATACTGGGATTCAGCGACGCTTCTTTCAGATGATTTGAAGGCAAGCGTTCCAATGCACATTGTACCTGGATTCAAAAAGATATTCCCAATCAAAGTTAATATTCCTGCAAGTGGACGTGAAACATTAGATGGTATAGATGCGAACGTTTCATGGTTCATCAAGGGAGTGGTGTGTGTAGATGGTCGTCCTGATGCTACTAGCGAAACAATCGAACTTCAGGTAATCAGGGCTGCAACGACAGTAATCAAAGAAGAGGTCGAGATGGTGCCCTGTGAATATTGTAAAGCTTTGATGCCTGCTACTTCGAGTTCTTGTCCTATCTGTGGTGCACCCAGAAAGAGTTGAAGGGAAGAACAGAAAAACGAGAACGAATATTGCAAGTTCAGCAATTCGAGATAGATAAAGGTTTTATGATTAGTAGGCTAACGGTTTAGTTGGGAGAATATATGACTAAGATTGTTCGTGTTGGGGTCACTTTTCCGCCAGAACTGCTAAAGGAGTTGGATGAAACCATTGAAGAGATGGGCTACGAGAGCCGATCGAAGGCTATTCAGGATGCGGTTACGACATTTGTTACTGAGCAGAAGTTACTTCACAAGCAGAAGGGAAAAAAGGCGGGCGTATTAGTGATGGTTTATGACCATGATGTCAAAGGCTTAGAAGACGAACTTATCGAATCTCAGCACCATCATCGTAATGTTATAAATTCAGTTCTTCATGTTCACTTAAGCGACAAAGAATGCCTTGAGGCTGTTGCAGTTAAGGGCGACGCAGAAGACATAAGAAAACTTGCACAAGAGCTCGCAACCAGAAAAGGAGTAAAACAGGTTAGATCAACCATAGTTAGCCCATAAGACAGACACATGCACATGTTTTGTTAACTAGTTTATTTTCTAAACACAATTCTCTTTAGTTAAGCCACCAAAAACCATTGTATCAGCACATGCCATCCACAATTTAAAACAAAGGTAGTAAACAAAATGGCTGTCAATAACATATCCAGATAACAGTTTTAATTGAAGACTCCAAAAAACAGTGATAAACCTAAACTGCAAGCTAAACACGGTCTTTCCTTTTTCATAGCTGGAACAATTGACGACGATAAAGTTACTGTTATGATGGACACAGGACCATCATCAAACGCAATTCAAAACAATGTTGACACAATGAAAATAAATGTGGATGATGTCGACGTGATTTCACTCAGTCATGGTCACTACGATCACACAGGAGGCTTGATAGAAGCCCTAAAACAAATGAAAAAATGGGTTCCAGTTATTTGGGCATCCAATGCTTTTCGATCCGAAACTCAAGATAATGCCACATCTAAAGCTAATCGGCGCACTTTTCAGGCGCTTTGACGTTGAATATGTTGGCGGCGTATCTCTTCTTGCTACAGGTCCCGTAAAGATTGCCGACGTATTAGGAGACCGTTGCTGTCCTCTTCACACTGGAGATATAATTGGATTATAAATTTACACATACACTAGAAACTATTTGTCTCCGGTCTTGTCAGGTGACTGACTATCAGTGGTTTCTTTGTTTTGGATGTACATCTTGATTTTTTCCACGATCTCCATGAATGCTTTTGCTGCAGGCGAATCAGGATACTCCATAATAAATGGGCGCCCCAAGTCTGAGGCTTCACAGATTCGTGGATCAAGGGGTATACTTCCCAAAAATGGAACAGAAAATTCTTGAGCAACTTTTTTTCCTCCTCCAGTCTTGAAGATATGAGTCACTTTACCGCAATCCGGGCAGACGAAACCACTCATGTTTTCAATTATCCCAATCACCGGAACATTCAGTTGTCTGGAGAAGGTGATGGATTTTCCTACCACCGTTTGGGAAACCTCAGAAGGAATAGTTACGATGACAACGCCGTCCATTTCAGGAAGAAGCTTCATGACACTCAAGGGTTCATCCCCAGTTCCAGGAGGTAAATCTATAAGAAGAAAATCCAGTTCGCCCCATGCAACCTCGGATAAGAATTGTTGGATGGCTCTCATCTTCAATGGTCCTCGCCAAACGACAGGAACTTCTTTGCCTTCAAGCACGAACGCCATAGAAATAACCTTCACGCCCAAAGGACCCACTGCCGGAAATGCTCCTATCGGTCCCACCCTAAGTTTTTTGTCTTCCATTCCAAGCATCTTCGGAACGCAGGGACCATGAAGGTCAGCGTCCAAAAGACCGACGCGATTTTCGTGGCCTTGCAGGGCAAAAGCTATGGCTAAGTTTACTGCGGTAACGGTTTTTCCGACGCCTCCCTTGCCACTGATAACAGCTATTTTGTGCTTAATCTTCTTCATTCTTGTTCTGAGAACAGTCTGTTCATCAAGAGTACTAGTTTGGATATCTTCTGTTTCTTGCATAAAATTACCTTGGAAGCTTTCTCTTATTGTTTTTTGGTTTATTTTTGCGGTTTAATAACTATTTCCGCGGGATAGAGGTTTCTTGTTCCATCAATATTTGTTTTGTTATAAAAGAACTTAAGGTGCTAAACATATCTAATCGTTTAGAAAGTGGTTAAACATTGGATGTAAAAGGGTTTATTGACATCAGTTTCGTGGATTGGGACGGCAAAATTTCCTCGGTTATTTTCATTTCATGCTGCAATTTTCGTTGTCCCTTCTGTCATAACGTAAATCTTGTTCTTAATCCTGAAAAGCTTGATACTACCCCTTTTGAATACATAGAAGATCAGCTTAAGAAGCAGAAAGGATGGACAGATGGAGTGTGTATCACGGGAGGGGAACCGACCCTTCAAAGTAGTCTGCCAGAATTATGCTCCAGAATAAAGAAGATGGGTTTTCTAGTTAAATTGGATACAAACGGAACCAACCCCACTCTGCTAAAAGAACTTATGGATAAAAAGCTCGTGGATTACATAGCCATGGACATAAAGGCGCCACTGACTACCGAAAAGTACTCTAAAGCAACTGGCATCAACGTAGAAAAAATGCTGGAAAACGTTAAAGAAAGCATTCGACTCTTGCTGGAGTCCAGCATGGATTATGAATTTAGGACCACGGTTGTTCCTACGATACATGATTTAGAGGACATAAAACAGATATGCCGCAGCTTGAAGGGGTGCAGGAAATATGTTTTGCAGAAGTTTGATGTTAGCATTGGAAAGACGGTTATAGACCCAGACTTAATGACGAAATCCTTAAGCGAAGAGGAAATGCAAAAGTTTCTGACTGCAGCTCAGGAAGTAATTCCAAATGCAAAACGCAGATGAAACGGTGACAGTTAACAAATGAAGGATGACTATGAACAAAACGGGTTAGACCTGATTTGTAAAAGGGGAAAGGGTACTCTCACCAAAGCCTGTACCACGCCACCCATGGAAGATCAATTTTTGGGTATCTCATTATATGAGATGATACAATTTTTGGGATTTACGCTTGCAGAGCAGGTCTTCTTTTCGGTGAGAGCACAACATAACTATGGGTTGCCAACAACTAAAAGTTTGAATACATGAACGATTATATTCGAACAGAAAATTGTTTCTAGTTTATACAAGGTTAGTTTTTTCTTCATATAGAAATTAGTTGTTTAATGAAGCTCTAGATATTATGGTGAGACTAGAAATGGATAAAATGTGTTTAAAAGCAGGCTGAAGATTTTTTGCACCAGAAAAATGAATCAAAATAACAGAAAAATTAGATTATTGGCAGTTTAATTTTGAATGTTGTGCATTTTTGTTCCTTACTCTCTACTTCGATGCTGCCGCAATTGGCTTCAACAAACTTTTTACATGTAGTAGGATAATTTCCGTGTGAACATGTAATTTAGCTAAGTAGATCATTTACGGGTTTAGCAGTTGGACGCACACAAAAGAACTCGCGTGCAACATCACGTTATAAATACATTCAATATTACATCTTTAACACAAAATATTCGTTCATTTATTAGAAATATTTATATGTAAATAGTTAATTATTTTGTTTTCTATTGAAACATTATTGAGAACGGTAATGAAGACGGGGAATTGGAATGAATCAAACAAGAAACACATTTTGGCTATGTATTAGTCTCGATATGGAGGACATAAAATAGAATGTCAGCCACCAAACAAGATTATGAAAAAATATTGCCGGAATTACGGACCTTAGTTAACAAAGTTGTCCAAAAAAATATGGCTGAAGGAATTTTGTTTTCAGCTGGAACTGACACAAGCATAATAGCATATGAGGCAGTAAAATTCAACCCAAAGATTAAGGCGATAACTGTCGCATTCAAACAGGGAAAACCCAGAGATACTGAATATGTAAAGAAAATGGTTGAGTTTCTTAACCTTGATCATGAATTTGTTGTGTTTGACATCGAAGAGGCAGTAAGTGCAGCAGAACAAGTAGTAAAAGTACTAAAAACTTATGATCCAATGGATGTCAGAAACACGCTCCCAGCGTACATAGGAATGACTGTTGCAAAAGAACAGGGGATAAACAGTGTTCTCACCGGTGACGCTTTGGATGAACTTTTTGGTTATCCTTGGCAATTCCATTTATCCGAAACTGAGTTTGCCAAAGCACTCTCGGTTATGTGGAGTGGAATGTCGTTCTCGTCTGTACCTATGGGCAAATCAATTGGTGTTGCTATAAGAGCACCCTATCTTGACCCGTTGTTCATGGATTACGCGAAGAAGCTTCCAGTCAAGTTCAAAGTAAATGTTGAAAACGGCGTAACATATGGCAAATGGCTAATGCGCAAAGCATATGATGGATTGATTCCAGACGAAGTTGTTTGGCGATCAAAAGCGCCACTAGAACAGGGAACAGGGACATGGGTTTTCCCTGATTACTTTGACAAGAAGGTCGCAACTGAAGTTTTTGAAGAGAAAAAGAAACTTTACCTCGAAAAGGATGACGTAATTCTCTCAAGTAAAGAACAACTGATCTATTACGAGATGTTCAGAAAACACTTCGGAAAACCCTCTGACGTATACAACGATAAAAGCGGAAAATACTGCCCGAACTGCAAAGGATATGTTAACACACCACTTGGCTTCTGTAGAATTTGCGGAAATTACCCCATATAAGAAATTAAAACAAATTCTCCATTTCTTTTAATCTAACAATTACGTGATTCGCTGAATTGCGTGATCAAAGGCAATATGAAACAAACAGACAAGTTAACACTACTTTAGAACATTAGAAAACAACAATAGAATTCCACAATACCAAAGAAATTTTGCACAGCAAACAGTTGCTAGATCATAAAGAACTGGAGAACACTGAAATTGACAGGCAAATCATCATTTTGAAAGTGACAAGTGACATGAAGTAAACGCAAAGAACCAGCCGAGGAAAACAAACTTATAGAAGCTAGCTTTGAATATTTGCGCTAATGCGCCAAAAGACGAAGTGACTATATACATGAAACACAAATGAAAAAAGGCGTATAGTTCAAGGCT
>CAVOMX010000021.1:0-35855 GCA_963697165.1 Candidatus Bathyarchaeota archaeon
AATTAATAAATAGAAACAGTATTCAAAATATAAGCCTTAACATACTGCCTACGCGCGCTAGGGTGTTTAGACATTAATTTATTGCTTGCGTTATCTTCTGTTAGGAAGAAGCTTTAAGCATTAAGCAAGTTTTGATAAAAACACTTTTGTGTATGTTATAAAAGGTAAGTCACAACGTAAGTAAGTTACAACATAAATGAATTTGACTGAACCTCTAGAAACGTTGTGACAAAAAGTCTTGCCTATTTTTTTGTTTCAACTTGGCATTCGTAGACTCGAACTCCCTTTTCTCTGTGCAGTTTTCATGTCCAACTTCAATTCATCTTAATCTGTGCTTCTTCGTTTCGCGTCTTCTCTTTTCATCTACTGCTTGACGTATCCATTCTGAAGGCTTACCAACAGTCCTCAAATATTTAAGCTGCTCCGCGGTTAGGCGCACTCCATAGTGGAGTTTCCGGTCACTCATGGATTCCACCATTCTAATCGATATTGAAAATAAAGAAAAGCTTTATGAAATCAATATATTGACTTATAATACAGCCATTTCTTAACAGGAAATTGCCAGCTAAAGCCCTTCGAAGCTACAGGTTGATGCTGCGGTTTTGCGTGTGAAGAAATATAAATAAGTGACGCAATGCTCAGAAAGCAACAAAATGCCCTTAAGAAATGTTTGGGAGGAAAACGGGCGATGGAAAATGACTTCTTGAAATTAGCTCTCGGGTTAATTGAGTCCAGCGAAGACCATGAACGTTACCGGGGAGAAGATTGCATAAATCTGATTGCAAGCGAGGGACTCAAATCTCCGGCAGTTAGTGAAATGCTAAGCTTGTCACAGGACTTGGAATCCAGATACGCTGAAGGAGAAAATAACCTTGAGGGTCATGTTAAAGCACGGCACTATCAAGGTCAAAAATACATTACAAAAATCGAGAATTACGCAACAGATTTGATGAAAAACCTGTTCGGATGCACTTGGGCTGACGTTAGACTCGTTTCAGGTACCCACGCAAATCTTGCCACCTTCAAAGGCATCTCTTTGGCAACAAAAAATAACCGGATGGTAGTCTTGCCCCTCAGCGCTGGGGCTCATATAACTCATGACTACTCTGGACTAGCCGGCAAGGTCTTGGGGCTAGAAACCATCAATCATGCTTACAATATAGATGAATTGAACATTGACCCAGAAAAGTCTGCAACTATAATCGACGCAGCTAGACCCGGCATAGTGACTTTCGGAGGCAGTGTCTTCCCATTTCCCCATCCAGTTAAAGAACTGGCAAATGTTGCTAAAGAAACGGGCGCCTATGTTGTTTATGATGCAGCTCATGTCTTGGGCTTGATTGCGGGTGGAGAGTTTCAGGATCCCTTCGGGGAGGGCGTGGATTTCATAACTGCGTCAACTCACAAAACTTTTCCAGGACCTCAAGGTGGAGTTATCCTCGCAAATTGTGAAGATGAGCGGATGAAGAAGGCAATCAAGAAGGTGCAGCATGCGGTGTTCCCATTAAGCGCCTCGAACACTCATCTTGGTCGGCTTCCTGCCTTGGGCTTAGCCGCATTGGAACTGAAACTGTATGGTAAGGAGTTGGCTAAGCAGACAATTAAGAATGCTCAGACCGCGGGCAAGTGCCTGTTCGAGAATGGGGTGAAGGTTTTGGGAAGAAAGAATGGGTTTACTTGTTCCCATCAGATCACTGTTGACGTTAGGGAATATGGTGGCGGACAGAAGCTTGCGTTTAGTCTTGAGGATGCTCACATTATTTTGAACAAGAATCTTTTGCCATACGACAATCAGCATAACCATGGTGACCCGTCGGGTCTCAGAATAGGTTTCCAAGACGTAACCCGGAGAGGCTTCAAAGAAAAAGACATAGAGTGCCTGTGTTCTTTGATGTTGGATGTCGTGAAGGGCAAGAGGACCCCCACCGAAGTACGAAAGGATATCATCAAATTGAGGCAGAGCTTCAATGAAATTAAATACGGTTTCAAAAGCGTCAACGAAGCAAAAGAATACCTCATGAAATATGTTTAAGCATTCAAGACGTATGGGCATAGGTGTACTTTGAAGTCGTCTTTTGTATCCATTTTTTCTCTACGATAATTTTTTATATAAGAAGGGGGTTTTGTGTCAATCAAGGAAACTGGGTCTATGAATAGCCACTTGATGACTTCGACAACTTCTTGGCACTTCTATAGCTTTGGCTATTTCTTTTATAATTAAGCCCAGCTAGCTGAAATTTAACGTCTTTAGTTTTCTGGGCTTCATGGATGGTTTAGTTGTTATGAAACAAAATAATGAAAAAAAACCTAAAAGAATCGTGGTTAAATTTGGGGGCTCTAGCCTCGCAGATAACGAACGGATATTGAGGGCAGTTACGGCAGTTGCTGAAGAAGCAAAGAAGGGTACACAAATTGTCGTGATTGTTTCAGCTATGGGAAAAACAACTGACACGCTTTTTAATGCAGCCAAAAACAGCTCTAATGGCAGGTTGCATAAGAAAGATTTAGATGAGATTCTGGCCATGGGGGAAAGAACCAGTATCAGAATTATCGCTGCAGCATTAAAGGCGCAGGGAGTGGATTCCCGTTACGTGGACCCACACGATCCAGAATGGCCTATCCTAACAGACGACTCGTTTTCGGACGCCAACCCAATCTTGGATACATGCTACAAACGAGCTGAACAGAATGTGCTTCCCCTTGTTGAGGCTGGCGTTATTCCCGTGATTGCGGGTTTCGTGGGCAGAACCAAAGACAATCGAGTAACCACATTGGGGAGAGGCGGAAGTGATACAACTGCCTTCATATTAGCGAAGGCTTTAGAGGCGGATGAGCTTATCTTAGTCACTGATGCGGAGGGAATTATGTCCGCTGACCCAAAGATTATTGGTAGTCCAAAGCGGATTCCAGAAATTGACGTGAACACTTTGGTTGGATTGGCAGACTCTGGCACAAAATTCATTCACAGAAAGGCATTAAGATACAAGGATGCGTCAATAAAAGTTAGGGTAATCAAACACAGTCACGGCGATCTGAACGCGGAGGGCACTCTGATTGTTGGAGCGCTCTCAAACGACTTGAATGTTGAATTGACAAGTCCGTCTCCTGCTATGTTAATCACTGTTGTAGGCAAGGGCGTCTCCGAGCAGCCTCAAGTTATAAAAGAGCTGACTGAATCAGTGAAAAATCATGCTGAGCTGCTGGGTTTATCCTTGAACTACGACTCGTTGATACTCTATACTTCAGAGAACTCGGATTCGAATCTACTCCTCGAAAAAATTCATGAAATAATACTAGCCCATCCGGAGACATTGGCTATGTCTGTTAGAAAGCAATTGGCTTTTCTTACAGTCAAGGGTGTTGGCTTAGAGAAGACTCCGGGTCTCACAGGAAGAATATCTGAGGCTCTGAGACTGAACTCCATCAACATCTTCGGCTTGATGACAATCACGTCAAGCATTCTTCTATTTGTAGAATGGAAGGAAAAAGAGAAAGTCCTAAACTTAGTTAGAGACGCATTAGAAGGTGACTAAAAATGTTGAAAGCAGCTGTATTAGGAGCAACAGGCAACGTCGGACAAATCTTCGTCCAACTGCTAGAGGGGCACCCCTGGTTCGAAGTTTCAACGGTTGCAGCCTCAGAAAGAAGCACAGGAAGAACATACAATGAAGCGTCCAGATGGCGACAATCAACACCAGTTCCCGAAGCTGTCGCCCAAATGGAAGTTGTAGACATCGACCCACGAGCAGTTAAGGATGTTGACATTGTCTTCTCAGCGTTACCATCTGACGTAGCGGGAAATGTAGAGGAAGCATTCGCCATGGCAGGATATGTTGTGGTTAGCAACGCCTCTGCCCATCGAATGGACACTGACGTTCCCATGCTGAACCCTGAAATAAACTGCAGCCACGTCAGCCTCATAGAAGAACAGCGCAGAAAAAGAAAGTGGGACGGAGCAATCGTAACAAACCCCAACTGCAGCACAACCGTTCTAACATTGCCCCTAAAGCCAATCTATGACGAGTTTGGCATCAACAGCCTCATAGTATCTACGATGCAGGCAATCTCAGGCGCTGGATATCCAGGTGTTGCCTCCCTTGACATAGTGGACAACGTTATTCCATATATCGGAGGAGAAGAGGCAAAGATGGAAACCGAAACACAGAAGATTTTGGGCACTGCCTCAAAACCTGCGGACTTTAAGGTTTCATCTAGTTGTCACAGAGTTGCAACGATTGATGGTCACATGGAAGCGGTATTCGTAGAGACGAAAAAGAAGGCGGAGCCTAATGCTGTAGCTGAGGCTATGGAAAACTTTGTTGGGGAACCTCAAAAGCTGAAGCTTCCGTCAGCCCCCGAAAAGCCAGTTATTGTTACGTGGGAGAATGATCGTCCGCAAACTCGATTGGACAGGATGGAGGGCAATGGCATGAGCACTGTAGTTGGTAGAATCAGAAAGGATCCAGTGTTAGATGGGGTGAAATTTATTGCTCTGGGACATAATACCATACGGGGAGCTGCTGGCTGTGGCATCCTTAACGCGGAATACTTGAAAATGAAAAAGTTCATCTAAAGGAGATAGAAACTTTTGGAATCCGGTAAAAAAAGACGGTTAAGACGAATCTTCCGAAGCGACAACAGAACAGTAATTGTTCCCATGGACCACGGCGTAACACTTGGTCCAGTTAAGGGACTAGGGAATATGCAGAGCATCATTTACAAGCTGTTGCTTGGGGGTGTTGACGCGGTTGTCATCAACAGGGGCATAGCAAAAAGTGTTGATGCTGGAAACGCAGGATTAATTGTTCACTTGTCGGGAATTTCTGTTCATTGTCCTGACCCAAACAATAAGGTGCAAATCTGCTCTGTGGATGATGCTGTCCGATTGGGGGCTGATGGTGTTTCAGTGCACATTAATGTGGGTGCTAAACAGGAAGCCCAGATGCTCTCGACGTTTGGTAAGGTAGCCTGTGAATGCGACGATTACGGCATGCCACTTCTGGCTATGATGTATCCTCGAGGACCAAACATAAAAGATTCACATGCAGTGGATTTGGTTGCTCACGCTGCTCGTTTAGGCGCAGAGTTAGGAGCAGACATCGTCAAAACAAACTACACTGGCGATGTTGAATCATTCAAAGAGGTTATCAGCAGTTGCCATGTTCCAGTTATTATTGCTGGTGGACCAAAAATGGAGACAAGCAGTGATGTCCTTGCAGATGGTAAAGGATTCCATAACTGCTGGAGGGGCAGGTCTTTCCATAGGACGAAACGTGTTTCAGCACGAAGACCCAGCCAAGATAGTCATGGCTCTCTCAGCTATTGTCCATTCTGAGGCGTCAGTCGCTGAAGCCCTGAAGATTCTTGGTGAATCCAAATGAAGGAACTTTGGCTCGAAATAGACCATTCCCTTCCTGAAACCCCGAAAACTAAATTGCTAAAGTCTGCGGCTCAGACCTGCGATGCCGTGCTCGTTGATGTAAAGGACATAGAGAAAGCCAAAAATTCTGGAATTAAATCTGCCTCAACTTCTCCGGAGGCTGACATCACCGTTCTTTCTGTGTTTGACTCTGAGAAACTGAAGGCGTTGAAGGCTAAGGGCAGAATTGTCGCTGTGAAAATAATCATTGAAGGAAAACAGGATGAGGAGACTGCAATAGCCGCGGCTGAGCTTTCATGCGATTACGTTATTGTTGGCACTCCAGACTGGAAAATTATTCCCTTAGAAAACCTCATCGCCAAGACCAGAGGAAAAACCAAGCTGCTTGCAGAAGTCTCCAGCACAAAAGAGGCGAAGGTTGCCTTGGAAACTTTGGAACTTGGATCAGACGGTGTGGTCCTGAAGACAGCTAGCCTCGAAGAACTCAAACAGACAGCAGAGTTTGCCAAGAAGGACGCTCTTGCGCTTGAGTTGGTTGCTGTTGAGGTTGTTGAGTTGAAGGAGATTGGAACAGGCGCCCGAGCCTGCATCGACACGTGTGACCTTATGAAGCCTGGAGAGGGTATTCTTTTGGGTTGCCAGTCTTCTGGGCTGTTTCTGGTTCAGGCTGAGGTTCATGAAAGCCCATACGTGGAAACCCGTCCCTTCCGTGTAAACGCTGGTCCTCTTTCGTTGTATGCTCTCACGTCCCCCGCTAGGACTAGATACTTGTCTGAGCTAAAGTCTGGGGAAGAGGTTCTTATTGTGGACCGGCAAGGAAACGTCCGGTTAACTAATGTTGCCCGTGCTAAGATTGAGTGGCGACCAATGCTTCTCATCGAGGCAGAATACGGCGGCAAAACGTTGAAGTTGATTGCCCAGAACGCCGAAACAATACGGGTTGTGACTCCCGGAGGCTCCAAGGCAGTAACTGACCTAAAGAAGGGCGACAAGATTCTGGCTCGCGTGGAAGCGGGCGGCAGGCACTTCGGAACATTAGTGAAAGAAGAAGCAGTGATAGAGCGTTGATCATAAAAATCTGCGTTGCAGTTCCTCCCAAGACAATTGATGAAGCCTTTGAGTTAATACGAAAAGCGGAGGCAGAGCACCCGGACCTCATTGAAGTAAGACTAGACAGCCTAAAAAACCATGACCAAATAGCAGATATTCCATCATGCAGCAAGACTCCCCTGATAGCTACAAACAAATCAACCGAAAAGCATGGCAATTTTTCTGAAAGCGAAACTGAACGCCAAAAAATTTTGGTCGATGCCGCGAGAAACGGCTTCGAATACGTGGACGTAGACTTGGGCACACCCAACCAAACGAAGTTAATCCGTAATCTGCATGAAGCTGGAGCAAAAGTTATCGTTTCGTTTCATGATTTTGAACAGACCCCTCCGTTGTCAAAACTGGTTAAGGTTCTCGATGAGGAAGTTGCTTTGGGTGCTGATGTCTGCAAGATCATAACCACAGCCAGAACTGTAGAAGATAATCTGATTACATTAGATTTTGTTTCAGAGGCTTCCAAGAAAGCCAAGATAGTCTGCTTTGCCATGGGAGAATTAGGTAAGCACTCTAGGTTGGTGTCTCCTGTTTTTGGTGCTTTCTTCACTTTTGCATCTCTTGACGAAAAAAGAAAAACGGCAAAAGGACAATTAACCATACAAGAAATGAAAAGTGCATACGAGGCTCTGGGGCTAAAATAAGATGGGAATCTCCGGAAAAACTAAGGTTTGTGCAATCATCGGCGACCCAGTAGAGCACTCCCTAAGTCCCATAATACACAATGCTGCATTCAAAGAATTGGGGCTTAACCTAGTTTACGTGGCTTTCACAGTAACAACACGAGAATTGCAGACCGCAATTTTGGGCGCAAAAAGTTTAGGCCTTTGGGGATTAAACGTGACCATGCCCCACAAAAACGCTGTCATGAACTACCTAGATGAGGTGGACTCCACGGCAAAGTCTATCGGCGCAGTAAACACTGTACTCAATAACAACGGAAGGCTGATTGGATACAACACAGACGGAAACGGCACCATGATTGCCCTACAAGAAAACGGCGTGTACCTCGAAGGAAAAGAAGTTGGTTCTTATCGGAGCTGGAGGCACAGCAAAAGCCATAGCCTATCAGGCAGCCCAAGATGTAGAGGAGCTTGTTATCCTCAATAGAACTCCCGAGAAGGCAAAAAAATTAGCTGAAATGCTAAAGAAGAGTTTTGGCAAAAACGTGAAGGGCGCTGCTCTCTCGTCCGAAGTTCTGGAGGAGGAACTGGAAACCACAGATATTCTGGTTAATGCCACATCCGTGGGCATGGATCCAGACGTTAACAGTAGCCCAGTTCCGTCGAGTTTGCTGAGGCGTGATTTGTGCGTAATGGATATAGTCTACAATCCCCTAGAAACAAGGCTTGCAGCAGACGCAAAATCTGTTGGCGCCAAGGTTGTTTCGGGCATTGAAATGCTTATTTATCAGGGAGCCGTCGCCTTCGAAATCTGGACTAACTGCCTTGCTCCAGTTGAAGTGATGAGGAAGGCAGCATTGAACGAACTTGAAAAACAGGGTGTTCACTATTGACTAGAAAAGCTGAAGCGATATCTCACGGAGCGGCTACGATAATTAATGCGATAGCAACTGGCAATGGAGCCGCCATCGGAGTGGACCTTTGGACAAAAGCTGTCGTAGCCCTCACAGACGAAGCAGGACATGTGGATGTTACTATTCGTTCTGACTCTTCAGAGAATCCTGCTTTGGCACAAAAAACCGTTGAACGCATCCTCAAACACTTCGGTTTAGAACAGCAGTTTGGCGCCAAAATAGAAACCACATCAAACATTCCCGTAGCAAGGGGACTAAAGAGCAGCAGCGCAGCAGCGAATGCCATAGCATTGGCGACAACAGCCGCCCTAGAACATAGCTTGGATGATGTTTCAGTGGTGAAGCTGGGCGTTGACGGTGCATTAGACGCTAAGGTTACAATAACTGGAGCCTTCGACGATGCCTGTGCCTCATATTTTGGCGGAATCGTAATCACCGATAACATGGAACGAGCAATCATCAAGCGCTTCGAGCCAACTGAAGCACTTGCCGTTCTGTTTTATGTTCCAGCAGAAAAAACCTATACTATATGTTCGGATGTGAAGCGAATGAAGGGCATGGCCTCCGCCGTTAAGATAGCCTACAAAGAAGCCCTGAATGGTAACTACTGGGCAGCCCTAACCCTGAACGGTTTAATCTACTCTTCAGCACTAGGATACGATTCATCCCCCGCTGTAGATGCTCTCATAACAGGAGCAGTAGCTGCTGGGTTGTCTGGAACTGGACCCGCTGTTTCCGCCATCGTTCCTGAAGACAAGATAGAACTTGTGAAAGGATGTTTGGCGTAAGCGTGAGGGAGAAATCTTGGATGCTCATATTAATCTTGAGAAAGCTAAGGTGATGGGCTAAACAATGCATGTTACAGTCAAGAACACTGATCATCTGGAGGGCGTAGTCTCGGCTCCTCCCTCAAAAGCTTACACTCACAGGATGCTAATAGCCGCATCATTGTCGAATGGAACCTCAAAAATCTTTGATCCACTCATTTCTGATGACACACAAGCGACCCTAGAGGCAGCAAAGGCATTTGGAGCCAAAACAGAAATACATGAAAAATACTGGACTATACATGGACAAGAAACACTCAAGACGCCTGACCATCCCATAGACTGCAGAGAGTCGGGTTCAACTCTTCGTTTCACGATTCCACTTTCAGCCCTTGCCTCTGGCTCTTCAACATTTCTTTTTGGGGCATCATTTGAGCGAAGACCTGTAGCGCCACTTCTTGAGAGCCTCAAGGAACTAGGAGTCGAATCTACTGTTCAAAGAAACGGTTCATCTGTTATTGTTCATGGAGGCGGAATCAGGGGAGGAAAAACTTCGATAAGGGGCGACATAAGTTCACAGTTCATTTCTGGACTACTTTTTGCTTGTCCAAAGGCAAAAGAAGACACAGAAATTGTGGTCACAACTAATCTGGAGTCTAAGGGCTACGTTGAAATGACACTTGAAGTTCTGGTTAAGCATGGACTCGAAGGAGCTGTAAACCCTAATCTTTCTCACATGTGGATTCCTGCAACTCAAAGCTATCGTCCATGCGATCATACTGTTCCGGGAGACTTTTCGTCTGCAGCCTTTCTATTGGCAGCTGCTGCGGTTACTTCATCGCGGGTAACAGTGAAGAATCTTGAGTATCTAACGGCTCAGGGCGACAAAGCAATATTGGGCATACTTGAGGAGATGGGTACATCAGTTAACATAGGAGATGATTCTGTGGAGGTTAAAGGCGGGCAACTTGTTGGGATTGATATTGACGCAAAGGATATTCCAGATTTGGTTCCTGTTTGCGCTGTTCTTGGCTGTTACGCTGAGGGGCGTTCGGAGATATATAATGCGAAGCGGCTTAGGTACAAAGAATCAGATAGGCTCGATTCGATATGCACTGAATTGAAGAAGATGGGGGCGGATATTGTCGTGAACGAGGATGGATTAGCCATAAACGGTTCACCTGGTTTGAATGGGGTAACTATTGATCCCCATAATGACCACAGGATCGCTATGTCCTGTGCCGTGGCTGCTCTTGGAGCCGTTGGCGAAACGAAGATTCAAAACGTTGAATGTATAAATAAGTCGTATCCGCAGTTCTTCAGTGATCTGCGTGTGTTAGGAGCTAATGTCGTTGGTATCTAATTCGATAGGAAAAGAATTCGTTGTAACATGTTTCGGCGAAAGCCATGGCAGATGCGTTGGAGCAGTCATAGATGGGTGTCCAGCCGGTCTTCCCCTTGCAGAGGAGGATATCCAGAAGGAACTGGACAAACGGTTACCCAAAAAAGAGGAGATTGTTTCTGCCCGAAGAGAAGAAGACGCTGTTGAACTTCTCTCGGGAACTTATGAGGGCTTCACAACTGGTGCTCCAATCTGCGTTTTAGTGTGGAACAAGGAGGTTATTTCTGACGATTACGATGCAATAAGGCATACTCCCAGACCCGGACACGCAGACTATCCCGCCAAGATCAAGTATTTAGGCTTCAATGATCATCGCGGCGGAGGACGATTCTCGGGTAGAATCACAGTTGCTTTTGTTATGGCTGGTGCTATTGCCAAGAAGCTGCTACAACTCGCAGACATCCAAGTTCTGGCATACGCCACTGAGATTGGAGGCGTCAAAATGCTTGCTGTTCCATCCCTTGAGGATGTTCGGGAGAAGACTTACGAAAGCGCGGTAAGGTGTCCAGATTCGAAGGTTGCTGTGAATATGGAGGAAACGATTCTGAAGGCGAAGAGTGAGGGTGACAGTGTGGGTGGAATTGTTGAGTGTGTAGCTTCTAACGTTTTGGCGGGGGTCGGTGAGCCTCTTTTTGATTCGTTGGATGCTGAGCTTGCGAAGATGCTTTTTGATATTCCAGCTGTTAAGGGTGTCGAGTTTGGTGTTGGATTTGAGGCTGCTCGGTTGAAGGGTTCAGAGAATAATGATTCCTATGTGATGAGGGATGGAGAAATCAGGGCAGTAACCAATAATGCTGGTGGTGTTTTGGGTGGTTTATCGTCTGGGATGCCTATTGTGGTTAGGGTGGCTGTAAAGCCGACGCCTTCGATTTCGAAAGAGCAGAGGACTGTGGACATGTTGAATATGGCGGATACGACAGTTCAAGTGAAAGGCAGACATGATTCATGTATTGTGCCAAAGGCTGTTCCGGTTGTTGAGGCTTCTGTTGCTATTGTTTTGGTTGATCAGCTGCTTAGAGCAGGTTTGACTACCTAAAGTGTTGGGAGTTGAGGCTGTTGGAGAATATAGTGACATTACGGAATAAGATTGATGCAATCGATGCAAAGATTGTACTTCTGTTGAAAGATCGGATGGAAATCTGTAAAAGTATTGGGGCTGTCAAAGTAAAAAATGGTTTAGCGGTTAAGGATCATCGGAGAGAAGATGCAGTTTATTTGCATGTCATGGCAAAGGCGCTGGAGTCAGGTCTTGATCCACAAAAAGTAGAAGCAATCTTCAAAGATATAATTGCTTTGGGCGTCTTTGTTCAAGGTGCCGAATGAGAAGATTTAAAGCGGTATTACACAATTCTTGATGAGAAAAAATAGTCGTTCTTTCTCTCTTGGAGTTGAGTAAGATGCTATATGAAATAAGCGAAAAAGCGATGCAACTTGAGAATCAGGGAAAAGAGGATTATCAAGTTTAATCTAGGTGACCCTGACCTGCCGACTCCGCCTGAAATAGTTGAGGCTGCATACGTGGCTATGAAGCAAGGAAAAACGAAGTATTCTTCTGCGGCTGGCGAGAAGGAGCTGCGTGAGGAATTGGCTAGAGATTCATGGTGTGTCTGTGGACAATGTTGTGGTGACCACTGGTTCAAAGTGGGCAATTTTTTCTTGATGTTTCTGTTTTGAAGAAGGCGAGAATGTTGTTGTTCCGTCTCCTCACTGGACAAGTTACGAGTTAGCCGCAAAGAAGGTTGGGGCTGAAATTCGGTTTTTGAAGAGCGACCTTGCGTCTGACTGGAAGGTTGACGCTGATCAGCTTGAGGCATTGATTGATGAAGATACGCGGATGATAATACTGAATAGCCCTAACAATCCGACAAGCAAGGTTATTGATGACAAAACTTTCGGTAAGATTGTTCAGGTAGCACAAAACAAGGGCGTTACTGTTTTGTCGGATGAGGTTTACTCGGACATCAGTTTCGTGAAGACTAAATCTATTCTAGATTTTGGGGAAGATAATATTCTGGTGAGCGGGTTTTCTAAATCGTTTTTGATGACTGGATGGAGAATCGGATACGCTGTTGTTGAGAAGGAGCTGGCTAAGCGAATGATTAAGCTGAACCAGATAACCACAACCTGTGTTCCAGCGTTTATCCAGTACGGCGCTTTGAAGGGTTTGGAGTCTAGGAAAAAGATTGCGGATGATATCAGGACCGAGTTTAAAGTTAGGGCAGATGTTGCTTACTCTGTTCTTTCGAAGTCAAAGATGAAGTTTTCTCGACCTGATGCCCCATTTTATCTATTTCCTAAGGTTGATGGCTTGGATTCTGAACGTTTCGCCTTGGATCTTCTGGACAAGGGAGTTGCTGTGGCTCCAGGAACCGCATTTGGAGATTACCGAGAATACTTTAGGATAGCCTTAACTGTTGGCGAGCAAAAGATTAGAGAGGGCTTGAAGAAGCTCTGTGAGGCTCTACCTTGAGAGTAGCGGTTATTGGCGCGGGAAAGATGGGTCGATGGTTCACAAGATTCTTTAAGACTGAAGGATTTTCGGTAGTTGTTTCTAGCCGAACCAAAAGCAAAGCAGAGGCGTTAAAGGCTGAGTTTGGGGTTGAGGTAGCCCGTAACAACGTGGAGGCTCTTGATGGCTCTGATTGGATTCTGTTGTGCATGTCCTTGGATGGCCTAGAGCCTGTCCTAAAGGAGATTGGCTCTCAAGTGCGCCCCGATCAGGTTGTTATGGACATCGGTTCTATCAAGGAGATTCCCGTGAATCTGCTGCACCAACATGTGGAACATGGAGTTACATTGGGAACACATCCTGTGTTTGGTCCCGGCGCAAGAAGCCTTGAGGGACAAAACTTTGTTCTTACTCCAGTAGGCACTGAGGAGAAACGGTTTGCTGACGAGTTCATGGGCTGGCTGGAGAAACATGGAGCGAAGGTGTCTGTTTTGTCGCCTAGAAAGCATGATGAGTTGATGTCTATGGTTTTGGGTTTTCCTCATTTTGTGGGCTTGGTTGCCGGTGACACGCTGATGGATAATGCTAACTTTGTTGATGCGAAAGCGGTGGGTGGAGCCAGCTATAAGCTCTTGTTGACTTTGGCTGAGGCTGTATCTTCTGAGGAGCCGCATTTCTATTCGAATCTTCACATGAGCTTGCCTGAGATGGAAAAGATTGAGGGCTTATTCTTGGAGAAAGTAGAAGAGTGGCTCAAGCTGGTGAAAAGTAAAGATTGTTCAGGTTTCTCTGGTAAGATGGGACATGTTAAGAAGCGATTGCAGGAATTAGACCCTGAATATGAGCGGTATTATAGGCTTATGTATCGGCTTTTGGATGATTTCTAGAGTTTGATGTTTTGTTTTTTGGCTGCCTTGTAGGAGCCCAAAATTTTTATGAATATTGTTTTGTCTTTGATGCTTTCTAGTGCTTCTTGGCATTTTGTTTCGGTTCTGTGTCCCTCAAAGTCTAGGTAGAAGTGGTACTCCCATGGGGTCTGTTTGGTGGGTCTAGATTCTATCTTTGTTAGGTTTATGTTCCTGTCAGAAAATTCTTTGAGAACCTTATAGAGGGCTCCGGGGATCGATTTGGCTGCAAAAATTATCGAGGTTTTGTCTTCTCCAGAGTAGTGCGAATCCTGCTTGTCTATAACAAAGAATCTGGTAGAATTGTTTTTGATGTCCTCTATTTCTCTTTCTAGTATGGTCATGTCGTAGATTTGGGCTGCTCTTTCGCTGGCTATTGCTGCTGCGTCCATCATACTTTCTTCTTTAATCATCTTAACGCTGCCTGCAGTGTCGAAGGTAGAGATTGCCTTGAGTTTATGTTGTTCTAGAAATTTTCTGCATTGAGCTAGGGCTTGGGGGTGACTATAGACTGTTTCTATCGAGTCTATGCTGGTTCCTTTGTGGGCTATGAGACAGTGGCTGATTCTGATGATTATTTCACCGCAAACTTTGAGGTCATATTCTAAAAACAGATCGTAGGTGCGGTTTACGCTACCCTCGATAGAGTTTTCAATTGGAACAACCCCGTAGTCTACTTCTCCAGTTTTGACGCTTTTGAAGACGGCACCAAAATTTTTGCAGGGCTTCACAATTGCAGACTGACCAAAAAAACTGTAAACTGCACTCTCACTATAAGCACCAAGCTCACCCTGAAAAGCAACCCGCAACACAAACACACCGTTAATTATCTGGAAGCGAAGCCAAAATAAAACACTTTACCACAAAAACCAGCATGAATACTAGCATTTTTTCTTTTTCAAAGATAGCCTTTTAATTTTAACTCCCCAAACACACCGAGACGCCTGCACGTGTACACGTGTACGTGTGTTTACACCCGCTCTCTTTCTCTATTGCCTATTCTCTTTCACCCGCCGCAAAGAAAATAAAAACCAACCCAAAAATAAGATGCACGCGCATCCGCAGCCACTAGTCTTATAAAAATTAAAACCACATTTGAACTATAGACCGATTAATAATTTTACGAAATTCGCAAACAATTCTGATTTTTTCCAAGCAAAGAACAAATACTTAATACAATTACCACATTCGTTATGTATATGCAACAGGAATCCGAAACAGCCAACAAAACAAAAGCCAGCCAAAAACTTGTCCGTGCACTCTTATTTGTTGCAGGGACAATCTCTCTTTCCCTTGGAGCCATCGGAATAGTGTTGCCTGTTTTGCCAACCACGCCCTTCCTGTTGCTTGCTTTAGCCTGCTACTTCAGAAGTTCAGAGCGGATGACCCGCTGGATGCTAACTAACAGGTATTTTGGAAAATACATCCAAAGATACAAGGAAGGCAAAGGAATCCCCCTGAAAACAAAACTATTCGCAATAATATTTTTATGGACTGCAATAGTTTACTCCGCAATTTTCATTGTTCCAATTTGGATAGCACAAATAATCATGTTCGCAGTCGCAGCTGCAGTAACAATACACCTGACTAGACTGCCAACATATAATCACTAAACATATGTGGAACGAAAAAGTTTGCTACTGATCGATTATTTGTTTTCTTGGTCTTTGCCTTTTTACAAAATCAGGCAACTTCGTTAACGATTTCTTTAACACTTCAATGCTATCCAAGTATTCTTGTATGTCAATGTGCTCATTGGGTGTGTGATCTAGCCGCGAGTCTCCGGGTCCATACGTAACCACCGGAATCTTTAACACATTACCCAGAACATTCATGTCTCCTGTACCCGTCTTCCTTGAGAAAGAGGCATAATTTAGTGTTGTTTTTCTTATACCCCAAGCCAAAGCACGTACAATCACGGATCTGCGGTCAGCCTCAAATGCTTTGGCAACATCCACCATCTCCACACTAACAGTAACCTTCGGGTTAGTCGACTTGTATCTGTCAATTTTCCGCTTTACCTCCTCAAACACCTGCTCGGGAGCAAGTTGAGGCGGAATCCGCAACTGAATAAGAATCTCACAATAAGACGGAATAAACGAAGCAGAACTGTTGCCACCCTTTATCCCAGTCAAACATGAAGTGATCGAATAGAAGCGGCTCTTCAGTTTCTCCTCCCGCATATGAAGCCTGTTAATCTGCCTCCAAAACTCCATTGCCTTCTCAATTGCATTTTCAAACAACCACGGAGCAGCAGAATGACCCGAAGGAGTCTCAACAGTAATCTTCACAGTCAAAATGCCCTTATAGCCAAAAACAACCTTCTCCAAGCCGCTTGGCTCACCAAAAATGGCGTAATCAGGCTGTATGCCTTCTTCGACAAAATGCTGTATGCCTTTTCCTGAGCCCTCCTCATCAACCACGCCAACAACAAGAATCTTACCCGGAAAGCCATCCTTAACAAACTTGGAAGCAGCAACAATCATTGCTGCTAAAGGGCCTTTCGCATCTACAGAGCCCCTACCATATAGTTGTCCATCCTCAACATGAACAGGAATCTCTCCCTCAACAGTATCCATGTGCCCACACAGCAAAATAATAGGAGAGCCCTCACCAACCTCGCCTATAACGTTTCCAACTTTGTCCCTGTTAACACGAAAACCAAGCTTCTTCATCTCATCAGCCAAGAACAGGGAAATCTCCTCTTCATTGCCCGAAGGACTGTAGATCTTTATCATACGCGTCAGCAAATCAATCGCATAATCGTCGCTCATTTGTTCTCCTTCTCCATAGCCGCATCCAGAACCTCTACTACAGTGTCGATTTGCTTCTTCTCGATAACCAGCGGCGGCAGAAACCTTACAACGTTCCTTCCAGCATCCAAAACAAGAACACCCTTGTCCATGCAATCAAGCAGTATATTGTAAACGTCAAATCGCAACTCCATCCCAAGCATGAGACCTAAACCGCGAACCTCCCTGACAATCTTATATTTCTCGGCTAGCGTCTCCAGCTTGCCCTTGAAATAGTTTCCATGGGTTGCAGCCCGCTCAGGAAGTTTCTCCTCAATTAGTACATCTATTGCAGCAGAAGCCGCGGCACAAACCAGCGGATTACCGCTAAACGTGCTAGAATGGTCTCCACGCTGAAAAGCCGTCATAACATCTTCTCTCGCAAACGTTGCTCCCATAGGCAAACCGCCCGCAACAGACTTTGCAAGACACATAATGTCAGGAACAACATTCCAGTGCTCGCAGGCGAAAACTTTTCCTGTGCGACCAAAACCAGTCTGCACCTCATCAAAGATTAGCAGAACATCTTTTTCGTCACAAATTTCTCGCAATCCAGGAAGAAAATCGTCTGACGGAAGCAGAACTCCGCCCTCTCCCCTGATAGGCTCCACAAGAACCGCAGCGGTTTTGTCTGTAATAGCTGCTTTCATTTTTTCAAGATTGTTTGGAGGAACATGATTGAACCCCGGAACCAAAGGCATGAATGGATCACGATACTTCTTTTTCCAAGTTGCAGAAAGCGCACCCATAGTCTTACCATGAAACGCACCCATCATGGCAACAATCTCAGGCTTACCCGAATATTTTCGAGCTAACTTGATGGCGCACTCGACTGATTCGGCGCCGCTGTTCGAAAGAAAAACCCTATCAAGTCCCTTAGGGGCTATCCCAATTAGCTTCTTTAGCATCTCTGATCGGGCATCGTTATAGAATGATGCGTGACAGGCGATCAGCTTTTCCACTTGCTTTTGTACCGCTTCAACAACTCTTGGGTGACAGTGACCAACAACAGCGACTCCATAGCTGCCTGTGCAGTCTATGTATTCGTTGCCGTTGATGTCCCAAACTAGGGCTCCCTTACCCCTTGTGATAACACGGTCTCTTTTGGCGAACGTGTTTGCCATAATTTTTTCTTCAAGATCAACTATTTCTTTTTCATTCACTACTTATCACCGTACCACTTTCATGCTTCAACGCAGAAGAAATTGGATTCTTCCTGACGCCCGAGCAGATAATCACTTCGTCAACACCACTTTTGAGTGCTTCCTGAGCCGCGTAAACTTTCGTTATCATGCCGCCTCCAATTTTTTTAAGCTTCTTTTCAACGTCAGAAGCAGACATGTTTGACACCAGTTTGCCATCCAACATTAAGCCTTCCACGTCAGTTAACAGAACTAGCTTGTCAGCCTTCAAAGCTCCAGCGATGTTGGCTGCGGTTCGGTCAGCATCTACGTTGAGGGGCTCAAACTCTTCGCTCACCGCAACTGGAGAAACCAATGGCACATAACCGTTCTCAAGTAATAGCTTTAGCAGAGAGGTGTTAACTTGAGTAACCTTTCCTGTGTATCCGCCGTCGATTACCCGTTTTCTGCCTCGATCATCAACTACAATTAGCCGCTTCTTTCGTTCTGCCCGCAAAAGATACCCATCCAAACCTGAGAGGCCCACAACAGGTATGTTCTGCTTCTGAAGGGCGGAAACGAGTTTCTTGTTTATTTTGCCGGCCATAACCATTGTGAAGATTTCCATTGTCTCCTTGTCTGTGTATCTGCTGCGAAAACCAGTTGGCGAGAACACGAACTGCTGTTCCTTGCCTAGTTTTGAGGCTATTTCTGTGACGCCTTTTCCTCCGCCATGAACCAGAACCAGTTGGTTACCTGAGAGAACATTCTTTATGTCTGATACTATTTCGAGTGGCACCTCTTTGAGGATGCTCCCACCAACCTTAACTACAATCAGCATCTTTTTTTATCACATCGGATGATAACCTTGACATTCTAACCCAGTTGTTTCGTCTAAACCGAGCATAACATTCATACACTGAACCCCTTGACCAGAAGCGCCCCTCATGAGGTTGTCAATCGCAGAAAACGCGATTATCCTCTTTGTGCGTGGATCTAACTCGAAGCCGATGTCAACATAGTTTGTTCCCATCGTAATTTTGGGGTCTGGCAGCTGATATGGGCCTTTCTTGAATTTTACAAAGCGTATGAAATGTTCGTTTTGATACTGGGAACGGTAAAGTTTCCAGACGTCTTTTGTGTCTAGGGGCTTCTTTAGGAAAGCGTGAATTGTTGAAAGTATGCCCCTGATCATGTTTACTGCGTGGGGCGTGAAAGAGACGGTTACTTTTTCGTCTGTTAGCAGGTTAAGTTCCTGTTCGACCTCTGCTATGTGCCTGTGATCTGCTACTTTGTAGGGTCTTACGCCTCCAGCTCTTTCAGGATGATGAGACGTAACTGTGGGTTTTTGGCCTGCACCAGAAGAACCAATCTTCACGTCAGCAACTATCCTGTTTTTTTCGATTACGCCAGCCCTTACTAGAGGAGCCAATCCCAGAATCGTGGCTGTGGACATGCATCCTGGACAGCCTATCAGTTTTGCATTCTTTATTTCTTCGCGGTGAAGCTCAGGTAAACCGTAAACTGCTTCCTTTAGTAGTTCTGGATATGTGTGTTTCCATCCGTACCATTTGTCGTAATCTTCTGGGTTGTTCAGGCGGTAATCTGCGCTCATGTCGATAACTTTTACTCCTGTTTCGAGTAGCTGTGGAACTAGGTTCACTGATTTGCCGTGGGGCATCGCAGCAAACACTAAGTCGCAGTTGTCTGTAACTTGGGTGATGTTTGGGGGAGTAAATTTTAGTTGGGTTGCTGCTCTGAGGTTTGGGTGAACGGTGAAAATGTATTCGCCTGCGTTTGCGCGGGATGTTACTGTGGTCAATTCTACTTTGGGGTGGGGGAGTAACAGTCTTACAAGTTCTCCGCCTACGTATCCTGAACCGCCAATTACTCCAACTCTCATTGTTATCTCCTCTATTCAGAATCGATTATGCTCTGGGCTCCTTTTAGCAGTGCCTCTGCCAAATCTATCCCAGCAGCCAATCGGGTTTGTTCCCAGAATTCGGGACAAGCATTAGTTTCGTGGAACATGATGTTGTGTTTGTTTTTTTCCATGTTCTCTTCGATAACTTCTTTAATGTTCAAATAAGCATCTTGGCTCTTGTAGTTTTCAAAAGCCTTTTCCAGCTTCTTGTTCCATTCTGGAAAGTTCGTCCGCTTAGTCTTGTCACGTTTAACGTTTTTCACACCACCAAATGAGGGCTCAAGCTTGTCGAACTCTCCTATTAGGTACTCGTCGTCAATGACTTTGTTGTTGCCCACCTCAATCATGCCATCAAAAGCTAAAAGGTATGCTTTACTGTCTCCGCCCATGGCTGCGCCACATTTGGCTGAAATGTCTCTGATGTGTTGAGGTAAGTTTACTCCAATAACCATGTTGCCCAAGAAAGTGTTTGTCCTGAAGTCTTTAAATCCTGCTCGCGCCAATGCTGTGGGATAACAATATGGTTTTTTGCCGTCCTCTTTGGTTACGATTATTCTCAAGTCGTAAAACCATTTCTGAACAAGATTTTGAGCGAGAACTCCCACAGGATTAATTATTGAGGGCTCAACTTCTCTAAGAATATTTAACAATTCTTCACGGTCTTTAGCGAGTTTAACACTTTTTCCATGAGTACCAGCGTCTGGTTTGACTACAATATTGTTGTCAAGTTCCTGCTGTAACAAATCGGCTATGTCCTCTTCGTTGTGTATTTCTCGTCCATCCAACGTTTTTTCTTTAGAATCAACTGGAACATAAACTGTGTCAGGAATCCTAATTCCGGCCTGCCAAAAATGAAGTAAGGACCTTAATTTGCTAAAGCAGGCATATTCTACACATTGAGGGTTTATCACATGTTTGCCGAAAGCTTCCAGAACATTGGCTGCGAAGAGCCTTCTGTTCTTGCTTTGCGCACGATTTAGCACTACTTTGATGTCTTTGAGAATGTTGGTGTAATCTTTTCCTTTGGTTCGGAGCTTGTAACCGTTTCCATCGAATCGAACAGCAACTTTGCGGAAAGGAATGTAAACCAAGTCTATTCCCATCTCTTCCGCAGTCATTTTGATTCCTTTTTCGTCGGTTTCGGAGCTCTCAAACAAAATTCCGATGCTCATCTCTTTTCTTTCAACCTCGCTTCAAGTGTTCTATTTTTCTATAGATGTTTCTTGGTCTACTTTTTTGTTTCGCATGTAGCTTATAAAAAGAAATAATGAGGGGAACCTATTCGCCCCAGTCTTCCCCTTCAATTCCAAGTTCTTTAAGTTCGACGCAGTCGCCCTTGTTTTCAGTCACTTCTAGTTCAAGACCGCAGCTCGGGCAGCTCAGGATCTCTCCTTTCATGACATCCTCTGGGACTTCGATTTCCGCGTCACAGTCGGGACAATTGGCTTTCTTCACAACTTGCACCTCTTTGGTTTAAAGTGAGCCATTATAACAAATATTGCTGTTTATAAGAATTTCGGAGTATTAGCTGATGGTTTTGCAGTTTTTCCAACTTATTATACGAAATTCGTAGGATTTGTGCTGTAACCGTCAAAAAAATCCAAACCTCGAACATCCGCCGTTATGGTGAGAAAATGGGAACTGAGATACGGAAATCGTTACAAATTTGCTGCAAATTGTTCAGAAATCGTTAAATTTTTCCGCAACTATAGTATAATGAGAGTGAAGAAGATGGACGATACAGACAAGACGATAATCGAAATTCTGAAGCATGATGGTCGCGCCACTTATAGCGATATAGGAAAAAGAATTGACTTGTCTGAGGGAGCTATTCGGAAGAGAATCAAAGCTCTTGTTGATTCAGGGGCAATAAGGCGATTCACCGTCAAGGTTGGACTTACGGAAGGCGCTGAAGCAATCGCTTTGCTTTCGGTTGACCCCTCTTTGCCGACTTCGGAGGTTTCCCAAGAATTGAAGAAGTTCTCTAACGTTGAAACAGTCTACGAAATTACTGGTGAATACGATATCGCCGTTACCATATCAGGATTGAACATAACCGAAGTCAATGAATGTCTCGAAAAAATACGACGCCTTAAGGGTGTCGCCAACACAAACACCATGATCGTTTTACGTAGCTGGTAAACTTTCCATTGATGACCAATTACGGTTTCAGAAACAATGGTAATCTTTTCGTATTATACTCAGTCTATTTTTACATAAAGTATATATATTTGTGCGTTTTGTATTCTTCCGCAACCTAATTAACAAAACATTGTGAAAAGGAAGTCTCACCAAATTGGAAAACGAATATGTTAACGAACAGGGGCAAAAACTACTAGAACAACTGAAAAGGGAAGGAATTCTTCCAAGTCCCTACAACTTCGCTAACTACAAAGCGCCCTCTTTAGACGAATATATTGTTCACGACAGTACTCTACGAGAGGGAGAACAGACCCCCGGCGTCATCTTCAGTATAGAAGACAAACTGAAAATCGCCAAAAAACTAGATGAGGTTGGAGTACCACAGATAGAAGCAGGATTCCCGGCAGCCTCAGAAAAACAGAGAAAATGCGTCGACGCACTAGTTGACCTGAACTTAGATGCTCAATTATCCGCCTTTGCTCGAGCTAAAAAAGAGGACATTGATGCTGTAGCTGACAGCGGAGCCGACGGTATCGTAATGTCCCTATCCATTTCTCCTTACCATAGGAAATACAAATTCAAGGACATGAGCAAAGAAACGTATCTGGAAAAGCTGGTTGAACACATCAGCTACGCAGAAAGCTATGGACTCTTCGTAATATACAGCGCAGAGGACACAACCAGAGAAAACGACATAGACTTCCTGAAAAAAGCATACAAAACAGCAGAGGAAGCAGGAGCAGACAGAGCACGAGTAGTTGACACTCTGGGATGTGCAAGCCCCAACGGAATGGCATATCTTGTCAAAGAAATCAGAAAAGAAATAGACATACCCATCGAGGTGCACTGCCACAACGACCTTGGCTTAGCTCTGGCAAATTCCTTGGCATCCGTAGAAGCCGGCGCATCAACAGTATCAACATCCGTGAATGGCTTAGGCGAAAGAGCTGGAATAGCAATGACAGAAGAAATCATTCCTGCCCTGCACATATTGTATGGCGCAAGCTCCTTTGAGATGAGCCAACTAACTTCTTTAGCTAATCTTGTTCAAGAGATTTCTGGAATAAGCATGCCTCCTCACAAACCATTAACTGGCAATAACGTAAATGCCCACAGTTCAGGCATACACCAGCATGGCGTTCTCGTTAACCCGACGACATACGAGTTTTATCCGCCCAGAATGATGGGACAGAAACGAAAAATTTACATTGACGAATTGGGTGGTCGGCATGGAATCATATATGTGGCGAAAGAGCTTGGTCTAGAAATCTCTGACGAAACGGCAAAGAAGGTTCTTGAGAGAGTAAAGACAGCCTTTTCTTGTGAGGGACGGAGAAGTTCCTACACTCCCGAAGATATCAAACAACTAATAGATGAAATTGAAAAGAGTTGAAAACCATGGCATCTACAATAACTGAAAAAATCTTGGCAAACGCTTCACACCAAAAAGAAGTGGTTCCAGGAGATTTTGTTGTAGCAGATGTAAGCTATGCCATGGCCCACGATTCAACAGCACCCTTAGCAATCGAAAGCTTCAGCAAAATCGCGGATAAAGTCTTCGACAAAGACCGAGTGATAATCGTATTCGACCATTTTTTCCCCGCACCATCAGTAGCCGGAGCGACACTGCACCAAAAATCAAGAACATTTGTAATGGAACAAAACCTTTCTGGATTCTTCACTAACGGAGTTTGTCACCAACTTTTAGTTGAAAAATTCATTTCCCCTGGAGACATCTTGGTTGGAGCTGACTCACACACATGCACTGAAGGAGCCTTGGGGGCATTCACTACTGGTTTGGGATCAACTGACATTGGAGGAGTTATGGCTACTGGAAAATGCTGGTTCAAAGTTCCTGAAAGCCTGAAATTCAATATAACTGGCTCAACAAAGAAGGGCGTCTACGCCAAGGACGTTATCCTAAGTATTGTCGGAGATGTTGGAGCTGCTGGTGCACTCTACAAGGCTTGCGAATTTACTGGCGACTACGTGAAGAACGCAAGTGTTGCATCGCGTTTGACTTTGTGTAACATGGCTATTGAGATGGGCGGCAAAAACGGCATAATTGAAGCTGACCAAAAAACCCTTAATTTTCTGACAGGACGAACCGGAACAATCTTCAAGAGCGACAAAGATGCAGTCTACGAAGAAGAATTCGAGATCGCGGTTGAAGATATTGAGCCGCAAGTTGCGCTTCCTCCAGTAGTAGACAACGTGAAGCCCGTTTCTTCAATTGAAGGAAAAACAATAGATCAAGCATTCTTGGGAACATGCACCAACGGGCGCCTCGAAGACATTGAAGTTGCCACAAAAATATTGAAAGGCAAAAAAATTGCCCGAAACGTCAGGTTCATAGTTACTCCTGCGTCACAAGACATCTACTTTGCAGCCCTCGAGAAAGGGTACCTGCAAGACCTAATTAATGCGGGTGCAGCAGTTTGCAACCCCACCTGTGGACCTTGTGTAGGTAGACACGGGGGAGTGCTGGCTGAGGGTGAGGTTTGTATTTCAAGCCAGAACCGAAACTTCACTGGACGAATGGGTGCTCCTAAAGCGGAAATTATTCTAGCTTCTCCTGCAACGGTTGCGGCGTCAGCTTTAGCTGGAAAGATTGTTGATCCGAGGGACTATATGTGAGAGTTTGGAAGTTTGGAGACGACATAAACACTGACGTTATCACGCCAGGTAGATATACTGTAACAACAGACAAAAAACGATTAGGCGAAATAGCATTCATAGAGTACAGACCAGAATTTGGCAAAGGCGTAAAAGAAGGAGATGTGATCGTTGCAGGAAACAACTTCGGTTGTGGTTCCTCTAGGGAGCACTCTCCTGTTGCGATAAAGGCTGCTGGAATAAGTGCTGTTATCGCTAAATCGTTTGCTCGTATCTTCTTTAGAAATTCCATAAACATTGGGCTTCCACTGTTTGTTTCTGAGGACGCTGACAAAATTGATGACGGCGACGAGGTTGAAATAAACATCAAAACTGGTGAGATTCGCGACAAAACTAAAGCCATAGTTCTCAAGGCGAAGCCGCTGCCAGAGTTTATGCAAAAGATTGTGAATAAGGGTGGCTTAGTAAACTTTCTGCGAGGCGACGGCTATGACAACATATAATCTAGCGGTCATTCCTGGTCCTGGAATTGGGGCTGAGGTTGTCACTGAAGCGATTAGGTTACTGGAGAGCACAGGCTTAAATTTTGATTGCAGATACATGGAGATTGGCTACGAAGTTTTCAAAAGAACGGGTAATCCCGTTCCTGATGATGTCTTGGCGGAGATACGGAAAACTCAGGCTTGCCTGTTTGGGGCTACAACTACTCCTGTTGGTGTTCCGGGCTACAAAAGCGCGATTATAACGTTGAGAACAGCCTTGGGGTTATATGCTAATGTTAGACCCGCAAAGAGTTATCCTATTCAGAAAAGTATGAAAGATGTTGATTTGGTGATTGTGCGGGAAAACACGGAAGGCATGTACAGCGGCATGGAGTTTGAGTTGCCCGATTCTGCATTTACCATCAGGGTGATTACAAGAAAGGCGACTGAACGGATTAGCCGCTTTGCTTTTGATTTGGCAATGAAGCGGCGCAAAAAGGTGACTGTTGTTACTAAGGCGAACGTGTTGCGTAAGTCGGATGGTCTCTTTCTTGATGTTGCACGCAAAGTTGCGGAAGATTATCCTGACGTGGAAGTCGAGGAGGCTTTTGTTGACGTTACAGCAATGAGACTCATTCTTAAACCCAATATATTCGATGTGATTGTTACTTCCAACCTTTTCGGTGATATTCTTTCTGATGAGGCTGCGGGTTTAGTTGGAGGGTTAGGGTTAGCTCCCAGCGCGAACATAGGAGCAGATTATGCCCTATTTGAGCCTGTTCACGGTTCTGCACCAGCGCTTGCAGGAAGGAAGATAGCGAATCCTATGGCGGCGATGCTTGCCTCTAAGATGATGCTGGATTATCTCGGCGAAAACAGGTGGGCTGAGCGCATCGAAAACGCTATCGTAAACGTTTTGAAAGAAGGAAAAGTTTTGACTCCAGACCTTGGAGGCTCTTCGTCCACAACGCAGGTTACAGATGCAGTAATAGCTGCAGTGTAAAACACCAATATTTTTGATGCAATGCCAGAATTAACGTTTTGAAGCTGGCTAGCAACTAAATAATCTCAGAAGATAGTGCATATGCCTTAGCTTTATCTTTCAAGTTCCACTTGACCTTTTAGAAACAAGAATAATCTTCATTGGGACAGAAAACCTAGTGTCTTCCTCTGTATCTTGAGTTTCTTTCTTGCTTGTTCTGTTTTTGTCGCCAGTCTCTTTTTCTCTGGGTTTCTATCTTGTCCCTCGAGAACTCGTAGTGCCTAGACTCGCCTCGTCTGTAATCATCTAATGCTCGGTAAAAGTTTGAGTAACCCATTTCGTCATTAGAAAGGGAAGTTATGATGTCATTTAATTCGTTTCTTGTGTTTGTTGAATCTATTTTATCCCACGCCTCAGAGTAGGCAATATAAGCTGCATGAAATTTAAAATCGGACGGTTTGTCGATCAATAATTTAGTTGCTGTTTGAGTTTGGGTTTCTTCTGGTTGCTGGGTTTCTTCAGTTTGGGGATTCGTTTCTTCAGTCATAACTTTCTATACCCTAGAGCTGATGGAGATACTACACACATCGACACTATAAAAATTTATCTAACAATACCGAAAAACCAGATTTTCTGTTATTCTAGAGCCGGCTATCCACGTTTTTCTCCACTGCAGAAACGTGTAATATACTCTAGCGTTAAGTCGGAGGCGCTTTCTAGAACTTCTTCAGTTATTCCGGGAACTCCGCAAACCACTATAGACACGTTTTCTGTTTTTTCGGTTACTTTGGTGTTGTCAGCATCCCTGTGAGGATAAACTGCTATCAGGTTCTCTTGGTCGGAGATAATTATTTCTCTCCCTTTCAGAATCAACGGCTTTTCCATGCCGATTCCCAAGATTTGTTCTCCTTCTTTTGCGAATCTCATGAGAAGTTTTCCGTCCAGTTTGTCTGCGTCAAAAGTTGCTATGGCAATTCTGGTCTTGATTGAGGCTAGGTTGTAGGTGTCAACAAGAGTATTTATGCATGGAAGCGTTTTTCCTGCAAGAATTCTTCTCGTCAAAGCCTCAGCAGCTGGACGAGTTTTTGTTGGATCTATCCCTATCCTCCAAAAAAAGGTTCGGTAAGCCCTGAATGTCGGAAGATCCTTTACTGAATCTAGCGTATACTCATTTCTAATGTGCCTCATTACTTCAAGCTTAAAGTTTTCCAGTTCAGGGGCTTTCTTTCTAATATTCACTCCATCAATATCAAGCGTAAGAGCAGTCAGTTCTGGAAAATGGATCTTAAGTTCAGAATCAATCTTTAGGCTCAACAGTTCCTTGTCTCCTGTATCTTGAAATGCTTATGTTTCTGTTGTCGGGTACAGTTTTTAAAAATCTTGGGGATAATCTGCAAAATCCCAGTCTTCAAAGGTTCCTTGAGTTTCCGCTGGCTTTCTTCGCGTTAACAACGTCAACACTAGAAGAATCACTAAAAAGAAGACCAGAACAGCTCCAATCATAAACAACTCCGAAGGTATAACTATCAGCCTGAATGTGCTACTGTCTGCACCGCTGTAGTCATCGTCTCCTGACCAATTAGCTCTGACAGAATATATTCCGCCGGCTGGGGACTCCCACACATAAGAATACTGCCCATCAGCTTCGGTTACAACAGTTGCCAACATAACTAATGGGGACCCCATCGAACTGATATACAACGTAACTGTTTCTCCAGCCAAAGAAGGCGAAAGCGACCCAGCTATCTCTACATATTTTTGAGAAATTACAAAATTTGTGGAAAGTGACATGTAAATTGCCGAGGAATCAGGAATAACGTAACTGGACGAAACCTGCGCCGGAGCTGTTTGCTCATAATTCATTAATGGTATAACTTTTGCGTATGATTTTTGAAGTATCTCGGGGCACTCACCAACGCGCCATCCATTCTCCCATTTGCCGCCCGTAGTCTCCGCGACATAGTATTTCTTTCCTTCATATCTATAAAAATAGAGCTGCGATCGAGCGTCCTTTGGACTCTCTGACAGATGAACACCCAACAGCATATGATCCTGCTGCTCAAGAAGTAGCAACACTACGTCGAGTCCCCCCGCTTTCATTATAGACGCAGCCACTATAGTGAATAGGTCACAGTCTCCTTCATCTTCAAAAATCGTTTCCACTGGATACTTCTGAGGATCACTCTCCACATACGAAATCTGATGCACAATCATAAGAACACCATTCGCAAAATCCTCTTCATTGCTATAGATAGTCCACAAATCATCAGCAATCGGCTTCAAAGCATCGGGAGTCACAAACTTGGAAAAATCATAACCATACAAATTATGGTTTTGGGTACTATTATAGTACTCATAAAGTGTATCATTTATTGTAACCGTTAAACGATAAACTGTAGAGCCGTCTGGACTGTCTAAAAGATGATAACTGTATTCGTGGGTATCGGCTAAACATCTGCCTGATGGAAGAAGCAGTAACAAAATGACTAATGAGACAACGATTATCTTCCGGAGCCTAAACGATGAAGACATACATGTAAGCATTCTTCTTCGCACTATTTATTTTTAGTCAAAACATTAAATATTATGCTGCACGAAAATCGACAAATGGTTGAACAAAAAACACGCCCCGCAATGTAAACAAAGAAAAACTGCACAATATTAGAAGACTAGTAATGCATCATTGTTGAAAACAGCCTATTTCTCAGAAAACATGGAAACACAAAAAAGTCTTTTCCATGTGCCTGTTTAATTACTGCTTATTTTCGTCTGCTTGACACTATTCCTTTGCTGTTCTGGTATGACCCATTGTAGCCTTTCTTTGCAGTGCTTCCAAGACTGTGAAACACAATCTGCACAATACGCTCGCCCTCGTTCAATGTGACCTCTTTATCGCTAACATTATGAAGATTCAAAGTCAACTGCCCTCGAAAGCCAGGGTCCACAACAGCGAAACTTCCAATAATGCCTTCCCGCGCAAGCGACGAGCGAATATGAAGAAAAGCCGCCACATTCAAACCCAACTCAACGGTTTCCAGCGTCGCCACAAGCACATACTGTTTCGGCTTCAAAACCATAGTCTTGGAGCACCTCAAGTCGTAACCTGCGGGATTCAAGCAAGACGAAACATCAGAGGGCACAAGCCCGATTTCTCCTGTTCTCATATATTCCAGTATTTCCGAGTCAGAAAGCACAGTCAACGAAGTTCACAGCCCTTCATGATAAGAGTTGACAAAAAAGAATCTTTCGATACTTTTGGTTACAATATCTTGAGTTCCTGTAGCATCTGGCAGGATCTGCAGATGTCGCCAACGGTTGGTTCACCACACAGTCTGCACTCATTTAGCTGTATTTCCTTAGCGAAGGCTTCCAGCGCAGGCCGAAGCTTCTCTATGGACCTAAAAACTGTGAACAACGTTCCTGCATGCTTATGTTCCATCCGATTAAGCATGTTCCTTATGTCATTTCTCAACGCAGTTTGGGCATAAGGACAATCAATACACTGAAACTCGATTCCCTTAAGATAAGCATAAAAAACAACTTCCTTCTCTGGCACAATACAGAGAGGCTTCACGCGCTGCACAAGCTTCGGATGAATCACATCCAAAACAGGCTTCGACCGCGTAATCCGCATAGGATCCCCATGAACCACATTAAGGAGCATAGTCTGCGTTTCATCGTCTAGACTGTGGGCAGTAACAAGCTTGTCCACGCCAGCATCACGAGCCAACGTGTTGAGAGCCCTCCTTCGGAGCACCCCACAGTAGCTACAAGGTGTCAACCCCTTCTCGCTCTTCTTTTGGGTTAATTTCACGATTTCATCCAGTTCATACCCAAACAGTTCCTTGAAGGAGGCAACCATATGCTCTACTCCAAGTTTTCGACAGTTTTCTTTTGCAATTTTTAGTGCCTCATCACGGTAGTTCCGTATTCCTTCATCAATTGTGCCTGCGCAGAAACTAACAGCTGGGAACGGTTTCTCAATCTTCGTCAATATGTGAAGTAGGGTAACACTGTCTTTGCCTCCGGAGACAGCCACCATAAAATTGGCCTTATGTCCAAGCATCTTATATTTTGAGATAGTTTTTCGCACCTTATCTTCGACGGTTCTGCAGAAGCATCTTCCACAAAGATTCTCCCCAGAATAACTACGCCCAAAAACGGCTTCGTTCCTTTCACACATGGTGCAAGCAGTCATGTTTTTTGTGTCAACTCACTTTTTTCCAGAGCCACTAATCATCTTGTCATGGTCTATCCAAACTAACTATATCTGATATTACCTAAACAGTGTAGTATTGCTTTCTTCAACACTTTTTTTGGTTAATAAAGCTAAATTAGGCGTTTCTTTTAAGGGCTTTGAACACCCGTGTAGGAGAAGCCGCAACCAAAACGCCAGAAGGAACATGAACAAACATTCAGCTTTTTTTATATATAATGATTAATAATTCATATTTATGGAAATGTTTATATATGAATCCATCAATATTTGGATGCTAACTGAACAAAAACATTCAACACAGGATTGAACAAAGATTAGGAGCTTTAGAAATGAAAATAGCAATTTCTTGGAGTGGCGGAATTGAATCAGCCCTAGCATGCTACAGGGCAATAAAAGAAGGACACGAAGTAGCATACCTTGCAGTTTTCGTTGCCGACACATGGCCCTCATTCTGTCACCCGCTATCCATCATGGAGCTCCAATCTAAAGCAATGGGAATACCCCTTCTAAAGCTCAAAGTAAAAGAACCATACGAACAAAGCTACAGAGAAGCCATAAAAAAACTGATAGAAAAAGGCATCGAAGGCATAGTAACCGGAGACATCTACGTTGTGGACGACTTGCATGGACGATGGATGGATAAAGTAACCGAGGGATTAGACATATCCGTAATTATGCCCTTGTGGGAGCAAAACACAAGCAAAGTGCTAGAAGAAGAAGTGTCAACGGGATTCAGATCGGTCTTCACTTGCTTGGGGGAACAATGGTTCACTGAAGAATGGCTTGGACGAGAACTCAACAAAAACTCTGTCAACGACTTGAGGGCACTAGCAAAAAAGACTGGAATGGACCCCTGCGGAGAAAACGGAGAATACCACACCATGACTATCGATGGACCAACATTCAAAGAAACCATCGAAATTTCAAAATTCACAAAAGAAAAACGCAACGACAGGCTGTTCATAAAAATCAGTGAATACACCCTAAAACCCAAGAATGTTCAATCAACGTAAACATAGAATACATTACTAGAAAATCGGGGCCATTTTTTTCAAAGGTTTTAAATGCATTTACAACATACCTCACTGGGAGGGAGGTGAAGCTATGATTGGAGCAGTCATTTTTGTCATAGCATTTGTTCTTTTCGTGTTAATTGGCCTTGCAGGCATAGGGTTACCCCCAGGAGATTGGATAGTCCAACAATACATTCCCGATTTGCTTCAAACAGACTATGCACACATTAGCTGAAGGCATTATCAACGGAGTCATATTTGGATTATTATCTGGATTGCATTCAGCATAGCAATGATGATCTACGAAAAACTCCGAGGACCCAAAGAAGTAGTCGTAAAAGTAGAAACGAAAAACGCAAAATAAAGACTGCCGTAAATAGGGAACCCACAACAAACAATATGGGCGTATCTATGTTAAATTAGAGTAGCAAAAACAGATCTTGTCTCCCCTTCATGACGCAGTTAATCTTTGTTGCTGACAGTCGCGCACATATTAAGCCCATATATCTCTAAACCCGAATATTTCCAATGGAACAACACCAAACTTTCGTCACATTCTTAATGTTATTTTTTTGAATTAATTTTCTCAAAAGAAATGACAGCAAGTGACACGTGTAAAGGGATAAGAAACGGAGAAATCGACATTTAAGAGAGTGGCAGGTAATTCATGGGCGACGGCATACTTGTCTCGGGCATTACAAACAAAGATGAGCCTTCAAGATAGGCTGGAAAGCGAAACAGCATGACTGGTTGGATGACACTGTGGAAGTTTATGTCCGATTCAAAGGAACAGAAAAGCATCACCCATCAAAAACCTATACCTAAAGAATCAGAGTGTTATTCTGTCTCAAAAAGAAAAACAGCTCACTAGTTAAACCAAATTTTTCCATTCTTTTTTTGGCACATTATTTGGCTAGTAATGTGGCGATTATGGCAAAAATTATGCCGATCCAGCCAACAGATTGAGACATAATGAGCAAGAAATCTATTGCGCTAGCCCAACCGTGCAATAAAGCAGAAGCTAATATTAACAGAAAACCGATCAGATCCCATTCCAGCGCCAAGACCTATGATGAATCTGCCTATTCTCTTTCTTTCAGTAAGGACAAATGAGCCACCTATAATTACAGCTACACCGCCTAAATCAGCAACAAAATTTAGCAACTTGTAAAACCATCGAGAGAAAGTCTGCGGTGGCGCCACCTAAATTTTCAATCATATATTCTATTACTGTTCCAACAATGCCAACAGAACCTGTTGCTCCAGCAAGCAACAGAAGCGTACCTCCAATATAAGCCAGTAACGCAGCAACCTTTGAAGAAACCATATTCACTTAGTGGACTCAAAGCCAATAAAAAAGTTGTTACCACAAACCCCTTAAGAAAGGAAGAAAAAACCGAACAGTATTCCAAATTTGTAACTAGTATTCTGGATTCATCAATTCATGATACCGTAGCGAAATCACCCGATTAAATCCCGCAACTCCACCTTTTTTCGGATTGTCAATTCTTAAACGACAACGTGCGCAAATATTTTGGGTTTGGGGTTTTTGCATAAAGAATATGGAGGCAAATGACAGAATATTTTTTTATATTTAATGTGTCTCAGATGTATCTATGAATCTGAAGATGGTTTTGGGCTCGATTCTAGTTGCTGTTCTTTTCTTTTTGGGAATTATTTTTGCTTTCGCTTCGGTGTATGCGGCTTCAAGATTAGTCGTTGCTGGCTTATTTTTTGTTGTTGGTTTTGGGATCGTATATTACATTACTAGAAAACCTAAGGTGAGTATTCAGAGATTGGAGTTTTCGGGTCAGATGAAAGCTGTTGCTTTGAAATGTCCAAACTGTTCGGCTTCTATAAATTCAGATACTATAAAGATTGTTTCTGGAGTGCCATATGCTACTTGTGATTATTGTGGTCATACTTTTGAGGTAGTTGAGGAGCCAAAATGGTGAAGTCGTCTGCTGTTCTGGTTTTGTTGCTTGTTGGGTTAGTGTGTATTTCATTTGTTCCCGGAGTTGTTGCTCAGAGGCAATATTTTTTTGGGCAGGAATGGGCGCAAGTTTGGATTAATTCGGATGGTTCTATTGATCTTTTTTATAATGTTAGCTTAACTCTTGATTTTGGTCAGGAAATTAATTGGATAAGTATTGGTCAACCTAAAGGTGATTTTTCTATCGGTTCTGCTGTGGATCAGTTTGGGAATACGTTAGAAACAGCTGATATCAGTTCTGGAAGTGACTATAAGGTTAGGGTTAATCTTGATTCTCCTTTACAAGCTGGACAGACTGTTTGGTTTACTTTGGTTACGAATGTAGCTCACATGATTTATGAGGATGAAACTAATCCGGGAAATGATGGAATGCAATTTACTTTGTCTTGGTTTTCAGAAGCAGTTATTGAAGATGCGCGGGTGCTTATTGTTTTGCCTCCTGGAGTCTCTGAGAGTGAAGTGAAAACAGGGTCAATCTTTTGGAGTAATGTCCAGTATGAGGATGATAGGTTAGCGGTTTATTGGGAAAAGCAAAATCTTTTGCCAGATGAAAGATTTACGGTTGGAGTTTCCTATCCAAAACAGGAAGGATGGACCTCTTTTACTGACGGATCTGATGGTTTAGGGAATTTTTTTGGAGACTTTATTTGTTTGGCCTATTATTGGTGTTTGGAGTCATTGGGATTGTGTTGTTTTTGTTTTATTTGTTTCTCGTAAGCGACCCTATACAAAACCTACCATTGGGATTGAATGTCTTGGAATAGTAAGGGGGTTAACTGCTGTAGAGGCTTCTTATCTTTTGGATTTAAAGCCGTCTCAGATTGTCACTGAGATTTTGTATAGTGTTCTTAAGAAGAGGGCTGTTTGGGTTGAGAACACTTCTCCTTCTCTTAGGTTTAGGATACTAAAGCCTTTCCTTGACAAAACGGGAACAGCAGAGAATCCGTTGAGATATTATGAGATTGATTTTCTTAATTCTATTAATGATGACGGGTCTCTTGATGAAGAGAAGCTTGCATCAACGATTATGTTTGTTCAATCTACTGTTGAGGAAAAGTTGAAGGGATATTGTAGACGTGATACAGTAGATTATTATCGAAAGATTGTTGAGAAGGCTTGGGGGCAGGTTGAAGGTGCTGGAACAGCAGAATTAGCCTCTAAAGCTTATGATGAACAGTTGCTTTGGTTGTTCTTGGATCCGAAGGTTTCAGATCGAACTCAAACTGTGTTTAGTAATAGAGTTTTTGAGCCTGATCCTTTTTGGTTTTGGTATTGGTATTCTTATAGGTATTATTCTCCAAATCCTACTTACAAGCCTAATATTGGGGTTCCGGCTCAAGGGCAAAAGCCTCCTACAATTCCTGGTGCAGATTTTGCTAATAATATTGCTACTGCGATAGAAAAGAGCGCTAACAATTTTGTTGTTAACATGGAAAAATTTGCTAATTCTATAGTTCCTATGGGTCCTAAGCAGAAATCATCTAAGCAGCCGGTGCAACAAAAAGCCAAGTGTGTATGTGCTTGTGCTACGTGTGCATGTGCCTGTGCTTGTGTTTCATGTGCCTGTGCATGTGCTGGTGGAGGAGTTGGGTAGTAAAGGAGGTTTGATTATGGGTTTTGTACGTAAGATTTTTCGGAGATCAAAAATTCCTCAAGGAAGATTCACCTATCGAGGGGAAGGCAATTTTAGGGGTTTAGCTCTTCAGCTTCGGGTTGAACCTGACGGTAATGGGCTTTTGATTATTAATGCGAACACTGTTTTGTTTTTGAACGAGACTTCTACAGCTTATGCGTATTTTTTGATGCAGGGTTTGACAACTGAAGAGGTTATCTCTAAGATTAGAGGTATTTTTCGGGTGAAAGAGAGACAGGCAAGGGCTGATTATGAAAAGTTGGTTTATACTGTTAGTACATTGGCGCAGACTGAAGAAGTGGATCCTATATCCTATCTTGATTTAAAGAAGATTGAGCCTTTTAGTCAAGAATTTTCTGCTCCATTACGTGTTGATATGTCGCTTACTTTTAGATGTCAGAATAGTTGTGTTCATTGTTATGCTGGGGGACCGCATGAAACTGATGAACTTACGTACTGATCAATGGAAGCAGGTTATTGATCATCTTTATCGGGTTGGTGTTTTTATTTTGACTTTTACGGGTGGAGAGCCAACCTTAAGGGAGGATTTGCCTGAACTTCTTAGTTATGGGCAAAAAAAGGGTTTAGTGACAGGTCTAATTACCAATGGAAGAAGTTTAACTGATAAAAAATATGTTAGAATTCTCGAGGAGTCTGGGCTTGATTTTGTTCAGGTAACTCTTGAGTCTCATAAGCCAGAGATTCATGATTTGATGACGGGTATTAAGGGAAGCTGGAACGGAGACGGTAGCAGGAATTAAGAATCTGATTCCAACAAAAATTTACACAACTACAAACTCGACATTAAGTAAGCATAATGCGGAGGATTTTCTTGATACTGTAGATTTTATTAAGGAATTGGGGGTTGCTGCTTTTGGATGTAACAGTTTGATTTATTCTGGAAAAGCAAAAGATGTTATTGAAGATTTTGTTTTTCCTCTTGAAGATTTGAAGATTCTTTTGCCAAAGGTTCAGGATAAAGCAGCTAAGCTGGGACTAAAATTTTTGTGGTATACTCCAACCCAATATTGTAAGTTTAATCCAATCAAGCTTGGTTTGGGTATAAAATCGTGTTCAGCTGCAATGATTAACATGTGTGTTGGACCAAACGGGGATGTGTATCCTTGCCAGAGCTACTTTGAAAGTTTAGGTAACATCTTGAAGAATGATTGGAAAAGCATTTGGAATCATCCATTAGCGGTTAGAATTAGAAATAGAGAATATGTAGAACCAAAATGTAAGGAATGCCCCCAACTGCAGATCTGTGGAGGAGGATGCCCTCTTGAACTCCAAAAGAAGAATCATATTTGTGCTGCTATGGGATAGACAAAAGGGAAGCTATAATTCTGAAGAGAGGATAGACTTCAGTCCCAATTAACATCCCAAAGAATGCG
>CAVOMX010000022.1:0-85484 GCA_963697165.1 Candidatus Bathyarchaeota archaeon
TGAAATGCATCGTAGAATGAAGCTACTCCATAAATCTGAATCATGGGAATATTGAGCTTCTGGATGTGTGTCTCAATGTCCAAGTTGGAAGATAATCGTATAAATTCTCAATTTCATGCAATATGGAAATTAACGCTGACTCTTCATAAGAATGATTTTTTAGGATTTTGTCGATTTTGCTACATTCACAAAGATCTTCCGACAATTTCACAGCGTCCCAGAGTCCATCATCAATTCTTTGTGTTGTTGGATGTGAAGATTTTATGAGGTCTCTGCATTCGAACGATTGGTGACCTTTTTTATGCTTTTAAAACTTAGTGAAATTTCTCCATGAGCATTCTTGGGAAATGTTATTTCATACACGTCGTTTGTGTTGCATTCTTCACATTTTAAGGCTCTCCACCTACATGAAAAACAATTTTCTGATTCTGTACCGATGCGAAGACAGAGGTCTTCGAATCCATCTTTGTGTCCGACAATCAAGCCAACGAATTCGATCCATGTTTTTCCACAGTGAATGCAGGTGAGCCTTTTCTTGCTCAATTCACCTGTTTTTTTTCTGTTCTCGATCTCCTTGATTACCTCTGTAATTTCCAAGAGACTCTCTCCACATTATAAGCATATTGAGTAAATATTTATGTATTTTGTTCATTAAATGACACAGATTATCGACATTCTAATACGGAATAACATAAATTATATATTTTGTTAGGTCGGGATGGAAACGCATGTGAATAGTTGACATTATAAGATTTTTCTTCGAAAATGGTATAATTTAAAAACTCTGATTGTGTTGTTTACAACAAAGAAGGGTGCATCCATGAGTTCTAGTGTGAGAATTGATGAGATTGACCTTAACATTATCAGGGCTTTACAAAAAAATGCACGTACAAGTTTTGCGAGTATTGCAGCAGATTGCGGTGTATCAACAGATACAATAAGCAAACGATTCAAAAAAATGAAAAAAGCTGGCGTTATAAGAGGAACGACCATACTGTTGAATCCGAAAAGTTTTGGTAATGAATGCGTTGGAAGCTTAGGCATTGACGTTAGCTATCCCTATTTGAGGGATGTTGTTGAATCGGTTCGGAGAGTGCTGAGATAGTTTTTTGCACTACATCTATGGGCAAGCACGACATATTTTGTATTGCAATCCTTAAAAATGTTGGACGGCTCAGTCAAGTAAAAGACTTGATAAAAGGGCATCCTTCAGTCAGAGAAGTCACAACAAGCATTTGGGTTGATGAAATATTACTATGCCCCGAGAACTTCGAATTTAAACATCTAGAAAAGTAGTGAATAAGATGGATGAAACTGATTTATTAATAATTAAACGAATGACCGAAGATGCTCGAGTGTCTTTTAGAAAAATCGCGAAGGAACTTGGGGTCTCGCCAGATACCGTGATAAGCAGATACAGAATACTACAAGAAAAAGAGGTAATCCGTGGATCAACTGTTGTACTTGACCCGAAAAAAATTGGATACAAAGGGATGGCTGCATTCATGATAGACACCTCATCAGCACACATTTTAGCGACCGAGGCTACTCCGCCCAAAACGCCATCGATTTTGGAAACGGTGATCAAAATGCCAGATATAATCTTGGCCACAAAGACTGTTGGAGACCATGATCTGTTAGCTATTGCTGTAATCAAAGATGTTGAACATCTAATTGCGATTGGTAGTGATATAGCGAAAATACCTGGCGTTAAGGATTTGCGCGTATTGTTTTGGGTTGAGAAAACCGAACTCTATCCTAAATACTTCATAATTTAAGTCTCGAATATTCGGATGCATCTAGATAAAACCTGCCGCCTTAACGGGATATTAAAAGAATATTCTTATTGATAATTTCGGGGAAAATCACACAAATACCTTCAAATGGATTTTGGTTAGACTCAATATTCACAAAAAAGAATCAAAGTTATTCGCAGAAAAAAAGGGGAATTTGCGGGATTGAATTTGTGTGCCGGGAGATATCTCCACTGTTTTTTGGGTTCAAATCTCTCCAGGCCCACTTTTTAATTCACCAGGCGCACATTCAATTTTTTCTAGTTCAAAATCGATCAAAGTATTGACAGGCTATTTATAAATAACCGATCGGTGGATTGACAACTCATTCATAATATGATTTGCTACATGAAGTAGTAGGACCCTTATGATTTTTTATTATGTCCTACTTCTACTTCTAACTCAACCCATTAAACATACCAGCTAGAAGTTGTTAAACATCAGTCTGCAGAAGACCGTTCATCAACTTCTAATATGCCCCTTTATACACACACTATTGATACTGAAAAAAGGTGGATTTGCGGGAAATAAACGGGTAATATCTCCAGCGGTGACCAGATCCAGACTAGACTAAAAGACAAATTAGTGACCTGATCCGCCCCCTCCTATGTTATGCGTGCATTAATTTGTCAGAAATATCATCAGGCTAATAATAAAGTAGTAAAACTCAAAGGGGGCTAACTCCGAATCTTTCAAACAAACCCCTGTACCTGCTTTTAATGAAAATTGCACATATAATTATTAGAATAAATGAGACGATTGCTGAAATGAGTGAATAAGTTGCAAAAATGCTCCAGCCTTCTACTAATTCTAATCGAAACCAAAGTGCCACCATCCCTGCAATTGTCAAGAGTCCCGATGTAACAACAAAGACTAGATGCATTTTTCCTCTTAGAGTTATAATTTCACCACCAGCATCAGGGGAAAAAATACAGCAACAAGAACACCCAAAAACCCACTAGCCACGAACAGAATGGGTCCTAAACCTGACCCTTGTCCATTGTTTATACCCCAATGTAATCCAAGATAAAACACAAACAACAACACACTAGAGGCAATGATGAAGGAATCAAAGAACCGTTTTCTAGGGGCTCCAACTGCAAATAGCGAACTTATGTCATTTCGGATATGACTATAATCAGACCGCAAGAACCCCCAAGAATCCACATAAGAGTATACAAGATCGGACTAACCATTCCACAAATAGCTAAAACCTGAAACAGATTCATATCAATCACATTTTTAGTATTAATTTTCTTCGTGCATGACCTTTCTCGACATACCTATGACTGCGTTTATAAGTTTGGAAGCAAAAATTTTGCTTCTTTTTTCTTCTTGAATTGATGTTTTATGAAAGAGCAAATTGCCAATCTCAAATTGAGGTATGAAAATTTCAAGAAAGGAAAAGAGAATCCATACACATTTAGAACTGAAGTTTTGTTGGTTTTAGAGGAAGCTAAAGAGAAAGGTTATGACCATGTTATTGATGAGGTAGAAGAAATGCTTATGGACATCCATTTTTCAAGTAATGAAAACAAATGTAAATGTAATTGTTCTTCTTGTGGTTAATATGTCAAATATACTAAAGTCCTAAGGTTTGGGTTTTCATTAAAAATTAGAACACGTATGATTATCAGCATTGTTCTCGTTGTAGTTGGCATATTTATCGCAAATAAGAAGAATAGCTAGCGCAGAAATCCTGCAAATAATAAAGATCCGTTTATTTCCTATTTTATTCTTAAAACTTCAATTTTTTGTTTTTCTAATATTTGTGCCTGCGCGCGCTCCTGTAATAAATCCATAGTCTAGAATTCAGGAAAAACAACTAAAGGATTTACTGAAGACGAAAAAGCAACCTTTTTACGTCTCTTAAAGCAAGTAGAAAAGAATCTTGACAAATTAACCCATTAAATTGATTAATCCTTGTAGAGGTCAATTTTTTGAAAAATAACGAAACACCCGATGAAGCAGACGATTTCGTGTTTGACAAACGCCTTTACGTGATATTCCTGATAATATTCACAGAAGTACTAGGATTCAGCATTGTATTACCACTAATCCCGTTTTTAGGATTGTCACTTGGATTAACTCCAATACAAATTGGACTTATCACCAGTGTGTTCAGTTTCTGCCAATTATTCGCAAGCCCAATAACAGGAAAACTAAGCGACCACTTCGGAAGAAAACCATTGTTCATCTTAAGCCAAATAAGCACACTTGTCGGGTTTTATCTTCCTTGGATTTGCAACAACCGCAATTCTGTTAATAGTAGCACGGTTAATTGACGGATTACTTGGAAGCAACATGACTGTCAGCCAAGCATACATCAGCGACATCACTGAACCTAAACATAGAACAAGAGTCTACGGCTATTCCAGTGGAGTATTTGGTGCAGGATTAATATTTGGTCCTTTTATTGGCGGAGTGCTTTCCCAGATCAATTATTCGGTTCCAATGTTCTTTGCAGCAGCCATAACCTTGGTTTCAATTGTCCTAGTTTTGTTTCTTCCTGAAACAATCACTAAAAAAACAGAAAAAATTTCTCTTAGCCTTAATGACATCATCCCCGTCAATGACGTTAAACGCTTTGTAAAAACACCCAACGTGAGAAATAGCTTGTTAATGTTTTTCATTTACAACTTGGGATTTCTCTTGTTTATTTCTAACTTCAGTTTGTTGGCAGAAACCCAATTGCACGTTACTGCTGACCCAAGTTAGTTTTTACATGGCTTGGATCGGCATAATTAGAGTAATTATACAAACAGTTCTAATTGCTCGTATCCTCCATGCATTTGGTGAGGATCGTATGACTGAGTAACTGGGATAGTTGCCATGGTTATTTCAATGGTAGGTCTTGCATTTTCTGCAGATTATCTGTTTGTTTTTGTTCCATTAGTCTTTCTTGCCTATGGTACAGGAGTCAGCAGACCCATTTTAACTAGTAAATTGGCAAATAGCGTAACACAAAAGGAGACTGCAACCATACTGGGGGTTAACAATTCACTGATTAGCTTAGCTCAAATTGTTACACCAATAGTAGGGGGTTTCATAATCCAATATTTGCCGTCACAAACCCTGCCAATATTATCGGCTTTATTCTTCTCAACAATTTTACTCTTTACAAAACGGAGTTAAAATTTAACCCAACCAACCATGCGCGCGTATTGGACATACAGAATAGAATTTTCATAGAAAGGGAAGTAAATTGACTTGATTTTAGATTTTTACTTTAGACCAATGACAGCGAACCTGAGCATCCATCAATTCTAACATTCTTAGACTTGTTTTTCCATTTAATGATTCCCATGTACATAGGAACGAATAGGACAGACAATTCTGTTACTATAAACTCCTCTGCCAGAACCCTGTTCGCATCAGGCCTTTTCATCGCTAAATCCTTTAATGCATCAATAACCTTGTCGCTGTTCATGATAGAGCCCCCTGACCTACTGGTTTTTTGTAAATCGTCCATTTCTTTCTTCAGAACTTTCTTTGTTTGAATATGCTTTAGAGGTTCCCTATCTCTCTTATTACCAAATCCGTCGTAGCAAACTTGAGAACTGAGTCGCCTTTCTGCTCTGTCAAATCTTGTTATTTTCACTTCAGATTTTTGTTGGGGAAGATTTTCCACTGAAAATACTGTTCCTAAGATCATTGTATCCTTTGTTTCTGTGTTATTGATTGGGATTAAATGCTCCTCTGCTTTAATATATTCACAGAAATAGTTTGCTCTACCTAACCAATATTCATCAAAGATCTTATTGAGGGAAACAAGTAGTACCTCATCTGTTGACTTCGGCTTTGATAGAAACGAAGAAAATAATTCAGCTTTCTTCGAATGCAACATGCTTCCAGCATCATCTAGGGTAGTATTCTCTTCGGCTAAAAGATACTCTACCTTAGGTATTTCCGATTCTAATTCAACGCTGGGTTGAGATATGTCATATTTAAGGCCAGCAGAAAGCATTTTTGCCTTACTAACGACCGTCACCTGTTTTGTTTCCATTTTTATTCCCCTATGGTGTGTTCGCCTAGAGGTCTATTTTCATTCATTCTTATGATTTATGAAATTAAAAGCTAAATCTAGAGTATAGATTTAGGTAAAAGTCGAAGATTAGAACAGAGCATCATCATTCGTTTTAATTATGAAATTCTAGTAACTCTACCGTTACCATAATAATTTCCTTCAATAGTTTTTGATTAATTCTTGTGGCAAATGCATCTTACTCACATATATGAGATGTTTTTGTGTTCAAAAATTAAGGAAGGTGGAGTCTTAGAACGAGAATGTATGTAAATAGTATAATTAGTATAACGGGAGTGTATTTCATTGAAAAGTTGAATAGAGCCTCTATTTTTTCTTTTGTAGGGTTTTTGGTTAGTCTGACAAATTGGCTTAAAATCGGGGAGATTATTATCAGAACTAAGATGTAATAATACACAAACTCGTTTGTATAGGATAGTTTAAGAAAACCAAATGTTATTGGCAATGAAATGGCTAAAAATACCATGATTGTAGCTACTCTAGTTGATTGTTTTATTCCATATCTTACTACGAAGGTTTGTATGTTATCATCCATGTCGGCTTGAAAATCTCTTAGTTCTTGAAAAATTTGAGACGCGACTTGAAAAAGAAATATTGGAAGGATACAAAGGAAGGCGTCTTGGTAGCTTCTTGCCACCCACGGCAGATGGATGTCTAAGGAGAGTTGATTTGCTGCTAAAAGCCCAATTAGGAAGGGAAAAACTCCTGATCCAACACCGGCGACTATTATGTCTAAAATGGGTTTTCCTTTTAGATGAAGGATTGGAATAGAATATGCACTGCAAAGAGCAAAATAGGCCAAAAAGATGGGAATCAAATAGGGATTAAAAAACGTAAGGGTGATGAATCCAAGACTACACAAAATCAGCATTATACGTAATGATGTTTTGGGGGAAACTTTGTTTGCGGCTAAGGGTAGCATATTCTTTTTAGGGTTTTTTTGGTCTGTTTCTTTGTCAAAGTATTGGTTTTCGACAAAAACTGCTGAAGTAATGCAGGAAAAAACAAAAGCTACAACTAACACATTAGAGATTTGGGGTAACCCGAATATGAAACTTCCAACTCCAAAAATGGCTAGCCATCCAACCCAACTTCGAAATCTAAGCAATCGCACAAAACCCTTGACATTAGCTAGCATTCAATCATTCCATTGAGTATGTTTAGAGTTTCTTATTATGCTTGATTTATTTGAAGTTTTATGCCCATTCATTGTTGCTCTTTTTGGGTTTGGGGTTAAAATTTAAACCCAAACCCATGCACCCGCATACACCTGTACGTGTACGTGCGTGTATGCTTATGCCTGCTCTTCGACTGACCTGCACCCGCCCACTCTCTACAACACAAAAACAGTATCTCTATCACGCATAAATTAACAAAGAATTAATGAGGGCGCTATCCGAAAGTCATATTACTAATGATTTAGCAAACCCGGTAGAAGCATAAATTGAAATGAAATCAGCAATCAAAACTTAGAATAATATAACTTACGGAGTGGTATTAAATATGAACCCGATTGAAGTAACCTTCCTCAAAAAATACTATGGTGACATAAAAGCAGTTGATGGCATAACCTTTTCAGTTAACCCTGGAGAAGTCTTCGCCCTTCTAGGTCCAAACGGCGCAGGTAAAACCACCGCCATAGAAATCATGGAGGGGCTACGGAAAAGAGATGAAGGAAATGTAAAAGTGCTAGGTCTCGATCCGTGGAAAGATGGGCATAAGTTGCACAAGAAAATCGGAGTTATACCCCAAGATTTCACATTCTTCGAGAAAGCAACACCTAGGGAAGCAATAATATACTATTCAGACCTTTTCGGTGTCAAAACAAACCTAGACCAAATCCTAAAAGAAGTCTTGCTGGAAGATTCAGCTAAAGTTCTTTTCGAGAACCTTTCAGGGGGCCAAAAACAAAAAACCGGACTTGCTCTTGCGCTAGTTAATTCACCCGAACTTCTTTTCCTTGATGAACCGACCACGGGATTGGATCCGAATGCAAGAAGGGCAATCTGGGAAGTCATTAGAGGATTGAAAGCAAAGGGCAGAACGATAATTTTGACTACACATTATCTTGATGAAGCGCAGCAGCTTTCCGATAGAGTAGCAATAATGAATCATGGACAAATTGTTGCTATAGGAACATCAGACGAAATAATTGAACAGCACGGTTCAGGAGAAAGACTTGAAATCCACGGAAGCAGAGAATTGGCCAACTACATAACCGCGAACACTGAGCTGATTGTAGACTACCGCAAAGGTGTAATAAGCATACCGCTAAAACAGAAAATTGATGCTTTGGCCGCGTTGGCGGCTGCTGAGCAGTCAAAGTTGGATTGGGGTGAAATTCATACCCGCCGTGACAGCTTAGACGACGTGTTTGTCAAGCTTGTAAGCGGAATGGTTGATGACCACGGCGAAATCATAATTGAAAACAAAAGCAACAGCTCAAATAATTAACGGAGGCGTTTAGAAAAATGGTAAGTGTAAGAAGAATCGCATCAGATTTTCGAGTGTTCAGTCGCGGATATCTACGAAACAAGTTTGGGCTATTCTTTGGTCTAGTATTCCCCGTCATGCTTATACTGATTTTTGGAGCTATCTTCTCAGGTGACTCTTCAGGAACAATAAACGTTTACGTGCAGAACCAAGACACGGGTCCATTTTCCACGCCTCAAATGGATATAGCCACTCAATTCCTGAATTCACTTAATAGTTCAGGAACCGTTCTTCTGTTAACAGTAAATGCTACTGAAAACTTCTCCAATTATCTCGCAGATCATTCAGCTTCCGATGGGATTGTTATACCCCAAGGTTTCTCTGAAACATACTTAACTGGACAACAAGTTAACGTGACAGTTTATGGAAACCCTACAGCAAGCACTAGCGGCATCGTAAGCGGAACAGTTTATGGAGTGATAACATACTTCAACCTGAAATACTATAACCCTAATGCTAGCCCAATCATCGGCATAACACCAACTACTGTCAATACTGAACAAACAAAGTACGTTGATTTTCTGATCCCAGGACTCATCGGCTTCTCTATACTCGTCAGCCCAATGTTCTCTCTTGTTAACATATCCTCTGAATACAAGAAAACAAAACTCTTCAAGCAACTAAGCTTAACGCCCCTCACCAAGATGGAATGGTTGGCATCTAAGGTTATCTGGTACATTACCTTGACAGTTTCCAGTTTTCTTCTCATGGCTATAGTGGGTATCTTCGCTTTTGACGCACACATCACGCTGACTATTTGGCTTATTCCCTTCCTTATCTTAGGACCGATGCTTTTTTCTTCATTAGGCATGCTGGTTGGAACAGTGACTAAGAACCCTGAGACTGCAGGGATAATCGGAAACATAGTGACATTCCCAATGATGTTCCTCGCTGGCACATTCTTTCCTATCAGCAGTATGCCACAATACTTGCAGAGCATCGCACAAGTGCTACCTTTGTATTACATAATTGAGGGATTAAACAATATTATGGTTTACGGAAACTATAATGGAGCCCTTGTTGATCTTGCCGTAGTTGCTATAATCACAGTCATCATCTTCCTTGCTGCAGTTAGAGTGTTCAAATGGAGAGAAGATTAGCCAAGACAACGCTGATGCAACTTCACTTTTTATAGCATATTTCACTGGTTCTCTAATTTAATACGCTCATTGGGTTTGGGGATAAAATTTAATCTCTCTGCTCGTCAGAAAAAACAATAAATGTCTTTAATGCGCGGGCATGTTCGCGTCTAAACATTCATAGAAGATATTTTTAGGTTCCTGCTTAAATTAGATAGTTAACTATGAACATAACTAAACCCGTCGCATTGATTTTACTTACATTTTTAGTAATTTCTGCTAGTATAACATCCATATTTGTTCACAATCAAATCAACCGAGATTCCAAAGAAGAATTCTTTTTCGGAGTAACCTATGGACAAAATACCCTAGAAGAAGCGAAAATCCTCATAGATAAGGTAAAAAATTACACTAATCTATTCATAATTAATTCTTCTCCAATTACAAGAACAAACACAAATCCCCTAATTCTAAATGAAATCTGTGATTATGCCGCAAAAGCAAATCTTCACTTCATAGTCTACTTCTTTTCCTTCCTTAGTGGTCCTTGGCAGCAAGAATGGCTTGATACGGCAAAACAGACATGGGGAGAAAAGTTCCTAGGTGTATATCTAAGGGATGAACATGGCGGAAGACAAATAGAACTCACAGAACCAATCACCAGCAGCATGGCGTCAAATTATAGCGACGCAGCAAACCAATTTATCCAAACTATATCCACAAGCTTCAGCATGAGGCTTCTACATGACAAGACTGTTCCAGTCTTCACTTCTGATTTTGCCCTTTACCATTATGATTACCTAGCAGGATTCGACACAGTTTTTGCCGAGTTGGGTTGGAACAACAGTAGAATACGAGAAATAGCCCTCTGCCGCGGTGCAGCAAATATGCTAAAAAAAGACTGGGGCACTATAATCACGTGGACATACATGCAGCCGCCTTACATTGCTAACAGTACAGAAATTTACCAAGACATGGTGACTTCTTATAATACAGGGGCAAAATACGTAATCGTGTTTAATTACCCGCAATATCCCGAAGACAACCAGTATGGAATATTAAAAGATGAACACTTATCGGCAATGAAACAATTTTGGGATTACACTGCTTCATGTCCAAGAGGAGCAGAAAAGATCACAGCTCAGGTAGCCTATATTCTTCCTAAGGACTACGGATGGGGTATGAGACGTCTAGATGACAAGATCTGGGGAATCTGGGATGCAGACGAAAAATCCCCAACAATTTGGGAGAATTTGAACAAACTTGAAACAAAATATGGCTTAAAATTAGACATCATCTACAATGATCCTAGATACAACCCCAAAGGGAAATATTATCAAGTGTATCTTTGGAATGCCACAATCAACTGAATTCGACGGTTAGGGTATGTGCGAGTGCGTGCAGGTTTTGCACATGAGGGAAGGTAAGTAGGTAAGAGAGAAAGCGAACAAGAGCTAGAATTGGGGAGAAAGAATACGTAAATGGGCGTAGACTTTTGGGTTTAGGGTTAATCTATCATTAAAAAGGGGGAGTTTAAGGGTCTGTATTGAACCTTTAAGATGAAAACCTGTAGATACAATCCTGAAAAAAACATCGCTACACTTTTGCATGATGCGTTTTCCTGAATACGTCTTTCCAATGATTTTTGCTTCCACACTGGAAATTTGATTATTTTTGTTTTCGTGTACCCTTTCTTAATCTTTTTTAGGTGTTAATCAAAGTCTGAACACCAAAAAAGGAGGGGGTTACGGGAGATTTCGCCATGGGATTTGGGTTCAAATCTCTTCAGCCCACCATTACATTCTTGTGATTAGTTGGTAGGTTCTTATCATCTTCATTTGAGAATCCATTTTGCTTCGAGTTATGTGTGCTTAACTTGTAGTTTGTGTGCCGAGGGGTGTGCCTCGTTCTAGTGGAGTGGTGCTGTGAATTTTTTTAGTCTTTGTGTTCTACATGTTGATTAGTTGCTTTTCATGAGTGGTTTTCGCTCACTTTCTATAGTTATTTCTTTATGTTATTGCTGCTTTTTTGTTAATTTTTGTGTTTTGTGGATTATTGTTTAATTTTATAATATGCTTTGATATTGTTAGTTGTCACATTTACCTTTATATTGGGGTTTGAACTTTTATAAAATCAACAATATATCTTGAAAAAGACATATTGTATGCGTGTATAACATAACTACAACTGGAATAAAAAATATGAATCATCAAACAATGAGAAAAGCTGAACTTAAACTTGTTAGAGGTCTCCTTGACCTCGTTGTATTAGGATTGTTGAAAGAAAAATCCATTCATGGCTATGGAATTATCACAAGTATTCGAAGAACTTTCGGAGTTTATTTCGGTCCAAGCACCGTTTACCCGATGCTCAATGAGCTTGAAAAGCAGGGCAACATCAAAAGCGAATGGGATCTAACCCATGACCGCCCAAGAAAAGTCTACTCCCTAACACCAGAAGGGCACAGCCTGTTAACTGGTGCAGAAGAATCACTATATCAAATATGCACTAGACTTAACGAATTTGGAATGAACCGCCTTCACTTCAACAATACAATTGAGGGCCAACTCAAAGTTAACAAAGTGTCTTCAATGTGACTTCGCCTGCAACTCCAAACCACAAAATCTTCACTGGCATTACATGACGCTATAACAGCAAGAGACAAAAAACAACTCAAGTTCGCCAAATGCCAAAACTGCGGACTCTTAACTCCCACCTGTTGCGATTTTTGAAAGGTAACAGCCTGCACTGTAAAAAATGTGAAATACACATTTTATTATTATGAATAAACCTGTAAACAACATGCGCCGCATTAGCCATTCCTAACTCGGAAAATAGGGAACTGGTAGATGTTACTTCTACGGTTACTCTGTTGTGTGGATCTTTTATCCTAGCATGAATAGAACTGCGGTCATTGTTAGCATGCCTAGGAAGAGGCTTGTTATTGCTATGTGTGCTTCTCCGTGGCTTAGGGAGAGTGGTAGTAGCTCGTCGAAGCTTATGAAGACCATTATTCCTGCAACAAAGGCTAGTGCCAAATTGAGTACGAACGGGGTTATGAATGGGAATAATACGAAGAATCCTATGAGTGCTCCGATTGGTTCAGAGAGTCCTGAGAGAAGAGACCATATGAACGCCTTTTTTCTGTTCTTTGTTGCGTAGTAGATTGGAATCGACACTGAGATTCCTTCAGGTATGTTGTGGAGTGCGATGGCAATTAGTAGGACAAGACCCAGATGCGGGTCCTTGAGTGTGCCAAACAGTGTGATTATGCCTTCGGGAAAATTATGGATAACTATTCCCGCTGAAACAAGCATTCCCGTCTTCATTAGCCTCTTGTTTTTCTTTTCTTTTTCAGTTATTTTTTCTTCCTCGTATTCGTGTGGTATCAGAAACTCGATTGCCGCTATTGCTGCGATGCCCAAAAAGAAGGCGATGTTTGCGTTTAGGAATCCAGTTTCTGTTACTGCCGAGAACAGCAGCTCCATGAACGAGATTTGTATCAGGACGCCAGCAGAGAATCCCATCAGCAAAGAGAGATACCTGTGTTTGAAGTCTTTTATGAAAAATGCTACTAGGCTTCCAAGACCTGTGGATAGTCCTGCAGCTAGAGAAAACAGGAAGGCAATCAGTATTGTGTCGGTCATCAAAGCACCCAAAGCATAGATGAGAACATATTAGTTTTTTGGCAACTCGCGTTTAAGCGTGTTTACAAAGTTTTCTTCGTCTTCTGCGATTCTATTCTTTACTTCTTTCCATGTTGCTGGGCAATTCTTGTATTCGGTTCCGACGATGCTGTGGATGGCTCTGTCAACTTCTTGTCTGTTTTCTTTTGTAATTGTTATTCCCGCTTTTTCGAAGATTGGTTTTAGGTGTCTGAAGTAGCATGTCATGGTGGTTTGATTGTTTGTTTGGAAATGTTTATAAGTTTGTGTGCCAGTTGCCTTACGGCAATAGGTTGCCGTATGCCAACTGATTATGGGGGAAAAAGAGGAAAACACAATGAAACGCGTCTCAATCAAACAAGAAGCATGCATAGGCTGCGGACTCTGTCAAGTCTACTGCACAGTAGAACACTCCAAAACCAAAGACCCCATCAAAGCATACCTAAAAGAACAACCCCGCCCAGTCAGCCGCGTAAGAGTAGAAACAAGCAAACCAAACTCAATCTCAATCAGATGCCAACAATGTAAAGACACACCCTGCGTAATTGCCTGCCTAGCAGGAGCAATGACACATGACAAAGAAACCGGACTAGTTGTGCATGACGCAGAAAAATGCATAGGATGCTGGACCTGCATCATGGTCTGCCCATACGGCGCCATAAAACCTGATTCTACAGGAAAAATCATAGCAAAATGTGACCTTTGCCCAAACTTGGAAGTTCCCGCGTGCGTAGCCAACTGCCCAAACGAGGCGCTGGTCTGCGAAGAGGTGGAACAGCAATGACAAAATACTTGATTATCGGCGGCTCCGCAGGAGGCATCGGAGCAGTTGAAGCCATAAGAGAAATTGACCCAGTGGGAACGTTGACAGTAATTTCGGAAGAAACAGTTCCACAGTATTCCCGTCCAATGATCTCCGAATACGTCAGCCGAGAAGCCACGTTAGAAACAATGAAATACCGCGGCGACCAGTTCTGGAAAAACAACAACGTCCAGACACTTACAGGAAGAACCGCAATAAAAATACACTTCACAAAAAAACAGGTTGAACTCGACGGCGGAGAAAAAATCGATTACGAGAAGCTTCTAATCGCCACCGGCGGAAAACCCTTTGTTCCAAGAATGGAGGGCGGAGAAAAAAGTGGAGTCTTCACGTTTACAGAGCTTTCCAGCGCAGAATGCCTAGAAGCCAAGCTGGCGCACTCCAAGAGTGCCGTGGTTATCGGCGGAGGTCTCATCGGCGTCAGCGCATCTGAGGCGTTGGTGAAACGTGGAATAAAAGTAACTTTAGTGGAACTCAAAGATAACATACTCAACCTCATATTGGACAAGACGGCTTCAGAGATAGCAGAAAAAGTGCTCACAGAAGCCGGAGTCACAGTAATAACCGGACAAACAGTCCAAAAGATTCTGGGACGAAACGACAACGAAGCTGCTGTTGGCAAAGTTGTGATGAGTAACGGCACAGAAATCCCATGCGACTTGGTGGTTGTTGCAATCGGAGTTGTCCCCCGCACAGAACTCGTCAAAGAAACAGACCTAAAAGTAAACCGTGGAATAGTTGTGGACAGGTTCATGCGAACCAACCTGCCTGACGTTTACGCTTGTGGGGATGTTGCAGAAGCCCACGACTTCCTTCTAGGCAAAAGCCGTCTCCTACCCCTCTGGCCACTAGCTCATCTGGGAGGACGAGTAGCAGGCTACAACATGGCAGGAAAACAAGCAGAATACGAAGGAGGAACCGTAATGAGTTCCCTGAAATACTTCGATTTGCCCGTTATCGCAGTAGGAGACGTGAACCCAGCAGACAACAGCGATTACGAAGTATTAGTTGAGCTTAAACCCGAAAAAATGGTGTACAAGAAGATACTACTCAAGGACAACGTGATTGAAGGTTTCATCTTCTTGGGAGAAATCGAGAAAGCTGGGATACTCTTCAGGCTGCTGAAGAACCATGTTAATGTGGCTGAACTCAAGGACAAGCTTCTCCTTGAGGATTTTGGCATCGTTACACTGCCCGAGCAACTGAGACAAAAAATGTTCGTGGTGAACTAAAATGAATGACCTAGCTAAAACTAACAACCCTCATGGCGACGAGAAGGTCTTTGATGCCTGCTCCATATTTGGTATGATGAACCTTAAGGGAGAACGTTTCTCAGCAAAAGATCCGATCCGAGCAATGGCTAATATGCATGACCGAGGAAACGGTTTGGGAGGAGGCTTTGCGGCTTATGGCATCTACCCAGAATACAAGACCGAATACGCGTTTCAAATAATGTTCCTTGACAGAGAAGCAAAAAAGAAGACTTCCCGTCTGCTCAGCGAGTGCTTCAACATAGTCAACGAAGAGGAGATGCCAACACAGGAAGCCAACGTTACGGACCCACCTCTAATGTGGCGCTATTTCCTTCAGCCCAAACCATCCAAGATGGATGGTCAGACCGCTGACGATTTCGTGATGGAAAAGGTTACTCGAATCAACACTGAAACAGGAAAAGCCTTCGTGTTTTCAAGCGGAAAAAACATGGGAGTCTTTAAGGGGGTCGGCTTTCCTGAGGATGTGGCGGAGTACTTCTGCTTGGAAGAGTATGAGGGATACCTCTGGACTGGTCATGGAAGGTTCCCAACTAATACTCAGGGATGGTGGGGAGGCGCTCACCCATTCAGTATGCTGGACTGGACTGTTGTTCACAACGGAGAAATCTCGTCGTATGGTATCAACAAGCGGTACTTGGAGATGTTCGGATACAAATGCACAATGCAGACGGACACAGAAGTGATGGCATACGCTTTCGACCTTCTGATGAGAAGGCAACGTTTGCCCATCGGGATTGTATCCAAGATTCTTGCCCCGCCCCTGTGGTCAGAAATCAAGGCAATGAAGCCAGAAAACGAACTTGCCCTGCGGGCATTGCGACAGACATACGGCAGTCTCCTGATGAACGGACCATTCACCATCATAGTTGCTCATGAAGGTGAAATGATTGGACTCACAGACAGAATAAAGCTTCGACCACTCACTGCAGCAGAGAAGGATAATTTTCTGTTTTTGTCTTCGGAGGAGGCCGCCATACGACTAGTTTCGCCAATGCTAGACCGGGTTTGGAGCCCAAAAGGCGGAGAGCCTGTGATTGGAAGACTAGAATCTCCCGTTGTGGGGGGTAACAGTTTAGGAGATTAAGATTATGAAGAGTTACGTTATCCCCGAGTATCTCATAGAACGAGATAATGATCGATGTATCCGCTGCAAAGTCTGCGTGAACCAATGCAGCTACGATACTCATTACTACGATGAGGAAGATGACATCCTGAGAAGCAGAAACGAGAACTGCGTTAACTGCCAGCGGTGCGCCACTTTCTGTCCAACCCAAGCCATAACCATACGTGAGAACCCTAATCATTACAGGCCTAACGCGAACTGGACTCAAGAAGTCCTCACTGGAATAAAGAAGCAGGCTGAAACCGGAGGAGTTGTCCTCACTGCTATGGGATGCGACAAACCCAACCTGTCATACTGGGACAGGCTTCTGTTGAACGCAAGCCAAGTCACAAACCCATCTATAGACCCACTTAGAGAACCAATGGAACTGAGAACCTACATTGGCTCAAAACCTGACAAACTTGAACTAGCAATTGACAATGGCGAAGTCACGTTGAAAACCAAACTGTCTCCACAACTCCATCTAGAAACCCCAATAATGTTCTCTGCAATGTCCTATGGTTCAGTAAGTCTCAACGTTCACAAGTCCTTGGCTCGGGCAGCCAGCGAATTTGGCACCTACTACAACACAGGCGAGGGAGGACTCGAAAAGAGCCTCTACAAGTATGGAGACCACGTCATTGTCCAAGTAGCTTCTGGACGCTTCGGAGTACATCCTGATTACTTGGATGCGGGAGCGGCAATCGAAATCAAGATTGGACAGGGAGCGAAGCCTGGGATTGGCGGTCATCTTCCTGGAGAAAAAGTGAGCGCCGAAATCTCTAAGACTCGAATGATTCCCATGGGAACAGACGCCCTATCGCCTGCGCCCCAGCATGACATTTACTCTATCGAAGACCTAAGGCAGCTAATCTATGCACTAAAAGAAGCCACAGACTACACAAAACCCGTGTTCGTGAAGATTGCGGCGGTGCACAACTCGGCAGCCATAGCCAGCGGTATAGTCCGAGCAGGAGCCGACGTCGTGGTACTGGATGGTGTAAGAGGTGGAACAGGAGCCGCGCCACGGATAACACGCGATAACGTTGGAATTCCAATCGAGATGGCTCTTGCAGCTGTTGATCAGAGGTTACGGGATGAGGGAATACGAAACAGAGCCTCTGTAATTGCAGCGGGTGGATTCAAGAGTAGCGCTGATGTTCTCAAGGCGATAGCTTTGGGTGCTGACGCAGTGTACATTGCAACCGCAGCCCTAGTTTCGTTAGGGTGTACTGTGTGCCAGAAGTGCTACACTGGCAAGTGTCCTTGGGGCCTAGCGACCACTGATCTTTGGCTTACCAAGAGGATTAATCCTAACATTGGCGCGAAGAGGCTGGTTGGTCTTCTCCGCGGCTGGAGCCTAGAGATTATGGAGATGATGGGCGGAATGGGCATAAACGCCATCGAGAGCGTGCGAGGAAACCGTTTGCTTCTCAGAGGCGTGGGATTGACTGACACTGAACTGAAAATCTTAGGAGTAAGAATGGTTGGAGACTAAAAAGATGATGCTGAATGATATGATAAACCAGATACCCGAAAAATTGAGCATAACAGATAATGTGGCAAAGATTGACGCCACCGGAATGTACTATCGGGACCTCAACAGTCTCCTTAGGCGTCTTGATGCTAATGGCATCGAAAACATTGAGATTCGCAACGTTTACGGTCAACGCTACATCGGCACCGACCTTGACAACCACATTAATATCGACATTTACGGGACTCCAGGAAACGACTTGGGAGCCTTCATGAAAGGCGCAAACATTACGGTTCACGGAAACGCGCAGGACGCCTGCGGAAACACAATGGATCACGGCAAAATCGTTGTTCATGGACGCGCTGGCGACCTTGTTGGGCATTCGATGCGGGGAGGAAAAATCTTCATCCGTGACGATGCTGGATACCGCGTTGGAATCCACATGAAAGAATATCTCGGAAAAAGACCCGCAATAGTGATTGGCGGAACAGCACAAGATTTCCTCGGAGAGTACATGGCAGGAGGAGTGCTGGTTGTTCTGGGGCTGAACATGAAAGAAAAGATTCATGATGCTAGGTTTGTGGGAACTGGGATGCATGGCGGAACAATGTACATTCGAGGCGAAGTGCGCCACTTTGGAGAAGAAGTTGGAGTTTCGGAGCTTGAAGACGCCGATTACAGGATACTGGGCAGTTTGGTTGACGAGTTCTGTGGTTACTATGGGTTAGATGCCGACAAAATCTTGGAAAGCAAATTCAACAAAATATTTCCGGTTTCGTCTCGTCCTTATGGAAACCTATACGCCTACTAGCCATTTGTGTGAATTGGCTGCTGCAATGTTGACTGTTAAGTAATATGCGTAAACTCTGGCTTCTTTTTTATGTGAGCCATCTTGGCTTTCCTTTAAGGTATTCTGTCAAAAACTTTGCAAAGTCAGGGTACACAGAATACAGTTTCAGGGTTTCGTCGTTCACTAAGACCTCCAATGAATCGGCAGCAGCCTTGGAAACAAGTTCGGCTACGCCATCACGCCTGCCGCCATCTTCTAGTTTTTCGTTTAGCAGCTTCACAACATCCGTATACCTTCTTTTTACGTCAGCCACCCAGCGTCCCTCTTCTATGCGGGGTCCAGAAACAGTCAAGTTTGCTCCTGCATGTTTTCGCAAAAAGTTCTCGCATTCCAGTTTCTTTCGTAGAGGTGGACCTAGATGGTGTTTCATGTTTGGAAGGCAACGGTTTTCCACCTCAAAAATGAATATGCTCACGTTTTTTTCGTTGTTCCAGATGCCATCGCGTAAAATCTTGAAGTCGTGCTGCGTGATGATTTTTCGTATTGCTCTTTGGCTTTTGTATAATTGCCCCCAGAGAACATCCGGAACTGCTGTTGCGCCCTCAAATTTGATGAATACGATTGTGGAGCCTCGGGCGCTGATTCTTTTGACCAGTTCTGTGGGGTTTAGGGCTTCTGTTTCTGGTGGGTAAAAGAACTTTATGTCAGGAGTTTTCAAGAATTCTCTGGAGGCGGCGACGAACTCATCTAACTTTCCTCTTATTACTGCAGCCGCAACGTTTCTTCCCTTGTCCACAGGATCAACCATAACTAATGGTTCTTCAAAGATTTTCTTGGCATCCTCTATTCTGTCGTAATATCCTTTCTGGTCTATGATTGTTCTTTCTTTCCAGTTTTCTGCAGACCGTAACACTTCAACAAAGGAGCCGTATTTCAGGACAAGCAGCTCGCAGAGGTATCCGCTGAAGCCTCCGACTTTAATTTCTGCTCCGTAAACGTCTACTCCTTTCATGAATCGTTTCAGTAACCGGGCTTCTTCTCCCATTTGTTCATCGAGTAGTGGCTTGACGTAGTCGGTGTGGAAGGGTGTTCTGTCGGTGGCGCTGACCCACTCGTCCTGTTTTACCCTGTAGCATGGAACAATATTCACCCAAACATCGTCTATGACTGCTTCAAGGTAGGGGTGTTCTGCGAACCTTTCAATCTGCGTGTAGCCTTCGGTGGCTTTTTTTGCGATTTCTAGGCAGATTGTTCCAAAAGCTTCTTTGGGGGTTGTTGTTGGGACGCGCATGAATACGTCGATTTCTGGGCAGTCTCTGAGCCACGTGTTTTTAGCCACGGAACCCTCTACCCGAACATCAGCTTCTATGCTCTTCTCCTTCGCCGCTTTTTTTACTTTTTCTGTCAACTTTTTGGCTAATGCATGAACCTTTTTTCGTTCGCTTTCGTTGGGGTTGACTCTCTTCAGAACCTCGGCGCGTATCTCTTCAAAGGAAGAATTCACAACAAACCACCATGTTACATGTTTTGTTTTCCACAAACCTCTCGTAAATTCGTGTAAATTGGACCTCTAGGCGTTAAATCACTCTTCTTTAGTCTAAGGCACTCAGCCTTGATGGTTCCAAACTCGTAGTCTTCCAGTTCTAGAATAAGCTCGGCTAGTCTGGCTTTGTTTCTTCCGGTTCTCACTCGTGCTATCGTCAAATGTGGACTGAAGCCTTTGGTGTCGGGTTTGAAGCCCAGTCCTCTGAGGCGGGGCTCTAGTTGCTCGAACACGTCTTTTAGTTCGTTTGCGCCTTTTTTGATTCCCGCCCAGACTACTCGGGGATAATTTGGTTTGGGGAAAGCACCTAAGCCTTCAAGTTCTATCCTAAATGGAGAGAAAGAGAGTTGTTTCATTTCTTCGTAGATGGCGTCAACCATTGACGGTTGTATGTCTCCTAAGAATCTAATTGTCAGGTGGATGTTCTGGGACATAACCACTTTTAGGTCGGCGCCAGTGTTAGCGAGCATTCCCTGAACCTCCGATAGTTTTCTGATTATTGTTTGGTCTTCGATGTCAAAGGCAAAGAAGCTTCGGATGGTTCCTGACATAACAAATCTCTCGTAAACTATCCTGTACTCTTTCATGTGCACCATTTTAATAACTTAATCCATCGACTAACCTCTTGATATTTCATTGTTTGAGTCTCAACAATAAAAAAGAGAACTTGACTGAGTTATGGGACTTTAGTTCGCCAAGAGGGAAAGTTGCTCCTTGGAGCGCCTTGGCGCCAGAACCGAGTTTACGCCAAACCATGTGTTTTGCGCATTTGCGCACGGCGACTCGAGGTTCTGTTGAGCTTCTTCCCCTTTTTGGCATATTAAAGAAAAATGTGAATTACAGAAATATTTATGCTGTTTTATGTAGATAAAGTTTGTTGCGCTGCTCCTTTTTTGAGTCGGATTCTGAATTAAATATTGTTTAATATATACTATGTATTCATACAAGTTGAATCCAGGAACACAACAAACGTTTCCCAGCGAGTCCTAAGGCGGTTATGTTGTAATGTCTTCGATAAAGCGTGTAAACCTTACAACAGCTTAAGGAACTGATAGAAAAAATCAAGCGTAAACTCCAAACCGCTAAACCCCTAAAATAGCGCAGCTCTTCTATCCATTGTCTGCCCCCTTTTTTCTCTCAGCCCGTAACAGAGAGAAACTGGTGCTTATGTTTGCGGTTGCCAACAACTGTTTAATAACTTTAACAGAATGATATTTCGTTAAAGTATTATGTAAGTGCAAATGAGGGGTTTGCGATAAAGGATAAAATCGTTGTGGGCATCGCTGGAATGCCCGGAGCCGGTAAGGGAGTTTTTCGAAGAACAGTTCAGAGACTAGGCTATCCAGTCGTGACTATGGGAGACGAGGTAAGAGAAGAAGTTAAACGAAGAAACCTCAAGCCAACACCCGAAAACTTGGGCAAAACCATGCTCAACCTCAGAGAAACAGAGGGACCAGCAGCCATAGCCAAACGATGCATCTCCAAACTGGAGAACCAGCCTCACAGAATAGTTTTTATCGACGGCATACGAAGCCTCGTTGAAGTAGACGAATTCAAGATACACTTTCCAAATTTCATTCTAATTGCCATACATGCATCCCCCAAAACGAGGTATTGGCGCCTATTTCGAAGAAGACGAAGCGACGATCCAACAAACTGGGAAACCTTTATGCAACGAGACCTACGAGAACTTGGAATAGGCATGGGCGCTGTAATTTCCGTCGCCAACTACATGATAGTGAACGAGGGAGCTATCGAGCAGTTAAAAGTTAAAACCTTGCAGTTTATGAATAAGGTGCTTGAAAATGAGTGACATAATGGTTAATATTGAGGTGCAAGTCAATCCAACCGAAGACCTCAAGAAAGTCAAACGTGCAGTGGAGAACATCTTTGGAGCCGTAACATTTAATGTCAAACCAAAAACGTGGGGACAACTGCTCATAGTCAAAACCAGCGGAACTGAAGGATTAACCAAACTATCTAATATGCTTAAACGAGAACAGATTCTTGCGGCTGCACGAAAAGTCTTCCGCAGCGGAATGGACGACAACTCAGTAACCTTCTACCTAAACAAGCAAGTCGCCTACGCAGAACACATCTCTTTCTCACAGCAAACAGCAGAATCTCCTCTAGGACCAATCAAAGTCCAAATCCGCTGCAGCAACCCACGAAAACTGATTGACTGGCTCGCGCCAAGACCCCCAAAACGAATCCCGCTTTCACACAAAAAATAGAAGTGTATAGTCCAAAATGGCTAAACCCGAAATCGGCTTGTCTATGCTCTATTGCCTAAAGGAGCCATTTCCATCTCTTCTGAAACGTTTAGACAAAGTTGACGTAAAACACGTGGAACTACCTGACGAAGGACTACACGCCCTAAACAAGAGAAGAGCAAAAAAACTAAACGAAATAGCAGAAACATGTAACCTAACCTTTGTTGTTCATGCACCTTGGGCAGGAGTAAACATAGCAACTCCCAGCCAAGCTTTGCGTCGCGCAGTCCTGAAGCGTCTAACACAATCGATTGTTGTTGCGGGGCAGTTAGGCTGCTACCTGTGGCTGTTTCATCCGGGCTCCAGAACTGGTCTTAGTCCCATTTACCCCGGAAAAGATTGGCAACTGAATCTGGAGTCTGTCCGCACCTTACTGGATGTCGCTAGAAGAGAAGGCGTTAATGTTGCCATCGAGAATACTCCTGAGCCTTTTCCTTCACTAATGAAAAGTGTAGACGACTTTCACAGATTCTACCAAGACCTCAATGACGACATAGGAATGGTGCTAGACGTGGCGCATGCTAACCTGAACAACCAAATCCAAGAATTCATCAAGCAGTTCTCCAAAAAAATTGTTCACATGCACTTAAGCGACAACAATGGAGACAGTGACCTGCATCTGGGAATAGGACACGGAAACATCGATTGGACTGTTGTCGCTAAATTGGTTAAAGTGGCAGATTACAACAACCTAATCATGATTGAATCAACAGACCACATCGAAGAAAGCCTATATTTTCTCCGAGAACTATTCAATTAATCTTCCGAAAGAGGCAGCTCTAGCTTCAGAAAGTCTTCCGCCAACTCCGTATCAAAAAAAATCTTCTTTGCCTGCTGCAGTAGCAGGTTCGCGTCTTTGTATCTGGCGCTTATATGCGTCAAAACCAGCCGCTTCACGCCCGCCTCTTTAGCCGTTTCCGCAGCCATGCTCGGAGTTGAATGCCCATCAGCCATTGCTCTTTCCTTTAGTTCATCTTCGAAGGTGGCTTCATGAATCAGCAAATCAGCGTTCTCCGCCAACTTCACAAGAGCTTCTGATGGTCCCGTGTCTCCAGTGTAAACAATTTTTCTTCCCGGACGCGATGCACCCAAAACCATCTCAGGCTCCACAATTCTGCCGTCCGAAAGCTTAATAGGCTCTCCAGATTGGAGTTTTGACCATAACTGTCCTTCAGGAACTCCTAACTCTTTGGCTTTTTTTGTGCGGAATCTTCCTGGTCGCGGCTTCTCTGTCATTGCATAGGATAAACTGGGATTCATGTGACCGGACTGGATAGCGGTTACCGCATATTCTTTTTCTTCGCAGACCATGCCCTCATCTGTTTCCGAGATTTTGACAGGAAATGTGAGCGTGAAACGTACAGTCTGGTTTATTGCCTCTACAAACTCTTTGATTCCCTGTGGTCCATAAATTTCCAGTTCGTTTGTTCTGCCCAAAAGAGACATTGTCTGGAGAAGCCCAGGCAAACCCAGAACGTGATCGCCGTGCATGTGGGTAACAAAAATTTTTGCTTTCCGGTGAAAGCCGACTCCTGCCTTTATCATCTGCCGTTGTGTGCCCTCGCCGCAGTCAAACATTAGCAGTTCATTTTTTCTTCGGATCGCAACCGCTGACAGTCCCCTCTTGGGTGTTGGGATGCTTCCGCCTGTTCCCAGAAATGTTATCTGCAAATCTGTCAGTTTGTTCTTCCTCCTGTAAATATATGTTATATTTTGTTTATTTGGTTAAGCCTTCCAAGTTTCCATTCACGTTCTTTCGAAGACAACTATTTCTCTTGTTAAACTTCTGTGCACATAAACAAAATGGGACTCTAAATGCTTGAACCCCGCCTCTTCAGCTGTTTCACCAATTCGTATTGTTTCGGGCGATGCCATGCAAATTTTGGCACCTCTGGGTAGCATATCACCCACTGCGGAAAGAAAATCCTCAACGATACGTCTAGTGTTCGTTCCTAGCGTGCTTGCTGACCTGCCATAAGGCGGGTCTGTGGCAATGCAGTCTACTCCTGATACTGGGGGATAACGGGCATCAGCTATCACCACCCCTTCAAGCCTTATTCTATAATGCTTCAAGTTTTTCAGTCCTCCCCGTAGCATGTGAGGTTTCGCATCGAAGCCAACAACGCGGCATCCTATCAGCCCAGCCTCAACAAGCATTCCTCCTGTCCCACAGAACGGATCAAGCATCAAATCGCCCGTTTTTGGCTGAGCCAAATTCACCATTAGTCTGGCTAGTTTCGCGGGCATTGCTGTAGGATGAAAGAATGGTTTTCGTCGTGGTCCTCTTTCGGAGAAGGGCTTGGGGATTATTTCGGCTGTCTTTAACCCAAAGATGAAGCGATTGTCTGTTAGGACTCCAAAAAACGTTTTCTGCGGATTCGACAAATTAACTCTTGATGTCTTAACCGTTTTCAGTATCTGTTCTCCGAGTTTGCGTTCCAAATCGACACGAATAAGCTCAGGAGTTACGCCTTCTACTCTTCTTACTCTAACAGCAAAACTCTCATCGCAGATAAACTCGTCTAGAAAATCAGAGCGTATGTTACCCAAAATGTCGGGGAGACTGGCTTCGCAGTTGAAGATTTCTTGACAGCAAACACGGGTCAAGGCAGACCTCAACCTGATTGGCTCTACACAGTTGGCTTCTGCCTCAAGACGCAGAACTTGGGTAAGCCTCTCCACAATTCGGTAATCGTAGCCTTCTGCCTTTAGGATAGCCTGTATTTCTGAGACTGGAAGAGTTTGGTGCTCGCCTGATATCAGAAAGAAAAGTTTTGCCACGTACTTGGCACCTATCTGGCTAACGCCTGCGCAATCAATGGAGCAAGCGAAACTTTCCTCACTGAACTGGGGATGCTGTCTGTGCCAACGATTTCCTCAGCGCCGCTCTCTAGAATCTTGGTTTTTGCCTCGCCTATAAGCAGAGGATGCACACAAGCCGCATAGACTCTTCGTGCACCCTGAGTCTTTAGCATCTTTATTGCCCTAGCTATTGTTCCGCCAGTGCTGATTATATCATCGAAGACAATTACGTCCCTTCCATCGACGTTGAGACTCTTCTCCTCGACCTGAATCTCGCCTGTATAGCGGTCCCGCTCTTTCTTTAGCCAACCACATCCTCCACCAAGAACCCTGTTTGCCTCCTTAGCCAACCCTATTGCACCCTTATCTGGAGACAACGAAAAAGCTCCATCCAATCCCTGACCCTTGAAATGCTCAGCCAACAATGTTATTGCAGAAAGATTAGCTGTCGGAACCGAGAATCGTTTTAACGTGTTTTCGGCGTGGATATTCACGGTTACAAAACTGTCAACTCCACAAGCTTCGATTAGTTTGACTAAAGTTTCGCCGCTGATTGACTCGCCAGCCAAAAACCGTTTATCTTGCCTCGCAAAAGCCAAGTATGGCACTACCGCCGTTACCTTTTTTGCTCCAAGCTCCTTAGCCGTGTCCAGCATCAACAAAAGCTGCATAACATTCGAGTCCTGTGGCGGTCCAGTGGTCTGAACCACAGCAACTTCCTCGCCAGCTACGTCACCCTCGAAACGCAGACAATATTCTCCGTCAGGAAAGGCTTTGAGACTAACAGGAACAATTCTGACATTCAGGCTTTCAGCTATTTTCGTACCTAAACTCTGAGAGGCTGGACCCGGAATAACTATCACATTTTTCCCTTCTGTTTGTATTCTTCCAGCAGCTCTTTTGCCCTGTCCATACGCACCTTACGTTCCGTAACCATCCGCTCAACAACCATTTCAATCAGCCTTCCTGAGGCTCCGGCTGTAATCGCCACGTTTCGGGCATGGAGAGACATGTGCCCCCTCTGAATACCCTCATGAGCCAAAGCACGTAGGGCGCCGAGGTTCTGAGCCAAACCAACAGCAGCAATAACCTCTCCCAGCTCGTTAGCTGACTTTACGCCCAAAATCTTCAACGCAACCTTTGCTGTTGGATGAACCTTTGTTGCTCCGCCAATAAGCCCCACAGCCATCGGCAACTCAATCGAGCCTACTAGGTCGCCGTCGCTGTTTTTCTCCCAATACGAAAGAGTGCCATAGTGCCCATTTTTTACTGCGTAGGCGTGTGCTCCTGCCTCTATGGCGCGGTGATCGTTTCCTGTGGCTATGACGACGCCTATTATGCCGTTTAGTATGCCCTTGTTGTGGGTTGCTGCTCGGTAGGGATCTACAGCAGCAAAATTGTAAGCCTCAACTATTCCGTCGATAACTTCTTCGCCACCCAAAGCCTCTTTCGTTATAACCGCCCATGCCCTAGCCAAGCGTTTCACGGCAAGGTTCGAGATTATTCGCAGATAGACTCTGCCTCCAGTTATTCTTTCTATCATGGGGGCAACTGCTTCAGCCATGGTGTTTACTGCGTTGGCACCCATGGCATCCCTGCAGTCTACGTGAAGTTCTGTTATGACCATTAGACCTGTTTTTGCGTCTATTACTTTGACTTCTAAGTCTTTGGCGCCGCCTCCAACAGAAACCAGCATTGGGTCTTGATCATTAGCTTTCTTTAGAATCTCCTTTTTGGCTGACAGTATCCTCATTTTTGCCGCGAAGGGGTCTTTGATGTCCACGGCTTGTATCTGCCCAATCATGACTGGGTCGGTGCTGCTGGTGAAGAATCCTCCTTTTTCGCGTGCCATCTTGGCGGCGTAGGTGGCTGCCGCAACAACTGACGGTTCCTCGATTGCCATGGGTATCATGTAGTCTTTGTTGTTGATGAGAAAGTTCATGGCTATCCCGAGGGGCAGCGGAAACGTTCCGACCAAGTTTTCTATCATTCGGTCAGCCAGCTCCATTTCCAGGGCGCCGGTTGACTGGAGAATATTTACTTCCTGTTCGGTTAAGTCTGCAAAATTTTTAACATGCTTTATCCTCTCTTTTGGAGTTAACTTGTAGAAACCTGAAATCTGAGACGTTTTTTTCATCATGATGCCTCTTTGACAACGCACTCTAGTTAAAGCAAAATGGCATATGAATTTATCTGAGTAACGAAAATTGCTGCTGTTTTACACGGTTACAATCTTGTTTGTAATCGAAAAGGCTACGCGTATCGAAATCTGCTGCTGGATTATAGATTTGATTATGTGCCCAAAGACTGTGGTTCCAATGCTTTCTGCCTTTAATCCATAAATCGTTGTTTCAAATCTGTTAGCTCGTGGTCTTTGTCCATGAACGCATAAAGGCCAGTTAAGTTTTGGCTAAACGAGAATATCTCATCCAGAACCTTTGGCAGTTCCTCTTTTTCTTGTTCGGTAATTGGTTGGAAGTGCTTTGCTTCAATTCTTGGGTCTTAAACTGTGCCTTTGGACCGTAATTCAACATGAATCAGTTTACCCAAATCTAACCGTATAGCACACCTCCACACTCCTTCTTCAAAAGACTTCTGGCATGTCTTTTTCATAGCCGAAGACGCGGCAGTTCAGCTCAAAATCGAATGGAGCTTTAGGGTACATGTAAAAATTTTTGGGTGCCAGCTATTTTTCCTCTCCTGGAACATTTTGCAAACTGTTGTTTTCCCTGAATAAAGGAATACAAAAAAGAGGATTTAGATGGAGTCACTCGCTCCAAGTTTGATTCGAAAATTCGATTGCGTGTAAAACTTTTTGTTTAAAGTCGCTATCTTCACACTCGAAAGTATACATCGTAAAGCCGTCAAATGCGAAAAAGTGCATTCTTCCTGTTTGGTAGATTATGTTGGGTTTGGCTATTTCCACCAATTCCAGAAACTCTTTTCGTTTGAATTTAACTCGATACGAGCTAGTGTGCTGTGCTACTATAGTTGCTGCAGTTGCTCCTCCTGCTACAGCCATCTTTCATCAACCTCAACATACTATATCATCTTTTAGAGCTATAGTTTTTTCCATTATCCACAAAGAAATCAAAAACCTTTAATGCAACTTCTATAAATTGCTGTTTCACCTAAGTTTTTCATGGACGAAACCATATTGCCTATCTGGAGACCCGACGCAAAAGCCGTTCTCATGGACAAAAAGGCTAGAGCCAGCTTGAAACGATACTTTGATGTCATGGAAGACGACAAGTCAGCCAAGTTCCTTATCGCCAAAAAATTGGTCGCCAACTTCAACAAGAACGATTCATTAACCAAACTATGGAAACTCCATGAACAGCTCACCCAAGAATTCTTTCTCCTCGAAAACAAGCTAGATACAAGACAACAAAATCTAGAAGAACTACCCAGTCCAGAATCGTCATTTCTTGACTTGAAACTCGAAATAGCAAACCGCATACTCGAGTCTTGTCACCTGTGTACTCGTAGATGCGGCTCAGACAGGCTCAAGGGAGAATTGGGTTACTGCCGATGCGGAACAAAAGCCAAAGTCTCAACCATTTTTTCGCATACTGGCGAAGAGCCTGAGCTGGTTCCATCCGGAACCATATTCACTTTGGGCTGCACTCTCCGTTGTCTCCATTGTCAGAACTGGAGTATATCTCAGTGGTTCGAGTCGGGGAAACTGTACTCCACTTGGCAGTTGGCATTGGCGGTGGAGCAGCTTCGCAGGGGCGGCTGCAGAAACGTCAATCTTGTGGGCGGAGACCCCACCTCATGGCTTAGTCAATGGCTTGAAACGTTCAGATATGTTGATGTGAATGTGTCTGTGGTTTGGAACTCCAACTCTTACTACAGCGAAGAGACAGCAAAACTGCTTGCCGGATTTGTGGACGTGTATCTTCTAGACTTCAAGTATGGACCAAAAGGGTGTGCAGAAAAACTTTCAGATGCTCCAGACTATTGGATAGCCTGCACCAGAAACCATGTGTACGCCAAAAAATATGGAGAACTCATCATCCGAGTACTAGTTTTGCCCAGCCATCTTGAGTGTTGCACAAAGCCTATCTTGAACTGGATATCCGAAAGTCTCGGAGAGTCTGTTCGCGTAAACTTGATGTTCCAGTATCGTCCAGAATGGCGAGCACACGAAATACCTGAACTGCGAAGATGCCTCACTGAAACGGAGAGAAGCCGTGCTGTAGAGCTGGCGAAAGAGGCAGGGTTAACCAATTTCATAACATAACCGGTCAATGTTCGTGGTGCTACCCCTTGGCTGCTGAGTAGATTTAAAGTCTGTTTGTGCAGCATCTATCTTTATATAGTGACGTAAGAACAAAAAAGGAAAAGGCGGAAACTATGCGATACTGTCCTGAATGCGGCGGCGAATTACATTATGTATCCCTTACGAAACGTTATGTTTGCAAGAGTTGCGGACTTTCTCTGACTCCTCAGGATCTCTACGAGCTACGTGAAAAACTAAAACCAAAATATGAGACCGACGAGGAACAGCATCAACAGCAGAGAAAGGATTACCTGAAGTGGTGGCTCGGCAAGAAAAAATAGTACACTACAGAACGTAACGTTTTGAAAGATTAACTAGGTAACATCCTTTTTAACTGAATCTTCATCTACAAACAAAGCAGTTATTACCCGTTTTCAAGCTTTTAATCAGTAACTAATTCAGGGGTTAACAATGAGCCAGTCTGTTGAAATAATCTGCGTCGGAAACGAGCTTCTAATAGGCAAGACCCTGAACACAAACGGTCAGTATCTAGCAAAACGAATCACTACCCTAGGACTAACTACACGCCGCGTCACAGTTGTGGGTGACAACATCGACGAAATATCGTGTGCCATACAAGAGGCGATTCAACGAAGCCCCAGTTTTATCTTAACCACGGGCGGTTTAGGTCCAACCTTTGACGACAAAACGTTAGAAGGCTTAGCCAAGGCGCTACTACGCAGAACTGAAGTCAACGAAGAGGCTTTGAAGATGGTTAAGGAAAAGTACCTCAGCTATGCGCGGGAGGGCAGGATGGAGACGGCAGAGTTGACTCCACATCGTGTAAAGATGGCTAAGCTTCCAGAAGGAGCCACGCCTCTACGTAACCCATCTGGAACAGCCCCCGCAGTATCCATCAAACACGAAAACGTGACCATAATCGCTCTTCCCGGAGTGCCCTCTGAAATGAAGAGCATATTCGACGATTCAGTTGCTCCATTAATGCGGCAGGCTGCACATGGCGTAATCTTTTTTGAAACAAGCATAAACTCTAAAAACGTCATGGAATCAGAGATGGCTCCCCTCATCGATAATGTGATGCAAAATAACCCTCATGTTTACATAAAGTCGCACCCGAAAGGAACTGAAAGAGTTCCCTATATCGAATTTCATCTTTCTACAACAGCCAAAGACACAATCACTGCCAGAAGCCGCGTCAGCAAGGCGCTCATTCAGCTTACGGAACTGATTCAAGTGAAGGGCGGAACAGTCAAACCCGCAAAATAGGAAACTTGAGTCTTCAAAGAGGCGGACAAGAGATATATCCTCTAATTGAGATATGGAGTTCACGCATTTCATGTTAACTAGGGTGTTTGTATGGCTGTAATCTTTATTATCGGAACCGCTGGGTCTGGAAAATCTCTTCTAACAGCCTCCTTAAACGAATGGCTGAAAGTTGGAAAACAGAAGGCGGCAACCGTAAATTTGGATCCGGGCGTCTTGCATTTGCCGTATGTGCCCGACATTGACATCCGCGACCAAATAAACATTAACGACATAATGGAGGAGTATGGGCTTGGACCCAACGGCGCCTTGATCTTAGCAGCTGATCTGATAGCAGAGGAATCTGAAAGAATCGGAGGAGAAATCGAAGACCTCCAATCCGACGTGGTTCTCGTGGACACTCCGGGACAAATGGAGCTATTTGCCTTTAGAGCCAGCGGACCCTACATAGCAAACGAGATGACAACAGAGCAAAAGGCAATAGTGTACCTGTTTGACGCTGTTTTCTCCTTTAATCCCCTAAATTACGTCTCGAACATGTTCCTTGCAGCCGCAGTTTACAACCGCTTCTTCTTCCCACAAATGCATGTGCTTTCAAAATGTGACCTCCTTCCTCCTGAAGAGGCTAACCGCATTGTGGATTGGTCTTCCCGCCCTGAAGCACTTGAAGCTGCTATTGACGAGAAACTGACTGGAACAAGACGGCTTCTCAGCAGAGACATGGTGAATGCTATTTATCGTCTGGGATTAGAGTTTCAGCTAATACCTGTTTCTGGAAAAACGAATGAGGGGCTGATTAACCTCACTTCTGCGCTAGAGCGGATTCTTGTAGGCGGAGAAAAGTTCACTATGTAACTTTTTGATGCACTGCTGTTTCGTTTTATTCTGTAGACTTCGAATTTTTTGGGCACGTTCTTTGCTTAAGAAAACGGAGTTGATGAAGCCGTGAAGCAGGTTTTTAGCTGATTCATGGTATTTAATAAGATTTTCGTTTTTATGTCTATTTAAGTCATATCCATAACCATCTATTATGCATAATATTTATATTTAGCCATATTGTGAATCTGTAGCCATGATGAAAAAAAGAATGCTCAAGCTTCTGTTTGAGCTTATGAAGAACGCGAAGAGAAGCGACAGGGAAATCGCCAAAATCATAGGAGTTTCACAACCGACAATCACCAGAATGAGACAGCGGCTTGAGAAGACAGCCATAGTAGACTACACCGTTATACCTGATTGGACTGAACTTGGATTCGAAATTATGGCCATGACCTTAGTCAAAGCCAAAGGACTACCAGAAGCTACAGAGAAAGCAAAGAAATGGGCTATGAGTAACGCCAACGTTGTTTTCGCCGCAGGAGGCGAAGGCATGGGTATGGACTATTCCATAATATCTTTCCACAAGAATTACTCCGATTACTCCAGTTTCATAGAAAACCTGAAAACAGCATGGACTGAAAATCTGCAAGACTTACAGAGCTTCCTTATGGCAACTGGCGAAGAGCGAACAGTGAAACCTCTATCACTAAAGTATCTGGAAAAAACCTGGGAAGACACCGACTAGCCAACACACAAAACAACGCTGTCAAGCACACACATTTTCTTTTTCCCAGAACCTTTTTTTAATACCTTATTGTCCTTTTTCGATTTCCTAGATGTGCATAGAAAGCCTTAATTTAATCGCATATCCCAAAAGCATGGAGGGTCCGTAGCTTAGCAAGGAAGAGCAACTTGCGCCTAAAGCACCGGGCTTTTAACCCGGGGGTCAGGGGTTCAATTCCCCTCGGACCCGCCAAACATCCTCTAAATGTTTAGTATCTCTACCTGTTCACCGATTTCTTCTCGCAAAGCCTTTTGATATGCAATATTGGCTGCGGCGGCATCCTGTATGGCAAGCCCCGTAGAAGCAAAAACTGTGATTTCTTCTGGCGACGTTCTTCCATTTTTAAGTCCCGCCACTATCTCGCAGATGTCACCCCAAACATCTTCTTGTTTGATGATTCCTTTAGCGAATGGAACATTAATTTCGCCACCGTGACAACTCTGGTCCCAATCATCTATAACAAGCTTTGACTTAACCAAAATAGCCGGATCCATCTCCTGTTTTCCTGGAGCGTCTGCACCCATACAATTAATGTGCGTTCCATCGTTTACCCACTCTGCAGACACCAAAGGTTTTCTTGAAGGGGTAGCAGTTACTATGATATCAGCTTCTTGGGCAGCGTTCTCAACGTTTCCAACATGGTAAATGCTGGATTGACTGTACTGTTTTTCCATTTCTTTTGCATACTTTGAAGCTGCTTTTTGGTTTATATCCCATACTCTCACTTCTTTGATTGTCTCAAAAACGAGTTGTAGTCCCATGAGTTGTGTTCTCGCTTGGGCTCCTGCGCCTACAATGCCGACAGTTTTTGGATTTGGGTTGGCAAGATACTTAGCTGCTATTGCTCCGGCTGCGCCAGTTCGTAAGGCGGTGATCCATGTTCCTCCCATTACTGCTTCTGGTGCACCAGTTCTTGGGTCAACCAGTATTATCGTTGCCATGACTGTAGGCAATCCATGTTTTCGGTTTTCGGGGTGGCTATTCACAATTTTTACTGTAGCCACGTCGTTTTCTTCGAGGTACGCGGGCATGGTTCTGAGGTCGCCGTTGTATTTGTTCATGAAAAGATACTGTTTTGGGGGCATTTGGGCGTGACCTAGCCCCTTCATTCTGAATGCTCCTTCTACTGCATCGGTAACTTCCTTTAGAGAAAGCAGTTTTTTTATGTCTTCTTCAGACAGAACTAACGTTTTCACTTTTTTCGTATCCCCCTCTCTTTAATATTCTTATTCGAAGACGTTCAGCTTTAATGTTACCTAGCCTGAGCAACTGCTCACGCAAACAAGAATTGGGTTCACGACAATACTCTAATTCGATGGCTCTAGCTTACGGGTAATCTGGGTTTATTCCTGATAGTTTCATTAAAGGCTGTAAAGATTTTTTTCCATGTTTCCATCGGTAATACAATACATAAGCAAGCATTGTCACAAACCTTACTGGCCATTTAGAACCTTCAGCGAAAATTTCTATGTTGCGCCTCCAGCATGTAGCCAAAAGCTCCCATTGGAGTGACGTTAAATGCTTCAAGTCCATGTGACGAGCTTCCCTCAGTACACACTCATCTTCGGAAGTGAACAGTAACGGCACATAGAACAGTTTATTATGCTTCAGCTTGTCCACAAGCTCAAGCGTCGCAATCGTATCAGCTTCGGTTTCTCCAGGCAAACCAACAATTAACGTTGCCAAAGGCCAGATATAGTTCTCGTTCATGATTTCCAGTGCCTTGGTCACTACATCCTGCCACTCTTCAGGCTTGTACGGAAACATCTTTCCCGGCATATACTTCTTCATGAGCCGAACACTTCCTGTTTCCATTCCAACTTCGACTGAACTGTGGCGAGTTTCATTCGTGACCCAGTATGATTTTTCGCGAAGAACAGGTCCAATCTCTTCAATCATATCGGGGTCGCAGACAACAGGTGCCAAAGCTGCATGAGCAGGTTGAATGAAGTCTACTTCTGGAATTGCGGCGATTGAATTGATTAACTTGGAAATTGCTTTGCGGTTTGGCAAAAACTTGGTGTTGCATTGATACAGGAAGATGTCTTCGCTTGCCAAGATTATCATTCGTGTACCATGTTTTGCGTTCAATTCGACTTCCTGCATGATTTGCTCTAAAGGAAACGAGTGAGGTCTTCGCATCATTGGCGAGCAGAACTTGCAACCCCGACCGCAGCCACGTGTAATCTCCACTGTGCCGAAGATTGACGGGTTAACGATAGGACAAATTTCCTCTGGATTAGGCGACTCGGTTTCAACTACTCTTGGAAGTTTTTCGCTGTTGAGTGCCTTGCGGAAAATCTCTATGGCTGTCTTTTCTCCTTCTCCTATGACTATGCAGTCGATTCCATACTTCTTTTGCAACTTTGCCCTGTGAACTTGCCAAGAACCTGCTCCTCCAAGAACTATTTTGGCGCCCCACTTGTGTAGAATTGGGTTTGTAATTAGGTCTCTGAATTCTGCGGCAGCCACGGGTTCTCCGCCGAAGCCTACAAGAGATGTGTATGTTCGGCTGACAAAGCCTGTTCCCGTTGGCTCCATCGAAGTTATTCCAATAACTTTGGTGATTGGTCCAACAAACGTTTTCAAATCATATGGGTGCACTACTGCAACTTTTTGTTCGCCAAACTCTCTAATCAGTGAAGCCTCAATTTTTCGCATTCCGTATGGCGCAAATTTGGCAGTGCAATCTCCGTTTGTGGGAACTCTTGGGTACCAATATTTTCTTAGTAATGCCCTTGGGATGATGGCTGTTGGAAATCCTCCTGTAAACGCGATGAATGGATTGAGCTTAAAGTCACTCATGTCTGTAGCTGGTCCCGTGAGAACTATAGGAACGCCTTGAGCCGGAGGTGCGGCTCCATCCTTCTGTCCCATAATAGCGCGCATTCTATCGTACAACATTTAAGAACTTTGCTGTGCCTTTTGTTGGTTGTAGCTCATAGTTGAGTGTTTGAAGTCAGAAGTTAATTATAAAAGAGGCATTCTGGAGATTAAGTTTTCATGAAGACCGAAAGCTGGCTGCAATGTATTGTTCCTAGTTGTGGAAAAAAATACGGTATCACAGAACGGAGAACAGCATGTGACTGTGGCGAACTCCTTGATGTTCTATACACTGGAGATTTCCCAAAAGGTTTGCAGGAAACTTTTTGTGAACGCCTAAATCATAGACAGAACATCTTTAATGAAAGTGGGGTTTGGCGATACCGTGAGTTACTTAATTTTGCTGGAGTAGACACCGAAAACTATGCTGATTACAGCAGAAAGCTGGTTTCTCTAGACGGCGCAGAAGGAAGAACAAAGCCGTTTCATTTGACCCGAGTTGCCGATTATGTTGGCGTAAAAACTGGAAACTTTTGGTTGCAGTTTGAGGGAGATAACCCAACAGGTTCTTTTAAGGATAATGGTATGGCGTCTGCTTTTACGCATGCAAGGATGGTTGGAGCCAAAAAGGTTGTTTGTGCCTCTACTGGTAACACTTCGAGTTCTGCTGCGGCGTTTGCAGCGAACGAGTTGGATATGCAAGCGGTGATTCTTGTTGGGGAAGGAAAGATTGCTAAAGGTAAGCTTGCTCAGTCTCTTGCGTATGGCGCTAAGGTTCTGCAGGTGAAAGGCGATTTCGATGTTGCCATGTCTATGGTGACAGCACTTTCAAAAGAGAGCAACATCTACGTTGTCAATTCTTTGAACTCGTTCCGTCTTGAAGGGCAGAAGACTATGATGTTTCGGATGCTCGATTATCTGCGCTGGGAAGTTCCTGATTGGATTGTGTTTCCTGGAGGAAACTTGGGCAACACTTCAGCTTTTGGAAAGGCATTCATGGAGCTTTACGAGTATGGCTGGATAAAGAAGAAGCCGCGGATGGCAGTGATTGTCGCAGATGGTGCGTCTACCTTGGCTGACTTCTATAATGAGCTTGAGTTAAGATGGAACAAGGGAAACATCGACAACAGCATCATCGACGACTACTACGGCGAAGTTGACAGAAAGGGCATTAAAGCAAAGACACGAGCCAGTGCAATAGAGATTCTTAAACCCGTAAACTTGAAGAAGGCGCTGCGGACCCTAGAATTCACTGACGGAGTTGTAACAAAAGTCTCTGACGAAGCAATAATGGATGCTATGGCAATGGTAAGCAAGAATGGTTTTGGATGTGAACCCGCTTCAGCTGCAACCGTGGCAGGAACCAAAAAGCTGGTGGAGAATGGCACAATCGGCGCCGACGATACTGTAGTTGGCATTGCAACTGGTCACGTCCTAAAGGATGTTACAGCAATAGTGGATTACCATTTCAACCCAGAAAACAGATTCGCCAACACGCCAATAACTGTCGAGCCGGATATAAAAGAAATACTAAAACTTGCAGACAGTTAACCCAAACTTCGATTCTGATTGTGACTAAACTTGCTTTGTTTTTAAGCGGAGCCTACGAAGCTCATTGCCTGAGCCATTATGAAGAACAAGAAAATGGAGCTGGTGAGTTTGGAGCCTACCTTCCAGACGACAGAGAGAAGAATGAAGATTGTTGCGATCTGTATGAGCTGCTGAGACGCCGAGATGCCCATGTTTTCTAAGATGAAGCCTATGAGATAGGTTATCCCGTCTCCGATAAACTTCAAGCCAGTTACTATCTGACCTAAGGCTTCAATTAGACCCGGACTAAACATTCAATTCTTAACCCCTAGACTCTACAGTGAGGCTCAAACATCAGTTAAGGTCGAATAACTTATCAACATTATGAGGGTATTGCTCCTTATAGAAAATTCAGTAAACCAATTGACAACAGCAATAAGGCTCTCTTTTACTAACTCACAATATAGAGTACGGCTAATTTTTTCGCATTTTTGATGCTTGTCGTATAGACTAGAATATTGCCGAATCTAAAATACCTCAAGTTAAACCGTTCTTGGACACGGAACTCGCTTTATCTACACTTTAGGCACTGTTTACTATTTGATACACTATATTTGAAGAAATTACGCTCTCGGGTGGAGACATGCTTCTCGTCCTCTGCATTTTGATATTTCTCTTCATAATAGTTTATGGTGCAATATCATTACGATCTGTAAAATACATGAAACCAAGATAATTTTCTCTTTCTTCACCTCTCTTGGAATGAAAAATTTAAGTACAAGTCTGCTTCTTTCTAGGGAATTGGATGCCCTGGTAGTATAGCTAGGCCTAGTATAGGCGGCTGTCGCCCGCCCGACCCGGGTTCAAATCCCGGCCAGGGCGCCACTATTTTCTCTCCTCAAAAACGGTTTTGGATAAACTCTAATGGCTGTCCTGCCTGTACGTTGGATTTTTTGTTAGGTTCTATGTGTACGTTAAGTTATTAGTAAAGTTGCGACAAAATAATGAAAGGAACGATTCCAGCCTGAATTCTTGGAGAAATGTTATGGCACAAACTGGGAAAGAAAAAAAGCGTGAAGGATCATCAGTTAGGAATTTGTTAGCATTAGGGTTTGTTAGTTTTTTCACTGACATGTCTAGTGAGATGGTTTTCAGTCTTTTGCCCGCCTTTATTCTTGGTTTACCTGGCTCCAGCAGGGCTGTGTTGGGGTTGATTGAGGGAACTGCTGAGGCTTTGAGTTATAGTTTGCGTGCGGTTTCGGGGATTTTTTCTGACAAGTTCAGGAAACGGAAGTTGTTTGTTTTGGTTGGGTACTCTTTGTCGAATGCTGTTAAGCCTCTCTTTGCGGTGGCTAGGTCACCCTTTGATGTTTTGTTGATAAGAGTTAGTGATCGTGTTGGTAAGGGTGTTCGTACTTCTCCTCGGGATGCTCTTCTCTGTGAGTCGGTTTCTGAGAATCGCAGGGGTGCCGCTTTTGGTTTACATCGGTCTCTTGATCAAGCAGGCGCTGTTGGGGGACCTGTGATTGCTTCGGCAGTTATGATATTGTTGAGCTTCACCATAAGAGACGTTTTCTGGTTGTCGATGATTCCCGGTACTATCGCATTACTGCTTATTCTGTTTCTGGTTAAGGAGCGGGCAGGCAAACCTGTTGAGTTTCGTTTGTTTGATGGCATCAAGTCTGTTTTGAAAGGAGATTTTTCTCTGCTTCTTGTTGTTGTCGGCATTTTTAGTTTGGGTGCATTCAATTTTTCTTTTGTTCTTCTTAATGCTGGGGATGCTGGGATTGCAGATTCGTTTATTCCTCTGGTTTATGCGGCGATTAATGTTGCGCATGCTGCTGTGGCGATTCCTGCTGGCGTTTTGTCTGACCGTGTAGGTAAGGAGAAGGTTATGGTTTTGGGTTATGGCGTTTTTCTTTCGTCTGCTCTGCTGATTTTGGTTCCCGTGAATGTTGTTCTTGCTCTTTTGGTTGCCGTGTTTTATGGCGCGTATCTTGGAATTGTCGAGACTGTTCAGAGGGCTTTGATTCCAGATTATGTTGGACAAAATTTGAGGGGAACAGCCTATGGACTGTATTATCTTCTTGTTGGCTCCGCATTCTTTGTTTCTAATGCTGTGGTCGGAACTTTGTGGGAGTACTTTGGCTCTTATATTGCATCCACTTACAGCATAATCTTATCGGTTGTGGCTATTTTAGCCATGATTCTGTTTGTTAGAAGAAAGCGTGAAAATGGTTTAGAGTAGGTTCAGTTTGATTAGATTCTCTACCTGTTTTTTGTTTGCAAGGGAGCAGTAAACCCATTTTCCCTTCTTTGTACGGTTGACTATGCCCACGTTTTCTAGTATCTGGATGTGATGAGAAAGGTTTGGTTGGGTCATATAGAGGCATATCATCAGTTCGCATATGCACATTTCTTTAACCATTAGGAGTTTGACTATTCTGAGCCTTTTTTCGTCAGATAATGCCTTGAAGAATTTGCTGTTTTTCTTTGCGGTTTTGGCGTCTGCGACGCCGTCGGCTAATTGGAGTAGTTCTTTGCGGTAATCGTCGGCAACTTCTGCTTGGCATAGGTCGGTTTCGGTTAGCCGTTTTAGTCGCTGGTCAACGTTTTTCATTGGGTTCTCACCATTTTTTATTGGGTATGTTTCTAAATACGTTTATGGAAACAAAACATATTAATATATCTAAAATTGTTTATATTTTTACAGTATTAACGCCAAAGGAAGTAACCAAAAAACATGAGTAAAGAACTCAAATGCCAATACGGAATCCCCGAAAACGAATGCTGCCAACCACCAACTTGCCAAAAATTGATTCAAAGACAGAAAAGCAGCAACAAATAAAACCAATCTCCTTTTTTGAGGAATAACCCTTGGGAAAAAAATCTGAAGTGCATCTTGGCATTTTCGAAAAGTATCTTGCCATCTGGGTTTTCGTGTGCATGCTAACAGGGCTTTTTCTTTCACAAATCATCCCCGAGTTAAGTCTTGCAATTAATAACCTGCAATTCGCTGGAATATCCATACCCATCGGCATCTGTCTTTTTCTTATGATGTATCCTGCCCTCCTAAACCTGCAATTTAGTGAACTAAAAAAATTAGGAAAAAACCCAAAACCGATCATCATAACCCTTATTTCCAATTGGGTTTGGGCTCCAATAGTAACCGCTTTTCTGGCTTACTACTTTTTGGCAGGCAACGATCAGCTGATTGTATCTTTGATTCTGCTTGGGTCTAGCCCCTGCACTGCCATGGTTCTGGTTTGGGGCGCATTAGCCAACGGGAACCAAGAACAAAACGTCGTCAACACTACATTGAACACAATAACGATAATGTTTCTGTATGCGCCTGTTGTTTCGCTCTTAACTGGCATCCAGAATATCCAAATTGACAGGCTGTCTCTTCTGTTGTCCGTTTTTGTTTTCATAGGAATCCCTTTGGTTCTGGGTTATGTCTCAAAGAAGTTGATTACGGGCAGGAAGGGGGCAGAATGGTTCAAGGAAACGTATCGCCCCACAGTAGGAAAAATAGCAATTCTTGCTCTATTGGCAACTTTGATTGTCATATTCTCTCTTAACGGGAATGTGTTGATAGCGCATCCAGAGGAGATGATACGGGTCTCAATTCCGCTACTGCTTGGATTCGCAATCATCGTAGGCGCTAATCTATTAATTACCAAATTTGCTGGACTCAGATACAAAGAGGGAATAATCTCGGTTATCATAGGTTCTTCTAGCCACTTCGAGATTGCAATTGCTACTGCTATCAGCCTTTACGGTTTAGGTTCACAGGCGGCGTTGGGAACAACAATGGGGCTGTTCTGGGAAGTTCCAGTCATGCTCAGCCTAGTGTATCTGGGCAAGAAACTGGGACAAAGAGGGTTCTGGAAAAAAGATTAGCAAAAAAAAGTGATTGAATATGGAAAATAAGAAAGTCAAAGAATATGTGAAAAAACGGTATGGCGAGATAGCCAAGACAGAATGTTCTAGCTGTTCATCGTCTTGCTGCTCGTCATCTAGTTGTGGGCCATCTCCACAGTATGTTTTGTGGAAGCTCGGCTATTCTCCGGGTGACATAGAAAGTGTTCCAGAAGATTCTGTTCTGGGTTTGGGCTGCGGAAACCCTGTTGCGTTAGCCAGTTTGAAGGAAGGCGAAACCGTCCTAGACTTGGGTTCAGGTGGTGGTATCGATGTCTTTTTGGCATCCAAGAAGGTAGGCCCGACCGGAAAGGTGATTGGCGTAGACATGACGCCCGAAATGGTGGAGAAAGCGAAAGCTAACGCTTCTGAGCATGGCTACACGAATGTCGAGTTTCGTTTAGGAGAAATCGAAGCCCTGCCTGTTGAGGATGCGACTGTGGATGTTATCATCAGCAACTGCGTGATTAACTTGGCTCCAGACAAACTGAAGGTATTCCAAGAAGCCTACAGAGTTCTGAAATCAGGCGGGAGACTTATGGTGTCTGACCTTGTTACGGAAGGAGAATTGCCAGAGGATGTCAGAAAAAGTTTTGATGCTTGGGCAGGATGCATCGCTGGTGCGCTCGAAAAAGGAGACTACCTCAACAAGATAAAGCAAGCAGGATTCGAGAATGTTAAGGTGGTTTCTGGAAAACCCTATACCCTTGGCATTTCTCAGCAGCTGAATGGAAAAATAACTAGCATCCAAGTTGAAGCCCACAAAAGTTAGCTTCGATTTTCTGGGCAAAAATGTGAATCGATTGGCAATAACCAAATAAGCGCTGCAAACCCAGAGAGTTAGAGAATAATAATGTGGTGTAAGTGTGTCTGCTAGTTGGAAACAATGGACAAAAAATGACCTGTTATTCGGATTTCTAGTGCCTCTGATTGTTGCCCTTGTAATCGTCGCGTTTCCATTGTTAACCCCGTTTCTGGCATCAGTTAATCCTGCCCTAATCGGAATACTCGTGTATGGGCTTGAAGAACAAATTTTGATAGTTGCAGTTCCACTCTTTTTGGGGTTGTTATGGAATCAATGGGCTGGCGGCGCATCTGGATTCATACTTGGCAGCATCTACGCATTAGACTATAGCCATCAGTATCTGCTTGGCAACGTTTTCGCTATAGTTCGCGGGGACTCATTCTCTGGCGGATTTTTTGGAGGTGGCGGTGACAGTATCCTTTTGGGGTATCTAGTAAGTGCAATGCTTATTGGATATCTGGCTGGGAGCCTTAACAAAGGTTCAGACAATTTCTTCCGGATGATAATCTCGGGGCTCGTAGCCGCAGCCACAGGCGCTTTACTGCTGTTTCTTTCCTATCATCTTTCTCCACTTAATGTGGTGACCGGACCTTTCGGATTATTCCTAACCGTTGTTCCGCGCCTATTATTTGCCATACTTATTCCTGTCTTTGCCAAGCTTTTCATGTGGTTCAATATAGTCCCAAAAACGGCAAGCTAACGCTTTTTTGTTAACTTTATCAACTCTTATGACGAGTTAGCTCTGAAGATGAACAATTTAGCTTGTGACGAGGACTAAAACTAAGCAGATTAGTCAGTGCCATTTACTGTTTACCTGAGTGTTCCTTTTAGTGCGTCTGCTTTTAGCCTGAGAGAATCCAGTGCTTCCTCGCAGTGTAGACAGGAGTTTCCGTTTTTCTCTGGGTCTTTCAACGTGTACCTTCCATTTTTCCAGTTTATGCAATTTGTGCAGTCGCATAATGGGTAATCCATTAACTACGCCTTCTGGTTTGCTCGTTTTACTTTCAATCTACATGATCTGCTCTAGCATCTTTTTTATTAATGCATTGATGAGCTCAGGGGTTAGGTCATCAATGATCTTGAATATTTGTTGATCTGTTATTGAGTAGAGTCTTCTGTTGCCGTCTTTTCTGTATCTGACTATTCCACAATCCTTCAAAATCTTTAGGTGCCGAGAAACCAATGGCTGGATGAGCTTAACATGAGGGATAATTTCGCATACACATTTCTCTCTGTCGCGCAGAAAGTCCAGTATGTCAAGCCGAACTGGGTCTGACAATGCCTTGAAGATTTTGGCTTTAAACTTGTCGTCGATTTGCGAGAGCATTATCAAAAATAGGAAAGATAAATATATTTAAATATTGTTATGAACTTTTACTGGTTCTAATCAAAAAATCATAGATCACAAAGAGGCGACAAAAAGAATGACAGAAGAAACATACAAAGGAATCCCTCGAAGCAAGATACCATGGTATCCAATAATCAACTACGAAAAATGCATCAACTGCGGAAAATGCGTAGAATATTGCACGCTCGGCGCGTACGAATTTGAAGAGAAGGACGGAAAAAAGAGGTCTGTCGTGAAAAACCCGAACAACTGTGTGGTACTTTGTACAGGCTGTGAATCGCAATGCCTCGTCGGCGCCATAACTCACCCTTCGAAGGAAGAGACCCGAAAAGTAATCAAGAAACTGCAGAAAGCCCAATCCACCTGAGTTATGACTGGCTTCCTGCCTTCATTTTTGTTAATTTCAACTATAAACAGCTATTTTACCGTTCTAAAGCACTTTTTTGAAGTCACATAATTAACAGAATTATCAAAGTTCGTAAAAGAAAACTTCAAAGTATCCTTCAAGAAAAGCTGTCCATTCCATCTATAACAAGACTACCAGTTCTTTATTCTGAGCCTACTAGCTGCTTGTAGTTCTTCTCAATTTCTTTTAGCAGAACATCTTTGGTTATTTTGTTGTTCGATTTTAGTATGGCGGCTATTGATGCTCCTCCGCATGCGACGCCCTCTTTTACTACTCCCGCTTCATACGCTTTCAATCCATCAAACCTTGTTTTGCTAAAGTCCAAGTCCGCAGCTAATACTGGAACATCGGCAATCTTGGAGACTAGACCTTTGAGGTCAGCAGTTTTGTCCTCTATTATCCACCGTGTAGTTCCAATCGCCACGTTACCTAGAACTTTTGGGTTTGACGCGTTGACAACAGCTAACACGGCAGCCATCTGGGTTCCCCCCGCCATGATGACAGGCACATTTTTTGCGGCGCCAATAACAAGTCCTGCATGGGCAGGCTGCATAGGGTCACCCACAGATGAAACAGCTTTTATGGGGTCATCCGCGAATTCGCCTGCCTTGACTTTTGCGGCTTTGAGTGCCGCCTCAGCCGTTTTTATTTTGAGTTCATGAGGGTTAATTGGCATGCTGCTGCTGACCTTTCCCTTCGCGTCTACTCCCATGGCTAATAGGACGCTTAGGGCTGTTGTGGTGCCTCCGGGAATACTTTCGCCAACCACCAGATAGTCAACGGTCTTTGACAGGTTTTCTCCAAGAATCTTTGCTCGGTTCATTACTTCCTCTGCATTATCAAGGGCATTTCCCGTTCGTATGTCTCTTCCGGGGCAGCCGCCCAACTCCACAAAAGGAACATGCGGCTTAACTTTCAAGCCTGCACTCACCACAAGAGTTGGTATATCCGCCAGATTCAGGGCAGACATTGTTATGAGTGCGGGAGTCGGAATTCCATCCGGCGTCACGGGCACGCCCGGTATGCATTTGCATTTTCCTAGCTGAAGAAGTTCAACGTCGGCGGGTGGCGTATAATCTGTTATCTCCGGGTTCGCTCCTGCCGCTGATATACCCTGAATCTTCGCTGTTTCAGTTACGCCGATAACACACATGAAAAGAGGCTTCTTTCCTGCTAACTGAGTTAGCATGGCTGCGCCTCCTGTTTTGTTATTTGCCAAAATTATGTCCCGCATTTTCTATCATTCCGCAGCCTTTAATGGTCATTTCTGAGTTAATGGGTGGACTATCCAACCAATATTTAAATCTCTTACTGAAAATATGTTCATAACCGACAAATCTGGTTTGGTGACATTATGGAAACCAAGTTCGATAACCTGCCCCTACTTAAGTACCTCGAAGCCCACGGAGTAACCCTAAAGGACCTACTAGACACAGCACTTGAACTATACATCCCCCATCCGGGCATAGAAACAAGAGAAAAAGCAGTTGAGCTGTTCAAGGATGGATTCTACGAGGCACTAACAGACGTGAACGTTTCAGTCCTAGAGGTAGCATGCTTCCGCGCAGAAGAGGACGGTCAAGCTGGATTGATTCCACTTCTTCCCGTAGAACAATTCAAGGGAAGCCCCGGGCTGATCGTTGACGAACTGCTGGGCATGACAATAGCTAATTACATTGCGGGAGCCAGAGGTATCTTCGAGTTCATAAGGTATGATCAGGTTAAACCAGGAATTTTGAGGACGTTGGGTCCAATAGCAAACGATGCAATCGGCGGGTTAATTGCCGGCGTCTCTTCTAAAATCTATTCTTGTGCTCTGGAGAAACAGAAAATCGAAAAAATGGATGAAAGTTAACGCGTTCCGCTACTCTTTGGGGTTGCGCCAAAATAGTGCGAGGCTGAGGCTCACGTTTATAGAATAGATGCTCCGGAATCTCAAATCTGAACCGTGCCCTTTCTAACCCTAACACTATGTTCGTTATGGTAGGCAAAAACTTTCTTTTGTAAGACGAAACGTATAAAACTGATTGCAAACGCAGGCGTTCAAATCTGTTGCGTGGTCAACTTTTTTTGGCTCGGAAACTTTGGTGTTATTTGCAGAAAAATTTTTCCCGATACGCTAATATACGAAAACTTAATAGGATGCAGGTTTTGTAATGACAAAATTTATTAATGGGCACGTTGGTTTACGTTGTTAGCTTCAGAAAGTAAAAATGAGGCTTATTAAGGAGAACCGTCTTTTAGGTTGGACGCATCCGACCCAGCGGAGGAAACTCCCAATTTGAAAAAAACTGAGACAAAACAATCAAACTTCCCCTGTTACTACAATACTTTAGGGAGGATTTAGAAAAAGTTGGTAATATCACAAAACGATCTTCTACTTCTCCAAAAATCTTTCTTTAAAGAGAAAGGCTTAGTTAGACAGCACTTAGATTCATACAACAAATTCATCGACAGTGGACTGCAAGAAGTCATCGATGAAATAGGCGAAATCAAAATTGAAATCCCAGAGATGCCATACAAGATAAAACTTGGTCAACTTTGGATAATTGATCCACAATCAAAAATCAGCAGACCATACAAAACCGAAGTCGATGGAACAAAACACGAAATTTTCCCAATGGAAACTCGCTTCCGTAACCTAACCTATGCTGCACCTCTGGCGCTGGAGATGACTCCAGTTATAGAAGGAAGAGAACAGGAACCTGAACTTGTTCTCATAGGCGACCTTCCTGTTATGCTAAAATCTAAGCTCTGTATTCTTTCCCAATTAACCGACGAAGAGCTAATCGAGTATGGAGAAGACCCATACGATCCCGGAGGTTACTTCCTGATCAACGGCTCCGAAAGAGTTATTGTTGCCATGGAAGACTTAGCCCCAAACCGTATTCTCGTGGACATCGACACCCGAGGAACAAAACCGGTCTATCAAGCAAAAATCTTCTCAACGACCGTAGGTTTCAGAGCAAGAATCCAACTGCGAATGAAATCTGACGGCGGAATCTCCGTTTCAATACCCGGAGTACCCACAGAAGCCCCATTTGTGATTCTGATGCGAGCCCTCGGAATAGAATCAGACAAGGAAATCGCAGAAACCGTTTCTCCTAATCCAATAGTGCAGAACGAACTTGAAGCCTCTTTCGAAAAAGCCGCAGGATTCGACACTGTTCAGGACGCAATAATGTACATAGGAAACCGCGTCGCCCACGGTCAAGTGGAGGAATACCGTAAACAGAAAGCTAAAAGCATAATCGACCGCAATTTTCTGCCTCATATTGGTCGAACTGAAGAAGACCGTTTAGAAAAGGCGTTATTTCTAGGCGAGATGGCTAGCCGAGTTATTGAACTGAAGCTTGGAAAACGTACACCGGACGACAAAGACCACTTCAAGAACAAGCGACTTAAACTTGGTGGTCCTTTGTTATCTGATCTTTTCAGGATAGCCTTTAGGAACCTGTGCAGAGACATAAAGTATCAGCTTGAACGGATGGGCATCAAGAGGCAGATTATTACAATCTCTGCTGCTGTCCGTCCCGGAATAGTTTCTGATAGGCATCGCCACGCTTTGGCAACAGGTAACTGGGGCAGAGGACGCGTTGGCATCACCCAGCTCCTTGACCGAACAAACACGGTCTCTACTTTGAGTCATCTTAGACGTTTGCAGTCTCCTCTAAGCCGTAGTCAACCGAACTTCGAGGCTCGAGACTTGCACCCCACTCACTGGGGAAGACTCTGTCCAAACGAAACCCCTGAAGGCTCAAACTGTGGTCTTGTAAAGAATCTTTCTTTAGGCGCTTCTATTTCTATCTATGTCGATCCTGCTGGAATTAAACAGCTTCTCTATCAGATGGATGTAGTTCCCGTAGCGGAAACAGATGTGGATATACGCGCTTCAAGCGCCAAAGTTTACGTCAATGGCTCCATTCTAGGTTACAGTGCGTCTCCACAGAAACTAGTTGATGAGATACGAAGAAAACGTAGGAATGGAGAACTATCTACCGAAATTAACGTTGCATACTTCTCGAAGCTTCAAGGAGAAAGTGAAGAGGTTTACATCAGCTGCGATCAGGGACGTGTACGTCGTCCTCTTATCATAGTTGAAAATGGAGTCCCTAAACTAAAACCTGAGCATATTGAAAAGCTCCGATCTGGCGAATGGGCTTGGGGAGACATCATCCAAAAGGGAATACTTGAATACATCGACGCTGAAGAAGAAGAAAACATCTATGTCGCAATAGATTTTGACAAAATTACTCCTGAACACACGCATGTGGAGATTGCCACTTACACTATTCTCGGAATCTGCGCCTCAATAATACCGTACCCTGAGCATAACCAGTCACCCCGTAACTCGTATGAGGCAGCTATGTCCAAGCAGGCCCTTGGAATCAACCTGACCAATTTCCCGAATCGAGTTGACTCCAGATGCCACATTCTACACTACCCACAAACACCCCTAGTTAAAACGAAACCCATGGACATCATCGGATACACCGATAGGCCATCAGGACAGAACTGTGTTGTCGCTATCTTATCCTTTGAAGGCTACAACATGGAAGACGCCATCATATTCAACAAAGCCTCCATTGAACGCGGTTTGGTACGCTCAACATTCTTCCGAATCTACGAAGCAGAGTGCCGCCAATATCTGGGAGGTCTCAGAGACAGATTCTTGGTTCCTGAACAAGGAATCAGAGGCTACAGAGGTGAACAATACTACCGTCTTCTGGAACCTGACGGCATCATTAGCCTAGAATCTGAGGTAGCTGGAGGCGACGTACTTATCGGAAGAACTAGTCCGCCAAGATTCCTTGAAGAATACAAAGAGTTTGAAGTTAAAGGTCCAACAATGAGGGACACGTCAGTTGATGTGCGATCATCCGAAACAGGTGTTGTTGATGACATTTTCATCACAGAGACTGGCGAAGGAAGCAAGATTGTGAAAGTCAGAGTCCGCGACCAGCGTATACCTGAACTGGGAGACAAATTTGCTTCTCGTCACGGACAAAAAGGAGTCGTCGGAATGGTTGTTCCACAAGAGGACATGCCTTTCTCTCCAAAAGGAATCGTTCCAGATATCATAATCAATCCTCACGCTATGCCGTCACGAATGACAATTGGCCAGTTCCTTGAATCCATTGCCGGAAAAGTTGCCTCAGCAAGAGGTAGACCCGTTGACGGAACACCATTTAGCAATGAAGGACCAGAGCAACTAAAGAAAGAACTTGTTAAACTGGGATTCAGTCACACCGGAAGAGAGATTCTCTACAGCGGCATTTCTGGAGAAAAGTTTGTTGTCGACATTTTCATTGGAGTAGTCTACTACCAGAAGCTTCACCACATGGTTGCAGACAAGATGCACGCCAGAGCTCGTGGACAGGTTCAAATGTTGACCCGTCAACCAACTGAGGGTCGTGCAAGGGGCGGTGGATTGCGGTTTGGTGAGATGGAACGAGACTGTTTGATTGGTCACGGCGCCGCCATGGTACTAAGAGACAGGCTGTTGGAAGAGTCTGACAAGTATCTGTTGTATGTGTGCGAAAACTGTGGATTCATTTCCTACTATGACATTAAGCAACGCAAATACACATGCAGAATCTGTGAAGACAAAGCCCAGGTATCGCCGGTAGTCGTATCATATGCCTTCAAACTTCTTCTACAAGAGATGATGAGTTTGTGTATAACTCCACGCCTAAAACTGAAGGAGAGAGCATAAAATGTCAACGGAAGATTCAATTCATAAGATTATAGACGAGCTTTATTTCGGACTTTTTTCCCCCCAAGACATCCGTAGACAATCAGTTGCAGAAATACAGACCGCCGATACCTACGACGAGGATGGAGCTCCGATAACCTCTGGACTCATGGACGGCAGGTTAGGAACTCTTGAGCCCAGACAAAGATGCAAAACGTGCGGAAACACTGCCATAAGATGCCCAGGACACTTTGGTCACATAGAATTAGCTGTTCCAATTATTCATGTTGAATTCACGAAAATAATTCACAACCTTCTTCAAGCTACCTGCAGAAACTGTGGACGCATTCTGCTTCCTGAAAGCCGTGTTGAAAAGATTAAGAACATGATTAAAGAGACAATGAATCTGTTGGGTGACGTTCCAGCCGACATTTACAAGAAGGTAATGAAAGAAGCCAAGAAGAAAGATTGTCCTTATTGTGGTGCTCAGCAATCGAAGATAGACTTTGCGAAACCCACAACCTTTTACGAGGTTCTCGATGAAGGCGCGCAGAGATTAACTCAGAGCATGATTCGAGAAAGGCTTGAAAGGGTACCCGACCAAGACCTTGAATTGTTCGGCTTTAATCCCGCAACTGCTAGACCAGAATGGATGATTCTACAGGTTCTTCCTGTTCCTCCAGTTTACGTGCGTCCATCAATAACATTAGAGTCAGGTATTCGCTCCGAGGACGATTTAACCCATAAGCTCGTGGACATAATTCGTATCAATCAGCGGCTACGAGAAAACATGGAGGCAGGCGCCCCAACGCTAATTATCCAAGACTTGTCTGAGCTGCTTCAGTATCACGCTACAACATATTTCAACAACGAGGCTTCAGGAATCCCCCCTGCCCGACACCGTTCGGGAAGAGCCCTCAAAACAATATCTCAGCGTCTAAAGGGAAAAGAGGGACGATTCCGAAGCAACCTTTCCGGAAAACGTGTAGACTTTTCGGCGCGTACCGTGGTTTCGCCCGACCCCAACCTTGACATCAACGAGGTCGGCGTTCCAATGGAAATAGCCATGAGGCTTTCTATGCCCGAAAAGGTTACAGTCTGGAACATCGAAGAGATGCGGAAACTGATTATTAATGGTCCTGAAACATTCCCTGGTGCACTCTATGTTGTGAGACCGGATGGAAAAAGGGTCAGGCTAGAGTTTGTTGTTGAACGAGACAAAGTTGCCGAATCTCTGGAAACTGGTTTCGTTGTTGAACGTCATCTTATGAACGGCGACGTTGCAATCTTTAACAGGCAACCTTCACTTCACCGAATGTCTATTATGGCTCATTATGTTCGAGTTTTGCCGCATAAGACGTTCCGTTTGCATCTGTGTGTTTGTCCTCCATACAACGCCGACTTTGACGGGGACGAAATGAATCTTCACGTGCCTCAAGGCGAAGAGGCTCAGACCGAAGCGCGGCTTCTGATGCAAGTTCAAGACCAGATTCTTTCGCCAAGATTTGGTGGACCTATCATCGGCGCTATTAGAGACTTCATAACATCATCTTATCTTTTAACCAGAAAAGCCAATGTTCTAACTAAAGAAGAAGTTTGTAGATTACTTGTAGCATCAGGTTTTGAGGGACCTTTGCCTGAACCTTTCATTAAAGAACCCAAGTCTCTTTGGAATGGAAAACAGATATTCAGTCTCTTCCTTCCAAAAGACCTGAACTACGTATTGAAGTCAACTATCTGCCGTAATTGCACAACCTGTCTAGGCGAAAACTGTCCTAACGACGCTTACGTGGTTATTAAGAACGGAGTTCTAAAATGTGGCATCATTGACAGACGTTCCATCGGCGCTGAGCAATCGGAAAGCCTATTTCATCGGATAATCAAGGATTATGGGTCAGAGACTGCAAGAAAGTTTCTTAACGACATATGTCAACTTCTCAAAGTCTTCATTAGTCTGCGAGGTTTCACCTTCTCATACGACGAACTTGAACTGTCTGATGCTGCTCGAAAGAAGATTAAACGAAACATGGGCATAATCGAGAAACGCATAGAAAAACTGATCACGGACTATCGTGATGATACACTGCCACGTCTTCCTGGACAGACTCTTAACGAATCCTTCGAGCTCTATGTAATGAACGAACTTGCTGAAGCTCGAGACAAGGCTGGTAAAGTTGCAGACGAGGACTTTGAGCTTGAGAATTCTGGAATAATTATGACCAGAACTGGAGCGCGTGGTTCTAACCTTAACATCGGCCAGATGGCAGCCTCTGTAGGTCAGCAGGCTGTAAGAGGGAAACGTATCATGCGTGGTTACGTTAACCGTGCGTTGTCTCACTTCCAAGAGGGAGACCCCACCCCCAAGGCTAGGGGTTTCGTGTATGCTTCATACCAAACCGGGTTAGACCCAATCGAATATTTCTTCCACGCCATGGGTGGAAGAGAAGGTCTGGTAGACACTGCGGTTAGGACTCAGCAGAGTGGTTACATGCAGAGGCGCCTTATTAACGCGCTTGAGCAGCTTCGGGTTGAGTATGACGGAACTGTGCGGAATTCTACTGGAGACATCATACAACTCCAATATGGAGAGGATGGTGTTGACCCCGCTAAGAGTGATCATGGGCAAGCAGTTAACGTCAGTCGTATCGTTGATCAGGTAAAGATTATGGTCGATGAGGAAAAGCCTGCCTCTAAAGAGTATGCTATGGGACGCCTCGGCGAAGTTGAAGACCAGTTGACTCCACTTCTTGTAAGAGAGCTAAAGTCTGAGTTGGCGAAGGCCCGATTTGGTCGTAAAGGCGTTGACCAATGCATCACTTTGACTTTAGATAACTATCAGCGGTCTCTTGTTGAGCCTGGAGAAGCTGTTGGTATTGTGGCTGCTCAGTCTATTGGGGAGCCTGGAACCCAGATGACTCTTCGAACTTTCCATTATGCTGGTGTGCGAGAACAGAACGTTACTCTTGGTTTGCCTCGGCTCATCGAGATTGTTGATGCTAGGCGAAGCCCTTCAACTCCTGTAATGACCATCTATCTTGATAAGGAGCATCGGAAGAGCAGGGAAACGGCAACAGAGATTGCTCGCGAAATCATCACCACAACGTTAGAGGACATAGCAGAGGCTGAGCCTTACATAGATCCTGAACTTGAGGTGGTTGTTGTAAAACTTGATTCCGAAATGATGAATGAACGTGGCGTCAACCCTGAGGATCTGCCTAATGTTATAAAAATGACGAACTATGAACTTAGTTTTGAGGGCGACCTTTTGATATTTAAGCCTAAAAAGCAGGTAGACATGAAGAAGCTCTTGAATTCTCTTCCATCTGAGCATATTAAGGGTGCACCTGGACTTCGTAGGGTTCTTGTCACAGAGGAGACTGGAGAATGGGTTATCCGAACGGATGGCTCGAACCTGTCTGCTGTTCTTGATGTTGCTGGTATCGACCCGACGCGGACAACCACAAACAACGTTCATGAAATCGCTGAAACCCTTGGTATTGAGGCGGCTAGAAATTCGTTGATTAAAGAAGCCATGGGCGTTCTGGAGGAGCAGGGTCTTGATGTTGACATACGACATGTTATGTTGATGGCGGACATCATGACTTCAACGGGTGATGTGAGGCAGATTGGACGGCATGGAATCAGCGGTAAGAAGTCTAGTGTTCTTGCTAGGGCAGCCTTCGAGATTACTGTTCCAAACCTCGTTGAGGCAGCTATCCACGGAGAAAGCGATCCGTTGAAGGGTGTAACCGAAAACGTTATAGTCGGGCAATCAATACCCATCGGCACAGGACTAGTAGACCTTTACATGACAACAGCTAACAGAGAGAAGAAAGAATGATAGACGTCAACAAAGCAATAACTACAACCGCGAAAACCGGAAAAATCCAGATTGGAGCAAGCAGCGCCCTAAAGAGCGCTAAAGCTAAGAAAGCTAAGCTGATTTTGCTTGCTTCAAATTGTCCTCAGAATATCCGAGAAGATATTGAGTATTACTGTAAGCTTTCCGAGGTTCCGGTGAGCATTTTTAAGGGCGATAGCTCCGATTTAGGAGCATTGTGCGGAAAACCATTCGAGATTTCGGCTCTGACCATAAGAGAACCTGGAGATTCAAATATTCTTAAAATTACGGAGGAATAGGTATGTCTACTGGAATAAAGTTGACAAGTGTAGAGATGCGTTACATTGCCCTGTTTCAGAGCGTAACTGGTGCGACAGTGAAGGATTGTATCATTGACGATGAACTCAACAGAATAATTTTTGTTGTAAAAGAAGGCTCCATTGGGATGGCTATAGGCAAGAAAGGAAAAAACATTCATACCTTGGAGAATATGACCGGCAAAAAGCATGAAATAATTGAGCACTCCGAGAATCCTGCCCAGTTCATCAAGAATGCGCTGAAGCCCGCCAAGGTGGATGAGGTGCGCATAACCGAGCGGATGGACGGGAAAACTATTGCAGTTATATCTGTTAATCCTAAAGACAAGGGTATTGCTATCGGCAAAAACGGTAGAAACGCTGAAAGAATCCGTTTTCTTGCAAAGCGGTACTTCCAGATACAGAACGTCAGCATAACTTAGAAGTTTTTGTTTAGCTAAACAGACTGTGTTTTGCCTTCATTATTTGTTGCTAGTACATAATAGGCTAGCAAAATGTTGAGTATGGATTTTGTTAACGCCAAAAAACTTTCAATCATTAAATGAATATAAAAAAAGGGACTGCCCAAAAACAGCTAGGCCCAAGAATAATATTAGGAGACAAATCCAAACTAAAAACTAATATTTGTAGATAAAGGAGTTTGTTTTCTAATCATTTTTTTTAAAATTTTTTGGAGACTTTTTTGCACAAGGGTTTATTTTGTGCGCGCAAAAGTGGATGTGTCTATTTCAAGTTGTTAAGTGTATTTATTGCTAAAGGGACAAGCATTTCTTCTTCATTTAGACCCCCATGCTGACCAACGGGGTTATACTTTATATCCTTAAAATGCTCAAACCAGACTGTTTCGTTTCTATATGGCAAAATTAACAGATTTCCCGCTCTATCAACAAACTGGCTTCTTATCTCTCCTCGCCCAAATAAACCATAATTTATTGCCTCTTTAGTTTCAACGACCTTCGCCTTGTCACCAATTTTTTCCAAAAGTAATTCACTCGTCTCTGTAAGCTTTTCTTCTTTAACATGAAGAAAAACGTCTCTTGCACTGCCAGTAGGCAAAATGCGTTTCCCTGCTTTGCCACTCTGCAGGTTTTCTAATATGTCAGGAAACCCGTTTAGATATGTTGTCTTTTGGGGAACTATAGTTACACCCCCATGATCTGCGGTAATTAAAACTAACGTTTCTTTTGCAGTTTTGGGGTCGATTTTTTCTAGTAACTCTTCATTTAACAGATACGTGATGGCAGATAACTCTGCGCTGTATTCATAGCTTTTTGATCCGTATTCATGAGATATCGTGTCCAGATTGCTCATATGCACAAAGAAGTAGGCTGGCCCCTTTTCTTTTTCCAATTTTTTCTTTAACGTAACAATCAAATCTGACGACTTCAAAGACGGTATTAATGTACTATCTTTCAAAGAGTAGTTTTGAGTATTGGCTGTATGCGTATGAGGCGTAAATGTGCGTGAATGACTTGACACCTGCCTCTTTTAACGTATTTTGAATAGTGTTTCCATTAAACAAAATATTTGGGTTGAACCCACTTTCTATAAGTTCATTGCGATGTTTAGATCCTAACGGCTCAAAACGTAAGGTGTTGACTATACTACCGACCTCTTTAAGGTAAAGATAGTACTCAAAAAGCCCATGTTCCTGGGGAGTTAAACCCGTGTTTAAGGTTGTAAGTGCATTAGTTGTTTGTGAAGGAAATATGCTTGTTAGTGGGAAAACCTCGCTTTTTTCAGCAAGCTTAGCCAAAAACTTATTATCTTTATGATAACTTAAAAATTGGTTATATCCAAAACCATCTAAAACAAAAAGCACAACTTTATTGACTTCATCGTTAATTCCATTGTCCACAATTGGAAGCTTTGATAGTTTATTGTTAACACCGAACAGGTCCAATATTGTTCCTGGAATATTTGAAATGCAGTTCTCTTCGTAACATGGATAAAGAAAATCGCCATCATCATGCGCTCTAATTGAATCACTGAGCTCATGTATCATACAAATCACTGAGGTTTGTGAAAAACTGAAGTGCGGATCGTACTATAAAATTCCTTCTCACAGTAACCCACTGTAGGTGTCTGTGTTATTTTCTTAATCAAACGACGAATAAACGAAAAAATAGACAACTCTAACTCCGATTCCCAAAAAATTTCAAACAATCATATAATAACAGTTGATTGTTGAAAACAGGCTTTTTCAAGGATGAAAAAAAGCTGTTGCAACACCTCTAAATTTATGAAAAACGTGCTCTTTAATTACGAACATAAAAGTGCTATTTAATTTTTAGTTGAGTTAACAGCCTTTTTTACTGTAACCCGCTGCAGCCTATTTCTTCTTTCTTGCCATCATCTTATCCAGTGTGGGTCGCAGTTTCTCGTTTTCTGCTTTGATCTTCTCTGGTCCCAGCGCTTCCAGCTGCTCAGTCATCTCCTTCATGATAGCCGCAAACTTTACTCCTTCTGCAGCTGAAACATATTCTACCCTGAAGCGTTCTTTGCTGAGCCCAAGCTTCTCAAAAATCTTTGTTAAGGCATCCATTCTGTGCCTTCATCTTGTAGTTGCCTGAAATGTAGTGGCAGTCATACGGTAGGTGACATGCGCCAACCATCACCATTCCTGCGCCCTGCCTGAACGCTTCTAGCACAAAATCCTTGTCCACCCTGCCCGAGCACATCACACGTATAGCCCTCATGGTGGGCGGATACTCGAAGCGGCTTGTTCCAGCAAGATCAGCGCCCGCGTAGCTGCACCAGTTACAGAGGAAACCCAGTATCTTGCCCTCAGGGTTATCCTCCAGAGCAGCCTTGATTTGAGCCTGAATTTGGTCGTCAGTGAAGTGCATCTGAGTTATCGCATCAGACGGGCACTCGGCAACACAGGTTCCGCAACCATGACACATGGCAGCTGTAACAGTCGCAGCCTGTCCTTCAACAGCCTTTATTGCGCCATACGGACACTTTGATAACACATATTCCACATTTTGCTGTCACGTTCTTGCATTTGCTTGGGTCAACTATCGGCTATGATCGGCTCTATCTTCCATGTGGGCTGAGAAAGAACTGTGGCAGCTCGTGCAGCGGCTCCGCTTCCCTGAGACACACTGTAGGGGATATCTTTTGGTCCTTGGCATGCTCCAGCCAAAAAGATGCCGTCAACAGAAGTGTCCAAAGGCTTCAGTTTCGGGTGGCTCTCCATAAAGAAGCCATCGCCGCCCCTTGTTATGCTCAAGATTCTGGAAACCTCGTCTGATCCACTTGCTTGGAATCGCTGCTGTGCTCAAAACCACAAGCTCCGACTCCACCTCTATAGGCTCTCCGAGCGCCATGTCCTCTGCGCGGATCAGCAGATTCTTGGTTTCGGCAACTTCGGCGATTTGGGAGACTCGTCCCCTGATGAAGTTTACTCCCAACTCGCGGGCTCTTCGGTAGAATTCCTCGTAGCCCTTGAAGTTGGTGCGCATGTCAATGTAGAATATGTAAACCTCAACATCATCGTGGTAATTCTCTTTAAGCAAAATAGCATTCTTCAACGCATACATGCAGCAGAAGCCTGAACAGTACTCGTGCTTGTTCACGTCCCTTGAGCCAACACACTGAATAAACGAAACCGAATGAGGCTTCTTTCCATCAGAGGCACGTATAACATTGCCTCCGGTTGGTCCCGCAGCCAAAATAAGTCTCTCAAATTCCATGGCAGTGATAACGTTGTCGAATCTGCTGTAGCCATACTGGCTCTCCTCGTAGGGCTTGTAAACGTCAAAGCCTGTCGAAACAGTGATTGTTCCAACCTCAAGCTCAATCTCTTCGGGCTGCTGATCAAAATTGATTGCCTGCCGTGCACCACAAGCGTCAACGCACTTGTAGCATTCGATGCAGTAGTCCCTGTTGATTGTGTAAACTAGTGGAACAGCCTGATCGAAGGGAACCGAAATCGCCTTCCTGACGCCCATGTTCTCGTCCCACTCGTTAGGATACTCTATGGGACAGGCGTCCCTGCATTCGCCGCAGCCTGTACAGCTCTCAGCGTTAACGTATCTGGGGTTCTTTCGTGATCTTCACCTTGAAGTTTCCCACGAAACCTTCGACGCTGACAAGGTCGGCGTACGATATTATTTCAATATTAGGGTGGCGGGAAACATCCACCATTTTTGGTCCTTCAATACATATGGAGCAGTCCAATGTTGGGAAGGTCTTGTCCAGCGCAGCCATGTGACCGCCTATGCTCTCGCCCTTCTCAAGAAGGTAAACTTTGAAGCCCATACCCGCCAAGTCTAACGCAGAGCTTATTCCAGCGATTCCCCCGCCGATTACAAGCGCCTTGTTTGTGACAGGAACCTCCATCGTCTCAAGACTCTGAAGAAGCCTCGCCTTTGCAACAGCCATCTTCACGATCTCTTTAGCTTTCTCGGTTGCCTCCTTGGGCGTGCTTTGATGGCACCAAGAAGCAAACTCTCGGATGTTCGCCATCTCAAAAAGATACGGATTCAAGCCAGCATCGGCTACGGTTCTTCGGAAGGTTGGCTCATGCATTCTGGGCGAACACGCAGCAACAACAACCCTGTTGAGGTTGTGCTCTTTGATGGCTTTCCTGATTTCCTCCTGTCCCGGGGTCAGCGCAGGTGTAGCGGTTGTCCATGGCTATCACCACATTGGGCAGTGTCCGGGCGTAATCTGTTACTTCTTTGACGTCAACTGTGCCTGCGATGTTAAGTCCGCAGTGGCAAACGAATACTCCTACTCGTGGTTCCTCAGACATTGTTCTCCAGCTCCTCTGGGGGCAATCTTTTCATGATGACTTTCTTGAGCTTCTCTGCGTTCTTGTTTTGCATCTCCTTTATCACAGCGTTGGTGGAAGCAAGTTTTTCGAGAGCTTTGTTCCATGCTCCAGAACGAACCTCAGTGTGACGTATGCGCGTCCTGTTAAGCTCTAGGGCTCCTTCCTCTGGACAGGCAATCTTGCAGGCGCCACAGTAGACGCAATGGGAATCGTTAACCTGCACTTTTCCGTCAGAGAGATACAGGACACCTGGAATCGGACAGACATCAACGCAGTCGTGGCAGCCTTCAGGACATTTTTCGCTGTTAACTCTGAGGCTTCCATAGAACATTTTTTCCACATGAATTGCGCCGTCTGGAAACTTTGTTTCACATAGACGACAGCACGGACACGATTCCTTGTCTATCTCAACTTTGACCTTGAGATTTTCTTCTTTGATTTGGAGGTTATATCTGCAACTTCTTTTCCATCTGGAGTGCAAACGCTTACCTTAATGTGGTCTAAGGGGCAGGCTTCCTCAATTTCTAGACATTCCAAACCGCATTTGGTTTCGTCAACCTTAATCTCCCGTATGAGCTGGGGAAAACTTTCGGTTTCAACTACCGGAATAACATGTTCTCCGTTAACTTTCATGTTCAAGGCTCCGAAGGGGCAAATTGCTTCGCACATTCCACAGTAGTGACATTTTTCTTCGCTGATGGTTACTGTGGGAGGCTTCGCTTTTTCTCCCTCTGCCTTTAGGGTTCTTGTAACTTGTATGGCTTCTCGAGGGCAGATTTCCATGCAGACCCCGCAGCCCATACACTTGTTCTTGTCTAAAGTAAGCGAATAGTGTCTGGCGTGCATCACCATCTCTATGACAAGTTCGTTTTCGTTTTCGGTTTTGAGCAGTTTTATGGGCGTTTTTCTACCCCCAGACGTTTTTTATCCAAGTTCTAAAAGGGATTTTATCCTTTTGGTTGTGAATTAGGTTTCATAAGCGGTTATAAATCTTATTGATTGATTATCATGAGACTCCAAGAAACAAACATGACCAAGCTAGAATTGTGCGAAAACCAAACTCTATGACTTTTTGGTAGTGTTTAAAAATGTCGATTCTCAACATCTCTCTTGAGGAGATCTTCGATGGAGCGTATAACTATGGCTCATGGAGCCGGCGGAACCGTTATGGGCGATCTTATAAAAAACCATGTTTTGAAGCATCTTGGCGGAAGCAGCGCTGAGGTTCCGCTGGAAGCACTAGATGATTCTGCGGTGGTAGATAACATAGTTTTGAAGTCGGATTCTCATGCTGTAAAGCCCCTCTTCTTTCCGGGCGGGGACATTGGACGGTTGGCTGTCGCGGGCACAGTTAACGATATTGCGATGATCGGCGCTGAGCCGTTGGCTCTTACCTGTGGTATGGTGCTGGAGGAAGGGCTTCTAATAGCAGATTTGGATCGTATCTTGGAGAGCATGGAGCAAGCATGCAAAGAGGCTGGCGTGTATGTTGTTACTGGGGATACTAAGGTTATTGAGAAGAGCGGTTTTGGAGGCTGCATCATCAATACTTCGGGAATAGGGAAACGGGGTGAGGCGCTGGAAACTAACATCCGTGAGGTTAGGAAGCACCGTCGATTCGATTCGCGTTGGGTCCTAGACTCTAACCTGCGAGAGGGCGACAAGCTGATAGTTTCAGGCACAGTTGGAGACCACGGAATAACCATTTTGTCGGCTCAGGAGGGCTACAATTTTGGAAGCAACATCAAATCTGATGTGGCGCCCCTGAACAAAGTAGTCAAGAAGTTGCTTTTGGTTGGCGGAATCGTTGCCATGAAGGATCCGACTCGGGGTGGCTTGTCTAACTCGTTGAATGAGTGGAGTACAAAGTCGAATGTTGGTTTGATGGTGCAGGAGTCGAAAGTGCCTGTGAGGGGTGACGTGAGGGCTGCCTGTGAAATGCTTGGTTTAGACCCCATGGAGATTGGAAACGAGGGCAAAGTGCTCATTGGCGTTGTGGCGCAGAAGGCTGAAGAAGTTTTGGCGGCACTAAAAGCGACTAAAGAAGGCAAGGATGCCCAGATAATCGGAGAAGCAACAGGCGACTTCAGCGAGGTTGTTATTGAAACTGTTGTGGGCGGAAAACGAATCATGTCTCCTCCAATCGGAGACCCAATCCCAAGAATCTGCTAACCGACATCATCTGATGGCGGCTAAGATTTGGTTCAAATCCACAAATGATTTCTTGTTTGTTTTCTTTCGGTTTTTATACAAGTTTACCTTCAATGGGTCATGGATGTGACATTCAAGATGGCCGGTGAATTTGAGATGCGGATTGGATTACTAAATTTTGATGGTGACACGGCAGCTAAGATTATGCAGTTGATTACCGAAGCAGGTAAACAGTTTCCTTGTTTAAAATGTCCTTCGAAGAGTGAATGTGAAAACTTTAAGTGGTTTCTGAATTGGTTTGGGAAATAAACTCATCCCATCCATCACTTGCATCGTTATTATAAACACCTTACTTTGTGTTTCATGTGCCCTGTTGTCTGCTGAGTCATGGAAAAGCCCCAGTTTTTAGACAAAAATATGTCAAAAAAGTTGGTCTCATCTCAGTTACATGATGTTCATGCTTTCGACAAACTATATCTTCCACTGTATCTAAATGATATATTCCCCGAGTTGGGGAGCACGCTCGGGTATTGCATCGAAGCAATTGAGCATACGGGTCAAAACGGCTGAAGGCTGGTATGCGCCAAAGACTCTGCTTCGAAGGGCTGGTCAATACCTAAAGTGCAATGCGTATAGGCATCGAGTGCGCCAACCAAAAAGGCTGAACGAGACGCGCACGACAAAAACGATGTCTAACCGGGCCTAACATGCACCAAGGGCTTAGACTCAACTCGGGGAATTCTATTTTCTGCAAATTTTTGGTTAACTTTGTTTGGCTGAAGATGTTTTTTCTTAACTCGTAATATGCTGTTTTATATTATGAAATTCCAGCCTGAGTTGTGGCCGTGCCAGAAGAATTCGTGGAGTTCTCCGAGGCTTCTGAAGCCAAAATTGTTTTTGATCGATTTGCATAGCTCATTAAAGTCGACGTAGTGGTCGGCTGTCTTCACGTTCAGTTCGACAATTTGCCAGTCAACTACATGCGTCAGAAAGTCTTCTATTCCCTTCACAACATTCTCATGATAGATGGTGTACTCGTCATTGTTTACTGCAGCAAGCAGCTGGGAGGCAATACAGGGATCAAAACCCTCAATGTCAAGCACATTCTGTAATCTTTCTTTGAAAGGCCGCACTCCAAGGAACAGGTCAAAAAGCTTCAGTTTTACTTCGTTAAAGTCGTTTCCTGTTACTATCCTGTCAGCGGTTTGTTTGGAAACGCTTTTTGGCAGAAACAAGTTACTTAATAGCAATGCTTTGAATTCATCAGCGGTTATGTTCGTCAACTCCACGGTTAATTTTGGTTTCAGTTTTGCGGATCGGATATCATGCCAGATAACGTCGGGGTAATGGTATCCGCCATTCTGAACCGTTCAAGAACCTCATTAACATTCATGGTATTTCCTCTTCAAGAACAGTCAACAAACAATAATTAACTGTTCTTCCAGCAGATATAAGCCTTAGTTTACCGTAGCTTAGTTACTTTATGTTTTGCCCAGATTCTACATGTGCCCTCATTCGAAACCATACACGCGCCTTTCGGAGCCTCTGGAACACAACTTGTCAAGTAGCTGGGGCACTCAGGCGGCTTAATCTTCCCAATCATAACCAGATGGCATAGACAGCCCTTCAAAATGTCTCTAGAATCTTCTATATGCAGATCATACTTTTTGCGTGCATCATACGCAACAAACTCCTTCTTTAGTACCAACGCCGACTTTGGAAGCTTTCCAAGTCCCCGCCACCTGCCATCCGCAACATCAAACACCTGCTCCACCAACTGTTGAGCCTTAACGTTGCCTTCCCACGTAACAACACGTTTATACTCATTCTCAAGCCTCGCCACGCCCTCCTTCACCTGCTGCAGTAGCATGTCGATGGCAAAAAGAACATCCAAAGGCTCAAAACCCGCAACCACCGTTGGCATCCCATACGCTTTCGGAAACACCTCATAGGGCTTCATTCCAGTAATCGTCGAAACATGACCCGCCGCAATAAAGCCGTCAATATGCAAATCTCCAATACCCAAAAGCAGCTCCATCGCAGGAGGAATCAGCCTATGAGAAACAAGAAAACTAAAATTTTCTGGAGGCTTACCTAAAACTTCGATGGCAGTTGTCGGAGACGTAGTTTCAAACCCAACAGCAAAAAACACAAACTCTTTGTCAGGATTCTTTTGTGCTATCTGAATGGCGTCTCGTAAACTGTAAACTATTCGCACATCTCCCCCCGACGCTTTAGTTTCTTGAAGAGACGTTTCTGAACCCGGAACACGAATAAGGTCGCCGAAAGTGGTGACGGTTACACCCTTTTTTGCTAGGGCTATTGCTTCGTCAATGTCTGATGCTGGAAGAATACAAACTGGGCATCCTGGACCAGCAATAACATCCACGTTGTATGGAAGAATAGAACGAAGCCCAAAATGGGTTATAGTCCACTCGTGGGTTCCACAGACGTGACAAAACTTTGTTGTGTAGTCAGGAGCAATTTTTTTTATGTGCTCTGCAACCTTTTTTGCCAAAACGGGGTCTCTGAAGTTGTCCGTGTTTGCTGTTTTCACTTCTCTTTCCCTTTGACCATTTTTATGCTCTTTATTGTGCATTCTTTGCCTTCAACAATTTTTGCTGTTTTTTTGCATTTGGGGCATTGAAGGGTTGGAATTGGTACATGATACGCTGGGTCATCTTCGAATGGTATTGCTCCTCTGTAGCCGCAGCTGCCACATTCTATGACGCCGTCTTTTTCTTCGATGAAAAGCTTTGAGCCTTTCATGATTGTGTCCTCCGCCAATATTTTGTATGCGAAACGAACCTGATCGACACCCAGATACGTCATTTTGCCTATAACAACATAAACTTCCGTGACCTTTTTTGCGTCATGCCTTTTTGCTTCTTCTAAAACGTTTTCGATGATTTGTGTGGTCATGGAAAGCTCATGCACTTTGTAGACATGCTCCCAAGTTATAGTTCTAATGCTTTAATCAATTCGTCAACGCCTTCCCCGCTTAAGGCGTTAGTAACTGCAACCTTCACGTCAGGTTTTATCTCTTTAACCTGTGTTTCTAGCTGTTTGGTGTCTATCTTCATTATTTGGGCTAGGTCCTTCTTGTTTATTACCATCACGTCAGCATTCATGAAAGTGAATGGATGCTTTACAATCATGTATGGTCCCTCCGTGACGCTGACAACAACAACCCGTTTGTCTGTGCCCAACGGAAACTCGGCGGGACAGATTAGGTTCCCAACATTTTCGATAATCAACAAATCAAGGTCTTTTAGGCTGATTCTTTCCACAGCCCTTGCAACAACATTCGCGTCCAAGTGGCATTCTCGTCCCGTGTTGATTGTTAGAACCTGAACTCCGTGGCGTCCAATGCGTTCGGCGTCTATTGTTGTGGTTAGGTCGCCCTTGAAGACTGCGATTCTATATTTCTGTTTTAGTTTTTGGACAAGTTTTTCGATTAGGCTGGTTTTTCCTGCGCCTATAGAGCCCATGATGTCAATGGCTTTTACATGGTGTTTTCGTAGAAGTTCCATGTTTTTTTGGGCAAGCTGCTTGTTGACTTCCAGAATGTTCATTCCAGGCTCTATCTCAAGGGTTACTTCTTCGCCTTTTATTACGTCCTTGGTGTTCGTCAAAGCATTTTGCACCTTAACATTGGTTTTGTTCCAGCAACTCTCGCCACATCTTCAGGCTCTCTTCAGCAGCCTTTTGGTCTAACTTTTCGATTGCGTATCCCGCATGAACTAGCACATACTCGCCTACATGAGCGTCCACTAGCATGACGTTTACTTCTAGGGCAACTCCCTGCCCAAAATCTACCTTGGCGACGTCTCCATTAACTTCAAGAACTTTTGCCGGAATCGCAAGACACATCTTAATTATCCCCTATCAGTTCGGAACTTTTATCCAAAACTTTTTGTGATACTGAAAAGTGTCTGATTTCCCCTTTTATTTAACCTATTGGTTTTTTCTACGCGCATTAAAAAAAGACTGCCAAAAACGTGCAAATCTTATTTTTTTATTTTATCCTGAGGGAATGAGCCAATCTTTTTCGTTGCAGTTCGGGCATTTCAGATTGTATGCCACCGTTGCTGTGGGAACAGGGTCTGTTCCTCGAAACTTTACGGTAAATAATAGCCTTAGATATGAAACCGTGAAGTTGTGCTTACAACTGTTGCATTGGAATTCTCTGAAACTCTTTCTATACGCAAAGGCTACGAGAGCGATGGGAATTATGAGACCGACAATAATCAGGATAGCAATTACAGTTTGATTAATTATTATAAACTGGAGTATGAGGAAAACTCCAACAGCAACTGTCAAAATGAGGATAGTGTCCCTAGTCGTATAGCCTGAGAACCCCATCTAATACACACATCCCTTGTTCTATTTTGCAGTCTGTTAGGCTTGAGCATTTGCGCCACTTACTGCTTCTGGAATCCTGTAACGATGGCTTGTCCGAAGGAGGTTCCTCCGTCTCCTGCTGGAATTTTGTTGTGGACAAGGAACTTGAAGCCCGCCTTCTCTACAGTTCTTCTGATTGTTTCTGTTATGTGCTCGTTGTAGGCTACTCCACCCGAGAAACCGACATGCTTGACTTGTAGCCGCGCCGCCTCCTCTGTTGCAAGCTCCGCTAATCCTCTGGCAAGATATGATTGGGTTGAGCACGCCAAATCTGCTGTAGAGAATCTGTCTTTGTTGGTGAAGATTTCGTGGACAAGAAACGTGGTATCCAAAACATTCCCCTTAAATCTAGGCGACAATTTTAGCACATCTTTTCCTTTCATTGCTGTGGATTCCAGCTTCATGGCAGGCTCCCCCTCATAACTGCGCTCATAACATATTCCCAGCATGGCTGAAACCCCATCCAGCACCCTTCCGCAACTCGTGGTCTCTGGCGCAGACCCCTTCTCCAACTGCTTAACAATCAATTCAGCCTCATTTTTATCATAAGGCAAGTGACTGCTCTTCGTAAGCAGCCATTTTGTAACATCCATTTTTCTGTGAAGTATCCCCGCAGCCATCCGTAACGGGTGATACGTTGCCAAGTCGCCCCCAACCATGGGCTGACTCTCAAGATGTGCCACTCTTCTGAAGCCTTCTCTGGTGCAGTAGAGGACTTCGCCGCCCCAAGCCGTGCCGTCAGAGCCGTAGCCATAGCCATCACATGTTACTCCCACAATCTCTTCGACGTTCCATTCCGCCATCAGCGCCGCAGCATGAGCATGATGATGCTGAACCTGAACAACCTGACAACCAAGCCTGTTTCCTAAGTCTTGAGACAGTTTTGTTGTGGTGAATCTGGGATGAAGGTCACATGCCACAGCCTCTACTTTGCAGTTTGTCAATTTTGTCAGGTGGTCTATTGAGTCTTTCAGGAATCTGAGATTCTCAAGATTCTCCACGTCTCCTATATGCTGGGAAATGAATGCCCTGTTCTCTGTTAGGATGCAGGAGGTGACGTTGAGTTCTCCACCAACCGCCAAGACGCAGCGATCAGAAATCTGCTTCATCTGAACTGGCTCAGGAGCATATCCTCTTGAACGCCGAATCAAACAAGGGTCTTTATCGTGGAAGCGAACAACCGAATCATCACACCTCTGGGCTATTGGTCGATTATGTAACAGAAAATAGTCAACCGTGGCGCCCAGCTTGGTTATTGCTTCATTATTGTCTGTGACTATGGGTTCGCTGGGCGGGTTTGCACTGGTCATAACAAACGCGGACTCTTTAACGTCATCGAAGAGCATGGCATGTAGTCCCGTGTATGGAAGCATCACGCCTACGCTGTGGAGTTCTGGAGAAACCAGTTCCGAAAGACTATAATCGTCTCTTTTTTTGAGCAGAATAATGGGTTTACGATAAGAAGTCAGCAGCTTTGCTTCCCAAGGATTCACTTCAGCAAACGACCTGACTGTCTCTAGGTCTGGAGCCATTATTGCGAAGGGCTTCTGTTTTCTGTGCTTATCCTTTCGCAGTCTGGCAACGGGTTCTGTTTTGGTTGTGGCTGTGGCAACATGAAACCCCCCGTTTCCCTTTATCGCAACAATACTGCCTTCCTCTAGAAGCCGTCCTGTCTCTCTAATCGGGTCTTCAGACTCTATGGGTTCTCCCCTGTTAGAAACAAGGTAAACTTTTGGTCCACACTTGGGGCATGCTAATGTTTGGGCGTGGAATCTGCGGTTTGATGGGTCACAATATTCTCTGGCACAAAAAGCACACATCTCAAAATCTTTCATTGTAGTGTTTGGTCTATCGTATGGAAGCCCCTTGATTATGGTGTATCTTGGACCACAGTCTGTGCAGGTTATGAAGAAGTAGTTGAAGCGCCTGTTTTTGGGGTCCCGCAGTTCCCGTAAGCATTCATTACAGATTGAAATGTCGGGCGGTATTACAGACCCTGATAGTTTGGCGTCGCCAGAGCTTTTTGTTATCGTAAACTCGTTGAAGCCCTCTTCGTCTTTCTTATAGTCTGTTGTTATGTTGTAGATTTGTGCCAAAGAAGGCTTCTCTGTTTTCAAATCCTCTAAGAACTGGACAATGTTGGGTTTTTTGCCCTCGACAATTATTTCGACGAAAGCGTCTCCCCTGTTTCTCACGTAGCCTAGCAGCCCATTCTTTACTGCTATCCGATAGATGAATGGGCGAAAACCCACGCCCTGAACTATGCCGCTGACCTTAATTTCGGCACGCAAAGGTTAGCTGAACTCCATCTAAACCAGAAAAACATCTTTCATGACGCCTCTAATAAAGAGATACATTTTACAAATAGTTAGCCTCAGAACTATCTTGGATTCAGGCCGTATTTTGTCGCCAAATTTCTTGCCTTATAACCGCTTTAAGAGAAAACTTTAAGTTTGATGTCAAGAAGTGAAGTATTCTCAATACTTCAGGAAAAAAATGACTTCTGAGTGTAGAGCAAGATGACTACAGAAACATGTCGAACCGCTGGAATAGAAATCGCAGATGACTATTGTAGCCGCTGCGGTATTTGTGTTGCTGTTTGTCCCTTCGAAGCCATATCAAAGGATGAAGAAAAGAACAAAATCATTTTGGACATTGAAGAGTGCCGGGTCTGTGGCTTATGTGTAAGCGCTTGCCCCCTGTCAGCAATCGACCTTGTATACTATAATGTTGATTCACTGACCAAAAAAGTCCAATGTGAGATGGCTAAGAAAGGAGCAAAAACTCTCGTTCTAACATGTAGAGGCAGCAACCCTGTCACTTTCAATATAGAAGATAGTCTCAAAGACGAAAATCTGGAAAACTATGTTACCCTTCGTTTGCCTTGTGTTGGACGCGTTCCTCCAGAATTCTATCTCAACAACTTGGCTTCAGGCGTAGAGAAGATACTGGTTCTGCAGTGTGAGGAAGACTTTTGCAGATTCAAGAAGGGAAGCCAGATTGGCATCAATCGATTCGAGTTGTTGAAGGATACCGTGAAGCAGCTCGGCTATGAGACTAGTAACCTGATTATTAAAAAGAATTCTTTGAAGGCTGTTTATGAGACAGAGAAATGTGTTGGCTGCGGCAAATGCGTCTTCATCTGTCCCTATGACGCCATAGTATGGAAAGACGTTAGCACGCCAGAAATAAAAACTGAAGATTGTATGGGTTGCGGAGCCTGCGCTCTTGTTTGTCCACATCAAGCAATAGAGCTTAGAGGCTACGAGTTTGAGCCCGTATCCGAGATTATCAAGAACTGCAGCGGTAAAGCCGCTAAAATCAATGCTCAGGGCAAACCCGCTATCTTGCTCTTTGTTTGTCAGTGGTCCGAGTTTTCGGCCTTGGATGATGTACAAAAAGGCTGCCTTGGAAGCGACATCACAATCATTGAGCTTCCATGCGCTAAGGGCTTCGATCCTGTTCTTGTTCTGGAAGCGTTGAGCCTAGGCTTTGATGGTGTTATGGTCAGTCGTTTGTCCAGAAGAATTATGTAAGCTTGAGGAAGGAACAGAGTTGGCTGAAAGGAACTTCTCTGCTCTAAAGACTGTTCTTAAGCAGTATAGTTTGGATGATCGTTTCGACACCTTCCGTGTTAGTCCCAAGTATCCTGGAGAATTCAATGCGAAGCTGGAGTCGTTCAAGCAGAAGATTTCTTCTATACTTAAACCGGAGGACAAAAGCACCTAAACATGGATGTGATGTGGAATGTATGAGATTGTTACTAAAAAAGAACTTGCACCGAACATATACTTGATTGAGCTTGTTGCGGAGGATGTAGCAAAGAAGTCTCATCCTGGACAGTTCGTGATTTTGCGTCTTGATGATAAGGGAGAACGTGTTCCTCTGACAATTGCAGGCATTGATCTTAAGAAGGGAACTGTGGCTACTGCTTTTCATTCTGTTGGCAGAACCACAAAGAAGTTGGCTAAGTTGAGTGTGGGCGATTCTATACTGGATCTTTCTGGTCCGTTGGGTAACCCTGCTGAACTTAGCAATTCTGGTCGGGTTTTGCTTGTTGGCGGCGGAGTCTGGTGTGCTCCGTTGTATTATGTGGCTCAGGCTCTTCGTGAAAAAGGAAACAAGATTGTAGTTGTTGTGGCGGGCAGAACCAAGAATGATATGGTTTATGCGAATGAGTTGAAGAAGGTCAGTGACGAGTTCTATGTTGCTACTGATGATGGCTCCGAGGGATATGAGGGGCTTGGCTTTTTGGCGGATGTGTTGAAGTCTCAGAAGTTTGATCATGCGGTGGCTATGGGTCCTGTTTCGATGCTTAAGAAGGTGGTTGATTTTACTCGTCCTTATGGTTTGAAGACTCTGGTTACTTTGGCGTCGTTGATGGTTGATGGCACTGGCATGTGTGGTGCCTGCCGTGTGACTGTGGGCGGAGAAACAAAGTTTGCTTGTATGGATGGTCCAGAGTTTGATGGGCTTGAGGTCGATTTTGAGGAGCTTATTCAGAGGCAGCGTGTGTATTTGCCTGAGGAGAGGATGGCATCTATGATTTACGATAAATTGGGAGGTGTCAAACGTGGATAAAGAAAAAAGAAAACATGTTATTCCAATGGCGAAGCAGGATGTTTTAGATCGGATTCACAACTTCTATGAGGTAGCCTTGGGATACAATGAAGAGCAGGCTGTTGCAGAGGCTGAGCGGTGTCTGCAGTGTCCTAATCCTCATTGTGTGGAGGGATGCCCTGTGGATATTGATATTCCGGCTTTCATTAAGGAGATTAAAGAGAAGAACTTTCTTGCTTCGAGTGCAAAATTGAAAGAGAAGAACAGTTTGCCTGCTGTCTGTGGGCGGGTTTGTCCTCAGGAGAATCAGTGTCAGCAGATGTGTGTGTTGGGTAAGATGGGTGACCCCATATCAATTGGTAGGCTAGAGCGGTTTGCTTCTGATTATGAGCGCAAGAAGGGCGTTACAGTTCCTGCTAAAGATGCGCCTCTTGTGACCGGTAAAGTGGCGATTGTGGGTTCTGGGCCTGCAGGTCTTACTGCCGCTGCTGATTTGGTTAAGTTGGGTCATGGAGTTGTGATGTTTGAGTCTCTTCACTTGGCTGGAGGTGTGTTGATGTATGGTATTCCCGAGTTTCGTCTACCAAAGGAAATTGTGCAGGCTGAGGTTGAGTATATCAAGAAGCTTGGCGTTGACGTTAAAACCAATTATACAATTGGTAGAATCTATACCATTGACGAGTTGTTTGCAGACGGTTTTGACGCGGTTTTTGTTGGTAGCGGTGCTGGTTTTCCCAATTTCATGAGGATTCCGGGAGAGAACTTGGGCGGAGTTTATTCTGCCAACGAGTTTTTGATTCGGGTTAACTTGATGAAGGCTTACCTGTTTCCGGAGTATGATACGCCGATAAGGATTGGAAAGAAGGTTGCTGTTATTGGCGGTGGTAACGTTGCGATGGATTCTGCGCGTTGCTCTTTGAGGTTGGGTGCGGATGAGGTGTACATCGTTTATCGTCGGTCTAAGGAGGAGCTTCCTGCCCGTGCTGAGGAGGCGGAGAATGCTGAGGAAGAAGGTATCATATTCAGGTTGCTTACGAATCCGGTGAAGTTTTTGGGTGACGAGAGCGGCTGGGTGAAAGGTATGGAGTGTATCAAGATGGAGCTTGGTGAGCCTGACGCTTCGGGACGGTGTAGACCAGTTCCCATTGAGGGTTCAGAGTTTATTATGGATGTGGATACTGCGATTATTGCTATTGGACAGAGTCCGAATCCTCTTATTCAACGGACTACCGAGGGTCTTGAAACTACAAGGTATGGCACGATTGTTGTGCTGGAGGAGACTGGGGCGACTACGAAAGAGGCAGTTTATGCTGGTGGAGACGTTGTCAGCGGCGCGGCCACGGTTATCAGTGCTATGGGTGCAGGAAAGACGGCTGCCAAGAGTATTCATGAGTATATTTTGAGCAAGAAGGGTGCCAAAAAGAGCAGTTAAGCGGGTAACTTCGGTTACCATCTTTCTTTATTTTTTGTTTGCTTAGGATGTCGTGTTTTAGTATCGTTTATTAAAGACGTTTTTCCTTTGTTTTACTCTCCCACTAAAAAAGTTGTCTTCCTTTGTGGTTGAAGAAGGTTTAGTTGATGTCTGAAAAGAAGGTCGCAGCCGAAACAAAGTTGACGAGGGAGATTAAGATGGGTGATTTGGATCCCCAGTTTAAGCATGAGGTTAGCAAGTTTCGGGCATCAAGAATCTGGAGACGTGCTTTCAGTGTGGCACCTGAACTAAGGGCTGCCTGATTGCGAGGTAACCCTGGCTTCACCCCAGAAGAAATGGCACTAGACGAACTCCGAGTAGACACCACAAACATACTAAACACCAGCAAACAATCATATTAGGAGACTAATAACAGTGGATTGTTGGATTTAGTCTTTTTCTGGAAAATTTAAGCAACTATAAGTTTTAATTGCTTCCCTTAACCCTTCCATAATTAACGTAGGTTGTGTGGGCATGGCTGGTTGTGAAGAACAGGATGTTGACTATCGAATCTTCTCTAAAAGACTGGTTTTTGGAGCTGAGATAGTTGTTGTTGCTGGATTGGGAATCCGTTTCGGAGAGACGACTTTGTTGGAGTAGAAATCGTAAGAAACCTGAAAATAAAGTTTCAAAGTCTGTTTACTCTGATAGAAGCCGAAACCATTCCCGAAAGCTTCATGCAGCAAATAATCAGATTCAAGCCCACACATATATCTGCTCGTTGACGCAGGCATAATAAACAAGACAGCCCGGAACCCCGCAGCTTGCAGACCCGACACAGCTGATAAGAAAAACGTCAATCTCAACACACACCCTGCCACTGAGAATCTTTTGCGACTACCTAACAGAAACCACAGCCGCCAAAATCGGTCTCCTCATAATCCAGCCAATGGACACAAGCTTCGGAGAAGGACTAACCCCAAAACTCAAACAAACCGCAAAAACCCTGACAAACCTGCTACAGAAACTACTCCCATAACATCTATTCTTTGCTTTTTGTTTTCGCCAACAAAAACTGGTGAAGCCGCGGAAACCTGCAAGTCAACTTTCTTGTTGGAATCAACAAGCTTATGCGCAGCAAGATCTCCTACACCCTTCACGTCGTAGCCTCTCTTCCTGAAATCCTCAACCGTCCACTTGCTAACATGAGCCTGAAACGGATTACCCAAAACATGCCCTTTAGGCTGCCTAAAAAACGACCGAAGGCGTCGACACTATTACTGTATCCGCAATCCTATGCATCTCATCCAACAATTTTTCACCACACCTCTTCGGCAAATGCTCAATCGTCTCTATACACGTGGCAACACTAAACTCGTTATCCTGAAACGGCAACGGCGTCTTTCTCAAATCCAACCGATGCAACTCATCATAGAAACTATGCTTCCTGCAGAAGTCAATGTAATCCTGAAAAACGTCAACCCCAACCAACCGTTTAGGAGTCCGGTAAATACGCGTCATAGCCCCAACAATGCCCCTGCCACAGCCCACATCAATCAACGACTCCACATCCTTAGGAATCTCCTCCAGCAACTCATGAAGAAAAGGACGAGTCCATGTGGCTACTCCTGAATCCATAACTTACTCTCCCACCTTATTCTTCATACTCAACGTTACAGAAAAAATAAAAGAATTGCCCTTAAGCACCAAAAAACAACAAAAAAATAAGGTTCAAGCTGGAGCCAAAAATGCTCCAACTTCTAGTCTAGTTTACTTTTCGTCAGACTTTAGCGCATCTTGGAACAGTTTCTTGACAGCAGTTATCCTAGCCTTCTGTGAAACAATATCTTTGGTCGTGAAATCCAAAGCCTCCTCAGGACACCACTCTACACACTGGGGCTCGCCGTCACAGAGGTCACAAACGAAAACCACTTTTGTTTCAGGATGCAACTGAATAGCGCCATAATCGCAGGCTTCAATACACCATCCACAGCCGTTACACTTGTCCTCATCAACCAAGATAGTACCATTCTCATCTGACTGCCTCAACGCATCACGCGGACAAGCAGCCACACAAGGAGAATCCTCACAAAGCCTACAGGCAACCGCCAAATTCACAAAAGAATTCAAACGAATAGCCCGTATACGAGACTTGGTAGGATTATAGGTGTTTTCATGTTTCATTGAACAAGCGTATTCGCAGACACAGCAGCCAATACACTTAGAGGGGTCACCAGAAACAAACTTTTTTTCATGAATAGTTGGCATCAAACATCATCCTCCCTAAAGCTTCTTCTCCACAATCGGAATTAGATCCTTCAAGACCCAACTTTCTTTAGCGTCTCTGGGGTAGGAATTCCATTCTTTGTCCAACCACGAACACTATAGTAGTCATCCAAGCCGATGTCAAACTCTTTCTGCTTCACATAAGCGCCCTTCGCCATACACTCCTCAGGCACTGGGAAATTCATGATCTTCCACGGCAACGTATCATACTCTCTGGTTCCTCCGCCTTCACGAATGTTGATGACCCTAGCAAGATTGTTAATTCTCTCACCAGCCATTATCAACTCATCAGCAGTCATCGGTCAATTCCAGTCGCCAACTCGTAATATTTTGCCATGTCCTTAAGACCATCATACATGACACCTCTCGAGAACTTGCACAAAATCAACGAGTCAACAACATTATACAGGTCTTCTCCATCCATGATCAGCTTTCCACGTCCAGCCTCAATCTTGAAACGATCAACCGACCCTTTAACGTCAGGCGAGTAAGCTCCAGACCTGAGGTGACAAGCTCCACGGAACGAAACAGAAAAGCCCAAAGCAGCAGTCTGCAATGTCCGAAGATCGTAACCAGGCAACTCCATTCCCTTGATGTGATTAGCATACTTGTATGCGTCTCTGCCAATTATTTCGGCTGCTCTCTTGGTTCCTTCAGCAAACGTATCTCCTAGCCAGCCAGTGCGAGTGCCAATTCTCTTAATCGCTTCAACTATGGCTTCGTGATTGCCGAAATTAAGTTTCAGACCGTCAGTGTCCTTGTCGGTTATGATGCCATGCTCGTAAAGGTCCATAGCCATAGCAACTATTACACCAATGGATATTCCGTCCATGCCATAGTAGTCAGCTAAACGGATAGCCTCAATAATCGCATCTAAACGGTCAACGCCACAGAGGGGACCACAAGACCACAGGCACTCAAACTCAACACGGGACGTGCTGCCCTTGTATTCTCCTTCAGGAACCACAGCAATGTGGTCACAGCGCATACCACAAGTTGCACACCCAATAATCTTCTTGACATAATGCTCACTCAGGTACTCACCACTGACTTTCTCTGCACCCTCAAAGGTTGCATTAGTAAAGTTTCGGGTAGCCAAAGCCGCCAAAGAATTCAAAACAAGAACATTCTCCGGAGTACCCAAAGTCCTATACTTTCGCGTAGCTGGACCCTTCATACGCTCATGAATCATCCGCACAAACTCAGTGAACTCTTCAGGCTTAGCAACATTAACATCATTTGTTCCACGAACAGCAACAGCCTTCAAATTCTTAGAACCCATAACCGCACCCATACCACCTCTACCAATGGCACGGTATTCATCGTTGATAATACAGCCAATTCGATTAAGCTTCTCTCCAGCTTCACCAATAGCCGACACACGAATATAGAAATCACCCTGTTCCTCCCTGATCACCTCATCAGTCTCTGCAGGCGACTTTCCAGTAAGATGCGTAGCATCAAGAAGCTGAACAGAATCATCATCAATCCACGCATAAACCAACTTCTCAGCCTTACCCGTAAATATAATCGCATCATATCCTGCACGCTTAATCTCAGAACCAAAGAAACCATGAGCCTTTGACTCACCAATTGTTCCAGTTAATGGAGATTTAGAAACCACAGCGTAACTGTTTCCAGCTGAAGGCGCCATTGTTCCTGTTAGTGGACCTGTCATGAAAATCAAGGGGTTCTCGGGGCTGAATGGGCTCTACACCCGCCTTGGAATGGTCTAACCACAGTTTCATTCCAAGTCCGATGCCTCCGATGTAGTCTTTAGCTAGTTTTTCATTCAGGGGTTTGACTTCTGTTTTTCCAGTTGTCAAGTCTACGTAAAGAATTCGTTTAGCGAAACTCAATCTTAATCCTCCATCAATCCCTTTTGGAGAAGATAGGTGAATCGGATAGATAAATATTAATCTTTATCTTTTGGTTTCAACAGAAACATTATAACAATCATTTTTTGGGGAAATTTTATTTGTTTCATCGATATTGTCTACAATGCATATCGCATCATGAATGAAAAACAGATTTTTCTGTTTCAAATGCGCCGACAATGAACAGGCACGCATAACTGATAAATATGATTCTATTTCAGATTATTATGATGATGACTAGCCCTGAATGGTCCAAATGCTGGTGAAGAAAATTGAAGGTTAAAATTCAATACTTCGGTTACATTAAAAACATGCTAAATAAACGAGAGGAACACTTCGAACTGGATGAGGACGCTTCCCTTTCTGACCTGCTAAACAAACTGGCTGGAATTCATGGCGCAGCTTTCAGAAAAGAAGTTTACGAACCAGGACTTAAGGACGTTAAAATGGGCTTCTCCGTTACAGTCAATGGCGTGTTAATGGGTCAACTTGGTGGATTGGATGCCAAACTATCTGAGGGCGACAACATTATTTTGATGTCTCTCATGAGTGGAGGCTAAAGTCTCTAGATTTCTAGTATGGTCTTCATCCTTGTCAGGTTCCTGTATCCAGACTTGGTTACTTCTATGATGTCCTCTAGTCTTACTCCGCCTACCTCAGGGTCGTAGAGTCCAGGTTCAACAGTGACAACAACGTGCTCCCCTATTGGACCTGTTGAGAGTTCACTAATTCTTGGGCTTTCATGTATCTGCAAGCCAACTCCATGCCCAAGACCATGAGTCATCCCCCTCGTCACCTTTTTTCCGCCTCTTGTGGTTTCGTAGCCCACCTTCTCTAGTACATCACAGCAAACATCGTAGACTTGGTTTCCCACCACTCCAGTTTGGATGGCATCAAGAGAAGCATCTTTTGCTTCTTGGACTGTGTCAAACATCTTTTTGAGTTTGCTTGAGGCTTTTCCTTTCACTACTGTTCGGGTCATGTCTGTCCAGTAGCGTTTCTGGATGCTCCGCGGATAAATGTCAAGTATGATTGGCTGGTCTGCCTTGAGTTTGTCTTCTGGTTCGCCCACATAATGGGGATCAGACGATTTTGTGCCACATGCAACTATGATGTCTTCTTCGGGCAGGCAGCCGTTTTCTAGGAGTTTGTGACCAAAAAACGATTTTATCCTGCCAACTGTTAGCGGTTCCCCCTTGAAATGCAAGGTTTTATTTCTGCCAACATCCGAGTTTGCTATCAACTCTATTACTTCAGAGGTGACTTTTTCGTTGACCGCCTGAATCGCCCTTATTTCTTCTACTTCGTGTGTGTCTTTGGTTTCTCTGGCTTTCTCGACAACACCAAACATCGGCTCAAGGGTTAATTCTTCAATTCTTAGCACGTCAGCCACAAGCAACGGAAAGTCTGATGGCACACAAATCCTCGTTTCTCTGCCCAGTTCCTGTTTTGCTATATTTGCGATGAACTTCAATGCGCCAAGTTGTGGTTCCTTGGAGGATTTTACTGCTTCAAAGTAGTTATAGTCAAGATATGACCTCACGTCTTTGACAATGGATTGTTTTTGGGCTCGCGGATACTCCATCTGGCTAACTACAATGATGGGCTCCTCGTCAGTTCTTTTGAGGAATATGAATGGGTCTGGAGCCAGAAACTCTGTGAGGTAATACATGTTGGCGTCTTTGTAGCTGTCCGAGTACAGAAGCAAAGCTTCCGCATCTTTCTCTGCTAGGATATTGTCAAGGTCTCCCTTCATGTTAAATTGCTCCTTACAGAACTTGCGTAGGGGCAGGGTAAATCTTTTTGCCACAAAGTTGGTGTGCCCAGACCAATCTTCATGAATCGCAGAGTAACAACTCTAAAAACGTGTGCTTAATGTCATAAACCAAAACAACAGATTATCACTCAATTTTTGGTGGGCCCGGCCGGACTTGAACCGGCGACCACCAGATTATGAGTCTGGCGCTCTAACCAAACTGAGCTACGGGCCCCCGTAAATTGTTGCAATACCCGTTTATTAAGTTAAGATTTAAAGATTTTCCGTTTTAGCAATTTCGCCAACAAAGACAGATTATCCTCATCCTGTGGTCTTGACATTTTTCAGATTTTTACGAGGTATCCTGCTTTAACGTCTTTAAGGCATTTCCGTTCATAAACTTTGAGTCGAATTTTTTATTCTTTCTTCTTCATCTGTTCTGTCATCATCTGAATCATATGAGGCATTTTTTCCATGCCTTCTTTCAACATATCCATCAGAGCAGCGTTTATTTCAACATCCAAAGTGACTTTTACATGTCCTTTCTTTTCTTCAACCTGGGTAATTCACCTCCTTTCTCAATTTTCAGAAACATGTCCACGTCAAAGAAGTAATGGTATTTTCCATTTCTCTTTGTTTTCACTTTATAGTCTTCAATCCAGCCCTTCTCCTTGTAGTCCTTCAACTTTTGACCTACAAAATAGCCAATGAACTGGGAAAATAAAAACTCGAATCTGAAGGCAATCTTCGAGAAAACGTAGACAAAACTGTCAAAAAATCCCAATACTCTCTCCCCGATTTCATTAGAATCAGATTCTGCAATCCAGATATACGTTGTGGTGAATCCAGAAAAGACCAGCATATTTTCTGTTGAAAAAAGAGAAGGGCTTTTATTGAGGGCAAAACTCCTGTAATGTAGGCGTTAGGGATGAACTACAGAGAATTACTTGAACGTGCTCAATCGCAGCTTCCTTCTGATGTAGGTGAGCACAAACGATTCGAGGTTCCAGAGCCTCGAAGTTTCATCAATGGCATGCGCAGTATCCTATCAAATTTTAAAGAAATATGTGACGCGCTTAACCGGGACCCTCGTCACGTGCTCAAGTTCTTTTCAGGAGAAATGGCTACGGCTGCAACCATGCAGAGAAACCGAGCTATCTTCCAAGGAAAATTCGGGTACGACACATTTGAGAGGCTCATCCAGAGATACATCAAAGAGTTTGTCGTTTGTCCAGTTTGCACTCGCCCAGACACAAAAATCGTCAAAGATAAGCGCTTCCTGTTTCTTGTTTGCGAAGCCTGTGGCGCAAGGTCGTCCATATCAACTGTATAGAGTTCTTAACTTTGGAAGTATACGCCAAGCTGAGCAAATGCGGAGAGCATGTGCTTCTTGCAGCTTGTGATGAGGAACTGTTAGGCGAGATTCTAAGGGATGGAAAAATAGTTTTCAATGTTGGTGAAGAATTCTATAAAGGCACAAAGATTCCTGTGGAAGACGCTGTTGAACTTATTAGAGAATCCACAGTCGTGAACATGGTTGGGCCTAACATCGTAAACAAGGCCATAGAACAGGGTCTGGTTCATCCTGATGCAGTTCTAAACATCTGCGGCGTCCCCCATGCCCAGATCGTCAAAATGTAGGAAAGCTACTAGAAGTTATATCCAGTACATGTCTTCATCGTTTGCGTTGATTTTGAAGACCACAAACTGGAAATCCTCGTCCGTATCGTTGACTAAGCCGTGAACTTCTTTGGGTTCACAAAGTAACGTGTCTCCAGGTTGGGCTCTAACTTTTGTGTCTCCACAGAAAACAACAGCGTTTCCCTTCAAAATATGGTAGATTTCTATCATCTGTTTATGGTAGTGGGGTTTTATTTCTGTGTGTGCTTCGTTCTTGACTATCTGGACAATGTTTCCCTTCGATTTCAGGTCTTCTTCGGTAAGCAAAATTTTTTTAGAGTAACCTTGCCTCTCCAGCCACCCTTTGTTATCTAGCTTAACAAACTTCATTTCTTTTGTCACCTGTATTGAAGCAGTCCAGAAAATAGTTTGTAGCCGTCCTAATAGGGATTCTTCAAAGGCTTTCAGGTACTTTACTGTTGCAGAGAAACCTAAATAGGAAACGCCAATCACTGCCTTGTAGGAAGGTCTGTTGTGTCTTTTAGAGATAAAGTGGATAAGCGGCTTAGTCGGAAGCAAAAAGCTTACGAAATCGAGTCGTTGATGAAGAATAAGAGAAGCGAAGATTACCAGGTTATAGAAGAGGTTTTTGACCGTTCCACACTCATGACCATATACGGTTTCATGAACAAAGGAGCCATCGATGAGATTCATGGAGTTGTAAGCGCGGGAAAAGAGGCACGAGTCTACTGGGGAAAAGACACCCAAGGAAACGAGTTAGCCATCAAGATTTATCTCACCAGCTCGGCGGAATTCAAGAAGGGCATGATTCCCTACATAGAGGGCGATCCCAGATTCTCTCATGTCCGCAGAGACACACGTTCCCTCATATACACTTGGGCTCAAAAAGAATTCAAGAATCTGCAGCGCGCCAAAGAAGCAGGGGTCAACGTTCCGGAGCCTTTGGCTATACAAAAGAACGTTTTAATAATGAAGTTTATTGGCAAGAATGGTGAACGTGCACCACTCATGAAGGAAACCGTTCTCGAGGAGCCGCAACATGTTTTCAAGCTTCTGCTAACTTATTTAAAGCGGCTTTATCTTAAAGGAGGATTGGTGCACGCGGACCTGAGCGAATACAACATCATGATCTGGAAGAAGAAACCCGTGATTTTTGATGTTGCACAATCTGTGTTAATCAAGCATCCGATGGCTGAAAAGTTCCTGCAAAGAGACCTAGAAAACATACACCGATTCTTTAAAAGGTTAGATTCAAACGTGTTAACTGTGGAACAGATGCATGAGAGGATTACAGGTGGAAGGAAGTAAAGTTTACATCAGGATTCCGGGAGACCGCATCGGGGCCCTTGTTGGTCCAGATGGCAGTGTAAAATCGGTCATTGAGAAGAAGCTGTCTGTTGATTTGCAGGTGGACAGCGAAACTGGGACTGTTCAGGTAACTCTTCCTTCAACAGTTGAGGATCCAACGGTTCTCTTCAGAGCCAAAGAGGTGGTTACTGCTATAGGCAGAGGCTTTGCGCCAGACCATGCTTTCAGGCTGCTTGATGATGACGAGATTGTGTTCCAGGTTATTGACCTTCGGGAAATCGTGGGCAGGTCTCCGTCTGACCTGAAAAGGCTGAAAGGCAGGGTGATCGGAAAGGAAGGCAAAACCCGGAAAATAATTGAGGAGTTGAGTGAAGCAAACATTTCAGTTTACGGTCACACAATTTCGATAATTGGATATCCTGAGCAATCCGCAATTGCCCGCGAAGCCGTGAGTATGCTAATCAGAGGAAGCCTCCACGGAACAGTTTACCGTTTCTTGCACAAAAAACGAAGAGAACTCAAAAAACAGAGGCTGCAGCTCTGGGAACCAACATACCGGAGCTAGCCCAAAAAACCGCTGTAACTGACACTGATTAGTTAACCTTTAAATTTTACAAAAACATTGAAATACATATCATAACGAATTATGAATGACCCTGCCATGTTGCTACATATCATACAATGCCGTTCTGACGCGGTTACTAGTCCAGAACACCGCGGAGGCGATGAAAAAACGATAAAAATGCACCTCTCACAGCTTAGACTTTCAAGGGGCGGTGGGAACCAGCTTTGGTGACCTTCCAAGAGATAAGTCCCGCCGACTTCTTCTATCGTAACCGAGACATAGCAGGTTTTACTAATCCCTCTCGTGCAATCTTTGTATCTGTCAGGGAGATTGTGGAAAATTCTCTCGATTCTGCTGACCAAATAAATGTTCCTCCCGAAGTGTATGTTCGGTTGTCTGAGGAAGACGGCGGTACAGCTACAACGGAAACTGGAAATGGAGTCTACCGGCTAATGGTTATGGACAACGGTTCTGGAATCGCAGCCCGTCACATTCCCGCAGCTTTTGGTCAGGTTTTGTTTGGCTCAAACTACAAACTCAAACAAGCCCGTGGAACTTTTGGTTTGGGCGGAAAAATGTCTATTCTTTATGGTCAGATTACCACTCACAAGCCTGTTATCATCAGATCCAGCACTGGCGGTTCCAAGATTTACGAGTTTAAGATGATGATAGATATCCAGCGGAACCGTCCCGTTATCTTGGATCGTAAGACCCGAAGAAACAAGGAGCAGTGGCGTGGAACCATTGTTGAGTATTCTCTGGAAGGAGATTACTACAGGGCAATGTCCAAGATTCTGGAGTATCTGAAGCAGACTGCGCTGGTAACGCCCTATGCTGCTATCAAGTTCGTTGATCCTAAAGGCAGATTATACATGTTCAGTCGTGCCACAACGAAGATGCCGTCTCCACCAACAGAAACGTTGGCGCATCCCTACGGTGTGGATGTTGAGACACTACAGCGTCTTATTCGGGTTACTGATTCTCGGAATCTGTTGGATTTTATGCGGAAACATTTTCACCGTGTCGGTCAAGGTACTTCTCTTAATTTTCTGAATTTTGCCGGATTCATAAGAACAGCTAATCCGCAGAGGCTGAAACCCGAAGATGTTACTAAGCTTGTAGTGACAAATAACCGGTCTAAGAAATTTGTGAAATTTTTTGGCAAAATAAGTGAAGAAAAACTCCAAGTTGCCCTAAAGAAAACCAAGCATCAGACCATGCTTGATTTCATGAAAGTTTGCTTCCCGACTGTTGATGACATAATTATTTTGCGTTTGCTTGCATCTTCTGGTTTTGTTAGGACTAAAAACCCGAAGAAGTTGAAGCCCGTCGATATTGTGCGGCTTGTTCGGATGATGAAGAGATTCACTGATTTTCTTCCTCCGGATGCGAGTTGTCTGTCTCCTTTGGGTGAGGACTTGTTGAAGGCTGGGATTCTTAAGGAGCTGAAGCCCGAGTTTATTGCGGTTTCTCAGAGGAAGCCCTCCACGTATGCTGGTCACCCCTTCATTGTGGAGACTGCTATAGCGTATGGCGGAGATATTCCAAAGAAGGATGATATTGTTGTTTACAGGTTTGCTAACAAGATTCCGTTGCTGTATGATGAAGCCAGCGACGTTTCGGTGAGGGTAATCCGGTCTATAAACTGGAGAAGATACAAGGTTGCAGCTGGTATGCCCTTAGCTATTATGGTTCATCTTTGCAGCACAAAGGTTCCCTACAAGACTGTTGGTAAGGAGTTTATTGCGGATCGGCCTGAAGTGAAGAGTGAAATTTTGAATGGCATCCGCGAGGTTGCTCGTCGACTGCAGATGTTTTTGGCGAAGCGGGAGCATGTGGCTAAGGAGAAGAAACGTTTGACTGTTTTCGCCAAGTATCTGCCTAAGATAGCCCGATTTTCTACGGATTTGGCTGGAAAGACTGAAACGCCAAATATTGAGTTATTGTTGAAGAGTGTGAGGAAATATGACGAGCAAGAAGTCTGAGAGTTCAACTAAACAGAAGAAGGATGTGATTCTGAATGACCTTAGGGGGTTTGGCAGTGACCTTTATGATCAAATGGAGCAGGGTATGTTTCCTTGGGTGGAGATGCCGAGCCGTTCCACCGAAAACATTTACTATAGTCCTGATGTGCGGCAGTATATCTTAGGCGAGAAGAGCGTTAAGCGTAATGCTCGGAATATTCGTCACATTAAGCCTTTCACGCAGATGGTTTGGGCTGGTTTCTTTGCCAGCGAGCTTGTGAAGAACCGGAAAACTTCGACTCTCAGGGATGTGTATTATTCTGCTCAGGCTTACGAGATGACCTTCAAGGATCAGCCCGAGTCCAACAACATTCTAACTGACTTGGAGACTGCTACTGGTTTTGCTAGAGAGGACTTCAATATTTTTCCTGAGGAGCGTTCAGCCCTCTTCGGCGATTTAACCATCGAGTATACTGTTCCGGGTTATGAAGGAAAACAGTTGAACATGACTTCTCATCCTGATGGGGTTATGATTGGTCCCTCTGTTGTTTCTTCAGAGTTTGCTAAAAATGGCTGTGACAAGGTTATTGCCATCGAGAAAGGTGGTTTGTTTACTAGGTTTATTGAGGAGCGGGTTCACGAAAAGTTTAATGCGCTTCTTGTTTTGACTGCTGGTCAGGCGCCTCGGGCGACTAGGCATTTTCTTAATCGGTTGAATCGGGAGTTGGATCTTCCAGTCTACATTTTCACTGATGGTGACCCGTGGGGAATGCATATTGCCATGGTTATTATTTCTGGTTCAGCGAATGCGGCTCATCTTAGAGACTTGACGACGCCTGATGCTAAATGGGGTGGAGTCTACGCCACGGATATTGTTGATTACAAGTTGCCTACTGATCCGTTGACGGATGTGGATATTAAGCGTCTTCACGAGTTGGAGAAGGACCCCAGATATACTGGAGACCTGTGGAAGCGGGAGATTAAGACGTTTCTTAAGATTAAGAAGAAGGCGGAGCAAGAGGCTTTCAGCAGATACGGCTTAACCTACATTGTTGACGAGTATCTGCCAGCGAAAATGGAAGAAATGTCTGCTGATTAGTTTTTTCTACTTTAGAATGGCTGATTACTTTCGATTTGGTTTTGTGTTCTATTTGTCTTCCCGAATTATGTTCCTTATGCCTCTAGAGATTATGTTGGTTATGTTGCAAACTAACATGAATATGTGATATATTGCTTTACACTATATCCGTCTTTCGGGAAATTCGGGTATGGGGAAAAATCCTGATGGAGTAAATGGACTGTTAAATCATCTTCTTTTGGGATATTTGAAGAATTCTAACAGAAGCGATTTTAGTAATGTTTATTACCTTCGATTTCCCCTTTTGGAACGCGTGGTACCCCAATCTAAAACTAGCTTTATCTCCCCCTGATGGCTCAGTTTTATTCTGGTTGGGGTACTACGTTCTGCTCAAGTTCATGATTTGAAACCTTTTTCTTTTAAGCAGTTTATCATGTAAGCGAAAAATATTTTGCCATAAGCATTAAAATGTTTTAAAGCAAGAAATGCTTGTTGTTGTGGAGGCTAAACTGTTGTTTCATAGGGGCAAACATAAGTTAACCGTGGAGTTAGGCAAATTGAAGGACGAAAGCGAATCCTTGTCTAGTTTCTTGAGTTCTAAACTTAAGGCTGATGTGGCTTTAAGAGGTAACAAAATCTTTGTTCATCAGGATTCTTTGTCTTCAGAAGAGCTGAAGAGGCTGGTGAACAAGTTTGTTTATCATCAGAATCTGAATCACAGGTTTTGGGTTGCACTGGAAGGCGATGTCGTGAAGGTCAACAAGTTTAAGCATTGTGATAAGCAGGATAAACAGAAGCAGGGAACGGTTCCTTCAACAATTAAGCATGGTTGGTAGGAAAGAAAAAAATAGTTGCATGCGGTCAAGGGAATGGTCTTGGCTGATATGTTAACTACTGATTCGTTTTTCAGAGCAAAAATCGTTTACTTGATTCTCTCAAAGGACACAAATGAGGCTCTCGAGTTGCTGAGCAGTCATTATGGGGTTGTTGAGCCTAAACTTAAGGTTGGCATGCCGAAACGTTACTCAAAGAATCCTGCCTGTTACGTACACAAGAACAGGACAATTCATGTTTCATGCAGGGAAATTCTTTATAATCCCCACGTAATCCTTCATGAGTTCTATCATCACCTCAGAAGCGTCACAGACGCGCAGGGCGGCATAGAAAAATACGCCGACAGCTTCGCAAAAGACTACCTGCAAGCCTACCAACAAACAACAAAACGTGAACCATAAAAAGTTGCTAAAAGTTCAATGAGGTGGTCAAGTTTGGATAAGGAAATTTTTGTTGAGCGCACGGTTGTTGACAGTATTTTGAGTTATGCGCAGATATGTCATCCTAAAGAGTCGATTCTTCTTCTGAAAGGCAAAGTCGACAAAAAGAAAATAGTGGTTACTGATGTTCAGATTCCGCCGTTGGCAACTCATGGAAGTGCCTTTTCCAGTTTTCCCTTAAGCAGGCTCCCAATCGATTTCTCAGTCGTCGGAGTTGCACACTCGCACCCGTCAGGGGCGTTGCGTCCCTCCATTCTAGACCTAAACAAGTTCTATGGGAGAATAATGCTCATAACCGCGTACCCATACCAAACAGAACAGAACATAATAATACTTGACCGAAAAGGGCAACCACAAAACTACAAGATACTCTGAAATCCTCTCTCGCTAACCACACAAAAATGGATATTGCTCAGTCGCTCTAAGTCCAAAAACTTGTTATTCTCTTCCCGACCAACCGACCACATATGAATAGGGTTTTAACTGAGGTTTAAGCTAAAGAAATTATTATTGCCCCTGCTGTCATGAGCGCCACTCCTAATGCCACTGGTAAAGTGATTTTCTCAGCTAAAAACAGGGCTGCAAATATAATCACAAAAACTACACTGAGTCTGTCAATTGGTACTACTTGAGACGCTTTTCCATATTGTAACGCTAAGAAATAGAATATCCACGATGCAGCTCCTGCTAAACCCCCAAGAAATATATAGAATAAAGATTTTGAATCGAGCGTGGTTGCTATCTGCATTTTTCCCGTGAATAACATGAGAACAATAATTACTGCAAACATTATTCCCGCGCGTATTCCACTAGCGGTTATCGAGTCTACTCCTTCAAGACCCCTTTTTCCAAATATAGCCACAAGGGCTGCTGTTATTGCAGAAAGTATTGCATATATCAACCATTGCATGCTAGTTTTCACCATTTATTCACATCTATATCTCAATTGGGTTCCCCATTTCAGATGAGACTAGAACAGAACACCTTTTATAATTTTGTAGGCAATTCCCAATTCTCTTTTCGATATTTTGGGTTTGGGGTGTTAAATTTTATTCCACACTCTGTCTTAGTTTCATTGTCTTTTAGCTTTTCTCGAAAACACGTTTAACCGTTGATTTAGCTGTACTTTGAAAACTTGCTCATTTAGACATTATATCAAACCTATGCTAAACTCAGATAAATTAAAATAAGTCTTGAGACTGTAAAATTAAACCTTGAGGATTCTAACATGAGCACAGAGATGCCCCTAAGCTTAGCAGTAACCGAGAAACTATTCGGATTAGTACTCGTCATTATCGGAGCAATTTTTTCATACACATCTCTCACTCCTCCATCAGGTGACATCAGCCACTTCTCAAGCATCTTCGTAGTCCTCGGCGTAGTAATCGCGGTGGCAGGCATCTTTCTGTTAATATCAAAAGCTGAGTAACCCGTAGAGCTTTCCTTTTTGAACAAAGAAGGAAACGGCA
>CAVOMX010000023.1:0-21184 GCA_963697165.1 Candidatus Bathyarchaeota archaeon
AGCCTCCTAAAACTTGCCAATTACCTCCTTCGCTACAGAACAGGCAGCCCAGCGACATTATACCTTTACGTCGACTGCTTATGGCGCTATACCAACAGAGCAAGTTTAAGCCCCGACCAGCTAATCTCAGACGTCAAAGACGAAAACGGACTTCCAAAGCCTCATAGAATCCCATACCACATCAAAGCCCTAGAAGACTACGTCTGCGAACTACAAGACAATGGATTAGCGTCATCCAGAATAGGCATTTACGTAAAAGCCGTCAGAGCCCTATACCGAATAAACGGAATAGACATCAAGCTTCCACAATCACTAAGCCGCAGAGTCGTTCGACACGACAGAGCACCCAAGCCAGACGAGCTCCGACGCGTTATAGACATAGCAGAACTAAGAGAGAGAGTTATAGTTAGCATACTAGCACTAGGAGGCTTTCGCGAAGGAACACTAGTGAAGCTCAAATATAGGCACGTACGAGAAGACCTCGAAAAGGGCATCATACCTCTGCATATACACGTGGAATCCGCAATCACTAAAGGAAAATACCATGACTACGACACATTCATCGGAAAAGAAGCTGTAGACTACCTCAGTGAATATCTAGAAACTCGCCGACTAGGAAGCCCAGGTGGAAAAATACCGCCTGAAAACATCCATGACGAATCGCCACTTATCTGCAACAGTATCTCTAGAACACCCAAAACAGTCAGAACGAAGCAAATCTACAATCTGGTGCACAACTTATACTTCAAGGCAGGGCTACTGAAACGAAACTCTGGTGGCTCCTACACCCTAAAAGTGCATAGTATAAGAAAATTCTTCAAAACACAGCTCTTAGCTTTAGGGGTTCAGGCAGATTACGTTGACTACATGATGGGTCACACCATCGACGTTTACCACGACATCCAAATGAACGGCATAGAGTATCTACGCAACGTCTATAGAGCGTCCGGATTGGCGATAACGCCTAAAACCCAGAATTCAAAAATCGAAGCACTAAAGGAGATCATAAGGGCGTGGGGTCTAAACCCTGAAGAAATCCTCACCAGAAAAGCTATGTCCAAACCTCACCGAACAATCTTAGTCCCACAAGACCTGGAGAACAACCAAATAAAGATCTTATGCGATGCTTTAAAGACAGAAATCAAAAAGGAATTAATATCGAGATGACATCTATTCCTTTCCAGAGAAATAAAAACCCGCGGACCCGCCATAAACAGGAAGAAAACATGAAATGGTTTCCGTAAACCCCTTCTCCGAATTCTATTCCGGATGCGAGACTGTTTTAAAGGATTCTCTAAACAGGCTATATCCAACTTTTCCGTTGCCCTCTATATTGCTTGAGGTTCCGTCCCAACCTTGAGTTCGGCGAACTTGGCAGCTTCTGTATGTTTTGAGCTTGCCAAGCACGCAAGAAAGAAGCCCCGAAGTATTGCAGAAGAGGTTGTAAAAGCAATAGATGTTAGCGGTCTTGCGTTGATTGAGTCTGTTCAGGCGGCTGGAGCAGGATACGTCAATTTTCGTGTTAACTCCGAAATGTTTTCCCGTTTAACTCTTGAGTCTGCAAGAGAGTTAGATACAGAATATGGCTACGTTAAGACTTCTGATCCAAAGAAGATTCTGCTTGAGCACACAAGCGTAAATCCTGTTCACCCCATTCATATTGGACAGGCAAGAAATCCGATGCTGGGCGATGCATTAGCTCGCATTTTAATAAATCATGGACACAATGTTTCGAGACACTATTACGTGGATGATGTTGGTCGCCAGAGTGCAGTAATAGCCTATGGATACATTAAACTTGGGAAGCAAAAACCCAAAGGAAAGCCTGACCGTTTCATAGGTGGAATTTACGCGGTTACAAGTTGTATTATGGAAGTTAAACGCCTCAACAAAGGTGATTAAGTCAACAGAAAATCTTGACGAACCAAGATGTTACAAAACTGCATCGTGATTTGGATGAGTGGACTTCAATTTCTTCGGAAATGGAACAGAAGTATCCAAAGCTTTTCACTAAACTTTTAGATGAAATTAGCAAAGACAGCGACCCAGAAGAGCAAGTCGGCAAACTGATACAAGGATACGAAGCAGGTGAAGAGAAAAGGCTAAACATTTGCTAAGAGAGGTTTGTGAACTGTGCCTCACAGGGTTTAGGGAAACTCTTGCCAGCGTAGAAATAACGGTTGATTGTTGGGATTGGGAGAGCGATTTGATATGGAACGGCGACGTCAAACGTGCTCTTGAAGCCTTGAAGGCGACGCCCTATGTTTGTGAGGCAGATGGAATTCTGGAGTTTGACTCAGAAAAAGTTGCTCATGACCTTGACCTCAAAAAGAAGCTAGGAATCAGTGATGACCACGAACTATCGTCCTTAACTCTTGTTAGGGCAGACGGAACGTCTCTTTATACAACTAGGGATATCGCGTATCATCTGTGGAAGTTTCAAAGAGCAGAACGAGTTGTCAATGTTATTGGCATGGAACAGACCTTGCCCCAGCTGCAGCTAAAACTTGCCCTTAGTGCTCTTGGTCATATAGATTACATATCCAAATTAACGCATTTTGCTTACAGTTTAGTTAGGCTTCCTGGACACAGAATGTCAAGCCGCAGAGGACGTTACATAACTCTTGATGAAGTTATGGAAGGCGCTGCCAAAGAGAGCTTATGCAGAAGTGTCGAAACGTTCCCCCCACCTGTCTGAGGCAGAGAAAGAGAAAATTTCAGTTTTTGTTGGAAAAGGAGCAGTCAAGTATGCATTGATTGCGGTGGACCCAACTAAACCTGTGGTATTCACGTGGGACAGGGTACTGGATTTTGAGAAGAATAGTGCGCCGTATATTCAGTATTCGCATGCAAGAGCGTGCAGTATTCTACGGAAGGCAGATAGAGTACCTGAGATTGCTGACTATTCGCTTCTGGTTCAGATCAGATGGAACGGGACATGATTCTAATGTTGGCGCGTTTTCCTGAGGTGTTTTTGGATGCAGCAGAGAATCTTCGACCTACCGCAATAGCAGATTATGTGAACAGTTTAGCGGACAAGTTCAACAAGTTCTACACAAAAATGCCTGTTATAAAAGCTGAGTCAGCGGAGCTAAGTGATGCTCGTCTTGCGCTTGTTGATGCTACCCGGATAGTTCTACGGAATGGCTTGAAGCTTCTTGGAATAGAGGCTCCTGATAAGATGTAGCGATTGTGCTACTGTGAAGGAGTTTGGACATGCAAAGATTTTGATTATGGAAGAGAGATGCTCAAGTGGCTTGCGATTATTACGATGACGATCGACCATGTTGGCGCAGTCTTGTATCCAGACTATGAGGTTCTGCGTTGGATTGGCAGAATCTCTTTTCCGTTGTTTGCTTATCTGTTGATGCTGGGAATGGAAAACACAAGAAATGTCCGCAACTATTTTGTTAGGCTTTTCGTTTTTGCTTTAATTTCTCAGGTGCCATTTTTCTTAGCAATAGGTTATGCGCCGTTCGAGATAACTCAACATTTTCTTTCACTCTCGCTTCAGGTCTTATGTTTATTTATTTTTTCAAGAAGGGTTCAGCGATCACGTTTGTTGTCTTGTTGGTTTCTTTTGTTTTACCCTTTGATTATGGCATCTATGGTATAGCCATGATTGGCTGCATGTACATTTTACGCATGAATACAAAGATTGGTGTTGTTTCGTTGGTTTTGCTTAATGTCACTGTTTCTGGTGCCATTAAATAGCCAGATTCTCTCTCTAGCTGCAATACCGTTTATTGTTCTTCACAATAATGGTTCACTAGTCACAACAAGGCATACGACGGGATAGTATAGGATTCCGTTTTGGAGAAAATACTTTTTCTACGCATACTACCCGCTTCACTTCATCCTGCTTTATGTAATAAGACTAACCTATTTCTAGCCGTCTTTTAAAGTTAAATTTTAACGAGCACATCGTTCGTACTCTAAGACTAAAATGGATGATTCTTCTAACTTCTGATTTTCAAGCGCCACCAGAGAGAGAGCGTCTGCCAACCCATAATAAAAGAGTCTTTAAGAAGACTCACTTTCGTTTGGCGTCCACCTTTCCAAGACACTGGAATCTCTTTTATCTTATACCCTCTTCGGTATGCCCTAACCAGGATCTCAGTGTCCCAGAACCAGTGGTCAGCTTCAACTTCATCAAGTAATTGCATAAGCGGTCCTCGCCGGAACGCTTTGAAGCCGCACTGATGATCTTTAACCTTAGAGCCAAGAAATGTACGAACCATAAAATTGTAAGTTTTAGAAGCTATATTCCTCGTACCAGTTCGTGCAACATTGCTTTCAGGAAGCATCCTTGAACCAGTGGCAAAATCATATCCTTCTGATTCAACTGCCTCAACAAGAGGTTTTAATTGTTCCAAATCAGTAGCAAGATCCAAGTCCATGTAAACAAGAACCTCGTTCCTGCTTTGTTTAAACGCATTTTTTAGTGCAGCTCCTCTTCCAAGACGTTTGTCCCTATGAATGTGTTTTACGAAAGGATTCTTTTGGGCAAGCAAAGCTGCAAGTTTGTCAGTTCCATCGGTGCTTCCGTCCTCTGCTATAATAATCTCGTATGAACGCGTGAATTCATCAAGTGCATAGGTGACTTTGTCTACTGCAATCTCTAACGAGTCTGCTTCATTATAGGCTGGAAAAACTAGTGAAACCCCCGCTGAACCCCTATTCGATCTCTCAAAATTCATTTTCAGAAGATCCATCCATTGAGCCACTTCAAGCTATCAATCCATGAATTAGACGCGGGCATCCCGGAAATGACGGAATAAAATAACCCAAATAACGCTACTATACCTGTAAAATAGGCTATTGCCGCTACCTTAACCCACTTGCTACTCCAATATTTGCTGATAAAATACGCTACCGCCAAGCTCATAAACGGCATATTAACATAAAAATGGTAGATGAATGTAATTCTCGAAATGAAAATATAGGGAACCCACTGGAAAAAGAAAAACACTGTGATAAAAATGCAGCCAAACGCCTTTCGTTTAACAGCAAAACCGACAGCCAACAATATAAACGCAAAGCCAACCCACCAAAGGAGGGGATTGCCCATAAGAACAATCGTTGATTCCACATTATTTGTCAAAGTTGATACATAGAGCCATAAAGGCTTCAGCATTAAAGGCCACGTCCACCATGAAGACGAAAACTGATGAGTGGCATTTAATGTCGCATGATAATTATACATTGACCACTGTAGGTCAGGAAAATCAGCTAACGTGCGGCCTGCAAGCAAGTCGGGAATGTAAGTCAGAAAGTAAAAAAATATGGCAACTAACAAAAAACTAACAATCAAATAGAACGGATGATCAAAAATGGAGGAAAATTTTCCAGATAAGCCTTCTTTCAGTTTTAGGACATCTTTAAGCCTAATCGCGGCGAGAATAGTTAATTGCGCGCCAAAACCATAAAGTACAACCCACTTTGTTGAAAAGCCAAGGGCGAAAAACAGAACCGCCAAAAATAACGGTAAAACTGGAGCTTTCCAGCCGTTCTTGAGTACGTCCTTTAGGTAAATCAAGAAGAAAAGTTGGGATGTCAAAGAAAAGAAGATTACGTAGGTGTCAACAGTTGCCATTCTGGCCATCGTGAAATGCATGAAATCGAAGGCTAATAGGAAAGCTGATGTGAAACCGCCTATCCATGTTTCAAACAGTTCTTTCCCTAAAATGTAAATCAATGGAATCATCAACGTAGCGAAAATAACGCCGGTTATTCGCCATCCGAAGGGATTATAGCCAAAAACCGAGATTCCGGAGGCAATAATCAGTTTTCCAAGAGGTGGATGAGTCCACTCATATGGTACCTGAAGGTTCAGATACTGCTCAGCACTTCTAACAAAATAGATTTCGTCAAAAAAAGTTTCCGACAGATAAGTAGGTGGACACTGAACCAAGTCTTGCTCATCAATCAACATTGACAAGTTCGGGTCGGAAACACCTTCACTACCAACCCCGGCAATCTCAATCCTCTGAATTTCTGAACTTAATACAGCAACCTCGGTAAGCACAATAGAGGACTTTGGCTGAAAATCAAATCGTAAATACCGGGTCAGCAAACTGACGTCAACTTCATTCCAATTATAGTAACTATCTGAAATGCTACCACTTATTCCACTGCTACTCCAGCTTCCAGGAGAACCCGTATAAACTTGAAATACTGCAGAACCTGTTTTAACTAAAAAATAAACGGTACCAACGTTCGCTGGTTCACCGAGGTCAATAAAGAATGTTTCGTTTTCAGCTGTTTCCCAATTACTAGTAGGTGTATATGTAAGACCAAGGTTCCAGACTGCAAGTGAAAAGAAAATGATTGCAAGCACAAAAATTGTTAATATATCTTTTTTATTGAGGTCATTTTTAATTTTCATTACACTTCGCCTCTGCCTTAGTGTTCTTACCTATTTTGCGGGATTCATTATTAACTACAGTCGAAATTAAAACACATCTCACATAAGCACTAAAATGTAATGGATTGTTTTTAAATTAATCCAGGTTACATGCACGGAAAAATATTTAGTATTACACATTAAATAAATGATTTAGTAATTTATCTGGGGAGAAGAATGAATATTGCTGATTAGGTTTGCGCTAGTTATTAGAGGACAAATAACATTTTTTGATAAAGAAGATAGGATTTACTTTTGTTCTGATAGGCGTATGCTTCATCATTTACATCCCTATTTCTGATGTAAAAAATGTCTAAATGACATCTTGACAAACATTTGCAGCTTTTGGCGCTAGGTTTACTCACAAAAAAATGTTAATGACCAAAAACATGTTCAAGGCATTTCATAGAATGAATATTCACAATTCGCAAAGCTTTTAAAATATTTCCGAGCCAGATTTTTGTGCGGTTATTGAAATGGTTAAACATTTCCAAAAAATTATGGTAATATCAATAGTTTTTCTTTTGCTCAGCACTGCTTTACCAGTATCCGCTGTTGACACGTTGCAACCTTCCGACTTTGAGCTGGAAAGCTGGAGCAAAAACATCGATTTCTTCGATTACGTGAGACTATACACCGCCATTCACGGCAAGACGCCTCCAGCCGAAAACGAGCATGCATACCTGAACCTGGCTTACATGAACACTTCAGGACTTCAAGTAATCTCTGCTGGACTCTTCAACATCACGGATGAAGAAAATGCGCTCACAATTCCAATCCAAACAACAATGATGCATTACAAGTCCCAAGATGGACTAAAAGATATCGTGACTGCCTCAAGCTTTGTGATGCTCATGGCATTCAACGAAACCGAGGATACAATATTTGAGCATTGGCCAGACAAAGCTGATACGTTATATGCATCTTTCAGTTTGGGTTATGATTTAGATGAATTTTTTGAAAATTCGAAACCTGATTTGAACAGCAAAACCGAGGTAATACCCTTAACATCAACCTCGGATGGGCTGGTTTGGCGATGGGGCATGAAGTACACCGACCTAGCAGCGTTATGGTGGAAAACGTCTATAGACCCAAATAATCCATCACGTGACCCTAGACCAATAGCTTTGACAGTTTATGACGAATTAACATTTACTTATGAACTAAAGATTAACCCAGAAACTGGAAAGGCAACACTTGGCATGAACTATGTGATAGGTAAGATGCGTGACCTATGGATTTTCTGGTGGCTAATCTTTCTACCTGTGACAGTTCATTATAATGCAACAGGATGCTACAGACCAAATGGACAGAGAATCTCCACTGAAACAATATACGATTTCATCCACAACCAAGGAATCAAAATGAGTACCGTAAACTTTCAAGGCACAGTAATCCTTGACTACACTGCCTACTCCGAATCCTCAGGCGCCAACGTTCAAGATAATGAAGTGCTAGTTGACGATTCTCTTATAGAGACTTTTGCTGATGATGGCGAAAAAATCTTGGACGCAAACTTCACAACAAAAGAAACATACAATTTATTCAATTACACGCTGGACCCAACAGAAACGGCTTACGAAACTTACCAGACCAAAACAATAACCCCCAAAATAGCAGGTTTTGCACAAAACCCCATATTCGCTGTTCACACGTCGCTGATGCGGTTAATCCCAACAGTGATTGCAAGCATAGATCCCGAATTGTACCAACAAACTAAGGAGCATTTGCTGGACATGAACTACGCTGACTACTTCTACATAACAGCATATCCAGAGTATAGTGGCTACAGGATAGAGCATGACCCAACCATAACTGCATATTGTCAATTAACAAAAAGTGAACCATTACCAGGAGAATCTGCACTATCAGGAGGAATAGAAGCAATCATCAGCCTTGTTCTCATAATAGTAATCGCTGTTGTTGTAATATTTATCCTCAGAAAACAAAAACAGACATCCGGACATCAAATCCAGAAACGGCTATCATATGCATTTATCTAACCTAAGTTATAGCCAAAACCTGAACATATTACACATTAAGTTGTATCGTCTTTACGTCAAGTGTTTCGGTGTCAAGAACTGATATTGTAGGTTTTCCACTTAGTATACCGCAAGCTTCACCAGGATTAATAACAAGAGTTCTCCCTTTTCGATACGTTTTCGCCATATGAGTATGGCCACAGACTAGCACATCATGGCTCTCCAACTCGAGAAGCGACCGCATAAGTTCGGTATTGTCTCCATGCACCAAAGCAATTCTTAACCCGTCAACCACCACAAAAGCAAACCTTCCACGGATGTCAGCTCCAAACTCGGCGAACTTCTTTTTTAATAACTCTCTGTCTCCGTCGTTATTTCCGAAAACTCCAATCAGCGGAGCCTTCAACTGCCTAAAACGGGATGCCACAAAGGGGGCAATGTAGTCTCCTGCGTGGAGCACGAGCTCAACATTAATTTGGTTTAGCTGTTTAACTGCTTCGTCAATTAGGGGCAAACGATCATGAGTATCTGACAGAAGACCTACAATCATTTACTAATCACCATACCAGTAGTTTTGCCCATTTAATTTCTTAGTTAAGAAAGAAGTGAGTGAACCTAAATATGCCTTACCCTCATACAACATCTGAACATACTTACCTATAATTCAGATTGTGTTGTCCGAAAACGTTTTACAACCGATTATGCGTTAGTATGTAGCGGTGTGAAATTTGGTATCTCTTAGGGCTTTAGCGCCCTCATTAACCAGAATCACCATCGCGGGAGCCGTCGGCGCTGCAATGCACATTGGACAAGGAGACAAGAATTTAGTAGACGCAAAGGCTGTCGAGTTTTCAAGAGCAGTATTGAATCAAACTGAAGTTGACGGCGAAGTCATCTCCTGCGAAGGACCCAAAGATAATGCGCCAGCATTTTTGAATAGAGAAAAAGTTGGAACAGGAAAAGGACCAAAAGTCGAATTTGTCGTTGATCCTGTTGATGGCACAACTGCAACAGCTAAAGGCAGAAAAGACGCGATTTCCGCTCTCTCTTGTGCACCTGCTGGCTGTTTTCAAATGCTACCCGACGACGGATATTATTTTAAGGTCGCGACTGACTGGCAGTCCATCGGCAAGATTTCCTTAGAAATGTCCGTCGAAGAGATTGTTACCACAGTTGCCAAAGAGAAAGAGCGACACCTTGAAAACTTTACGGTTATTATGCTGGAACGGGATAGACATACAGAAATTTTGAAGAAACTAAGAAAGCTTGGGGTGCGGATAATTTTGCTTCCCGACGGCGACATCGCAGCAGCAGTTGTTGCATGTATTCCAGATTCTGGAGTTGACCTTCTATTGGGAGCGGGTGCAGGACCGGAAGCAACCATCGCAGCAACTGCAGTGAGGTGCCTTGGGGGCACTATGCTTGTAAATGTTTGGCGAGATAAAAAAGATGATGTTAGTCGCCTGGACCGGCTAATTGAGGCGGGAGTTGATGTTGACAAAACATACAACGAAAAAGAGTTAGCGAAAGGCAACGAACTTGTTTTTGCAGCCTCAGGAGTCACTAAAGGCGAACTTTTGGATGGTGTACGTTTTACTTCAGTTGGAGCAACTGTTAATTCGCTTTGTACAAGATTACCTAGTGGAACTATCGAGAAATTGGAGACAACTCTTCGTTTCAAGGAGCATCCGGTTTACAGAACTGTTGATTTGAATGGACGTCCTCGTATCGGCCAGAATCGTTTTTGATAAACCACAGCTTCACATAATCAGAGTTGGTGAACTGTAGTATGGAGTATATTGGTATTCACAAGAAAGACGAGTTTTCTTTTTCCGAGTTACTTAAATCAGTTAAGGAAAGGCCAGACTTTCATAGTGCTGGAGCCATAGCAACTTTTATTGGGGTGGTTCGAGGCGAAACTTTGGACGGCGAAAACGTAGAAGGTCTTGAACTGGAGGCCTATGAGGAGCAGGCTAATAAGGTTCTTGGCGGAATCTGCAAAGATTTGAAAAAACGTGAGGGTGTTGTTGATGTTCAAATTCACCATTTTGTTGGTGAATTTAGCGTCGGCGAAGACTTAGTTTACGTAGTTGTTGCTGGAGCTCACAGAGAAAACGTTTTTGGTGTTTTACGTGAAGCTGTGGAACGCTACAAGAGCGAGGCTCCAGTTTTCAAGAAGGAGCAGGTAGTGGATGAAACTGGCGCTAAGGAAGCGTATTGGGTTAGCGAACGAGAAGCACAGGAAAAACGCAGAAAAAAATGAGCATGTTTTCAAGTTTAACGTAAACTGATGACGTGATTCTGTAATCATTTCTGAACGTGTTCAAACGAGGCAAGATATAACAGGCAAAAGCAGATACCTTAATGGAGAAATTCACAGAAGCAATAGGCGGTTTATGATACCCTTATGAATAGGTAACTATTTGTAAGAAAGGAACAAAGTCACGTATGGAATGGAAAATATGCGGCGAGTCAATTTGCTAGACACCATAGTTAGGTCGCAGAAATAGAAAAAGGTAAGGAATTGTAGTGACAGATCCGCTTTTGTTTGCTTTCGGGGTTGGAATGGTTGCCATTCTAGTAGCATCATACATTACACGTTGGATTCTTAAACGTGATTCAGGTACCCCACGGATGCAAGAGGTAAGCAGTTACATCATTTTAGGAACAAACACTTACCTCAAAAGACAAATCAGAACCATAGTCATTGTTATGCCAGTTTTAGCCCTAATCTTTCTCTTACTTTTCAGCTGGACCACATCACTGGCATTCGTTTTTGGTGTACTTCTCTCCCTGTTCGCCGGATACATAGGCATGAACGTTGCAGTTAGAGCCAACGTGAGAACCGCAAGTGCCGCTAGACACTCACTTCGGCAACTTTGAAAACGGGCTTTCTGGGCGGCGCAGTTATGGGGCTTGCAGTTCCGGGAATAAGTTTGATTGCGTTGTTCTTGATTTACGTGACTTTGAATGATATTCCTGCGCTTATTGGGTTTGGGTTTGGAGCAAGCTTAGCGGCGTTGTTTGCGCAGATTGGAGGTGGCATATTTACAAAGTCGGCTGATATTGGGGCTGATTTGGTGGGAAAGATTGAAATGGAAATCCCTGAGGATGACCCCCGAAACCCTGCCGTGGTCGCTGATTTGGTTGGCGACAATGTTGGTGATTGTGCTGGACGAGGCTCAGATTTGTTCCAGACTTTTAGCGGTGACATAACAACGGGCATGTTGATGGGTGTCCTCTTTCTTTCCCAGTATGGTCCCAACGGGATTATTTTTCCGTTTATACTTGAGGCTATGGGTGTTCTTGCATCTATTTTTGGAATAGGTTTAGTTAGGCAGTGGAAACGGATAAGCGCAACCGGCTCTTTGGTGATTGGGCTTATAGCAACCGCAGTTATGAGCTTAGTTGGTTTATTCTTTTTATCCACGATGTTTATGGATGATGTTTCTTTATTCTTTGCAGGATTACTTGGCGTTGCAGCAATGCTCGTCTGCATCATAATCACACTTTATTATACGGGTCTTGGACGCGGACCTGTACATCATGTTGCTCAATCTTCACAAGCAGGTCCAGCATTAAACTTGATAACGGGCATATCAACTGGATTGGGAACTCCGTTGTTGCCGATGATTGCAGTTTTAGCAGCTGTGGTGGGGTCATTCATTGTTACTGGTCAATCTCTTTATGGGCTTGTGATAACCAATATTGGCACAGATTTTGCTCTTGCGTTCATTATGGCTGCTGATACGTTTGGTCCGATAACTGATAATGCAGCGGGGATTGCTGAAATGTCTGGAATCTCTGGGCAAGCGTCTGAGACTTTGAATGGTTTGGATGCTGTCGGAAACACGATGAAAGCTGCAACTAAGGGCTATGCCATGGCTTCGGGCACAGTTACTTCGTTCTTGATTTTTGCAACCTATTTTGCAACAGCCAACATTTCCGTAGTTTCCATAGACACACCTTACGCTATTGCTGCATTGTTTCTGGGAGTAGTTTTGCCCTTGCCATTAGTGTCTTTGACTATACGGGCAACTGCTGATGGAGCTTTCAAAATGGTTGATGAAGTGAGACGGCAGTTCAAGGAGACGCTGGGACTAAAAGAGGGAAAGGTTCCTCCCGATTATGCTAGATGCATCGATATTGCAACCAAAAATGCTCTTAGTAAAATGGTGTTTCCGGGAATCATTGTAATTGCGACGCCCATAGCTGTGGGTCTGCTGTTTGGACCAACCGCGTTGGGGATGCTGCTTATGGGCGCTACTGCTTCAGCAGCCATGTTGGGTTTCTTCTTTAACAATACGGGTGCTCTGTTGGATAATGCTAAGAAGTTAATTGAAAGCGGTTTGTATGGAGGAAAGAATTCGGATACTCATAAAGCAGCAGTAGTTGGTGATACGGTAGGCGATCCACTGAAGGATGTTGCGGGTCCTGCTGTTCTGATTTTCATGAAGCTTCTGGGTATGACTGCTTTGCTTGTGCTTCCTTTGTTGTTGTAACGTTGACAACGTTCCAGCGATTTAGACAATAGTCGTGTAAAAAATATGCTATTTTTCGAAAACGTCTGGAACGGGATAGTTACTACGCCCTATTGCTTCAAGTATGTCGTCGGCGAAAGTTTTTTTGCTCAAGTGTCTTGCGAAGTCAGTAGATGTTATGATTCCAACTAATTTGTTGTCTTTTATTACAGGAAGTCTGCGGATTCTTTTTCTTACCATTCTTCTGGCGGCTTCTTTTAGTGGAGCATCAGGATCGATTACTTTAAGGGGTGTTGACATTATTTCTGAGATTTTGGTTTTTGTTGATTTTTCTTTTGCCAAGACTCTTCTCACAAAGTCGCGTTCTGTAACGATTCCTATTGGCGTGTTGTCGTCCATTACAATTAGGTTGGCCACATCATTCTCTGCCATTAGGGCTGCAGCTTCAGAAACAGTTTTGTTAGATGCAACAGTTATGACTTTTTTTGTCATAACATCTTTGACTTTGGTCATCAATTATCACACGGGTATTTGAATGCATAAAAGTTTTGTGCAGACTAAATTTTGATTATTCCCAGTTTTCTTTGGCAACTACACTATGAAGGAAGATATTGGCAAAGAAACTGGTTCGTTAGCCCTTAGTTCATGTTTTTTCAGCGGTTTTTGAACGATATGTTTAAGTTTTTGGTGTAAGGTGTTATTGTGGAGATGAAAAAGTAATGGGAGTCTTTGGTTATATCCTCGTTACATTGAAGTCAGGCGCTGAAAGAGACGTATGCGAAAAGGTCGCCAACTTCGAAGAAGTCGTCCAAGTAGACGAACTATACGGAGAATACGACGCCATAGCAAAAGTATACGTTAAAGACCTAGCAGGCCTAGACAAATTCTTGACAGACAAACTAAGGTCACTATCAGATATCTTCTTAACAACAACAATGATTGTTGCAAAAGAATACAAGAACGAGTAAACACATTCTTGGGGACAAAACAGCAAAGCCCCGCCATTTTTTGGCAATAGACAAAGCAGCATCAAACTCGCCTTTTAAAAAACACAAAACAAACAACATCTTCCTTTTAGTAATCTAATAACCCACGCGAAAGGGTGTGTAAAAGGGCATATTAGGAGACTAATAACAGCTCATTGTTAAAAACAGCCTTTTTCTAAGAAAACATGGAAACACAATCACAAAACAATTAAAAGTTCTTACAGCACTAAAATAGTCTAGAACATTAACTGTTTGGTGAAACAAAAAGTGGACTTTAGCATCTTAGTAAACAACGCCCAATACATCCTCATCATAGGAGGATTCATCGCAATCTCATGGTTCCTAGAAAAATTGATTAAAACTGTACCTGTAATAGGCACACCCGCAAGCATATTAACAAAAATCGTATCCTTCTTCGGATTCTTCGTAGGAATCATCCTAATCATAACAGGCGCAGCAGCATGGTCAACACAATCACCACAAGTCGACACATACACCAGATACCTACTAATCATTGCAGGCCTAGCTCTAATGCTAAAACCCATCAAAGACTTCCCATGGGCAGCCCTACTAGGACTAATCGCAGGCGGCTTAAGCGCAGGCGCAGTCTACTTCTTTTATCCCCTGTCAGAAACCGTTTTCGGAATCGCCTCAATATGGGTCTATGTTATCATATTTCTAATACCAGCAGTAATCATCTACATGGTCTTCAAATTCATAGAAGACGCCCTAAAACTCATCGGAACACTACTAGCCTCAAAACCAGTTACACTCATAGTAGGCATAATATGCATAACCCAAGGAATACTCCTACTCTTAGGCAATAACTTGTTTACACTACTACTTTCTTAAAAAAACAAAAAACGAAAAAATAAAGAGAAAAAAAAGGGTCTCTTTAACCCTTAATAGTAATTTCTTTGATTACACCAGCGGCAACAGTGGTGCCCATATCTCGGACTGCAAAACGACCAAGCTCAGGAAATTCACTGTATGTCTCAACAGAGATCGGCTGAAATAGGCTCAAACCGCACAATTGCACCATCACCAGTCTTCAGGAAAGATGGATTCTTTTCCACAATCTGACCAGTTCGAGGATCTAGCTTCGCGACAAGCTCCTTGAATCTGCATGAAATCTGACCGGTGTTAGAGTGCAAAACTGGAGAGTATCCAGCAGCAATTGCAGTTGGGTGGTGAATAACAATTATTTGTCCGAGGAACTCTTTCGCGATAGTCGGTGGGCTAGAAGAATGACCTGCTACGTCGCCTCTGTGAACGTCCTTCTTTGAGATACCTCTAACGTTGAATCCGATGTTGTCTCCAGGAAGAGCCTGTTTAACCATTACGTGGTGTGTCTCGATAGATTTGACCTGTCCCTTAACGTTGGAAGGCATGAAAACTAGTTCGTCACCTTCTTTTAGAATACCAGTCTCAACTCTGCCTACAGGAACTGAACCGATACCAGTGATTGTGTAAATGTCCTGAATTGGAATCCTCAAAGGCTTAGTTGTTGGCTTGGCAGGAACTTCCATCTCGTCAAGAGCCTCAAACAACGTCGGACCCTTATACCAAGGCATGTTCTCGCTTTTTTTGGCAAGATTGTCTCCAGTCCATCCAGATGTGGGAACGAAATGAATCTTAACGGGATTAAATCCAGACATCCTCAAGATGCGGGTCATCTCGGCTTTGATTTCATTATATCTTTCTTCCTTCCAGTCTACTGAAGCATCATCCATCTTGTTGATAGCTACAACAAGCTGGTTAACTCCCAACGTGTATGCTAGAAAGGCATGTTCTCTTGTTTGTCCACCTGAACCAATTCCGGCTTCAAATTCTCCTCGCTTTGCAGAGACAAGAAGAATAGCAGCATCTGATTGGCTGGCACCAGTAATCATGTTCTTAACGAAGTCCCTGTGTCCTGGAGCATCAATAATTGTGAACGCATACTTTGGAGTCTCAAATTTCAGATAAGCAACGTCTATTGTCATACCTCGTTCGCGTTCTTCTTTGAGTTTGTCCAAGACCCAAGCATACTTGAAGGTCTCCCTTCCCAGTTTCTTCGCTTCTTCCTCGTACACTTTAGCAGTTCGCTCATCAACTGCACCCGTGAGAGAGAAGAGGTGACCTACGGTAGTTGATTTTCCGTGGTCAATATGTCCGATTACTACCAAGTTCAGATGTGGTTTTTCTGATTTACTCATTCTTTTTTAGCTCCATTACTTTTTTTGTTAAAGCTTACTCCTAATAGTGTAAGTGGATTCGTAGAGAAAACAGTTGCTTCAGTTATTTTAACTTTTTGAAGGAAATACAAGATATCAAAGCACCTTTTTCTTATTCTGGACTTACGTAACTAATATTCCTAGCGTGAGGAACGTGCTATTCGCTCCATTTCGTTACGTTTTTTCACAGCATAACTTTTTACGTCGTTTTTAGCTGCCAACATCAGCTCGTCGGCAAGATATTCATCCAAAGCTTTTGGGTTACCGAAAGATTGGTTTCTTGTGCCCTCAGAAAGAAAACGCAAAGCAAGATCAACTCGTCTCTGAGGAGATACGTCCACAGCTTGGTGATAAGCGATTCCACCGTAACTGATTCGAGTAGTATCCTCGCCAGGGGATGTGTTTTCTACAGCAGTAACAAGAACTTGTATTGGATTCTCTCCTGTACGAACGTAAATAATCTCAAAGGCATTCCTAGCCAAAGCTATGGCTCGACTCTTCTTTCCGGCACTACTGCCAGGACGCATAAGATTGTTTATAAGCCGCTCAACAATGCTGACTTTAGCCTTGTGGAACTTCCCATGTTCATGTCTTCCCATGCTGTGGGGAACATATACTGGTTTAACTGAAATGTATTGCTTGAGCCCAGGATCCTCTACCTGAATTCCTTCGAAGCTCCACTTTCCGAATAGTTTGATTTCTTCTATCTTGCTCAAATGAGCCACCTTGACAAAGTTTGAGGGTTCAGAAACCCATATTTAAGAGTTGTTTAGAGAGCAGAAACACATTTACCGCATAGGTTTCTCTTTTTTACCGAGAACCAACTCATTAAGGGAAACCCCATTAATGGTTGAAACTTTCCATCGGACACCGGGAAGGTCACCCATGGCTCCACCGCGGGAACCGCCGATTCCTTCGACTACAACTTCATCGTGTTCATCAACTACGTTTAGTGCACCGTCACCGGGAAGAAAAGCAGTTATAACTCTGCCGTTCTTGATGAGCTGTGTTCTGACACATTTTCTGACAGCACTGTTGGGTTGCTTGCTTTCGACACCAACTTTCTCCAAGACAATTCCTCTTGCCATCGGAGCTCCCTTTAGGGGATCGGATTTAACGTCCAGTCTAAGTGTTCGTCGTTTGTAGTAGACGTCTTTCCATCTGAATTTTTTTCGCTTCGCAAGTAGTTTTCTTGCCGCGAGTTCGCCTTTCGGTGCTTTGGAACCCATACTTTTCTGTCCTCTAACCACTCTATTTCATAGTTCTGATATTTAAACAGTCCAGATTAACGAACTCACATAAATATGATTCGCGAATAGTTTATCTGCCTGATGTTCTCAGCTCCAGTTTCAAACATCTAAAAGATCGGTTGTGTACTAGAAGATAACTTGATTTCGGGTGGAAGCCTTGCGTCAGTTCAAGAATTAGATTGATTCGATAGTGAGTTCTTTCTCTAAGAAGATTTCGTATGGAGATTTCTTGTATCCGAGTATGGGTTTGGTTTTGATTATGATTTTTTCCCATATTTTGCGGTCTATGTTGTATCTGAAGTTGTGTGTATTTGGTTTAAGTAGGCAGCGGTAGCCGATGAATCGTTCGTTTTGGAACACTATTCTCATTTTGTCTTTGCATTGGGGGTCTGCGCAGGGGAGTGTTTCTTTTAGCATTGTTATCTAGTTTAGTAAGACATATTAAACAAGTTAATAAATTTAACGAATCCGGCGTCAGAACCCAGAAAACAAAAAAAAGACGCTAATTCCCAGAAAGTATCGCTCTTGTATTACCAATCATCGAATCAAGCTTTTCTCTGGAGATTCCAGTTTGGCGTGTAAGCTCTGCGGGATGTCTCTCGATTAATTGTTTCAGCAGGAGTATCCCTTTTGATGTCAGTTTGTTTCTGGCCTCAACATTTAACCCTTTAAGGAAAGTTATGGGGTAAAGTTTCTTTTCTTCAATCATTGTTTGCAAGTCACGGTTTTGGGGTGAACTCCATCCGATATGTTTGATTCCCCTACAGTCTGCGTAGCGTTTGGCATGCTCCGACAGTTTGGTGTTGCAGACAATCAATACGTAATCTATTTTCAGACTATTCAACCCTAATTCGTGCCCCTCTGTCAGATCCTCGAATACAGCTCGTGCAATGCGGGTTACATCGAGGCTTGTTGGAGTGTGATATTTGTAGTGGTGTTTAACTTCAACAATGTATGTTTCGCCGTTTTTTGTAGCGACTCCATCGACTTCATGTTCTACGCATCTGCCGCGTATTATCTGGTTGGGGGTAATTTCGTAGCCGTGTTCGCTCAATAAAAGCTGAATGAACCGCTCAAAGTCAGGCGCTGGACTCAGCAGACTCAGAGCCTTTCGCAGGTCAATCTGATACCCGATTATGGGCTTATACTTTTTTAAAAGCCTGAATATCATCTGGAGGATTTTTTTTGTCGCTATACTAACGTATACCCTATTTTCGATCTCGTCTGCAATTAACTCGGCGACGACTCTGGTTGCGCCCATCCGAAGGCAAGTTCTCACTATCTTCTCTCTGGTGAATGGCTGTTTTGTTCCGTCCGCTTTAGTAACTAAAACAGTCAAAGTGATCATCCGCATGTTTATAACGGGGTTATTTGCTAAAAAGATAACTATATCTCCTATAGAAAGTGCATTGTTCGGGAAACGTAAATAAGCAATAATTATCTTTGAGAAATAGCAAGATCAGAACAAGTGGTCAGGATGAGGAAATTCTGCTCCATAGTGGAGATATCACCCGACAATTAATCCCGCAACTTCCAACCTTTTTTAAGTAGAAATTAACTAAACACTAATCAAGAACCTTTTTTATTAGCGTGAAAGCTTCCAAATACTTGGTGTTTAATTTTCGGGATAAAACACTAAACTCTAAAGCATTGACTTCAAATACTAAATTGATTTCTGGATTATGGCCCAAGTTTCTATAACGTTTCTACAATTTTGAAAGGATAGAATATTTTTTCTGCTTAAACTAAAAAAGTTGGTGTTTTTGTACCGGCGTACGCCCACATTTATGTTAATCTCAATATGCTGAGTTATCAAAAATATGCTTATTCTTTAATATTCTCATTACATTAAAATGTGCAAATATATTGCAGAACATATACTAGAAATATCGTTGAATCGTAATAATTCTATTATTTTCTGCGCACACCATCCTATTTTTCAAGGGTATCTAATTGCAGGTTAATGTAGATTTAGTTAAATCCAAGATTATTTACAAGATGCTTATGGTTTTGCTTGGCATCTTCACTTTGCTTGATATTATTATTACCCGTATAGGTCTAAGCCTTGGATGCGTGGAACTTAATGAATTCGTCAACAATTTAGGACTAGACGTCTGGTCCATCTTTAGACTATTCTTATTATTCTATTTATTAGCAGTGTACTTCGCTGGCTACCAAATATTTCAATTCCGCTCAGCTAAGGTATTGCGGATGTTAAAAAATAGTTTGTATGCTATAGACATTTTCATAGGAGCAATAGTATTCTCAGGAATCTTTCACGTCATATCAAGACTGCCCGTTTAGACAAAACCAAATCGCGCTATAAAAAATAGCTAGTTAAGTGTCTCGAGTAAAAGCATGAGACTTCACGCTAGAACGCTTTAAATGACACACCTTAAATCTTGATGTTTAACGGGGGTTAATAATTGGTTGATGTTAAAGATTCCATTCGCATCGAAAATGTTGTGGCGTCTGTAACCTTAAATCAAAGGTTTGACTTGAATGCGATTGTTAAGGGGAATCCTGGAGTTGAATATAATCCAAAACGGTTTCCAGGTCTAGTTTTCAGATTAAAAAAGCCTAAGACAGCCATCCTAATCTTCACCACGGGGAAGATGGTTTGCACTGGAGCCAAGTCGGAGAATGAATCAAAAAAAGCTGTTCTGAAAGTCGTAAGAGAACTTAAGAAAAGCGGAATAATAATCACTGGCAAACCCGAAATCAAAGTAGTGAACATGGTTGCCTCAGCGGATCTTTCGGGGAGAATAGAGCTGGAAGATTGCGCCTACTCTCTAGGAAAAACCATGTATGAACCTGAACAGTTTCCTGGTCTCATCTACAGACTGGACGAGCCAAAAGTTGTGATTCTGATTTTTGCTAGCGGGAAACTTGTTTGCACAGGAGCCACAAAAGAAGAAGACGTCTACAAAGCGGTCGCTAAACTCCACGAAGACCTCGAGGAAAAAGAACTGATATACGTAAAAGCTAGAGACTTCACCCTCCAAAAAATCCCGCAAAATCCTCTTTTTCATAAGGGTTAAGTTTTAGCCCCAAATCCAAACACTTGTCTGACTGCGGACAGACTCTCCCAATGTAAACAAAATCAAATTCATCATAGGAAAAATGTTAATCATTTAGTATAAAAAAGAAAAAGGTGTGTTGGTTATTATTTTGGTGGTTTAGATTATAGGGCCTTAGTCTACTCTTTTTTCTATTTGGAAGAGTGCTACTGTAGCTAGTATAAATCCAATCCAAATTATTAGTAACCCTATGACAGGTATAACTGCACCTATAAGCACTAGTATCCCAGCGGTACCAAACAAACCGATTCCAGACTTTGTTGATAATTGATTCATTGACTTTCTAAGGAAATACATTGAAACGATCATGACAACATAGAAAATTATTAGACCAATAAATAATGCACCTAACAGAGACAATATTGCACTAAAGTCAAAATCTGTAAAAACAGTTCCTACATCAGTTCCAACATTGCCCCAATCTTCTATATTGGACCAATCGATGCCAAGATCAGCCAAAGCCGAAACAGCTGAAGTTGCTATAACTCCTACGCCTACTACAAATCCACCTATAGCAATAGTACAGAATAAAGCCCATTGTTGAATATTCCCTCTTCTTTGTAGAAATTTGCAAGCCCCTTTAATCCAATAAGCAGCAGAATTAGACCGATTATTGACACAATACCTGAAAAAGACACTGCGAAACCCGAGATGGCACCAATAACTATCAATAAAGCTCCGACAGCGCTAAGATTTTTACTTGATTCAAACGTCATTTTCTATTACCTTGATAGGCAATTATCATGCGATTTAAATAAAAAGTTTTGTATCTGCATTGGATTA
>CAVOMX010000024.1:0-148766 GCA_963697165.1 Candidatus Bathyarchaeota archaeon
GAAATGCATTATAGAAAGAAGCTACACCGTAGACCTGAATCATTGGTATGTTTAGCTTTTCAGATACGTGTCTCAACGTCCAAGCTGGAAGATAATTGAATAACTTCTCAATTTCATGTAATATGGAAATTAACGCTGACTCTTCCCAAGAATGATTTTTCATGATGCTGTCGATTTTATTGTATTCAGGAAGATCTTCCGACAATTTCATAGCGTCCCAGAGTCTATCATCAATTCTTTGCGTTTTTGGATGTGAAGATTTTATGAGGTCTCTGCATTCGAACGATTGGTGACCTTTTTTATGCTTTTGAAACTTAGTGACATTTCTCCATGAGCATTCTTGGGAAAGGTTATTTCATATACGTCGTTTGTGTTACATTCTTCACATTTTAAGGCTCTCCATCTACATGCAAAACAATTTTCTGACTCTGTGCCGATGCGAAGGCAGAGGTCTTCGAATCCATCTTTGTGTCCGACAATCAAGCCAACGAATTCGATCCATGTTTTTCCACAGTGAATGCAGGTGAGCCTTTTCTTGCTCAATTCACCTGTTTTTTTTCTGTTCTCGATCTCCTTGATTACCTCTGTAATTTCCAAGAGACTCTCTCCACATTATAAGCATGTTGAGTAAATATTTATGTATTTTGTTCATTAAATGACGCATATTATCGACATTCTAAGACGGAATAACATAAATTATATATTTTGTTAGGTCGGGATGGAAACGCATGTGAATAGTTGACATTATAAGATTTTTCTGCGAAAATGGTATAATTTAAAAACTCTGATTGTCTTGTTTACAACAAAGAAGGGTGCATCCATGAGTTCTAGTGTGAGAATTGATAAGATTGACCTTAACATTATCAGGGCTTTACAAAAAAATGCACGTACAAGTTTTGCGAGTATTGCAGCAGATTGCGGTGTATCAACAGATACAATAAGCAAACGATTCAGAAAAATGAAAAAAGCTGGCGTTATAAGAGGAACGACCATACTGTTGAATCCGAAAAGTTTTGGTAATGAATGCGTTGGAAGCTTAGGCATTGACGTTAGCTATCCCTATTTGAGGGATGTTGTTGAATCGGTTCGGAGAGTGCCTGAGATAGTTTTTTGCACTACATCTATGGGCAAGCACGACATATTTTGTATTGCAATCCTTAAAAATGTTGGACGGCTCAGTCAAGTAAAAGACTTGATAAAAGGGCATCCTGCAGTCAGAGAAGTCACAACAAGCATTTGGGTTGATGAAATATTACTATGCCCCGAGAACTTCGAATTTAAACATCTAGAAAAGTAGTGAATAAGATGGATGAAACTGATTTATTAATAATTAAACGAATGACCGAAGATGCTCGAGTGTCTTTTAGAAAAATCGCGAAGGAACTTGGGGTCTCGCCAGATACCGTGATAAGCAGATACAGAATACTACAAGAAAAAGAGGTAATCCGTGGATCAACTGTTGTACTTGACCCGAAAAAAATTGGATACAAAGGGATGGCTGCATTCATGATAGACACCTCATCAGCTCACATTTTAGCAATCGAGGCTACTCCGCCTAAAACGCCATCGATTTTGGAAACGGTGATCAAAATGCCAGATATAATCTTGGCCACAAAGACTGTTGGAGACCATGATCTGTTAGCTATTGCTGTAATCAAAGATGTTGAACATCTAATTGCGATTGGCGGTGATATAGCGAAAATACCTGGCGTTAAGGATTTGCGCGTATTGTTTTGGGTTGAGAAAACCGAACTCTATCCTAAATACTTCATAATTTAAGTCTCGAATATGCGGATGCATCTAGATAAAACCTGCCGCCTTAACGGGATATCAAACGAGTATTCTTATTGATAATTTCGGGGAAAAATCAAACAAATACCTTCAAATGTATTTTGGTTAGACTCAATATTCACAAAAAAAGAATCAAAGTTATTCGCAGAAAAAGGGGGGAATTTGCGGGATTGAATTTGTGTGCCGGGAGATATCTCCACTGACCGTGAGTTCACGGTCTCTCCAGGCTCACTTTTCAATTCACCAGGCCCACTTTAATTAATTTTTTAGCTATTTTCCGAGCAACCAACAGAACAGCACACAGGCAAAACAGAGAAAAGAAAAAGGGGAGTTTTTGGAACTGCAGTGGACCTTTAAGAAAATCTATAGCCACAGTCTCTACAGTAATATCGTTGTACTTCTCCAAAACGAGTATATCGAATTCCATCCTTCCAGTGATTTCTGCTTCCACATTCAGGACATATGATTATTGTTTCATTCATTTACCTACCTCCATTTTATTTTCCAAGTCTCAAACCAAAAAAAGGGGGAGTTGCGGGAGGTGCCGCCACGAAATTAATAAATTACTATTTATCTGTTTCTGGAAAGAAACCTGAATTCACACCAAAAAAAGCCGACCAGAGTTAAGCCTATGAGAAAAATAGTTTAAGGACTTTTTGATATTGATTATATGAAACAATTTAACTACAAACATCACCTATTTGGTGTTCAGATAAAAGTGACCAACCAAAAGAGGGCATATGTGGACGTCAACCCAGTCATAGTAACTACAGATCAAAAAATAGTTCTTGCCAAAAGAATAAAGGGCATTGTTGGTGGAGGACAATGGCACCTGCCCGGAGGAAGAGTACAATTCAAAGAAACCCTTGAGACATCCCTAAAGAGAGTGGCTTTTGCCAAAATCAACCTGAAAATCGAACTTTTCTATCATTCATTAAAGGAGTGCCTTGTTGGAATATATGACAACCCAGAAAGAGACCCGCGAGAACACGTTATAAGCATCGCATTTTTGTGCAAGATCGTGGAAGGAGAGACCAAACCGGGAGTAAAGGTTGACGCAGTCAAGAGCTTCTCTGAGGCAGAGACAAAAAAATTGGAAATTGCCTTTGACCACAGGAAAACTGTTGAAGATGCCTTCTCTATTTTGGCAGACTTAAATGCCCTGCTATGAAAATCGTGTTTTTAAAGTATCGCACAGATAGGCGATTTCGTAGATGCTAGATGTCTTCTGCTAGATATTTCAGGTCGAAATCTCTTAACGAATAGCCGGACCCAATGCTAACGAGGAACGATTCGAAGTTGTCTAATGAAGCTCCCCAGTCCATAGCGAAGGATCGCGCAAACTTGGCGTAGGCTGAATAGTTTTTGTGAAAAGATACAATAATGAAGTCTTTTCCAAAGCCCTCGCCGTCAGCAGCGAAGATAACGTTTGGTCGTTTAGTTATCCATTCCTTGGCTTGTTGCATCATTTTTTCGGCTGGTATGTTCTCTGAAGACTGTTTCAGTTTTGAGATGGTGAACGCCATTATCTGGTATCCAAGTTTCTGGAAATCTGGAATTATTGTGTAGGTCTTTATGTATTCTTTTTCGATTCTAGCACGAGTTCTAGAGACAGTAGGCTGCGAGACTCCTAAGATACCGGCTAATTCTCTGTCGCTTTTCTTGGAATTTTTTAGCATCTCACTTACTAGCCTAAGCAGCTTTTGAGGTTTCATGAATGTAATATTTGTTGCAGTCCTTTAAAAGTTTGATGCATTCAGTGCCCAACTTTAAAAGCAGATCTCAATTCAATGTTCATTTTGATACATTTTTACCGATTTCTGTACTATAGTGTTTGTATGGAAAAATAAACAAATTATGAAGGCACACCAGGCTCTAACTAATAAAAACACAAAAAATGTGGCTAGGCTATTCACAGGATACCCGCTCTAAGCATATAACGTTAAGCTGCTCTGGCACCTAATTTGGGTCTACTTCTACAGCAACTCCCTGTTTGATGAGGATTCGAGCATTTTCTGGAGGCAAAGTTGCTATGTCCTCTGGACCAAAAGGACCATAAGTTTTCATATCAGCCCCAACCAAAGCAGGAATTTCCTGAACAAAACGCAGAACAGTCAGCGTTTGTTTCACACCCTTTTCGATTTTCGATAAATGCCCACGGAGAAGATCCTTGGAGAAAACATGGCAACTCTCAGCTAAAGACGAAACGTCGCCATACAACTTTTTTTCTTCGCCAGTTAAGGCATCTATGGCAACGGTTTCTCGGGCAAAAGCCTTTTTTCGGAATTTTCTGTAACGAAGCCCAAAAAGTTCTCCAACCATAACCTTGACGTTTTTAAACTCGTTATCCAGCAGCTTTGCTTTTGTTGTTTTTTTATCTAGCATTCGATTGTCCTCCTTCAGTTTTTTGATATAAGCAGCAATTTTGGCGTAGAAGTTCTTTGGAAGCCGCTGAATCTCGTTCTCGTTTTCTTTTTCCTTTCTCCAAATCTCATAGAGTTCATCATACAAGGTTACTTTACCACCTCTGCCATACCCTTACATAGCAGCATCAACGCTGCCGCAGTTGGAAGTTCAACTTTCTGCCTTTCAAATGGACCATAAATTTCGTCCTCCACCCTGAATTGGGGAGCATCTGAAACATGAACAGTTACCTCCCCAGTCTTAAAGGCTACTGCGCTCTTAAGAGGATCAAAATCTTCAATTTGAGCAATGGGAAACTCGACTTTTTTCAACCCTGTTTTTCCATGTAACGAATTAGGGAATCTTATCAGGCGATTGATGTCAGGAGTAACTACAGTATCGATTTTCACAGACTGCTTCTCCACTCCATATTGAGCTATCTGTCTCCAAGTTTCTGGACGTAATATTCTTGATGGCTCCCCAAGGACCTTTTTTGTTCCAGCTCTCCAGAATCGCTTCTCTATGCTTAAGTAACGAATTTATGTGCAGAGTCTTTAGACCAATTTTCATCAAGTCTTCTTTGGAAGCAGTCTGGAGGAAATCGTAGGTTCCCTTAGCTACTCGTCCCCTCCATCCTCGGTCATTCAAGTCTGGACCAGAAACCCTTCTTTCGGATGTAGCACTTTTCCCTAAACCGTGAAATTCTGCATCCAAACCAATTCCCATCAAGTAGTCAACAATCTCTTTACGAGCCAACGAATCCAAATCTCGAACAGATTCACTCTCCACATGAACGTGATATCCCCTGTGTCCAGAAAAAGCCACAGTCAACACTTCTGAAGAAAAACCGAAATCGTCTGTCAATACATCGATAAGTTTAATCGCTTCAACCTTGGAAGCTTCTAAACAAATGTCGCAAAGCCAAGGCTTTTCCTTGAATTTTGTTCCACCACAAACAGAGCATTTTAGGGGGATGCTCACCCTTGCCAGAAGCGCCACAACCAGTGCAGACCCAGATGTCATGAACCGTGGCACATGGAGTTGGAATGTGATCTGCATCGATGTCAAAAACCAAGTCGGCTCCCAGCCACCCTTTTGATTTCATCTCTTCTTCGGGACGTTCATAGTAGGCGCTTGAATAGTAAACGTCTGAAGGCACGACACTGCATAACGAAGACCTGAGGCTGTCCGCGTCTATGAAGCCTTTGTGCCTAACCATAACTCTCTTTTCAAGAAGGAGAAAACCAAACTCCCGCCGTTCCAGAGAAGATGGAGGCAGAATAGAAGCGGAATTTTGTTTATAGTAATCGGCAAATTTGTCTCGAATAAAGCTCTGCGACAAAGAGGACATGTTTTTCCGCCCATCATATAGTAGGTCAAAAACAATATTTAAACGGGATTCATTTCACCGTGAACATGAATTAAAAAGAGTCTGCAGAGCTTTGAAAGATAGTTTTTACGGTGCAAAAGGGAAATGTGGTTTTGATTATTGGATGCATTTATATGAAACACAAAAACTAGTACTTTTGAGTAAAAGATGAGAAAAGAAAAAAGGAAAAGTATTCGCGAAGAAAATGAAGAACCTGAAGAAGAAACTGAGACAATGGACATCTATAGTGAAAAAGAGTTAGAAGAGATGCTAGAAAACGATGAGATAACCGAAGCTGAATACAGTTTCATGCTCGGAAGGGAAAAAGTCAGAAAGAAAAAGGATCTGGGACTGGAAAGAAAAGAACATGAAGACACCCAATCAGTTGAACTAGCAAAAAGCGAATATGAAGACGACTAACCGGACATAGTTGCTCAATCTTCTTGTCAGGCGCGAGCTATAAAATAAAATTCAGCCAAAGTTAAAACTGGCTAACACAAAAAAGCTTAGCCATCATCAGTTGGCTTCTCTTCAGGCAAATTTTTCAGTTTTCGTTTGTAGCAAACCAGAGGATTCACTGCTCCTCTGCATTCGGGTTCTGGTGAGACACATATACCATGAGTGCGTAACGTAGCGCAATTTGGGGGAGTGTATTTTGTCCCTGAGCCTCTGCTTCCGGCGATGTGTTCGACCTGATAACGGGTCATTCGTTCATTGAAGTCAGAGACGGAACGGAAAAACTTGAAGACATCATCTGCACTCATTCCGATGCTTATCATGAAGGAAGTTAACGCGAATCGACCTACGTGTGAAGCAGGGCGACCAGCCGCAACCCGATCATACACGCCCTTAATACACGAAGGAAAGGCTTCCATCACTACACGCTCAGGCATCTCTTCAAGCCGAATCTGCTCTCGTTTCTCTGCAGCCAGTTGCCTCAAGCGGTTTACTCGAGCCATGATAGTTAGAGGAAGAGATTTTATCGTTGTGTCGAGTCTTCCTTCAATATATTTCCGCACTTCCTCTTCTAGCAGGCGGCTTACTTCCCTTTGTGTAAGGTAAACTTCCCCGTCAATCATAAGGTGGTTAACAAGTTTCCAGTTCGTGTCATGAAAGCCTGTCGCGTTCTTCAAAAAAACTGGAAAACGGAGCATAAAAGCATAAGGCTGCAAACTAAAATCGTTGACTGGTCTTGCGTCCCAGCCAAAGTTATTGGCGACCTCCAACAACTTCTCTTTTTCCTCACCCCTCAGTAAAGCAGAAGCCCGTTTTGCTTCAGCTAACGCGTACCTACTTTTTATAAAAGAATCCTCGGTGGCAACAACCAACATAACAGCTATTGGAAAAGAGAAAATCTCAATTTCGTACTCTTTTGGTTCATCCCGTGGCTGAGTCTTCGCGTAAGCAGAAACATCAAGTAAAGCATTGTATACACGCTCCTCCGCTCTATCCAAAAACGGAACAAAAAAGTCACTTTCTAACTCGTTGATGTCTAAACCTACTTCTCTTACGTGCTCAGCAGCCTCTTTCATGAAAGGATATTTTGCACGGTCATAAGCAGTAAGTAACTGCTTAACCTCCCTTTTAGCATCGACTACTCGACTTCTATTCTAGGAGCCAAGAAAAACTTTAGTTTTCCCTCTTTCTCCTGCTTAAAGTCCAGTTTAATAGGCATATCTGTCGAAAACTCTATAATAACAATTTCTGAAGTCGGCACAGACGCCTTAACTATCTCCGAGAGGTAACTTAAGCTGAAAGTGGCCTTAGAAGCCTCCTTCGCATTCATCTCCAAGAGCACATCGTCTCCTGTCTTAAATTCGATCTTAGCCCCCATAATATCGCCTGTGGCGTGCATAACCATCTTTTCGTTATCCGCCTCGATTCGAACATGATCGCTAACCAGAGATGCATCCTCTATAGCCTCTCGTAACCCCTGTGTCGTAGTCTTCGCGCTCACATTAAAGCTGACCTTTGGAGTGGGAACCTCTTCATCCATAGCCTCCAAAGTAGGCATAATGAAGGTACGAGAATATTTTCCTCTGATGGCAATTTTCAGTTTCCCAGTCTTGTCATCCAATGACAACTCAACAGATTCGTCTTTTCCTGTTCTCCTCAGCAACTTCAGCATTTCGCTGATGTTAATGCACATCTTCATTGCTTCGCTGCAAGAATACTCGTCGAACACGGTTTTCGGCCACTCGAAATCGACCATGGCAACCCGCGAAGGATCCATGGCACGAAGCTTGATTCCTTCAGAAGTGAGGTCAAATGTGGCTTCGTCTACGAGTATTGAAATGGCACCCATCATATCCTTCAAAAACTTTGCATCAGCCATTTTAGCCTTGAACATTGGCAAATCTCCGTTAGCATTTATGTTTAAGCTACCTCTCATTTAAGGTGTTTGATTCATTATGCAACCGCAGGGTGAGAGGCGATTTTAACCGATTTTGTAGTAAATGTGATGTTTCAACTGTATTCGCGAAAGGTGTAGTTGCATTTTGTGCATCTGAAGAACTGTGTTGATGACTCGTCGGTTCCTCTGGTTTGAACTTGCCAAGCGTAGGCAGTGTTGTTTCCGCATTTGGGACATTCTACTCTAACTGTAGGTAAAGTACGCAATTTTTGCTCTTCTTTTCCGATAATAGCTATGGATTCTTGGGGAGAACGCTCTATTGTCTTGGGTACAACAGATGGCTTATCTCCCGTATGTTTCGTGTATCCACATTTTGGACATATGAGATTAAAAACGGTTTTTTTTGCCGTTTTATTGCGACGTGAAACCAGTCGCATTCCACAGTCAGGACAGAATTCCACTCAGTTCACCTCAAGTTCCGCGCATGTTGGGTTGCAATTTACTCTTTTAAACCTTTTCTTTCTAACGAGTTAATCCCGAAGCTACTATATGAGCTACGCGTAGCATCTCGGGAATGTTACTTTGTGTAGACATTTTTTTAATAATATTTTCGGCATCCTCACGCAAAATTCCTGCTGTTTGCACGTAAACAGGATTCTCTCCATCTCGAGTTTCAACATCGAAGAGCTCTCCGGCATTCTCCATAGCCTGCCATCTCTTCTCAAAGTCTGGGAGATTCTTAAGAGCTCCTCTTATTTTTTCCAAATCAGGTTTTTCTCGTGCCACTGACATGACGGGCAAATCTACCCTGTCAGAGAGCTCACTGATGTCCACCACATTGAAGCCAGCGAAGGTGACGCCATCTAGGATTATAGCCCGAAGTTCCTTATAGTAAGGAGAATTTTTGATCATGGTAGCTATTTTTTCTGTAGCATCCAGCCCATCAATAGTTATCTCTGTGCGCATAACACCTTCAAAACAGTAACCTCCCCGATAGACGATCCCCACAACGTCTACGGTTCCATTAGTGTGGGGAACAAATCTGCCATCGTCAATACCCAACACTCGAATCTCAGATTTTATTGAACGAAATCGTTTAGACACCAAAACTATCCATCCCTCAATTCAGCTTACTTAGCCTTTAAATTTTGTTCACATATAAGTTACGAGTTAGACAAAAACATTAGAAGGGAAACGCATGTTTGCATTCATACAGCAGCACGAAAGCCTCAGCGAAGTTTTGATGGATCAGAAACTCGCCAAACTAGGAGACGCCTACGTGAATTTTCTTTATTCTCTGGCGTTATCTAAAAAGAAGGGTGAACCCACCGGAATTAAAGTTAAAGGACGCTTACTTGCAGATGCCTTCAAAAAAGCGGGGTTACGAAAATTTCTGCCCTCAAGAATCGATCGCCACAAACAGGCAGACGCTGCCGAAGCCTTGATTGTATATGCGTGGATACGAGGTTCAATGACAATGGAAGAAGGACTGGAAATCTTGGAACAAAACGAAGATAGCGTTGAAGCATTCAGCGTTCTTCTGCTCACTGCAAAAATGAAGCTTGAAACATAGAAAACGAAAATGAGTAATTATTTCTGTTTATAATCTTTAGATGCTTTCTTGAAAGCTTTCTGGAAATCCTTGCTGAGATCGAGAACTTTTTTGGTTGCCTCTAGTATAACGACTTCCGGTTTTTGTTTTTCTTTTGTGTGAACGTATAATATTCCGCTGTCAATGAGGGGATGTGGCACATGATAACCAGCAACCTCTATGTTGTCATCTTCCAAAAGAGTCTTCTGTAGCACATTCAGAAGAGAGTGTCCAGCGCCTTCCACTTCAAGCTTTATTTCATTGTCCGAACTTTTCAAAACATTAACTTTCAACTTGTTCTACCTCACGAGTTGTATCTTTTCCGTAATCAGGAGAAATTTTTCGGCTCTCATCGTTTCCGCAGTTGGAGCAGTTCATTCCACGATTTCCCGGCTGCAACGCATGCCCACATAACGAACAAAGGGCATAGATTACTCCTAAATCGTTATCCGCTGTTGATAAAAAGAATGACCTGTTTTCGGTGCTAATCACCTTCGCCCTCATGATGTCACCTGCCTTACAGACATTAAACATGTTGTCAACATAGGCATGACTCACCCCAGAGATATGCAGCATGCCCTTGAAAAAGCCGGAAAGAGTTTTGTCTCCAACTTGAGAAATTGTCAAAACCGCGTTCTTGCTTTTCACATCTGAAACCATTCCGGTGACTATGTTTCCAACCTGTGGAAAGGTTGCTGTTTTAATGAGGGGATATACTGAAACCTGCTTGTTCAACATGTCAAGTAAGGTGCATCCAGTTATTTTTGAGTGTATAATTCCGCCTTCAACGTATGTTCCGGGTCCAGACGTAAACTCTTCTATGACGCCTAAAGGGTCTCCGGGAACAACGAAGAGCCCACTTTTTCTTTCAGATTCTGTCATTAACTTTTTCCTTCTATCCTATACAAATCAACTTGGATACTTTGTTTTTTCTTCGTATGAAACTTAAACATCTTCGGAATTTCCATTGACGTAGGAAATATGTTAGTTATTTTTCCTCCGTGCTCCTCAATAAACCTTTTGATAAACTCTCGGTTACTGTCTCCACTTTTGTGAAAAGAATAAATTGTGCTACCTAATTCTAACGATTTGGTTATGAACCGCCTATCTGCTCTTCTTCTTTGAACCCCAAAGGGAGGATTCTGCAGAATCGTGTCAAAAGTGCCTTCAATAACATCAATGTCGGCTACAATCCAATGGGTCTTTTCTTTAACGCCCATTATTTCCGCATTTTTTTGCGCCGTCATCACCGCAGCCCGATCCACATCCACACCGAAAACCTCCGTTGCACCTAACAAAGCAGCACCAATAGCTAATCTTCCTGTGCCGCAACCTAGCTCCATCACAGTTTTACCGATAACATCATCGTAAACGTATGCTGCTAAGTGAAGTGTCTCTGCCGCCACATTTGAGGGCGTAGTGTACTGTTCAAGGTAAGCTTTGGGCAGAGGATTGGCTTCAATCTCTGAAAGCGCCCGCTCTAGGTCGCGTTTCCGAACCATCCTCTTCTGAGCAGGTCTTCCCATTTCATCTCTCCCAGCATAACAAGTGTTTCATTAATAGACAAAAGAGGTTTCCCAAAATTTGGCGCATCATCCAAGGAAAGGCGAGGACAAGCAGTATTCACAAACGCGTCTATTCTCGGAAACTGCATAAGGGCACTGGACGAAACTTCTTTGAGGGCAAGTAATGTTGCAGTTAGCCCATTGTTGTTCAAGTTTCTCTTTGATGTTCATTGCGTTCCTTTAGTTTCATCTGTCCACTTTTCAAACTTATCAAGACGCCAAAACTTTTTGCTTCTTTTGCTTCAGATATGTTACCCCAACGTTGCATGATTATCCGCCTAACTTGATCGTGGATAGGATACGCTACTTTGTTCGTAGGGATCAGCAATTATCGTGGGCTTTGCCGTAGCTAAAGCTACACCTATGGCGTGAAATCGTCCACCGCCAACAAAAACATATGCCTCAACCTTTTCCGAAACAGATTGGGCGTTGCTGAAATTACATCCGAGCACCTGTCCAGGATATTTAACGTGTCCAGCATCACCCAAAAAAACGGTTTTTCCGGCAGCCTCAAGCAGGTTTTTTGCTTCATCTAGTTGGTGGACATGCTGAACTGTTGTGACTAAACCAATTTTGTTCCAAGATTCAAGATAAGTCAAGGCTTTCGTTACGGCTTCTTTGATGCTGATTTTTGCCCTTACCTCAACATAAATGGTTGGTACATCAACATTCATGTTAATGGGAGTGTGCCCATAATGAACTAGGAGGTCTGCGCCCAGAAGTTTGGCTTCAGAAACAGCTATGTCACATGCGCCGTAACATGGATCAGATGAGACAATTGGTAGAGCCCCAGCTTCCTCAACGATTGCGGCTAAGCGAGGAGCCTCCTGTTTTAATCCTTCCGGAAGCTGCAAGAACACGATTTTAGGCTTTCGTTTCTTTATTTCTTCTTTCAGTCTCTTCTCTTCAAGATCGAAGGCCATTGTTCTCATCTACATTTCAGTGGCAGGAATCAGGAATAGGGTGGCTCCATCAAGCAGGAGCGTTCTGATTCATGATCCATAATTAGAAAAAGGGTTAATCAGGTTTATTTAGGCTTCAGACCGCTGAAGCAAATTTCTTAATCAAGTACTTAGAGTTGCTCTCGGTTATTCCTAATTCCTTAGCTATTTTGACGTGCGTCTTTTTTGTTTCTGGCAATTACTTCGATTAGTTCAGTCTCTATCTTTTTTACAGACAGCAGAGTTTCAACAACTTTGTCAGGATTGACTCCAATCGAATCCAGATGTATTGTCAAGAACTTTAGGAAATCTTTTCCCAGATCACTTGGTGCCTGACCGCAGATTCCAACAGTTCTTTCTGGAGTCATGGAATGCGCTCCTTCACACAATATTTCGATAGATTTGGTTACGGCAGGATTAGATTCATCGAATTCCCAGGCGATTTTTTCGCTGTCACGGTCTATTCCGAGGGTTAGCTGAGTGAGGTCGTTACTTCCTATGCTGAAACCATCACAGTATTTAGAGAATATTTTTGGAATAATACAGACGCTTGGAACTTCAGCCATGAAGATGATGGCGGGTAGTTATAAGTCCCTTTTTCTTAAAAGCGTTTTTGATTAGTTTGGTTACTTTTTCTGCTTCAATAGTTGTCCTGATGAATGGAACCATTGGAACTGCATTCGTCAAACCTAGCTTGTGTACTTCTGTAAAAGCTTCAAGTTCTAGTGCATATGCCTCACAGAAGAACTCGTCAATGTATCTTGAAGCTCCTCTGAATCCAATCATAGGATTGTTTTCTTGGAACTCAAGTTCGACCTTTTTAACCTCGATTGCTGTTGAATCGCAGATAGGACATTTCTTCAGTGGTTTTAGAGATATGCTTTTGCCACACTTGCAGTTGATGTCATAATATACTGCTCCAGGAAGAGAGGCATATTCGTTTGTTTTGAAATCGGAGAAACGGACAATAATCTTGCGAGGTTTGAATGCCCCAGCGATAATTGATACACTAGTCTTTAACCTTTGAATATACTCGTTAGTTAAAGACGTGATTAACTGGATACTTTTTCTTAACGTCGTCAGCCCATCTTTCAGGACCAAGCTGGTCAGCTCTCAAAGCAAATACAGGATGCAATTCTGCGCTTGATACAACGAATTCTATTCGAACAAGAGAACTACCCTGAGAAGGCAAGTTGACTTACATGCAAAGCCTCATCAGGACTGCCAATATTCACCATGACTTTTGTTACTGGTTTCTGGAATTTCCTTTAGTTCGACCTCTTGTACCTCAAAGGGTATTAATCGCCCGCGAATATTCTCGCTTCACCAGTCGAACCCGAACAGTCAAGGGTGATCTTGTCTCCATCGTCTAGATTAAGGGCACCAACAGCGCCAACAGCGCATGGAATTCCTCTTTCTCTAGAAACGATTGCAGCATGAGATGTTCGGTTACCTCTTTCACAAATTAGTGCAGAAACTTTTTCGAGATTCATAACAACTTCCCAGTCGGGAGTCGTCATTGAGGTAACAAGCATCGGCTTCAGAGCCCTTCTTGTTGAATGCTATAATCTCCTTCACAGCTTCCTCAGGAGTATCTGCCTTAGCGACAAGTCCTGAAGCAATCTTTGTGCCAACTGGGATACCAATGTAAAGTGGAGCCACTTTTGGTTCTGCTTTAAGCTTGAACAGAGTCAAAACTGTTCTGGTGGCGTGAACAGTTTCTGGTCTCGCCTGAGTTATGAAGACTTTACCATTCTCGATGGCGTATTCGACATCCATTGGTTTATTGTAACTCTTTTCTATAGCTCGTAACGTGCTTTGCAACCTGAGTCGCTTCATCAAAAGTAAGAACCCGAGGATCACGAACACCAACGGGAATATCACGATTCGACTTGGTTTTCTCGTCAAAAACCATCATTTCTTTTTGAGGTTCTTTAGTCGGGATAGTTCCGAGAACTTTGACTTCTGGTTCTTTGATAAAACCGGTCCAAGAGGCGCTTTCTTTTCCTTGAACTATCATTTCGCCTAAGCCATAAACTGCTTGAATTACGCCCACATTACGGTTACCAGTATTAGGGTCTATGGAAAAAGCCACTCCAGACTTTTCTGAATCAATCATGGTCTGGATTACGACAGAGATTAGACCCTGATTAAGCAGTTCAGCCTCTGACAGGTCAAGAATTTTTTTCTTGCGCAAATCTTGTCTGTAATCTATAACTCTCCAGCCAAAAGCAGAAGCAATACACTTCAAGACGTATTTAATAACATTAGAAGAATCTAAGGGGACATTAAGATATGTTTCAAATTGTCCAGCAAAAGCGGCAGTAGCCATGTCCTCAGTAATTCCTGAACTTCTGACAGCAACCCTATTCCGTCCCAACCCGCTCTTTCATCAGTTCGATTTTTTTCTCTAACAACTCAATGAGGTCGGGTTGTGTCTTTATGTTTTCGATAACAGTTTACTATTTTCTTCGCAATCTTTCTAGACTCGTCCTCATCGTCTTTAGCCAATGCAGCATCCAATTCGTTTACTAAGCTTGCAATCTCTGGATCGTGAAGTAGCATCTTAGCGAATTCTGTGGTAACCATTACTGCATACGGAACATTATCCTTTCCCAAAATCTGGAACAGTTTAGCTAAATTAGCGCCCTTTCCACCGGTAAATTGTCCATCAGCAGCAATTTCTTCCTCGATATTAACAATCAAATTGTCAGAAACCAAATTCAAACCCCATAATATCCATTAATTGATTCATGAACATAAAACAAAATAGGAGTGCATTCGTTCTTGCAAGTCCCGCCCTCATGGCTAGACACCTGCAAATTTACTCCCTCAATTACGCCTCAAGTTTCTTGATTACTACATGACAGGGTGTAGGTAATTTGGCGCCTCCACGTTTTAGCGCCTGAGTTGCAAAGCTCTAGAGCCATCCTCGTTTACGTTAGCCAGTATAAGCGATTGACCAATTTTCACGCGGGCTGCGAGTCCTATGGCTTTTCCAAAGGCATTTCTCATTCCGTCTTGAAGTCGGTCCGCGTGGGCTCCAAAAATCATTTTGTTTTCTCGTAGCACATGATGAGGAAAAGGTAAAATCTTCAAATGATAATTGCTTCCCAGTTTTTCTGAGAGAACCCTGTTGGAGGCTATACGTGCAGCTTCCAAGGCGTTGTGTCTAATCTGAACTTCCTTATCAGCGATTAAGCGGGCTTGATACTTGTAGTTGCCTGATGGGTTGCCCATAGTGAATTTTACTATTTTTGATGCAGGAGATCCACGCATATACTTTTTCCGTGTATAGGCTTGACCCTTTACCTCCCGATAGTTACGAGCTTTCAATGTATATTCCTCATCTGGTTCTGCCATCATAATTAAACAGATATTATAAAAACTATTCTGTATAGGGAATAGTGATTTGTAAAGAATCAGAAAAAACGGACAATTTCTACGGGATTTCATTTACAGTTAGCAAATAATAGCATTTAAAGTCCACTGAAGAAAACATATGGCACATATTCTTTGACCACATAAGTCAACACGCGTTGTAAGTATATCAAAGCAGCACTTATGGTCCTTAAAAACAATACCCATCTGGCACAGCGTGTTTAGATGCAGAGTCTAAAGCTTTCGAAGAAGCTCATTCGTCAAAATCCCAAAGTCCTCTGGCGCCAATTCCCGCACCCTCTTCGAACTATAAACTATAGAATCAGCCAATTCCACCGCATCTTCTCTGGACAATTCACGATTGCGTAAGAAGAGAATCAAAGCGTTTCTTACCTTCTTGTTTCGCTGAGTAAAGAGTGTTCGGACAAGCTCAAAAAAGATTGCTTCATTTTCCACGTGGAAAGGGGGAGCTCTAGGCTTCAGGCGCACAATCAGGGAGTCCACGTCTGGCGGGGGATAAAACATCGTTCTAGGAACATAATCCAGAAGCTCCACATCAGCCCTGTAATAGATAGTAACGGTTAGCCTCCCGTAATCTTTGGTTCCGACCGAAGCCGCTAATCTCTCCGCAAATTCCTTCTGGAAAATCAGAACTGCAGAATCAAAATTTCTTTCTAGCAAACGAAATAGAAGCGGAGAAGAAATGGAGTAGGGAGGAGCAGAAACAACCTTGTTGAAGAAAGGAAGAGAGACCTTGAGAATGTCACCTTCTATCAATTCTACATTCTGTAGGCTCTGAAGTTGTTTCCTCAAAAAGCTCACAAGCGGGGGGTCAACCTCGACTGCAACGACTTTTTTGCATTTGCTAGAAAGTAGTTGCGTCAGAAAACCAAATCCGGCCCCAACTTCTAAAACAACATCGTCCTTAGTTAGAGAAGCATGGGACATTAAACGTTGCATTATATCCAGATTCAACTGTAAAGTTTTGTCCCAAACGTTTCTTTGGAAAAAAGCCGTAAAGGCGAAGGAGATGCTTCGCCCGCCGAAGAAGATTAATATTTTCCACTAGGGCGCTCTCGTAAACAGTCTATATTTACTATCGCCAGCATAGTTCCTCTAAAATTCTTCTTGTAATGAGCTTAGAGGGGTTAGGCATGTTAGCGCGATTCTGTAAATCCTCAAGGTTCTGGAAAGACTTCCTATCTCTTTCATCAAGAATCTGCCACATGTATTTCTTTCCAATACCTGGAATCAACTCTAACGCATGCATTCGGGGCGTTATTGCTTGTGCTGTGTTGAAGAAGTTAATGAACCACTTTTCTCGATTAAGCACTATCTTCTCTATTGTTCCAGAAAGTTCCATCTTAGCATTGGATGTTAAATCTTCATAGTTAATACGCCCAATGATATAGGTTATTTTTCTCCTAGAATCTTTTCCAACGTACACTCTGTCAGCGGTTTTGAGGGCAATACCTTCTCTAGCGATTGCCTCAAGGAAAGTAAAGTATTCTTCGCCCACAACCTGAATCAGTGCCCCCGCTCTGTACCCTGGTCGAGTCCCCAGCCGTCCATGAGGAAGATAATCCAGAACATAAGCGTATTCTTCGTATCTCTTATCTATCCTTTCCACTCTTTCCCCGTCCCGAAATGGTAACAACTGGTTTAGATATTATATAGAAAGAAAAAGTCCTTTATCCCTTTTTTCTATAATTGTTCAAAAAAAGCAAAATTTTTTCTAGTTTAGAGGTTTCAATTATCCTTCGACCACCAGCCAAAAACACTCTGATTTCTTGGATGCTTTCAGGCATAGCATTTATTATTTGCACAGCCTCTTCTTCTTCAACTTCAAATTCTTCAACAAGTTTGTTCAAAAGAGCACCCACGTGCTCAGGCTCAACTTTAGTGAATTTTGTCGCATAATCGAGTGATCGTCTCTGGAACTGGTCCAGTTGTTCTTCACCAATAGTTTCTAAGGCTTCTTTTACTTGGGGAACTGTGATTATACGTTCCTTTAGAGCCTTTCGTACCATGTTCTATGCCTCCTTATGGGGAGTAATGTGTTCTGGGCGAACGATTATTTCTTTAATCGCATTTCCTTGGGACACATTAACAACGTAGCTTCGTCCTCTCTTCTCAGCGATAACGCCGATTCTACCATGAAATCGTCTATGAGGCATACCCTTATGCACACTAGGGTTTAGCTTAATCACAACCTTTTCAGCAGGTTCATAATTATGCAGCAACTTGCTGAGTCCTGTCTTTCCCCGTTCTCTAGGCTTCCTCTTTAGGATGTAACGGCTTTTTCTACGGAAACCTTTCGCTTTTCTTCCCAACTTAAGATTCCTCCATGATAACCTTCAAAACGTCTAACTCAAGAGGCTTTGCTTCAGCGTTGATAATAGAGGCTACACTAGGGACTGTCCGCCCTTCATCGCTGCTTACCAACTCTTTAATATAAAGCCCTCCTTGGCAACGTATTTTCATCTCTGCGCGGTTAGGCGCCAACCTCTTTATATGCGCCTCATATATGTACCTTTCTCGAATTATGTCCGCTCTTCGATGCAAAACACGTAAGGGCGTTTGCTGATGAATTAGCAGCCTTAGACAATTTTTTCGTTACAGCATCCAACTCTTCATCCGAAACAGCTCTATCAAAGTCAATAAAGACTTTGTAAATTTTCGTTGACCCTTCTCCCTTCTTCAATCGTTTAACATCACCTTTGCCTGCTGAACGAAGATTCAAAGCCTCGACTTTGCCTCGAGCTTGCTCATTGATGATCTCTGTGAGGCTCTGAAGATCTATGAATCGTCTTCTAGGTCGTTTGATTTCCATGATGAAGGGTCTTCCCGTTCCCAGCATCCGAGCATCCACATCTTCTCGCCCAGCCGCATGAAAAGCTACATCTTCTCCCCCAGTTTTCGCTAAAAGAGGCCCTGCAATAATCTCCTCGACCGACTCGGAGTACATCTTTCCGGTTCCATTACATTTAGGACAACCCTCACCCCTACAACTTCTGCAGGACCACTTTGATTGTGGAATATCACGTACGAGTTTCTTGTATTCCCCCCGGACATAGAGAGGATTAGATTGTAGAATAATCTCTCCAGTGAAGGGTCTGACAAGCACCACAACATCAGGCTTTTTGTAGTCAGCCAATTTATTTATAGCCACAGCAATCTTTTTTCCGATGTCACGACTAAATTCGTTCCGCATGCTCTCTCCATAGCCTACCTCAAATCGGGCCTTAAACTCGTCTTCCCTCTCCTCAACTACGGTCGGCAATTCTACACCAACAAGAAAGGTAGTATACTCGTAGGCTTCAAGTGCATCCAAAGCGTTTTGCACCAGCACATCCACGCTTTTGAAGAGTCCTTGACAGAGGAAACATTCATTCTTTTTTCTAGACCGCTTTCTCATTTTCTTAAGTATCTCAGCTGGCCATCTCGAAAGACCCGTTCGAAGCCAAAATCCTGAGATTTGAGAACCCTGCTTTCTTGCCAGAAAGCGCTAACTGATGATTTTTCATGGTCAGGAGCAGCTTCAGAGTTTCGCCTCGTTTTTGATCATCTAAGCCATAGCCAAGGAGAGCAAACTGTCTTCCTAAACAGTGGTCACATAGAGGATGCGTTTCAAGCATTTCTTGCGCCTTTTTAAGTAGTTCCACGAAAATTCCTCATTCTTTAGTGATAAAGTTCAATATCTGATTCTAGATTTTTTTCTCAGGCGGTGGGAAGACCTTTTCCGAAGAAGGGCATCCGCTTTCTTCTAAAGGTTTTCATCATTTTTTTCATATTATTATACTGTGTTAACAGTTCCTTCACTTCTTTTTCTGTGGTGCCTGATCCTCGGGCAACTCGGTGGATTCTGGATGATGAAAGAATCTTGGGTTTCTCCCTTTCTTTTGGCGTCATAGACTGGATTATCACTCGCCATCTTTTGAGAGCATCCTCAGCTAGGTTCATCTTGTCGTCAGGAACGTTGTAGCTCATTCCCGGAATCATCTTCAAGAGGTGCTTTAAGGGTCCCATTTTTTTCATAGATTCAAACTGTTCATACATGTCTGTGAGAGTGAATTTTCCGCTCATAAATGCGCGAACTTTTTTCTCGGGCACCTTCACTTCTGCATCACGAACTTTGTCAACGAGACTCTGAAGGTCCCCCATGCCCAACAATCTGCCTACAAATCTGGATGGAACAAAGGGTTCGATGTCGCCAAGTTTCTCACCGGAACTGATGAACTTTATAGGCGCTCCGATGGCAGCCACCGCAGAGAGGGCGCCTCCTCCCCTAGCAGAGCCATCAAGTTTTGACACCAAAATAGAGCCGATTGGCGTGGCTTCGTGAAGCGCTTTAGCCTGTATAGCTGCTTGTTGACCAATGGTTCCGTCGATGACCAAAATCGTTTCGTCGGGCCTAATTACTTTCTCTAGTCGCTTCATCTCATCAATCAAGCCCTTCTCTTCTTTGTGGCGACCAGCGGTGTCAATGATGACAAGGTCATAATCCTTGAATTGCTTCAAGCCCCTCAAAGCAATCTTTTCTGACTTCTTTTCTTTTGGTTCACCATACACGGGAATGTTTGCTCTGCTTGCCAGCTGATTCAGTTGCTCGTAGGCTCCAGGTCTGTAAGTGTCAGTGCAAACTAGGGCTGTTTTTAGACCTCTTTTTTGGAAGTATTTTGCCAATTTTCCAGATGCGGTGGTCTTTCCTGAACCTTGGATTCCCACAAGCATCAGAACCTTCCTTTTTCCGGGTTCTATCTTCAGTGAAGCCGATTTTTCGCCCAGAAAACGCGTTAACTCCTCATAAACCACTTTCACTATGTGTTCTCTTCTAGAAACGCCTGGAGGGACCTTCTCTTTTAGTGCCCGTTCCTCGATTCTTTTAGAAACTTCGAGAACCAGTTTGACATTAACGTCGGCTTGGAGTAGTGCCCGTTGGATGTCACGGACAAGTTCTTTTACTGTTTTCTCGTCCATGACTGGTGCTTTGAAAACCTTCTTTAGGGCATCGTTTAGTGAGGAGCCGAGACGATCCAGAACCATGATTTTCTCCCACTTAAAAAATAGAGTCGCCTTTTATAGGTATTTAGCTTTGTAGCATAATTCTTTTCTCTTAGTTAAAGATATCTAACTGAAGGGGAACAATCGTTGTCAGAATCAGTTAAAATTGTGGAGAAGAAACCCATACCCTCAGAGGCCACGATGATTATTGGACTTCCGGATGTGGGACTTGTAGGCCTCATAGCAACATCCTACATTATATCTGAACTTAACTTGGAAGAGATAGCATACATGGATTCAGACCTGCTTCCTCCCGTCGTCGTATTACACAAGGGACTACCCCATGCGCCTCTCCGAATCTACGGAAACCAAAACCTGATCGCTGTGATTTCAGAACTGGCGGTTCCAGCGCCAGTCTATATACACGATAATGCGGGAAATTGTGGACTGGGGACAAGCCAAGAAAGTCAAAAGAATAGTGTCCATGGGAGGAATTCCAATAGAAAATAGGCAGTCAATTAATGAACCTGAAGTTTTTGTCGCCGCGTCCAACCAAGAACTGCTTGATACAGTAAACAAAAATGGGTTGAAAACACTAAATGAAGGCTATATAGCTGGGCCCCAAGCTCTTAGCATGAGATACAGCGTCAGTAAGAAGATGCAGGCAATAGCAATCTTAGCCCAATCATTCTACAATTATCCTGACCCACAGGCGGCTGCTATGGCGTTGAAGGAGCTTTCAAAGGTTTCCGACATCAAACTTGACGTATCCAAACTTCTTGAGAAAGGGGAAGAAATCCGATTGAAGGCCAGGGATATGATGAAGCGCACTCAGACAGGAAATGAATCGTATGCAGAAGTCGCAGGAGTATGATCTCCCATTATACATTTAGGAGAAAGTGTCTATGTCAGATAAAAGAAAAAAACTTTCAAATTTGGATACCCTCGAGGAATATCTAGAAGAGCTTAAGACATTGACAGACAAGCTTATGGGCTTCGCCTCTCCTGAAGGCCCCAGCTGGAATACGGAAACTTGCTGTCTCCACGCGCTCTCAAACGTTTTCATAACGCCCAGAGAAGTTATTGTCACAGCGGACCTTCCAAACATTGACCCTGAAACCGTGAAGGTTGAGGCAATTGATGAAAACATCATAGAGATTACAGCTAAAATGAAGAAAAAAGTGCGGTTCGCCGATTTAGGAATCTATCATAGGCAGGGAGAGTTCTCGTTCCTACGTTGTCAAGGTAGAATACATGTGGCTATTGATGCAGAAAAAATGAAAATCTCCTGCGAAGAAGGCATCCTAGAGATACGATTTCCAATAAAAAATATACATGAAATCGAATAACCAGCTGAAGCCTCAGCCAAGTTTTTAGTTTCTTCCCAAATCCGGTGGCTACTTATTGGCCTTCGGCATCGTCTAAAAAATCTAGTTTAATTGCTAACGAGTCTTTCCGAGGGCTTCCAGTGCTGAAGCAACAATCAATGGGAAAGCGATTGTAGCGTCGCAGATGACGGTTACCTCTTTTCCTTCAGGCTTCACTTTTCCCCAACTAATCGCCTCTTTCAAAGTAGCTCCGCTTAGACCACCTGGTTCTGGACGGTCCATAGTGATCTGGATTGCACGAGTCGACTCCTTCTCTGAAAGTGTTGGCGAAGAGGGCGTAGTGTTTTGGCCAGCCGCCTCCCAAGATTATCATTCCTACTTTTTTGGCTTCGTAAACAATGTCCACGATTGTGTGGGTGTCAAGTAGTGGGTCGAGTCTCAATTTTTTGTCTTGCCCATACATCCACATGTGGAAGCCTGCTATGGAATCAACTAATCCGGGGCTTATGATGGGAACTCCTTTTTTTGCTGCGGTGGCGAGTATCGAGTCTGGATCGGAAATGTTTTTTCCTATCTCGAAAAGAAGTTCGGTTGTGGATATGCGTTCTCTCTTATTTTCAGGTATTTTTTCGAGGGTTTCGTATATCCAGTCTTCTAAGCCTTTGAAAGCGTTCTGTTCAATGTAAATATCGCCTATTCGACCGATGTCTTTATTCTTTAATTCTTCGTCTTCGGCAAGAAAGGTGCCTATCCAGTGACGGTGCCCTAGGGCTTCCACCATGTCATGTACCATGTTAGCTCCGGTGGTCACAACCACATTTACGTATTCTTGGTCTATCAGGTCTCTAATTATCTGCCTCATTCCACCAGGAACTAGAGGACCTGCCAAGGTCAAAAATACGGTGTAATCTTTGTCACGAAACATCTCTGTTACAATTTCGGCTGCCTTTCCAATGTTTCCGGCGCCAAGCACCCCACATTCTTTCATTTCAGAAACAAGGGCGCCAACGGTTAAGCCACTATTTAGTCGGATGTGTTTTACGCGCTTCAACTTTTTTCGCCACAGTTACAACTACTAAGGTTGTGATTAGCGTTTTAAAAAGGTAGTTGAAGAGCCCAGAAAATAGGGTTTAGCCTTTTGTTCGGGTTATTCTGGTTCTGCCTAGAATTTGCCAGTATTCAACTTCAACGCCGGAAGTCAATTTAGCTTTTAGTTCTTCATCTTCGGGGTAAGGCGATTCAGTCATCTCGTAAGTTTCCAAGTCCATTAACTGAACAACCGCGGGCAACAATGCGATGACTTGACCAGTTTTTTTCTCGATTAGAGGAACATCAACCTGTGCACTTACAGGTTTCACGATGGTCTTTTTTGCATCGTTAAAAACGCCTATGGCTACAACGCGAGCCTTTGCGGCACCATGTTTTCCGGGCTTCGATTTACTGAAGCTCACTATTTTGCAGGGTTCACCATCGATGATTACGTAGCTGCCGACTCTTAGTTCCCCACATCCATAGGTTTGCTCATGTTGTCCAGTTCTCCTAATAGAAGAATTTCACGCATTTCTCTGTTAATAATCTATCGCCTAAAATACACCTCAGACAATCCGAACGGTAAGTAACGTAAAATAGACAGTTTTACATGTTCCATATTGGATGTAAACCGAAGATGCTTTTTTCTTGTTGGGAACCAGAAAAGGTTAACGCCAGAGAGTCTAGTCACCATAGAGCTGAAGGTGTTCCCGAACAGCAGTTTCAATCGTCTAGAGGACGATTCGCTAGAGGTGAAAATCGTTGAAAGAAAAAGTAATAGTTCTTGATACTTCAGCGTTCATAGCAGGTTTTGACCCATTGGCAGTCCCAGAGAAGCAATACACTGTCTTTGAGGTAAAGAACGAACTCAATGCAGATTCTATGCCCTGGATGCGCTTCAACGCAGCAATAGAGAACGGGAAAGTTACGATTCTGAAGCCGCAGGACTCAGCTTTCCAAGAGATTCTGGAAGCATCCAAAAAGGTCGGGGACATGCGTAACCTCTCTGAAGCAGACATGCAAGTTCTAGCCTTAGCTTTGGAACTGAAAGGCAGAGGTTTAACTCCATTAATTGTCACGGACGATTATTCGATACAGAACGTGGCTAACAAAATTGATGTCGAGTTCACGTCGTTAATGACTTTCGGGATAAAGTTTCGTTTCAAATGGATTCTATATTGCCCCGCATGCTACCGCAAATATCCTTCAGATTACAAGTTCAAATCATGCCAAGTCTGCGGAACCGAACTTAAACGGAAACCAAAGAAAAAGTCGCGCTTATGACTGGTTTGCCAGAAGGTTTACAGGTAAAATGGCGCCGGGGATGGGATTTGAACCCATGTGGCGCCAAGCACCACCGGTTGTCTTCTGACCCACAGTTGAGTCATTTCGAGACCGGCACATTACCGCTCTGTCACCCCGGCAACCAAAAGGGTAGAGTTTGTTTATACTTAAAAGCACTTTTGCCCAAAAAGCATGCAGAACACATCCAGCAAAAAGAGAGCGTTTCTTAAAAACATTAAACAAGACCGCCACTACGTGAAGGATATGTACAGTTTTTCTTCTCTTTGTTCAAAACAGATGTGTTTTAGCCAGTTTTTGTCGTCGGTGGTTGGGTAATCTGTTCGGTAGTGGGTTCCTCGACTTTCTTTTCTAGTGTGAGCGGCTTTTGTTACTAGGTTAGCTACGGTCACCATGTTTTTTAATTCAAGAAACAGCGTGTTTACTCCGTTCCCGCCAAAAGCATCCAGTCTTCTGTTTAGATGTTCCAGTTTGCTAAGCATTAGGCTCATGTTTTCTTCGGTGCGGATTATTCCAACATAGTCCCACATTGCCTTTCTCAATTCTGTTTTGATATAGGTCAGTTCTTGAGTTTCTATGTTAGAGAATACTGTTTCTTTTTGTTGTGGCGGCGCTTCAATTTTGTTCTTCAGATAATTTTTTGCTTTTTGTGCTCCGAGAGAAGAGAAAACAACAGACTCTAACAATGAGTTACTAGCAAGCCGGTTAGCCCCATGTACTCCAGTGCAGGTGCATTCACCAAAAGCCAAGAGATTGGTTACTGTAGTTTCTCCATACTCGTTTGTTTTGATGCCCCCGCAGATATAATGCGCAGCAGGAGAAACAGGAATCAGGTCCTCTGTAATATCTATGTCATACTTCAAGCATTCTTGATGAATCATTGGAAAACGATCTAAAATGAAAGCTTTGCCTTTGTGTCGAATATCCAAGTAGACGGCCCCGCTCTTGTGTTCGTTGAATATGGTTCGGGATATGATGTCCCGTGGAGCAAGATCGCCCATGTTATCGTAATCCAACATGAAACGTTCCCCAGACTCATTTACAAGAATTGCTCCCTCGCCACGAAGAGCCTCTGAAATCAGAAAGTGAGGGGCACCAAGTTTATTCAATGTGGTAGGATGAAACTGCACAAACTCCATATCTTCAATTTTAGCACCTGCCCTGAGAGCCATGACAATTCCGTCGCCGGTAGCAATTTCTGGGTTTGTCGTATTCTGATAAATGTAACCGATACCGCCAGTGGCCAGTATGGTTGCACGCGCAAATATGTCACAGACCTCTCTTTTTTTTATGTCCAGTATCTTTGCGCCAATGCATTCTCTGTCCTTTAGGACAAGGTCGATGGCGACGCAGTTCTCGAAAACTTCGATGTCCTTGTTTTCGCGGATACGTTTAGTCATTGCCTGTTCTATTTCTTTTCCAGTTGAATCTCCAGAATGAAGCACCCGTGCAATGCTGTGTCCGCCTTCGGTAGTTAGATGAAGCTCATCATTCTCTTTGTCGAAGTTTACTCCAAAAGAAAGCAGGTTCCGAATAGCTTCTGGACCTTTTTCAGCAAGCAGTTTAGCTATCCGTTTGTTGGATAAGCCAGAGCCAACACTCAATGTGTCTTCGATGTGCAACTGAACGGAATCATCTTTTCGGGTTACTGCGGCGATTCCGCCCTGAGCAAGGTTCGTGTTTGATTCCATGATTTCCTTTTTTGTTACAATCGTTACTTTTCCGTACTTTGGCGACCTTTAGGGCAAAATTCAAACCCGCTATGCCGCTTCCAACAACTAAAAAGTCCGTGTTCAAAGCGTCATCTCCAAACTCATATCTAACACCATTGCAGAGTGCGTTAGATACCCCAAAGACACAACGTCTATTCCAGTTTTAGCATATTCCTGATATATTTTCTGGAGTTATGTCGCCCGAAGCCTCCAAAAGAACAGAGTCATAAAGGACATCTTTACGAAGAGTCTCAAGGGTCTCCTTGATTTCTGTAGGCTTCATATTATCAAGCATTACAACGCAGGGCGTTATGAGACGCAAAATTTTAAATTTTCTCGCTGCCCTTAGAGCCTCTTCGTGGGAGGTTGCTTCAATTTCTATGAAACCAACCTTATCTGCAAAAGCTGAAGCCTTGGCTATTGCAACCTCAACATAATCTGTTACTCCTTCGCTCTTCAGGGCTTCAAGATGATTATCTTTAATCAATATGGAATCCCAGAGCCCAAAACGGTGAGTTAAACCGCCTCCCAAGAAGACGGCTTTTTTGTCAAGATACCTCAAAAGTGTTTTTCGGGTTGCAGCTACTCGGGTGGTATAGCCTTCCAGCAGATCAGTCAAACGTTTAGTTTCTGTGGCTACCCCAGACATTCTCTGCAGAACATTTAAGCCAATTCTCTCTGTTTCCAGAATGTCTTTTTGTTTGCCGTAAATCTCCAGAATTGTTTCTCCACTCAGAACCTTTTCGCCGTCTTTTTTGTAAACTTTTACTGTCTAAACAATGCTTCCGAAGAAACCAGCTTACCTCTTCGAGTCCCCCGATGACTCCTGACGCTTTGGCTTTCAAGAATGCTGTTATGGGCTCGTTTTTTGTTAGAATTGCTTTGCTGGTTATATCTCCAGTGCCAACATCATCATGGTATTCTTTGTCAAAAAAAGCGTCTAGCCATTTAAGATAATCATTATTGTTTAGATTGAGTTCCTTTCCTTTCTGGTAGGCCATTTCAACAAGTTTTTGCCGGTCCAAGACGTCAGTCCACATTTAACATTCTATCCAGAGCCTTTTTAGCTCTGACCCTTATATCTTCTGGAACCGTGACCTTAAACTGCTCATTCTCTAGAGAATCCAAAACAAGCTTCAAAGTGATCTTCTTCATTTGAAGGCAGGTTCCTCCAGGCGGGGCTTGGAAAAAGACTTTCTCTGGAAACTCAAGCCTCAACCGCTCTATCACGCCAATCTCCGTGGCTATGATGAACGTTTTATCTGGGCTCTGTTTCACGTAGTTGACCATGCCAGTTGTGCTAAAAACTTCGTCAGCTAAATCCACAACTTTTGGGATACATTCGGGGTGAACTAGAACTTTTGCGTTTAGATGAATGGCTTTTGCTTGGATAAGCCCTTCTGGAGAAAATTTGTTGTGAACATAGCACCACCCGTCCCAAGGGATAATTTTCTTGTTAGTATGCCTCATAACATACTTTGCCAAGTTGGAGTCGGGCACAAATATGACCTCGTCTTTCTCTAAAGAGTTAACCACTTTTACGGCGTTTGCGCTAGTGCAACAAATATCCGAGTCAGCCTTCACATCCGCGCTTGTGTTAACATAACTCACAACGGCAGCTCTAGGATGCTTTGCCTTCAATTTTCGCAAACCAGCAACATCGACCATAGCTGCCATTGGACAGTTCGCCAGCCGAGTGGGAATCAAAACCGTTTTGTCAGGATTCAAAATGTAAGCAGATTCTGCCATAAAGTCAACACCACAAAAAACTATGATGTCTGCATCGGTTTCTGTCGCCTTTTTGCTCAACCCGTAGGAATCGCCAATAAAATCTGCTACATTATAGATTTCTGGTCTCTGGTAGATGTGGGCCAGAATTACAGCGTTTTTCTCCTTTTTCAGTTTATTTATTCTTTCAATTAGATCCTTTTCTTCCATTCTGCCACACTACTTGCCCTAAAAAACTAGAGGCATACTAGCAATTTAAACATGTTACGGAAGCTTTGGCATAACAAGATCGGCGATATCCAAGCTGTTGTCGTAAATTCGGCGTATTGAAGAAGCAACTGCAAGAAGATTGCGCCCCACCTCAGCGGGAAGATCAGGAATGGCTGTTTCAATCTCGTGAAAGATAGATTCGACCTTTTCTCTTTCAGACCGTACCGACTCTGCAACAGAAACGTCATGATAAAACACAGCGCTTATGGCGGTCTCGTGAGACTCGTAGGCAACCTTGTGGAGCTGAAGAATTAGTTCTGAAAGATTGTCCGCAATTTTGGCACCAGCTAACTTGATTACAGTCTCACCGATAGAGGCCGAGTGGTCGCCTATAGATTCAACCAAACTCGCTGCCAAACGGTAATCTAAACAATCGATCGGCAAAATACCGAGTTTTTCGCTCAGCCCTGGGTTTTGAATAACGGTTCGAAGAACGCGCACCAACAGAAAATATAAGCGGTTAACTTCGGTGTCTCGTGCAACAACATTTTTGGCTAATTCCACATCGCCCTCAAGAAGAGCGGTTACGGCGTCACGATGCACTCCTGAAACTATCGAATATTCTCTTCGAAGAATCTTTTGGGGCGGAAAAGTAGAGGGCTCCAAGAGACACTGCATAACAATTTTGGAGTGGTTCTCCTCAACAATCTCAAGACCAACCAAACGAGTGGACGCCTGTTTTACCCGCTCACGGTCTAGGGGGCTAATTCTCTCTTTAGCTTGAACGTGAATTATGTCATATCCCAATAAATATTTCTCAATGATTACACGATCAAGTAAAGGAGAGGGTGTAATCACTGCCACTCGAGGAGTCCGCTCTACATTATATTTCGGGTTGATAACAAGTGTTCCATTAGCGGTTTCGGTGACCGAAACAACAGTTCCACGATCAAGCCCGTTTTTCTCAGCCCAATCTTTAGGGAGACATACGAAAAAGGTTCCGCCACTAGTTCTTTGAATCTTACGGAGATCCATATCTAAAGCCTCAAGCAAATATATACTGAATTAGTTTAAAGCACAACTGGATTTTTAAGAGTTAACTAAAAAATGTCTGAAGAACATGAAAATATCCTAACAGGTATAGACACCCAGTAAAGGAGGAAAACCTGAAGAGATATTTTTTGTCCAAAGAACAGAATTAATAGGATACGAAGCACATATTACCGTTTCAACAGAGGGAATCAAACGAGGCAAAAAGTATGAGTGAAGGCGAAAGGTTACAAAAAGCCGTTTCCTTCACAATAGAATCAGGATACCAACTGGAAAAAGAGGCTTTCGAATTTTTGAATGCAGTAGCTAAAACAGAAGACCCGCTCTACTTAATGGAAGAAGCTGTCAGGAAAATCAGAGATTTACCTCAAAAGCCTCTGTTTATAGACCGAGTTTTTCTGGAGGCTATGAAAAGAGAGCCTTGTGTTGAAGAAGAAAAAGCTATTCAAATCAATTCAGTGTCAACCACTTCGGAATCAAGGAAGACTTTTAGACCGTACGCTAAAGATGTTGAAGGTGAAATAAAAGTTCTCATGGATCCAACAAAAAAAATATGCACAACAGGCACCATCAATGAATATCTGGAATACTTTCAAGACAGGTTTGAAAGGTTAAAGAAGATTCTTAGAAAAAGAATGGATGTAAAAAATGCGGTACCCATATCGGTTGCACTAAAGGCGCCGACCAAATCAAAGGTCAACATCATAGGTATGGTCACGGAAAAAATAGAGTCTAAAGAAAGACTCTTCGTGAAAATCGAGGATCTAGAATCAAGCGCCACCGTACTCGTGTCTCCAAACTTAAGCAAGGAAATTATAGAAAAAGCCCGTTCTCTACTCTTAGACCAAGTTATTTGTGTAAACGCGATAAAAGGAAACAACGACCTACTTATCGCAAAAGACTTCATCCTACCCGAGGTGCCACAGAAGACACCCCACAAAGCCTCAATCCCAGTCTATGCGGCTCTAATGTCGGACATTCATATTGGAAGCAAAAAATTTATGGAAAAAGAATTCAACCAATTTCTACGGTGGCTAAAAGGAGAAAAAGGCAACGAAAAACTCAGAAACATCGCCAGTCACACAAAATATTTGGTAATAGCAGGCGACATTGTAGACGGAATAGGAATATACCCAGGGCAGATGGAAGAGCTAGCGATAACAGACATTTATGAACAGTACCGTGAAGCAGCAAAACTTCTTGAACAGGTTCCGGAACATGTTGAAATAATAATTATTCCCGGCAACCATGATGCATCTAGAAAGGCATTACCACAACCTGCAATACCCAAAGAGTACGCAGAACCGCTATACGAAACCCATAAAATATATTCGCTTGGAAGCCCATCCACAGTCAGCCTCCACGGAGTGGAGGTACTTCTATTTCACGGACGGAGCTTAGATGACGTCGCTGCTGTTGCCCCAAACGTCAGTTTCGATACCCCCGACAAATCGATGAAGCTTTTGTTACAGGGCAGGCACCTTGCGCCCATTTACGGGGAAAGAACACCCATTGCCCCAGAAAAACGGGATTTTATGGTTATAGAGAGAACACCGGACATCTTCCACGCTGGACACGTTCATGTCCTAAAATGTAACAATTACAGGGGAACACTCATTGTGAACTCAGGGGCGTGGCAAGAACAAACAGATTTTCAACAAAAAATGGGGCTTGTTCCTACCCCTGGAATCGTGCCTGTAGTAAACCTCCAAACATCTATGATTTCAACAATAAATTTTACGGAACCTTGGTGAACACCCAACAAAAAAGATGGTTAGCCCTTTTTCAAATTCATTAAACGCCAGCAAAACAGTTAGGGACGTAGCCTAACAGCTCCCGGAATCGGTCATTGTTCGTGAACACGTTCCTGATAAGACTACGTCCTATGCCTAAACGGATTTTTTTTGTACGCCCATGTCGACCCATGCTCACAACACGTGCGTTTAATAATCCAATCATGTCTAACTCGCTGATTAGACCACTTACCCGTCTCTGAGTCAGCGGCGAGAGACCAGATTGATCACAGAGTTCACAGTATATTCCGTAGATGTCTCCGGTGATTGTGTAACTAATTTTTGTCCTCCCCAACAGATAAACACTGCACAAGACTAATTTGGAGTGCACAGGAAGATTTTCTAAAACCTCCACGATTCGATCATGTTCCACACGCTTTTCTGCCTGTCGCACATTATCTTCGCTAACACATTCTGCACCCTCCCGTTCTGCTAATTCGCCTGCAACACGAAGAAGGTCTAAAGCTCGTCTGGCATCACCGTGCTCTGCGGCAGCCAACGCAGCGCACAAGGCCACAGCACTATCTAGAAGAGCACCTTCAGAAAACGCTAGTTGAGCACGTCTCCAGAGGATGTCTTGGAGTTCAGCTGCATCGTAAGGTCTAAAAACTATCTCTTCTTCGCTTAAGGAACTTAGAACCCGTGGATCCAAAAACTCCTTGAATCGGAGGTCGTTTGAGATTCCTATTATGGATGTTCGGCCGTGAAGAAGAGTCTCATTTACTCTGGTTAATTCGTAGAGCAGGGTGTCGCCACGAGCTTTTATCAGAGCATCGATTTCGTCGAGGACAACGATGAAGATTTTTCTTTGTTTTTCTAGACCCTCTTTGAATCGGTCAAAGACTTCTCCGACAGCCAAACCTGTGAAAGGAACCTTCACATCTAAAGCGTCACATAAGCTTGAGAGAACTCGGTATTCAGTGCCAGCCAAACGGCAGTTTACGTAACAAAATTCAATATCGGCTCCCAGTTCATGTGCCTTAGAGGATAGTTTATTCAAGACGTATTTGGTGACTGCTGTTTTTCCGGTTCCAGTTTTTCCGTAAATGAAGGCATTGGAGCAGGGAGAACCTCTCAGGACGGGTGCAACTATTCCGCCTAAACAATTAATCTGTTTATCGCGGTGCGGTAGTTTGTCTGGGATATAATCATGGCGTAATACTTCTCGGTCTTTGAAAATGTGGGTATTACTCAGAAAACGATCGAAAACGTCTTCAAGAGTATCAATTTTGGTCAGTCTGGTAATCTCCTCTAAGAGGTAGTGAAATTATTGCCTCGATTGTGTTTCCAGTAGATAAAAACTCTCATAAAAAAAAATAGACAGTTTGCACAAAAAACTAAAGGGAGACAAAAATTTCTAGGTAAAAGCGGTTTTAGGTTGTTTGTAGATGTTGAAGAGGGATTACAGACTCCCGCACCCCTGTATTTCTCATGGAAAAAGTAAGGTTTCTGCACGATTTATTTCAGAAAAGAATAAAATTTACAAAGTAATTATTATTAAAGAAAAAAATCTCTCAGACATTATTTCTCAATTTAGTATTTATTATTAGTCATCAAAAAAATTAGATCTAATTCTACATTTTTTTAACTTTAAGGCTTAACAGAAATCCTAACCGAACTTCTTTGATACAATGGAAATGAAGGGGTCGGAGTCCTAATCAAAACTTTTGAAACCAAACCGTATCTTCTTGAGACACACTAACTGTTAATTGACGAAGAGTCTTCCTTATTTACTTGTTAACTTGGTTGTTAACTTTGCTGTGAACTCTTGTGAAATTAACTAGTAGATTTCATGTTTTTTGCTGTTTATTCTGGAAAATAGGCTCGATTATGTCTTTTCACGAGTATAGAAGCCACCCCTTGGTTTCTACTGGAAAACAGGATTCGTTCCTTTCTCTTTTTTTATTTTGTAAACGTGAACTGTAGTGAAGCTTGTGAACCTAATACGCTTGCAATTTTTGGTTTTTTTGGATTTTTAGGCATTTTTAGAGCTTTTTCACTGGACACTATCTACCACAATATCTATAACTTGTGAATAGTTAATTAGTGAAACACTAACTGGTGCGTGGCATGCCTACCAAAAAAATGCGCGTAGAGATCTTCAATAATGGAGATCGTTACACGATAACCTTTGAGGGTCAGGTTACGCGAGATAAGGCTCTTCGTCTACTTGATTTGGTTGAACTTTTGGGAGGAATGCCAACCGTAAACCCTGAAACAGCTCGCTCTGCATCTGAAATATCTAAGATAGAGAAAGTTCGTTTAGTTGCGGAGAAAAATTTTCCTGTTGGCTGGTTTTCTTCAAAAGAATTACAGTCGGCGTATGAAAAGCAGTTTACTGAACCAATCCGTTTGAGTACAGCCTCAACTTATCTGTCTCGTCTAGCAGATAGGGGGTTCTTCATTAAAAAAGGCGCTTCAAATCAACTACGTTACAGAATTATGACTGCAATATCAAACTATCAGGTTCATGAAAGATAATAAATAGCCTGTCTTTTAAGATAGTTAATTTAGCGCTGAATTGTAAGACTCTTCGTGTTTGAGGAGAAAACCTGCATATGGGTAAAATTCAAGAAGATTTGGTTGAGCTGAAAAACAAGCTTAAGTCATATGTTGATAAGGGTCGCCAAATAGGCTACGGCGATATTAAGCCGCAACCGCTGATTGTCACTAAACCTGACATGACTAAAATTAAGCCTCTAAAGAAGGTTAAACGCTGTGATTCACGGTTTTTGGCTGTGGACTGCTCTACTAGAATTTTGAAGAGAGCCCACAACTGGGGCATTTACCTAATGCGTGTTGCGTACGCTTCTGTGGAGAACCGCAAAGTTAATTGGGGCTACGATGAAAGCATCGTAAGTGCAGTTGGGGACCGCCGTTACCGTTCTAACTTTTTGATGGACCGAAGGCTGCAACTAGAAAGTGAGATGGCTATGAAACTTCTTCACGAAGAGCCTACCGGGGATGTAGAGCCACATGGGAAGACTCTTCGTGGATTATGTGAGGGCGATTATGTTTTGTTAGATGGTGCTAGTTTTTTTGGGGGAAAACGAGGGTTTCATACGTCGCTATACGAAGAGGCTCTTCGTAAAAAGGTTAATCTTCTCGCCGTAAGTAAACAATCTCCTATGTTGTGTGATGAGAAGGGACGAGATTTTATGGCATCAACAAGTATTTTGTCACAATATCCTCTTTGGGTTTATCATCCGGTTAAAGAGGCAAATATGGCTGAGCATCTGTATGGTGATGTGTCTCTTGTGAAGTTGTGTGAAGATAGTCAACATGTCTTCCGTTGTGACATAATGGATTCTTTAACCTCTAGTGACGTGTCCGAGTTCCTTTCTCCCCTTACATCGCTTTCCGAAGACCCCCGATGTTTAGGTTACCCTGTTACTCTTTGGCTAGCTCATGAATTTTCTGGAGCATCAAACTCAAAAATTCTTCAATATTATGATTTAATTGAGAAAACACTGTCTGCTGATGGACTCTTAGAGACTCTTCGTAGGGAAGAGCTTTCCTGCAGTTTTGCTGACAAGATTCATGGAATAACTAATCCTTATGAGGGTGGTGAAGGTTTTGACCGAATTTGAGCCTGTTGGGTTTGTTCGCGAAGTGAAAGGGGACAAAATCTCTTTTTTCCTAAATCAGGGAGTAACTCTTTCTTTTGGTCAGATTGTCCGAATAGATTCTGATAACCGGAGCTTCTATGCGCGTGTCGTAGATGCTGGGAGTTCCTCTACGCTGAAAACTAATGAGCAGCTTCGTGAAGCTGAGGGAAAAGAGTCTTTTGGGCCTTACTCCAGCTTTAGGCACGTCGATGCAGTTCTGTTGCTTGAAAGTAACGCTGGGAAGATACGTTCTCCAACTTTTAACCCTAATTATATGGATCATGTATTTACAACAAACGAGGAAGACTACTCGATTTTGCGGCTTTCGGGCGATTTAGAGATAGGTCTTTTGCGTTCAGGAGAAGAGGTTCTGGGCGAGGTAGGAATTAGTGTTAAGGCTATCCCGAAGATGATGGGCATGTTCGGAATGACCGGCTCAGGAAAAACCAACACCGAACTTATTCTAAACGCGCGTATAATCGATAACCCTGAAACTGTTGGTCTTATCTTCGATTTCGCCGGTCAGTTGCTGTCAGGAAAGGACATTGGGTCTGAGAGTGGTCTAGGGGATCACCCTCTTTTTCATAGTAAGGTTCGTTACTATTCCGCGAGAGATGGCAAACTATGCATCGGCTTGCGTACTCTTACTCCTGGAAGGTTATGGACGCTTTTTCCTGAAATTGGGAGACCCCAAATACGAGTTGCCCGGAGATTGTATGAGCAACTGGGCAACTGTTGGATAGAGGAATCCCGTGAAGCCTACATTTTAGAGGGCTACTTAGGTGTTGGCAAAATCATCAACTACAAATCTTCGAACGTAATTAATGCTTTGATGAGTAGGCTTTCCGACCTTCCGCCGCATCTCTTCCCGCCTTCCAACTATAACTTCATAGAAGATGTGGTCCAAAACATAAGCAAAGGAATTACGTGCCTCATTGACATATCAGGCTTAACTTCTGAAGAGCAACAAAACGTCACCTGTCTAACAGCGACAAGCGTTGCACAGCATTATAAGCTGTTGTGGGAAAACAAATTCGAAGAATGGAAAAAGCTCCCAACTCTGTTGATCACTCTGGAAGAGGCTCACGAGTTTCTTGATCCCGAAATACGCAAAACCATCTTTTCTAACATCGCCCTAACATACCGTAAATATCGTGTCGGCTTAAACGCTGTAACTCCAAGGCCTTCAAAAATAAATCGTGACGTTTTCGCCGAGCTTTGGACCAAAGTCATCATGAAGACCGAGCTTAAACGAGACCGGGATTATCTAACCCAAAATACGCCTTACATGGAATACAGTGACACCGAAATTAAAATGCTTGACATCGGAGAAGCATTACTTATTTCAGAGCCGCAGATTCGGTTCGCGGTTCCTATCAAAGTTATTCATTACCCTGATTATCTACAGCAGCGGGGAACTGTGGAGTATGATTTGGCGCCCTCAAAGCCTCTTTCTGAAATGGATGAGAAACTGAAACGAATCAAAGCTGCCGGAGAGTCTCTTGCGGCTGAAGAAAGGTCTAGGAAACGCTAGCTTCTCTTTTTTTTAGTATCTTTTGCATCTCTTCTTTTAATCGATAGACATAAGGCATCTTATGGGTGTCTCTTTCCATATACCCGTCTTTGTATAGCTTCTTCATTAGACGCGCAGTGTGCTCTCTTGTGAGACCAATCTTTTCTCTTATTTCAGGCGCCGTTTTTTCTCCCTCTTTACCAATTGTTTCGAGGACCATAAGCTCGGTTTCAGTCAGTGGTTCCAAGGCTTTTTCCTTTCTTATTGGAATGGCCGCCTCTATCTGCATCTCAGGAACATAAGCCTCTTTCTTGATTTTCTCGATCTCAACAAGCTTTTTCATAACTTTGTCTTGGGCTTCCTTTATGCCTACAACCTCGTTGCGCATCTCTTTAAGTTGTCCAGAAACCTTTTCTTCAATATGCGGAACATCAGCCATTAGCCTAGTAATATCCGTTAATCGTCCCTCGTATTCCTCTACCTTTTCTACGACTTTTTTGTTCTCCAACAAGGCGTTCTCCATCTTCTGGGCAACAAAAAGAACCCTGTCCTTTTGCCTCCTGAATTGGCTGTCAACACTCACAACTATGTCATCTACAACTCCTTTTGCCCTGTCGTACTCTTGGCGCAGAGTCATTATTCGGCGATAATAAAGAAATATTGCCGAAATTGTGCCAAATAACAGAACCGACGTCACCACTAACATGAAGTCTGAACTCACTAACTCAGCTCCTCACATGTGATTTCAACGTGATGCCGTGTGATATGCATATGTAATCACACATCACAATAGTATATAAACAAACTTAAAGTTTTTCCTAAATTCTGCATCGTGACATCACACGTCACAAACGCCTCATAGCGAAGCTTCGGTGAAAGTGTGCTAGCCGACATTACCCCTCACTTTTTTCTCCCCCTCTACTTTTACATTCCGCTACTAAAAACTGTCTAAAACACCCTAATTTTTGTAACAGGCTCTAAAATGGGCTTAAATTGTTGCGCAAAACTTTCTGTTGTTTGAGTGTTTGGAGCTGCCCTGTTTATGGGTTTTGTCTGGGCACAAGTGGCTATTTTTTGTGATAAAATGGCTGTGATTTGTGATGTCACGGTCTTTTTGATATTTTTCGGGGGTTGGTGAGTTCTTCTAGACTGTCTTTGAGCTCTTCGTGGAGTTGTGCCACTGGTCCTGATGTGTTCTTCTTTTGGCATCTTTTTCGCAAGTTCTCGTTGAGTGTTTATGTACGTTTTTAGCTTGTTTGCTGCCTCTAAATATGGTTCTAGGCTGATTTCTTCGAGAATTCCTAGGTATCCTAGGAGCAGAATTGTGTAGATTGATTGGGTAACATTCTGTCTGGCTTGCCTTAAACTCCTGTTAAACGCGCCCCTGCTTACGGCTAAAATCCGTAATTTGGCTTTTTCGTCATATTTTAGGCTTTTATCGGATATATTTTCTGCTAAAACGTCTATTAGAAGAGTTTCTATCTGTATTTTGGTTAAATTGCTGTTTTTTGAAAGTATTTTTACCAACGGGTCATTTAATGAGTAATTTAGCCAATTTTGGGCCTTTTCCTTCAAGTTCAAACTCTATACTCCAACCCCTGTTCCAAAGGATACAATTTCGTATACCACACCCTGCAATAAAAAACTTTACCATAACTAACCCAAAAAAAGCCCATGCTATTAATTTTTCTTCAATTACTAAAAAACAAATAAAATACTAACAAAAACTTCAATAAACTACATAAAAATACACTTAAAGAATTATTCAATCACTAAAAAATAACGGAACATTCCCTTGCATTTTATTGGAAAACTTTGCTTTAACCCAAAATCTGCTGGCGACGCCTCAATTAACTGCGTTAGGCTCTCTCCAGTGGGCTAATTACTCCCTCCAAAAGTCAACTCTTTACTCTATATCTGTGCTATCTTTGCAGTTTTGTGACCTTGTGATTTACCAGCTATGTGATTTCTTATCACAGTTGAATCACGTGTGATTATCACAGAATCACGTGTGACCTCACGCGCAACCCCCATTCTAAAATAGTCCGTTTTTGGACTATTTTCTGTTTTAACTCGTTTTTTGGGCTTTTCTAATGTGATGTTATGGTGTAGTGCCTGTTCTTTTGTGATTCTTTTGATGTCACATGAAACCCCATCACTACCGTAGATTGATGGAAATCAGACGCGTTAGTTAATGTAGGCACTGTTGTTAATTGGCTGAAGGTCAAATCCGAAGTTTTTGAGGCGAATTCTACGTGCTTAACCTCATCAAACCGCGATGTTTTCTCATCGGGCATTGAGCTACTTTAACACGCTGACGCATAATGGGCTGAGCAAACTGATGTGACTGGTCTGCGGACTCCACATTAATTCCATAAAAACAATCCAAAAATTAGTGTTTACACATATAATTGTCGATAGAATGTTGATTGTGATTTATATCGATAACGTTTCTATTATTCAACACATCGTTCATAGATTTCGTTTTGCTGGTCCCTGTTTTTGTTCTCAAGTTCCCTTTTCATGACCTTTTTTTCTCTTGATTTAGCGTTTTCACTTATGCTTTTAGGACAAATATTTAAGCTATTGTTGAATTATAATTTGAAACAAGTATCTTAATCACAGAGTTAAACCGATTCATGTCACAGGGGCTTTGAAATGGGCAGAAGAAGAAGAAAAGTTGTTCATATACCTAAAAAGAAGTTGCCTACTGTTTACCTCTGTCCTAGGTGCGGCAAACAATCAATTAATGTTGAAATATTTCCTGGCGGTGAACACGCTAAAGTGCGGTGTGGTAGTTGTGAATTAACAGAGGAATTGGATACTAGGCCTGCTTTTAGGGAGATTGACATATACTGTCAATTCACGGACCTTTTTTATTCAAGATTGGCGGTCTAGTTAAGGGATCAAATATGGTTGGTCGAGTAGAAAAATATCTCTTAGAGAAGATCGCGAAAGAGGGAACCATTCACATGACTCTTGTTGATCCAGAAAAGGTTACGCCATCGTCTGCCTCCCGTATAGCTAAAGATGCTGAATCTTGTGATACAGCGGCTATAATGGTGGGCGGTTCAACTTCTGTTTCTGGTTCTCATCTGGATAAAGTTACAAAAGCTCTGAAAGATGCTGTGAAAATACCTGTAATCCTTTTCCCTAACAACATCACTGGAATAACCCGACATGCTGACGCTATCTGGTTCATGTCTCTCCTTAATTCTGCAGACCCATACTTTATTATGGGCGCTCAAGTCTTAGGCGCCCCCATCATCAAAAAATTCGGTTTGGAACCTATTTCTCTCGGCTACATCATTGTGGGTGAGGGAGGCACGGTTAGTGTCGTGGGAAAAGCCATTCCTATCCCATACAACAAACCTGAACTTGCAGCTGCCCATGCACTAGCAGCCGAATATTTTGGTATGCGCTTCGTATACTTAGAAGCAGGATCCGGAGTCGGAAACCCCGTGCCCGCTGATATGGTAAGAGCGGTCAAGAATGTAACTAATCTTCCCTTAATTGTAGGCGGCGGTATACGAACCGGTGAACAGGTGAAAGATATAGTGAAAGCTGGCGCCAGCATTGTTGTAACTGGTAATGTTCTGGAGGAAAACAAAGGGAAAAGCAAGATAACAGAACTGGTAGACAACATGAAAGCCCACAAAATAACGCGTTAAAACATTGTTCTGTTTTACATTGTTTGTTTTTAGAAAAGCTCAATACCTTGCTTCGTGAGAATTAGGTAAGGAGAACGATTTTGCCGATCCCGATGAGCGAAGAGTACAAGCAGTATGCTGATTCTTTGGAGAAAAGCCTTGAGAGCATATATGCTGTAGCGAGAGAGGCGCGGAAAAAAGGGTTAGACCCTGCTATCGTTCCCGAACCTGAGGTTGCAAATGACTTAGCTGAACTAGTAGAAGGGCTTGTTGGTCCTCCTGGGGTCGCTAAGGGCATACGCGATTTGAGTGAGAAGATGTCTCGAGAGGCGCTCACCTTCAAAATTACTGAACAGATCATAAATGGAAAATTTGGTGTCATGGATGCCCGTGAAGCCGCTGAACAGGCAATGAGAACTGCTCTTGCGATATTAACTGAAGGAATAACCGCGGCTCCTATACAAGGCATTGCTAAGGTAGAAATAAAAACTAATCCTGATCGGACAAACTACTTGGCGATATACTATGCTGGTCCAATACGTTCAGCCGGTGGCACAGAACAAGCCTTAACAATAATAGTTGGTGATCACATTCGTCGCCTGCTCAAGCTGGATCGATACAAACCAACAGAAGAAGAAATTTGTCGTTTCATAGAAGAAGTGCGGCTGTTTGAACGGGCTATCGCCAGATTTCAGTATCACATCTCAGACGAAGAGTTACGAAGAGCCATACCGAACATCCCCGTGGAGGTAACCGGCACCGAATCAGACCCCGTTGAAGTTTCGTCCTTCCGGAACCTCCCTCGAATCGAAACAAACAATGTTCGGGGCGGAGCTCTCAGAGTTGTAAACGATGGAATAGTTGGACGAGCATCAAAAGTATTAACCACTATCGAGAAACTCCAGATTGATGGCTGGGAATGGCTTGGAGGCCTAAAAGAGTTCTCGAAGAAAAAGAAAGCCGGATTCATGGAAGACGTCATAGCTGGGCGCCCAATTTTCTCGTTTCCATCTAGATTTGGAGGCTTCAGGCTTCGCTACGGAAGATCCCGAAACACAGGACTTGCAGCGGTCGGTATACACCCCGCCACCATGATGGTTGTCCAGAATTTTCTTGCCGCTGGAACCCAGCTTCGTTTAGAGGGTCCAGGAAAAGGCGGGATTACTGTTCCGGTTGATAGTATTGAGCCTCCTATTGTGCGCTTAAAAAACGGGTCTGTTGTGCGTGTTACTCTCCAGAATTTTGCTCAAATTGAGAAACTGATTGACAGAATTCTGTTTCTTGGAGACATCCTGATTGGATTTGGCGACTTTCTATACACCAATAAGCCTCTTCGTCCGTCTGGCTACAACGAAGAGTGGTGGCATGAAGAGCTTGTGGTAGCACTTGACCAGAAGTTTGGTTCTGACTTGAAGGAAGCCACAAAAGCTGTTGGTTTGTCTACTTCGCGTCTTGATGACCTTTTAGCTGATCCCTTCAAGAATAAGCCAAACGCGAAGGAAGCCATTGCTCTTTCTTCTGTTTTCGGGATTCCGCTTACATCCTTTCTTCACCTTTTTCTGGGAGAATGTTTCCCTTGAAGAGTTTGGGGTTTTAAGAAACTGGCTGTTAACCTCTAAGACGAAAGTTGAAGATGCAGTGGTTAAAGAGATTGTTGGCTTGAAAGATAAAGCGGCGAAGAGTATCCTTGATAAACTCTGTATTCCCCACAATGTGATCGCAAACAGTATCCTCATAAAAGATGATGAGGCGCACATTCTCGCTTTTTGTCTCGGATTGAACGCACCTGACCGTATAGTAGACTCTTCGGGAAGCATTTTTGAGCATATACAGAAGTTCACGGGTGTTTCGATTAGGGCAAAGGCTCCCAGCTTTGTGGGCGCCAGAATGGGGCGCCCTGAGAAGGCTAAACATAGAGAAATGAAGCCGCTTGTTCATTCTCTATTTCCTGTTGGGCTTGCTGGTGGTTCCCGACGTAATCTCTCTGAGGCTTCTACTAATGCTTCGATTGAAGTTGATATTGTGAGGCGTCACTGCATAAAGTGTAATGGTTTAACTTTTCTAATTCGTTGCCCTACCTGTGGCTCAGATACTGTTTTGGAGAAGTTTTGTCCTCAGTGCGGGAGATGCTTTAAAAGAGGATGCTTGTCCTGTCTGTAAATCTTCAACCAGAAGTTATGCTCAGACAGCAGGTTGACATACGGTCTTTGATGTCTTTGGCTTGCAGAAATCTGGGACTTCATATGCCTAGCCTTGTGAAAGGTGTAAAAGGCATGACAAACGAAACGAAGACACCAGAGATTCTAGAGAAGGGGATTCTGCGGGCTAAACATGGTTTATCGGTCTTCAAGGACGGAACAATTCGTTTCGATGTTACGAATGCTCCTCTTACCCATTTTACTCCTAAAGAGATTGGCGTCTCTGTTGAGCAGCTTCGATTGAATGGTTACCTGCATGACTATGAAGGAAATCCTTTAACTGAGCCTGACCAGATTTGCGAGCTTAGGGTGCAGGATATAGTTATTCCCCGTAACTGTGGAGACTATTTTATTCATGTTGCAGCCTTTCTGGATGAACTGCTTGAGAAAATATACGAGCTTCCTCCTTACTACAAAATCGAAAAAGCCGCCGATCTAATTGGGCGCATCATTGTCGGTTTGGCGCCACACACCTCAGTTGGCATCGTCGGAAGGATTATCGGTTTTACTCCCCTGAAGGTCTGTTACGCTCATCCTCTGTGGCATTCAGCGAAACGTAGAGACTGTGACGGCGACGAGGATGCATTGATGCTGGCTTTGGATACAATCCTGAATTTCTCTAAAGTCTTTCTGCCCTCTCATATAGGAGGAATAATGGATGCTCCTATCCTGATTATCCCAATCGTGAATCCTATGGAAGTGCAACGGCAAGCTCACGAAGTTGATGTTGCAGGAAAGTATCCGCTACTGTTTTACGAAAAAACTTTGCGAACAGGCAGACCCCCGACAAACAAGCACAATAATTGATACAATTGAAAATCGGTTGAACACTCCAGCTCAGTTTGAGGGCTTCAAATACACTATTCCTGTTTCGAACGTCAACATGGGCAACTCCGAAAGCATATACAAAAAATTTGGAAAAATGACCGACAAACTACACAGCCAACTAGTTTTGGCGGAAAAGATCGAAGCTGTAGACGCCGACGTAGTTGCTAGAAAGGTTCTGACCACACATTTTGTGCGCGACATCGCTGGAAACCTAAGAGCCTTTACCACTCAAAAGTTTCGTTGCAAAGGCTGTAACAAAAAGTTCAGAAGAATGCCTCTTCTAGGCAAGTGTCCTGCATGTAAGAGTGATCTGATTCTTACTGTGTACCGTGGAGGGATTGAGAAGTATTTGCCCGCGGCGACTCAGCTCGTTAAGAAGTATGGTCTTCCTGAGTATTATGCTCAGAGGCTTTCTATGGTGGAAGAGGAAATCTTGACTTTGTTTGAGGGCAAGAAGCCTAGGCAGAGCAGTCTCGCCTCCTTTTCATGAGTTTTGTAGATGCAAATCTTTTTTGCCTTAGCACCTAACATATCTTGAGGAGCGTGTTCAGGTTAACTCATCACCCTAATGCCTTCTTGTCTCTAAAAAGGAACATTAAACCCGGCTTGTCGGCTAGGACACAAATACTTTCTGTGCTTGAGAAACGAATATCCACAACTAGAAAGATTTCCCGAGAAACAGGGCTGAGCTACGCAGCCGTTCTTTATCATCTTCATCTTCTTGAGGCAGAGAACATCATAATCCGCAGGGGCAGGCGCTTCTACTGTTTGGGAATTAACTGGTGCAGGACAGCAAAGACTGTTAGATGGGAATTGACGCTAGAATGGGCATTCACAGGGCGATAGTCCACACTTGGGGCACTTGTTAGGGTATTTTGAGAGTGCTGCCTTCTCTAGGTCTATGTTCTACGACGTTTGCCAGAGAAGCCAACCACGCCAAAACATCAGCAAACTCTTTTTCGGCGACTTTCATATCCCCTTCTTTTAGGGCTTCTCTTAGCTCCTCAACTTCATCCCCGAGCCAATCTAGTGTTCCGTCTGTCCCCCGCTCGGAGTCTCTCTCAAAATATAGTTGCCGCATCATCTTCTGAAATTCGTTGATGTTCATTTCTTCCTCATAACCTCAGTAACTCAGTTGCTTTTTGTCACATCCTCGAATCTAATAAGCTCTTCCCGCCTATGAACTTAACAGCGGCGCCGCCTCTGGATTTATGTGGCGTTTCGTTTGTTGTTATCTTCGTTGCCCGTAACCTTCTATGCATCCCTGCTTTATCTGACGCACCAAACTGGCAATCTCTGGCAATGTCTCCTCAGGCTTTTCGAGGTTCTTCTCGTAGATCCTAGCGTAGGCGCTTCCTGCTATTGCCCCGTCTGCTCCTGCCGCAACTACTGCTGAGGCTTGCTGTCTGGTTGAGATGCCAAACCCCGCTAGTAGGGGCATGTCCGTGTGTCTTCTGACTCTTTGGACCAGTTTCAGGGTGGAGTCTCCCATGTTCTCTCTTACTCCTGTTACGCCTTCAACGCCTATGACGTAAAGGAAACCTGATGCAATGTCCGCAATCTTCTTCAATCGTTCTTCTGTTGTTGTTGGCGCTATCTGGAATATGGGATGTATGCCGCTCTTTTTGCCTTCAGCTAACAGAACATCCGCTTCCTCAACTGGAACGTTGGGCACGATTATCGCTTGGGCGCCTGCCTCTTTTATTTTGTTCAAGAAGTTTCCTACACCCATAACGTAAGGGATGTTATAGTAAGTGGTAACTACAATCGGATTCTCTATACCCCTAGCTCTTAGTTTCTTTATGCCCTCGATGCACCTGTTTGGGGTCATGCCCTTCTCTAGCGCCCTCTCGCATACTGCCTGAAATGTTGGTCCATCCGCTGTTGGGTCAGAGAAGGGAATTCCAAACTCGAGTATGTCTGCGCCATTTTCAGCAAGCGTTTCTAGCAGCCTGAGGGAAAACTCTTCGTGGGGATCGCCATAAGTAAACGTGGGGCATATGTGCGCCCTCTCCCTTACTTTGAAGTTCTCGGAATTTGTCTTCAAGATTCATGGAAATACCTCATAATCGTTTCTAGGTCCTTGTCGCCTCTTCCAGAATAGTTCAAAACAACAAGTTCCTCTTCCGCAAACTCTTCTTTGTGATTCAACATATATGCGATGGCGTGAGCTGTTTCAAGTGCGGGTATCAATCCCTCGGTTCTGGCACATCACTTTTACTGCCTCAAAAACTTCCTTGTCGAAGGCGCAGCCTGACTTTACCCTTCCGCTGTTAACTAGAAACGATATTTCTGGTCCTCTTCCAGGATAGTTGAGTCCTGCGGCTCGTGTTCTTGACGGCTTTATCTGCCCGTTTTCGTCTTGCAGAACCTGCATTACGGCGCCATGTAGATATGCCTGGTTTGCCTATTTTGAAGGCTGCAGCGCTGTTGTCGGCTTCTAGGCTTTCGCCTCCGCCCTCAACAAAAACAAGTTTCACGTCTTTTTCGTTGATGAATGGTCTGAAGGCTCCTAATGCGTTGCTTCCTCCGCTTCCGCAAGCCACTATCGTGTCTGGTAGTCTGCCCTCTTTTTCGAGTATCTGTTCTTTGATTTCCCTTCCAATCACGCTCTGAAATGTTGCGACAATCTCTGGATACGGATGGGGACCCACAGTTGAGCCCATAAGATAATGGGTGGTCTTGTGAACAGGCAGTCCATTTTCGTAGAGTATCAGAGACTGCATCTTTTAGAACTCCCATCCCGATGTCGACTGGAGTTACTTTTGCTCCCAAGCAGTTTGATCCGTTTTACGTTGCTTGCCTGCCGTTTGATGTCCTTCACACCCATGAAGACCTCTGTCTCTAGTCCGCAGATGTTGCCTGCCATTGCTGTTGCAAGTCCATGCTGTCCTGCAGCGGTTTCTGTTATCATCCTTGTTTTTCCCATTTCCTTTGTCAGGAGCGCCTGACCTAGGGCATTGTTGAGTTTATGTGAGCCTCCGCATACTAGGTCTTCTCTTTTGAGGTAAACTTTGCATCCGACAAGTTCGCTAAAGTTCTTCGCATGATAGAGCGGGGTTGGTCTTCCAGCATAATCCTGTCAGTAATCCGTTGAGTTTCTCTTGAAATTCTAGCTGTCGGGTAATGCTTCTCAAAAGCTGCTTCCAACTCGATCAGAATCGGCATCAGTATCTCGTTTACATACTGTCCGCCATATTCTCCAAATTTTCCCTTTTTCACTTTCTGTCACCTTTAGTTGTTTTGTAGTTTGATTTGTTTTGCATTTTCAACAAAAGCGCTGACCTTTCTCGTGATCCTTAACTCCCGGGCTAGCTTCAACGCCGCTGGCAACATCAACGGCGTAGGGCTTGACTGTTAGAATGGCTTCTTTGACGTTCTCGGGCTTGAGTCCCCCAGCCAAAATTACTGGAACTGGCGCAACAGCTTCCTTGATTTGCATGCTTACTGTCCAGTCGTGAACCTTGCCTGTTCCGCCATATTGATCCTTTGTGAAAGAGTCCAAAAGAATTGCGTCAAAACTTTTTGAATCCTCTTAAACTTGCATCGTTTAGGCTGTCCGCTTTCACGTAAACAGTTTTTATCAAACGAGTATATTTTATCCTCTCACGAATTTCTGAAGCAACAAAACGTTTTTTCCCGTGGATTTGAATTGCCGACGGTTTTAGATTTTCACAGATTTCAGCTAATTCCTCAATGTTTTGGGGCGCAGTAACGACTACGCTGTCAACAAAAATTGGCACATGACTCAACAATATTTAGCCCTTTCTAGCGTCAAGATTTCTTGGCGACGAAGGAACGCCCACAAGAAAGCCAACAGCATCTGCTCCCGCAGTCAAGGCTACAGTCCAAATCCTCTGTCTCTTGTTAACCCACAAATCTTCACTCTGACGCTTCTCAATGGGCAGTAACAAACTCCTTGACCTTTTGTTCGATATTGTCAGCCATCATGACTGATGAGCCAATTAAAAAAGCTTGAGCACCACATCCGCGAAGAAACAGCAGGTCCGCGGGGTCATTACTCCGCTTTCGCTAACAACAACCTTACTGTTGTTTTCAGTTTCCTTAGGATTCTCTCTGTTATGTGGAGGTCAACCTTAAGCGTTCTTAGGTCACGGTTGTTGATTCCAACCAAATCAGCATCGGTTTCTATGGCTGTTGGAACTCGTCTTCGTTGTGGGTCTCTAGCAGAACCTCAAGGCTTCTAGCGTGCGCCAGTTAGATCATCTCGTCGAGGCTAAGTTCGCAGTATCTCCGCTTCAAAAAGTGCTTCTATCAGAAGAACAACATTGGCACCGATTTTTGAAGCAGTTTCAAGCTGTATTGGTCTAGATTATGTCCTTCATGAGGATCGGAAGCCTCACCGCTTCTCTGACCTTTGCTAAGGTAACTGAGAGAGCCTCTGAAATGTTTAGGTTCTGTTAAAACCGATATTCCTGTTGCCCCACCTTTTTCCATGGCTCTTGCAATTTCTGCTGGATCAAAATCTGTTTTGATTGTGCCTCTGGAGGGTGATGCTGCTTTGACTTCTGTTATTACTGCGTTTTGTTTGCTTTCGACAATCGCCTTTCTGAGACTAACAGAAGGAGCTGAGAGCTGAGTTGAACCTTATAGTAACCCTCAGTGACGGTTTCTTTGGCGTCCCGTGCTAGAGTGTCAAGATAGTCAGGCATGTTTCGTTCTCCAACTGTTCAAGCTTTGAAAGGTCTCCGCCAGAGAATTTGATTAGTTCCTTGAGTTTCTTGTAGGCGGCTCCGCTTTCAATCGATTCTTTTGCGGTTTCTATTCCGTAACCAAAATCTTCAGCCTCGCCCGCAGACGATAATGGCGGCAGCTCCGTTGACTTGGACAATTTCTCTTCTGGGATCATCAGCTCCAATGCATCCATACAAGATTTTGAAGGCAAGCTCAGCGCTTTCTTCTGGCGTAGTTCCTTTGATGTCCTCTAGTCTTGGCTGTTTTGTGCCGAAATCTTTTGGAGCCATTTCCCTTGTTGTAACCTTGCCATTTCTTAACCACGAAATACGCCGTCTTTCCAATTGTGGATATCTCATCTAATCCGTCCAAGCCGTGGACAACCATCGCTTCTTCGCAGCCAAGACTCTTCAGCGAATATGCCAGCGGCTCTGTTAGTTTGGGGTCGTAAACTCCTAGCAGTTGGGCATCTGGCGTCCGCAGGGTTCGTTAGGGGACCAAGAACATTGAAAACAGTTCTGATGCCCATCTCTCTTCTTGGACCAATAGCGTATTTCATGGCTGGATGAAAGGCAGGAGCAAACATGAAACCCACACCCACCTTTTCGATAGCCTTCTCAACGTTTTCAGGTTCAACGTTAAGGTTGAGTCCCAGCCTCTCCAAAACGTCGGCGCTGCCGCATTTGCTGGTGACTGACCTGTTTCCGTGCTTAGCCACCGAAATATCTGCTCCTGCAACAACAAAAGCGACGGTGGTGCTGATGTTGAATGTTTTAATTTTGTCTCCTCCTGTTCCGCAGGTGTCAACAAGCCGCCCTTTACTTTGGGACGTATTTGGTGGCAGCATCTCCTTCATTACTGTGGTGAAGGCTGTGATTTCCGTTCGGCTGTTTCACCCTTCATTCTGAGTGCTGTCAAGAATGCACCTATCTGAGCGTTTGTTGCTTCGCCGGACATGATTTCTTTCATGGTTGCCGTAGACTCTTCGTAGGTTAAATCGGCGCCATTGACCAGTTTGTGTATGACTTTCTTTGATCATTTTTTGTTTCTTCCTTCAAGAAAGTTTTTGATGATCTTTTTTCCATCCTCACACAGTATCGATTCGGGATGGAACTGCAATCCCGTAATTGGGTATGTTCTGTGGCGGACTCGCCATAATTTCGCCGTCATCAGTTGATTCGGCGGTTACTTCGATACATGGGGGAATAGATGTTTCTTTCTCCAACAAGCGAATGATAACGGGTTGCCTTAAACGGATTTTTGACGTCCTTAAAAACGCCTTTCCCATCATGTTTTATCATGCTTGTTTTTCCATGCATCAGCCGATTTGCCCGCACAATTTTTCCGCCAAAAACCGAGATTATTCCCTGATTCCCCAAGGCAAACTCCTAGTGTGGGAATCTTACAGCTCATCTCTCGCAAGACTGCAGAGCAAACTCCAAAATAGTGCGGGTCTTCGGGTGTTCCGGGACCCGGAGAGATTACTATCCGCTGTGGGTCTAGTTCAATGGCTTGTTGTAGTGTTATTTGGTCGTTTCTGTATACTGTTGGGTCTCCTCCAAGCTCTCCGATGTACTGGACGAGATTGTAGACGAAGGAATCGTAGTTGTCGATAACAAGCACTTTCACTTGTTTTCACTTCCTGAAACTTCTAATGCTTTGATTAGTGCACGGGCTTTGTGCTCTGTTTCGAACCATTCTTTTTCTGGGTCAGAGTCTGCTACTATTCCCGCCCCAACTTGGATGTGGGCATTTTCTCCATTAGATACAAGCGTTCTGATTGCTATTGCAAAATCTGCGTTGCCGTTGTAGGAGAAGTAGCCTACTGCGCCCGCGTATGGTCCCCTTCTTGTCGGCTCAAGCTCTTCGATTATCTCCATTGCCCTGACTTTCGGGGCTCCTGAGACTGTGCCTGCTGGAAAAACAGCCCTTAACGCGTCATAAGCGTCACATTCGTCTTTTAGGTCACCAACAACCCGTGAAACGATGTGTTGCACGTGGCTGTATTGGTGTACTTTCATGAATTCTGGGAGGTGAACGCTTCCAAACTTGGATACTTTTCCAATGTCGTTTCTGCCTAGGTCCACTAGCATCACATGTTCGGCGCGTTCTTTGGGGTCTGCCAGTAACTCCTCGGTTAGCGTTTGTTCTCTTTGGGTCTTTTACGTGGGGTCTTGTGCCTGCTATCGGAAAAGTTTCAACTGCCCTGTTTTCGACCCGTACAAGCATTTCAGGGCTTGAACCCACTATCTGATGTTCTCCTGATTTCAGGAAGTACATGTACGGTGATGGGTTTATCTTTCTGAGATTTCGGTAGAAACCAATCAGGTTGCCTCTGATTCGAAAGTCGAATCTTTTGGAGAGAACAACCTGAAAAATGTCGCCAGCGGTTACGTATTCTTTTGCTTTCTCTACCGACTTCTCAAAGCGCTCCTTGGATGTGTTGACTTTTAATTGTTTATGCGATAGAGTTTCGTTGTTGTCCGTTTCTTGTAGCCGTTTATTGATTTCGTCTAACCTATTTTCGTGTAGGTAATAGTAGAATGCCTGCCTGTTCTGTGGTCATAGATGATGCCGTCATCAAAAATTCCGACTTTAACATCAGGAAATTGCTGGTCATCAAGTGCTTTTTGGGGAAGTTTTTCCCAGTATCGGACTGCATCATAGGAGATGTATCCGACGGCTCCGCCGACGAATCTTTGTTCCTTAAATCCAGGTCTGTTTCGGAGTGTCTTTGCGATTACCGTTAATGGTTCGTTAACTTTTTCTCTTTCTTTTTCGATCAGTTCTTTTGTTGTGGGTAATTGCTTCTCCGTTTTTGATTATGATTGTTAATTCTGGGTTGAATCCTATGAATGAGTATTGTGAAAGCTTCTCTGGGCCTTCAATTGATTCGAGAATGTATGCGTTTTCGTAGTGGTTATAGAGTTTTGAGAAGATTTCGAGAGGCGATTTGTTGAAGGATATTTTTTTAATCTTCAGTTGGCCAGTAAGTGGAGTCTTTGACGTGTTGGGTTTGTGGATGCCAAACATTATCCCTCATTTTCCAGCTCTCCCAAGGAGCATTGATAGACTATAGGCGTCATATTTAAAGCTTCTGAGTATAAATATGTACGTTAAAGCCTGCTTTTGCTCTTGCCAAAACATGCGAAAACTAAGCAAATAGTTGACACTTTCTAAAAAACAAGCACCCCAATTCCCCAATCAGATACGTAACTTTAATTAACTTCTCTTGAACTTTTATAAAATGAACCAAAATGGGTATGCGAAAGAAGAAACAGAAAGACGGAGCACGAATGCCCGCTCAAGGCGCTGGACTCCTACGCTTCTTTGAAGAGGACACGAGAGGTCTTAAAGTTAAACCTGAAGTAGCTGTTATCTTAGCAATAGCTCTTATAGCCGGTAGCCTTTTGGCAACAATCTTTTTAGTATAACTTTCTACTTTTCGTGCAGAACTTCGATTCGCTGAACCGAGCTTAGGTTAACAAAAATTTCGCTTCTATTTTCTCTGCTTACAATCTGCGGCACCGGCTGAGCTATCGTAGACCGCAACGTAACAACTTCAGCATCAGAAAGCCAGATTCCTGGAGGTTCTCTGGTTACAGCGGCTAATGTTCCTTCAAACCCGTAGGAAGGATCCACAATCGCAATCATCTTCCGTCCAACATGCCGCTCAAGAATCTGGAATACGGACGGAGGGGGACTAGCATTTGACATAGCCCTTAAGTTTACTTCGGAATTGCCATAAAAGCTTTTACACCCCAAAATTATGATTTTAAACATACTTTCTGGGGGGTGCCTCGGATACGGGCATCCAATTTGTCAATGTTTTTTCATAAAAGCGTTACTAGAATTTTCCTAACATAATCCCATTTATGTAAAAACGGTTCTCTGCTACCGTTTTCGCGGCACATTTAAGTAGACCTAAGGAGGGAAAAATATAACATTAATGTTTTTGAAGGTTTTTCCTATAACAGATGGCTGAGAGGCTTCGTGGTGAACGACGAAACAACGGATAAATACATTGACAAGGTAGTGAAACGCTATTCTAAACTATTTAGTCTTCCTTCCCAAAACAGAATCACAATTTATCTTGGATTCCTGTCTCTGCACGGCGGAATCTTGTCGATACTGCCCTTGAATTTGTCTCTGGAAAACTTTGTAGTTGGTCTAGGTTTCGGGGCAATCTTTCTTTTCCTAACGTTGTTCTCGGACTTTATCGTCAGCCGCACTTCAATGAGGCATGATCTTATCTTCAATTTGAGACGCTGTTCAGCCCTTTCACTCTTCTCTTCCCTCATATGGTTCGGAGTGCTTCTTCTAGGCGGCTTAATAAGTGCCCTTCTAAGCGCTCCAGACATTTGGATAAAATTCTTCTTCTTGGGATTCAGTGGAGCCCTGATACTTCGGCTGCTGGTTCTGTCAGTCACATCCTTCTCGGGAGCTGGAGGAGTCCTCTTCTCTTCCCTCTTGCAACCCGTCCTAGTTCTGATTCCTCTCCTTTTTATGGGCTCTACAATTGGGTATACACCAGAGACGCAGTTTCTGCTTTTTGCTTCAGTTTCTGTCTCTGCTGCTCTCGTGACTGTGTTTATTTTCAAATACTTCATGGATCGAGTAGGTACAGGAAGCCTCGGCATAGCCTCCTCCGTCCTCTTTAAAGCCTTTTTAGCTAATTGGACAGAGGATCTTATTGCCCCCTTGGAGACTTTCTTTGAGAAACTTGGTAACCTGAAAGACATCAAAGTCTCCTTGTTGACCTTCAGAGCTGGAGAAAAACTAAAGGCGGCGATTGTTGTTCCAGCCCTTCATCCGGGTCCATTCAAGAATCTTGGAAGTAGCCTCCTTCCTTCTCTGATTCAAACAGCGATTCAGGACCGGTTTGGTTGTGTTGTTTCTGTTCCTCACGGGTTAGTGGGTCACGAATTAGATGTTGCTTCGCAGTCTCAAAATCAAAGAGTTGTCGAGAGTATAATTGGATTTGTGGGTTCATCATCCAGCTACTCTAAAGCTACTCCCATGGTGCGAACCGAAAATGGGGACGCAAAAACTAGTTGCCAAGTATTTGGGGAATGCGCTTTTCTCACCTTAACTACTGCTCCGAAAACCATGGAAGACCTTCCTCCGGAACTAGATGCCTTTATTGTCGGCGAAGCTGCGAAACGGGGGCTTTCTGCCCTTGCAATCGATGCCCACAACAGTATGGGGGGTCAATTTAATCTAGAGCATGCTGTAAACTCCTTCAGTGGAGCTTCTCTGGCTTGTCTCGAAGAGGCGCTGAAAAGCAAGAATTCGTCTTTAAAGGTGGGAGCGTCAACAGTTGTGCCTCAAGATTTCACTGTTCAGGATGGCATGGGTCATGGAGGCATAAGCGTTATTGTCACCGAGGTCAGCGGGCATAAGGCGGCTTATGTGACCATCGATGGAAACAACATGGTGTCTGGTTTAAGAGAAAAAATTCTTTCGTCAATAAAGGAGCTAGGAATAGACGATGGGGAGATTCTTACCACTGACACTCATTCTGTGTGCGGCATGATACGTAGCACTCGCGGCTACAATCTGGTTGGCGAAGCAATCGATCACTCAAAACTCATCAGCTACATCAAAGAGGCGACAACTATTGCTTTGGGTAACATGGAGCCTGGAACTACATCGTGGCGCACCGAATTAATCTCTGATGTTAAAGTTATTGGTGAGCAGCAGATAACAGAATTAACTGTTTTAGCTGACAAAACAACAGAACACGTTAAACGGGTCGCTTTGTTCCTCTTTCCCACGGTTGCAGTCCTTCTAAGTAGCCTTCTGCTTTTTCTCCTTTAGCGCTTAACTCATCAAATTTCCGAAAGCCTTATTCTTTATGTTTCTCTTTCAAGTTAGGGGTTGTGTTTTGAGTTCAAACGATGAGCTAGTTGCTCTTTTCAAAAATCAAATCAAAATCGAGAAAATAATTGTCGATTCAGTGGCTGAGGGCTTAGTTGAGCTAAAGAATCCAGCTGTCAAGGGGGTCTTGAAGGGAATTTCTTTAGATTCTACGAAGCACGCCGAAATGTATTCCTCCGCCATTAACCTGTTAACCAGCATCCCTCAAGCTTTGACAGAAGGTAACCTTGACAAACAGAGAGCTCTTGTAGAGAAGCACATACGGCTAGAGGCAGAGATAATCAAGAAACTCCGAGAGGTCATTCCCTCTATCCAAAACAAGAAAGTTAAGCTTCTCTTAACCGCGATACTGTCCGATGAGGTTAGACATCACACTCTATTGAAGAAAGTCTTGGACATCCTCGTTAGAGGAGAAACCATAACAGATAATGACTGGTGGGATGTCCTGTGGGAAAACGTTCCATTCCACGGAGCCCCAGGCGGATAAAAAAAGAAAAACTGTTTTGACTGAAAGAGACAAGGCAACGCAAAACCGTCGCCTTTTCCCGGTCAGTTCATTCAACAGATTATGCTATTTCGCACGCTTTCAATAGTTTTTTCCAGCGGCGGTCAGTTTCGCTCTGAATCTCTTCCAGAATATGCATGTTTTCGGGCTTGAATAGGTGCCTGAATCTTCGTTGCGTTTTCAAGTATATCTCTACTGGCATTTTTTTCTCTGGCTTCAGAGCTATTGTCTTGCTTTGTGGCGAAAGCTTGTATTCGCCGTATTCGGCTTCCCAAAGTGGGAAGATGCATGTTTCAACTGCTAAGCGAGCGATTTCAACGGTTTTTTCGTTTTCGCTTCTCCAGCCTCTTGGGCAGGGAGCAAAAGTGTGTAGGAATGCTGGTCCGTTTACTTCCATTCCTTTTCTGGCTTTCATTACTAGGTCTTTCCAGTATGCTATGTTGGCTGTGGCGACGTAGGGCATTTCGTGGGCAACCATTATGTCTGCTATTGGCTTTTTGTGTTCAGCTTTTCCTGGGATAACTTTTCCTGCTGGCGAAGTTGTTGTCCATGCTCCGTGTGGTGTGCCTCCGCTTCTCTGTATTCCCGTGTTCATGTATGCTTCGTTGTCGTAGAGCACGTAGAGGAAGTCGTGTCCTCTTTCAACTGCGCCGGACAATGCTTGGAAGCCTATGTCAAAGGTTCCGCCGTCTCCAGCGAAGGCAACAACGTCCACGTGTTCATCTTTTATGCGCCCCTTCTTCTTTAGAATTTTCAGTGCTGACTCTATTCCAGACGCATTGGCGGCTACGTTCTCGAAGGCGGTGTGTATCCATGGTACTGTTCCAGGCTGTGTATGGGTAGATTGTTGAGACTACCTCCATGCAGCCTGTGGCGTTTGTGGCTATGACTGGTCCTCTTGTCGCCTTCATTACCAATCGAAGAACTATTGCTGGACCGCATCCCGCGCAGGCTCTGTGTCCAGCCGCAAACTTTTCGGGTATTTGAGCGAATTCTTTAGTTGTAAATTTCCATTCTGACAATCCTTTTCACACCATCCTATTCCCTTAAACCGATAAACTGAACCGTGTTTTCAGTTTGCCCTGTTTCTGCTATCTTCTGTAGTTCCTTGTAGATGCCGTCTATCATGTATGGCGGCGTGTCTCTTCCTCCCAGACCATAAATGTAGTTTACTAGCTTTGGTCTGTCTGGCAAGTCGTAGACGGCATGGCGGATTTCGTGGAACATTGGTCCTCCGTTTCCGCCAAAACTGCATGCTCTATCCATTACTGCAACTGCCTTCTTTCCTGAGAGGTTGCTGGCTATGTCTTTGACTGGTAATGGTCTGAACGACCTTATTTTGAGTAGCCCAGCTTTGACTCCGTTTTCGCGCAGTTCATCTACAACCGTTTTTACTGTGCCCGCGGTTGAGCCTATGCATACTGTGGCTATTTCGGCGTCGTCAAGCCTGTATGCTTCAACTAAGCCGTTTCCGTAGCTGCGTCCGCTCTGTTTTGCGTACTCGTCGTGAACATTTTTGATAACGTCAAGGGCTTTTCTCATGGCTTCTTCTTGCTGTCTTTTGTGCTCGAAATAGTAATCGTGAAGGTCGAGGGGTCCAATTGTCAACGGGTTTTCTGGGTCAAGCTTGAAAGGAACAAGCTCTCCCTCATGATTCATTACTCGTGGAACTTGGCGTATTCCCACAAACTTTTTCACAGCTTCGTCTGGAAGAATATTCACGTTCTCTAGTGTGTGGCTTAAAACAAATCCGTCCAAGCCAACCATTGTGGGAAGCATTACATCCAAGTTTTCGGCTATCTTGAATGCCTGAATTATCGAGTCATAGGCTTCTTGGCTGTTTTCTGTGTATGATTTGTATCCATCCCATGTCTCTCTCAGCCATAGCATCTGAGTGGTCACAGTGAATGTTGATTGGAGCTGACAATGCCCTGTTCGCAACAGCCATTACAACAGGAGTTCTACAGCCAGATGCCACACCCAACATTTCATGCATCAAAGCCAAACCCGCAGATGCTGTTGCAGTGAATGTGCGGGCGCCTGTTGCGGATGCTGTTATGCTGCATGTCATGGCGCTGTGTTCTGATTCTACACAGACAAAAGCTGTATCTACTTCGCCGTCGGCGACGTATTCGCTGAACTTTTCAACAATTATTGTTTGCGGCGTAATTGGATAAGCAGCCACTACATCCACGTCACATTGCTTAGCTGCGAAGGCTACTGCCTCGTCTCCGTTTAGGGGCACAATTTTTTGCTCAACTTTAGTCATCTTTCTGTTTACTCCTTTCCTTCCAAAACCATCTCTATCGCGGTTGCGGGGCATTCGTTGGCGCATATTCCGCAGCCTTTACAAAAATCATAATCAAAAACCATCTCATTTGTTTCTGTGTCATGTTTTATTGCGCCTTCTGGACAGTAAATGTGGCAGAACATGCAGCGGGTACACTTTTCTATGTTCCAGATTGGCTTGTATGAGCGCCAATCTCCAGTTTTATATTCTGTGCTAGACCTCCAGCATGCGCCACCAAGGGGGACTTCTTTCCAGCTTTTTGGTTGTGTGCTCATTCAGGTTTCGCCTCCTTATACGCTTCCTTTATAACTCCCATGTTCTTTTCTGCAAGTGGACCTGGAAAACGGTCTTTCACAGCTTTTTCTATGCTATCCATTTCCACTATCCCTGTTGCACGGGCGACTACTCCAAGCATAGCCGTGTTAGTGATTGCTCTTCCCAGAATACTCATAGCTATATCCGTAGCGGGAACCGTCCAAACTGTTCCCTTCGTCATTTTCAGCTCTTCCTTCAATATCTTTGGTTCTTTGGGTGTATTTACTATGAGAATCCCATTTTCGTCTAAACCTTTTGTGACAGGAACGGTTGCCAAGAGTGTTGGATCCATAACTATTGCAAGATTTGGGTTGTAGACTGCACAATGGAGCCTTATCGGTTCGTCGCTGATGCGCGTATAAGCTTTCACTGGTGCTCCCATCCTTTCAGGACCGAACTCCGGAAATGATTGGATGTATTTTCCTTCATGAATCGCAGCCCGTGCCAGAAGCTCGCTTGCTGTCCATGCTCCCTGGCCGCCACGTCCATGCCATCTAAATTCTTTGAGGGTCATTAAAGTTCCTCCAAACAGCATCTTACGTGATAATGCGAAGTAGGACATACAAGTTTTCGCCATTCTTAAATATTTAGGGAAAAAACGCTTCTGTAAGACTTTTTTATGTTCATTTTTCCTTAACATTGAGGCCAAAATTTCGACAACGATAATGCGTTTCGAAAAGAATCAAATACGTTGCAGGTAACCACTTCAGAGACAGAATCGAAAGAAGCTTGTGTGCAAAAATATAAGAGCTATACAGGCAATCTAAAGTTAATCCATAACGACGTTGTTTGGAGATAAACGAGGTAATGAGCTTTGGAAAATGAAGTAACAAAATATGAAGAAGAGGAAACAAGCAAATCAGATAATGTTGTTCTTATCGGAAAAAAACCTGTAATGAATTATGTGACTGCTTGTATAACCTTTTTCAACAGCGGCCAAAAGCAGGTGGTTGTTAAGGCAAGGGGGCGGGCAATCAGCAGAGCCGTTGACACTGTCGAGTTACTTCGTCGTGCCTTTGTTAAAAACTTGGAAATAAACAATATTGACATCGACACTGAAGAACTGTTCAGAGCTGAAGGTGACCAAAAATCGAACGTTTCAACAATAGAAATAACCGTCGCTAAAGCCAAGCCCAAGCCGCCTAAAGAAGAAAACTAGCTTCTCCTCCTCTTTTATTGTGACCATCAAATCTTCTGCGAAAAGAGTCTTGTTACTTCATGTTTTTTTGTAGGAGATTGTTTTAGTGGTGCTCAGATATCTATAAAAGTACTGCCATTTAATGAATTGTTGGTGTGATGCTTGTCTGATTATCCTAAGATGGTTGTTCGTCCCCCGGGTCCGAAGGCTAGAGAGCTCGTAAAAAGAGACTCGGCTACGATTTCTCCCTCGTACACCCGTTATTACCCGCTTGTGATAGATTCTGGGAATGACTGTATAGTGCAGGATGTTGATGGAAACGAGTACATTGACTTCAATTCTGGGTTGGCGTGCCTAAACGTGGGTCACAATCACCCCAAAGTTGTAAAGGCAATAAAAGGTCAATGCGACAAGTTTCTTCATTACTCTAACACAGACTTTTATTATCAGCAAACCGTGAATCTGGCGGAGAAACTGTTTGAAGTAACTCCTGGCTCTTTCCAGAAGAAGGTACACTTTGGAAACAGTGGGGCAGAGGCTCTAGAGACTGCACTCAAGCTTTCCAAGTGGCACACCCGTAAACACCAGTTTATTGCCTTTGTCGGCGCCTTTCATGGCAGAACATGCGGCGCAACGTCTCTTACTGCAAGCAAGCCAACCCAAAGACGGCACTACTTTCCGTTGCTTCCGGGGATAACCCATGTGCCCTACCCGTATTGTTACCGTTGCCCCTTCAGCTTATCCTATCCCGAATGTAACTACAGATGCGTAGACTTCATTGATGATCAGGTTCTGCAAAAGTATGTGCCTCCTGAAGAGGTTGCGGGCTTCGTTTTTGAGCCTATACAGGGCGAAGGTGGGTATGTGGTTCCACCTCCAGATTATTTCCAGCGTCTTAAGAAGCTGGCTGACAAATATGGTTTGCTTTTGATTGCTGATGAGGTTCAGTCTGGCATTGGGAGAACTGGACGCTGGTTCGCTATTGAGCATTGGAAGACTGAGCCTGACATTATTTGTGCCGCCAAGTCTTTGGCGTCTGGGTTGCCTTTGAGTGCAACTGTGGCTCGGGCGCGGCTGATGGATTGGGAGGCTGGTTCTCACGCTAGCACCTTTGGAGGGAATCCGTTAGCTTGTGCTGCGGCTTCGGCTGTGATTGACGTGATTAAGGAGGAGAAGCTTCTTGAGAATGCTGAGAAGCAGGGCGGATATATCATGAAGTGGCTGCAGACTGTTAAGGAAGAACGGGAGATTGTGGGTGACGTTCGGGGCAAGGGTTTGATGATTGGAGTCGAGTTTGTGGAAGATAAGGAAACCAAGAAGGCTGGGGCTGATCAGGCTAGAGAAGTGATGATTCGCTGCTGGAGACGCGGAGTAGCAATCGTGACTTGTGGCGTTTCAACTCTTAGGTTGGTTCCGCCTTTAAGCATCACACGAGAACTGGTGGACTCGAGCCTAGAAATCATCGGAGACGCTATCAAAGAAGTTGACGAAGAGTCTTCTGCCTGAGATCTACTTTTCTGTGTCGTTTAAAACCTCTATGACTGTGGAGTAACGCGAAGAAAGCTCCATTCTCTCTTCGTGTCCCTTCTTTGCGTAAACGTTCCTCAGCTTTATTCTGGTTCCCACCTTCAAGTCCTTAACGGCTTGTGCAATGTTTCTCCAAGCTGAAAAACTGAGTTTTCCTGTTTCGTCACTTAACTGGAAAGAAGCAACTGCAACTCTTTCGTTTTGCGATGTGTGCACCTCCCTAAAGTTTGGGGTTGTTGTAACGGTTCCTTCAACTGTTATCGGTCCGCACAGTTTCTGTTATTTCTGTCAGTTTTTTTGTTGCTTCAGCGAGAATTTTGATGTTTCCTTTATCTCCCACATGCAGTTCTGGGTTTCCATCCTGCCCCTGCCGTACGTATCCATGTGAAATCCTGATAGTCTGTTCCTGTTGAATTTTTCCTGCCTCAACCAAGTCTACCTTGTTGTCCCACAGAAGCACCCTTAATCTTCCACTATTATCCGAAACAATGATGCTGGCAAGCTTTCCTTCTGTCCAGTCTCTGCGTTTGAATGTTTTAGGGGGATAAACAGATACTACCTGTCCCGCCAATGACACGTCATTTAATCCCGAAACAAGATCTTTTATTTGAATTTTGAGGCGAAAAGACTTCTGGGCGGTTTCCACTCCCATCTCTGACGCGACAATCCGCGCCGCGGTTTCGTCGTTTAGAAAATCTCCTACTCCCCTCTTCTTATTCTCGATCATTTGCAGAATTTCTTCGCGTTTAATATCAGAACGGGAAGATAGAATTTGGTTAACGATTTCCTTTAAACCCATCTTGCTTCACTAAGTCAATTCTTTAGGCTCCTCTTTTGGAGGCTGAGACTGCGCTGTTGCCTATCGCTTAGGACAATGCCTTGTCTGCTTTGTGGGTGCTTTACCTGCTCTGCTGTTTTAACTGTTTATTGGTTTAATCTTGTTTATTGTGCCGCAAAAAAGAGGGCTAGTCTTCTTCTTCGTCGGTTTCTTCTTTGCCGTAAACCATATACAAGAAGCCTAGAACCAATGCTATGAAAATCAAAACTGATAATAGAATGAGTACCCAAGCGAAATATCCGTCCACTGTCATCTAAACCTCTCCTTCGTCTAATATTTGAATGTGAGATATTTAAGCTGTGACCTTCTTCCACTCTTCCATAAGGCAGTCGTAGAGTCTGTCTTCTTCCTCAATCTTGTCGTACAGTTCTAAAACGTCCGCGATTTTCTGGGCAATAAGGTGATAACAAATGTTTGCTTCCCTATCCATTACCCGAAAATAGAAATCGTCGCAGGAACAGAAACCCGCAGCTGGCATAATCTGGTATTCTCTTTCTCTGCCCACAACTATCCAAACAATCCTGCAGCTGGGGCTAAAAACATATTTTTTGACTCGCTCCTCCTTAACGGCGTCCCATGCTTTGGTGAACCGTGAACCAAGCGCCTCAGAAAGCTGGTTGATGTGGCTATCCGTTACTTCGCCCTTGGCTTTTGCTTCCTCGCAAACCTGCTCAAGCACCTTGACCTCTTTTGGTGTCTTCATTATATTCTTGTATCCTTTGAACCTGTTACTGGGCTTTGTATAGACGCGGTTAAGTTTTAACAGCGTAGTTACATTCTGTTTTGTCACTCGACTTTTATCTCTTCTCCGCTGGGTTTCTGTTTCTTCTATCTTGGGTAATGTAACCTCTAGAACTCCATTTTTGTATGCTGTTCTAGCTTTCTTGGGGTCAACTTTCTCTGGAATCTCAATTTCCTTAAAGTATTTGTGTTCAGGAGTCTCAACAGAAATCGTTAACTTGTCTTCTATTCCAGAAAGTTTAATGGCTTCCTTTTCAACACCTGGCAACTCCACTATGACCTTTATCTCACCGTTCGTGTTGACGATGTCCACAAGCGGCTCTCTCTCCTCCTTCACATCAAGGCATGGCTGGGTAAAGCCGCATTCTTTGTCTTCGCTTGGCTTGACGTTGCCAAATTCCCTTATTTTCGGTTTCCCATCTGGTCCAATGGTCATGCTGTAGCCATAAACGAAGGGTCCCCACTCTGGTATGGTTGAGCCGTCAGGAAGTTTGCGTTCGCGTTTCAAATCCTCTGGTATGCGTGTTCTAAACTGCTCGAAGTTCCTCTCCATCATCTCCTCCATTTCCCTCATCATCTCTTCGATATCCCCGAAGAACCAGTTTCCAAAAAATGGGTTGCGATTCTTTCTTTTCTTAAACCATTCCGGCAAATCGTCTCCTGACATCCTTTCACCCTCGTAAGTACTTACGTCTAGGAATTCATTAAAACTTTTCTGAACTAATATTCTAAATGTAATACTGCTCTTTTTTTGGTTAACTTAGCGTTTTTAGCTGCTCAACTGTTCCCAGAAATGTTCCGTCCAAAAGATACACTTCTGCATCTTCTATGTTTACGGAGCCTGAACGCAAAATTGGACCAATAAACGCTTCAGCCTTTTTCTTTCCCTTTTTTCTTTCATTGATTGGTCTACCTCCAAGAAACTGGTTAAAGGAAGGCAATATGAAAAGCTGCGAAACCTCAAGTTTTACTTTATACTGCTCGTTGAATACGTCAGAAATGTTGGAGCCACTTTTTGTGCCTAAGTGTTTTAGTAAAGATTTTGCTAGCTGTTGGCTGTTGCATGGTGCCTTGACAAGAACCTGTTTTGTCATCCTGAAGCCCATTGGGTCGCGGATGGCTACTGTGGGGTGGACGTGACCTGTAATTAGGCTTCTGCATTGTAGTAGTTCTGGCGCTGGCCATGCGTGCCCATGGAATAATCCGATGTCGCCGAAGATTGTTCCTGTTGGGGAAACAATTTTTGTTTTTTCGGGCAGGAGCGGCTCAAGGTTTCCGTCGTGGTTTCCTAGAACTACTTGTATTTCTGGAACTTTTTCTTGTATATCCTCGAAGAATTCTGGGATTTCCTTCCATTCTTCCATGGATATTTTGGTTATGGCGTCTTTTATGTCTCCTAATAGTATTAGTTGTGTGGGTTTTGCTTCTTTGATTAGCTTAAGCAGCATATTCTTGATTTTTGGGGTTTGGGATGGAACATGTACTCCTTTTTGACTTAGGAGTCTTTCCCAGCCTATGTGAAGGTCAGAGACCACTAGGGCTCGGTCACGGTTTTCTTGCAGGAGCAGGGCTGGATACGGGTGCACAGGCTTTATCTGCGTCAAGGTATCACAGGATAATCTCTTCTGTTTTCTCTGTTAAAAACTGTCCCTGCCCGTTCTGTACGCCTTAGGCTGCTAGAGCCGCTTTGATTTTCTCATATAATGTTTTGTTCGAGGCTGCGATGAAGGATAGTCGCTGGGTGGCTGCTAAGGGAACGTTAAGCTCTTCTCCTTCTGGCGTGAGGATGATTCCGCCCGCCTCGCGAAGTATAAGATAGGATGCTACCATATCTGTTACCCGCAGTTTTCCTCTGATGTCAATAAAGGCGTCTGTTGAGCCGTCTGCAACATAGCAGATTTCTAGGGCGTTGGCTCCAAAATGCCGAAAATGCTTCCCAACTTTGAACAGTCCCTTAATTTTGGATACAAGTTCTTCTATTCTGAAGGTGTTCAAGTCAACGCCAATCACAGCATCTTCTATGTTCGATACTTCGGAAGGTTTGATTCTTTTTCCGTTCCTGAATGCGCCCCCATTCTTCTGGGCAGTGTAGGTTATCTCTTGGACGATGTCGGACACAACCGCTGCTTCAACATCCCGAAGAAAAGGTCCCCTCGAGACTGCTATTACATTTGCGCTAAAGGGCAGCCCTCGGACAGCGTTTGTTGTCCCATCCACAGGGTCTGTTGTAACATAATATTCTGAGGGCTTGGTTCCGATCTGTTTTGTTCCCGCCTCTTCGCTGACGAGAGTACATGATATTTCATGCTTGTTTAGGCACTCTATCAGCGCCTTCTCAGCGGCTAAATCGATTCTCTTTGATGTGTCGCCGCCTGCTCCCACGCCAAAGCCGACTGCGGCTTCTGGTGAGCCATAAAACTTGAGGGCTTCTTTTTTCATCTTCTGTGAGCATTCTTGTAGTATTTCCAGCCAGTTCATGATTCTCACGTCATATTTGGCTTTAGGATAAACTGCTTCTTTAAGCTTTTAAACTAAAACTTAAGCGAAAAGACACTTAAGGAAGATTTGATTTTTTGAAACAAAGGAGCGGGGGTCGCCGAGCCAGGTCAAAGGCGCAGGCTTCAGGAGCCTGTCCCGTAGGGGTTCGTGGGTTCGAATCCCACCCCCCGCACCATTTATGTATGCACATTTTTAGAAAACCTTAAATCAAGTTAGCCATTTTCTCCGTTGGATTACCGATGAACCTTATCGAAGCAGTTCTTGTCCTACTGTTAGGGTTCGTAGTTGGTGTGCCCGCCTCGATGGTTGGTCTTGGAGGCGGCATCATCATCGTTCCCGCCCTTATCGTGCTGTTTCAAGTACCAGCAAAAAATGCCATAGCCATCAGCCTAGTGGCTATCCTAGGCACAACAGTCTCCGCCACTCTAGGATACGTCAGACACAGACAAATAGACTACAAGCTGGGACTATTCTATGACATACTAGACGTTCCCGGCATTGTCTTAGGAGCGTACATAACCACGTTTCTGCCACAAAATATTCTAGCTGGCATCTGCGGCATCTTCATACTCTTTATCGCCGCAATCATGATACGAAACAAGAGAAAAAAGAGTTGCTCTGACCAAAACCAGAAAACAAACAACGGAGAATGGACAAGAAATGGAGTCGACCACAAAGGCAACTTCTTTACATATACTCTTCGCAGCCGCTCTTTGGCGTTGGCCAGCAGTTTTGTAGGCGGAATTGTAACTGGCTTGGCTGGATTAGGCGGCGGAATAACTGATGTAACGTCTATGATTCTGTTGGGTGTTCCTACTCACATTGCTGTTGCAACCTCCGAGTTTGCCATGGCTATCACCAACGGTGTAGGCGTAATTACTCACGGTCTCCTAGACAACCTATTACTCGAGTATGCTATTCCAATAACAATCGGCACAATCATCGGAGCCCAAGTGGGATGCCTGCTTGCCAAAAGAGTAAACGGAAAAGCAATACGAACAATTCTCTTCGTCATCGCCATACTAGCAGGAATACGGTTAATCTACTCATTTTTTATGCCCTAAACCTGCCCAGCATCCTTTTCCTTCATATTAGTCTCCTATTAACAGTAGCATTGTTGAAAACAGGCTTTTTTCCAGTTTTTCTTCACAAAAACTCTTTTACGATATCTAGCTTAAAATCACTAAGAGTCTATCCACTTCAACTGCACTTGCATAACCGAAAGAAATAAAGAAGAACCACTTACTATTTGCTCAGAGTATAAAGAGAATGTGATCACATGGGAAAAGTTAGGGTTGGCGTAGTTGGAGTAGGAAACTGTTTCGCTGGTCTAGCTCAAGGAATAGAATATTACAAGCGAAACAAAACCCAAAAATTAGGATTAATGCACGAGAAAATCGGCGGATACGGACTAGAAGACGTAGAATTTGTTTGCGCCTTTGACGTCGGAGAAAACAAAGTAGGGAAACCCCTAAACGAAGCCATCTTCTCAGACCCAAACTACGTAGATTGGGTTGATAGCGCCTCAGGATGCACCACAAGAAAAGTGAAAGAAAGCCCAACTCTTGACGGCGTAGGAATCTACGTAGCAAGCATGATTAAACCAATCAAACAAACAAAATCGGCACAAGAACTCGAAAAAGAAGCAATCGAAGAAATAGAAGCCACAAAAACACAAATCATAATCAATTATCTTCCTGTGGGCAGCCAAAAAGCCACAGAATTCTGGGCAAACATCGCCCTGAAAACAGGTTGCGCCTTCATCAACTGTATTCCCGTTTTTATTGCATCAAATAAAGAATGGCTCAAAAAGTTTGAAAATGCAAGTCTTCCAATTGTAGGAGACGACGTCAAAGGAGTAATCGGAGCAACAATAACCCACAGAACATTAGCCAAACTTTGCGTAGACCGCGGAGCATCCATAGACCGAACCTACCAAATTAACGTCGGCGGAAACACAGACTTCGCCAACATGCTCGAACGAGAACGGCTGGAAAGCAAAAAAATATCCAAAACAGAATCCGTACAAAGCCAAATACCCGAAAAACAACGATTAGACGCTAAAGACATCTACATTGGACCAAGCGACTTCATCCCATTCCTAGGCAACACCAAACTAGCCTTCATCAGAATAGAAGGCAGAATGTTCGCAAACATACCCTACAACATGGAAATCCGACTAGACGTGGACGACAAAGCCAACTCCGGCGGAGTGGCAATCGATGCAATAAGATGCGCAAAACTAGCCCTAGACAAAGGAGTAAGCGGCAATCTAACATACACCTCCGCATACCTCATGAAACATCCCCTCGAACAAATGGGTGACGAAGACGCCAGAGAAAAGCTGGACGCATGGATTTCTAACCTAGAAAAGTAGCGGGAACCGCAAGATTGCAAAGCAAACCTCACCCCCTCCTAATTTCTTGCGGTATCTTACGACAAGAAATCGAAAAACTAATAGAAGAACAGTCGCTTGATGTTGAACCCTATTTCTTGGATGCGGGTCTCCACGTAGTTTACGCTGAACTAGAAAAAGAACTGACATCCGTCCTAGAAAAATCAGCAGAATATGCGCCTAACGGAATAATCGTTGTCTACGGGGACATGTGCCATCCAAGAATCAAAAAAATCGTCAAAAAATACAATAACGCCATCAAAGTTGATGCCCTGAACTGCATCGATTGCTTGCTTGGTGGACACAAAAAACTTTTACAAGCCGACCCAAAATGCAGTCACTTCTATCTTTCTCCAGGCTGGATGCCCTCAAACCTGAAGAAAACTGCAGGGTTCCGCGAAATCTTCGATTGGAACATGGAAGATGTAAAGGATCAGTTTGAGGATCTTTCAGGGCTCATCATAATCGATTCTCTAGACAATCTAGACACTTTCAAGAGTGACATAGAAGAATTCAGTTACCATACGGGACTTGAGGTGAAAGACACGAAAGTGGTTGGACTAGACGGACTAAAAGCTGTCATCGATGAAGCCATCAAAAAACTTCAGGACCGCCCCTAGATAGCTATAATTTTTTAGATTGTCAGAGAGTGCTTGCGGTATTTGAAAAGCCCCGGAAAAATGTAGTAGGTAGATCCCTTTATCGCGTAGCCAAGAGACTTGGCGATGTCATAGCCGTCGCTCACTCTGCTCATTGTTCTTGTGAAAACTCCGGCGTATGGTTCATATGAGATTCTTCCGAACCTCCTCATTAACCTAGAAATCTTCTGGTCCTCAGACACCCCCAGCTCCGAATCGTAGGGTCCGTACCCGTTCTTAGACATTTGAGATGCAACATCATGCAACAACGTTATACTACATCCGGGAACGCTTGCTCCCATCACTGGGATTCCCAAAATTTCTATTGTGGGAAGCTTGAGGGAAAACCACGTCAAAAAGTTAGCTCCCATGATTCCAAACCTTCTTCCCAGCTTAAGGCTGTCTCTTGGTCTCAAAGAAGGAACCGTGGCAACAACTTCTTTACGTTTGAAGGCGGAATACATCACTTCGAAATAGTTTTCATACTTATCTAATTCAGAAAAAATGTAATCATTATCCATCTCTGTTCCAGTTGAGAAAAGGGAGTCGATGTCATGAAAAACAACTATTCTTCCCTTTGCATGCCTGAACCCTAGATTCCGTCCTATAGCCGGAGTATCCCACCCTGGATATTTGATTATTCCAGATTTCCAGAGTTCCTTCCTGTACTCTTCGTATTCTTTAGGAGAAATTATTTTAGAATCACAGATTTTGGGAAACTCGGCGTTTTCTCCCGCGTCTGCAACCAAAAATTCGATTGCTTCTGCTTTTTCCTGTTTTTTCTTCAAAAACCTTTTTTGCAATCTCCCAGTTGTTGAATGTCTCTTTGAGGGCTTTTGTATCTTTCTCGCCTCGCCCCGTTGTAATCACTGAGAAGATTGGCTTTTGCATAACCTCTTGTAGAATCAGGATTGCTTTTATCTTTTACCCGAGTATCTGGATATATCCTATATTCTTCTATTTCTCGTCAAGACAGCTTGCAACCACATTTATCATCGCAGATATCGACAATAATGAAACTGAAACAAGAAATATCGTTTGCGCTCGGACTGCCGTTTCACAAGTAAGCGACTAGGCGAACCTAAGAACAGATAGATTTAAAGTATAAATTACTGCTCCATAATCTTTTAAAAAAACGAAAAGTATACCTTGCTTCCTACAAGTAATTTAAGCGTCTTCACCGCGGGTTAGAAGAGGAGAACATTGATGCCAGAAGCTTCAAAAAAGGAAATACATAGCCTTTACAAAGATCATAATGTACAGCTTCTTATTAGCAAGTTTGTAAGCGGCGAGCTTGGCACATTGAATCCAGTTTATGACCCAAAAATAGGCATTAGATACCCACTCCTAGACGCGTTCGTTGAGGACGACTCTAACACGGACGAGTTTTTGCAGCAACTTTTTGAGGGAGGTGTTGTGAAGAGGAAGCTTTACGACAAAATCATCTTCTGTCCATCTTGCAGTTCAGCGAATGTGTCGATACACTATACCTGTCCCTACTGCAAATCCTTTGATATTAAGAAAAGCGCTTTGATTGAACACATAAAATGTGGGTACATCGACACAGAAGATCATTTCCAGAGAGGAGACAAACTATTCTGTCCTAGATGCAACAAGGAACTAACTACTCCTGATGTGGACCATAACAAGGCAGGAGTATGGTGCACCTGTAATAAATGTGCTAAAAGCTTTGATATTCCTCTTCCAACTCATTTCTGTCGTGAATGCGAAGAAAAATTCAATTTCGACGAATCCATCTACAAAAATGTTTACTCATACACTTTGACCCCAGAAGCCTCAAAAAAGGCAACGCTAGGCTGGATTATAAGAAATCCAATAGTCGATTTTTTGGAAGATATGGGATTCAAAGTAGAGAGTCCTGGTTTCTTGAATGGAAAATCTGGAACACGTCACATGTTTGATTTAATTGCAGTCTCGGTTGAAACGAAGAACACAACAGCGATTGACTTAGAAACTTCGGATGATATTGTTTCTGAGCAGTCAGTGATTTCTATGTTCGCTAAGATTTTTGATGTTAATCCCGAAAAAGCTTGTCTTGTTGCGATTCCAAAGATGAGCGAGAGCGGCAGAAAATTGGCGGCACTTTACAAAATAGATTTGATTGAAGCAAAAAATCATACAGAGGCAATAGAATCATTGAAGGCTTGCGTAGCACAATAAGTTAATTTTCTGTTCCAGAATAGACCGCTGCGTTTCCGCGTTCAGTTACAACTTTAACAGTCTAATTGCCTGATGGTATATACATAATAATTTGCGATTCTTTGTTCGCTCGATTTAATCGAGTTGTTAGTCTTAAATAAGGGAATTATAGTAGAAAAATTTACTTCCACGCTTCAATCTTTTAGCTTTCAGAAAATATTGCCATATTTCCTCTTTTTGTTGCGACCTTAACTAAGAATGGTGGATCTGGCAAAGTAATATTATCGGTAAAGTATCTAACAGTATCTCCAGAATTGACAAACAGGTTAATACTATATCTTTCATGATAGGTGAAATTGTTTACCCAACAAGATACCACCTGAATTGTTAGAGAACCTTCATTTTTGAAGGTGAATAGACTCCCATTTGTTTTCACTTTAAATTCGATCCAATCGATTTGTAAATTAAACGGTTCTTCTGTTTCTTTAACTCCCATGATTTTCAACTTCCAATATCCAGTAGTGTTTCTGAAATCGGTTGGGGTTACCGAGAGTGTCTGGTTTTTATCCTCGGCTCTATTTGCTATTAAACTTGAAGAATAGTTAATGTAGCCATTTCCGCTTATCGGATAGCCATCAAGTGTGTAATTATATAGCTGAAGTGTGACTTCAACCAATCCAATGGTCCATGCGCTATCAACTGTCCAATTCAGTTCGTTCCAATCGTTAATGTTGCTTGAACCAGTGACCTCGACTTCTGATGTGTACCGATCAGTCCAAACATGTAAAAGGGTAGAATCTATTTCCCAACTATCTTGTATTGAGTCGTTTGTTTCATTTTCCCCCATAAATCTAATAGTGAATAATGGAGATGTCAGATACAAAGACACAGATATGTTATTCCATCCCGGGTTCAAATCACCAAAAAGGTTTTCCCAACTTGAACCATTCCACATATCCACTTGTATATTTTCTGAGCCCGTTGTTCCCCCATAGATACAAAGCTCTTCATTTACTTCGTTATAGTCAACATTATTCCATTGAACCTCTAAATCGATTTCATAATTAATTGGTTCGACATAATTAATCGCAAGTCTTGCACAATCAACTTCATACAAGCCAGCTCCAGTTGCTGTTTGCAAGTAGATTTTGGCGGCATCAATTTTTGTCCATGAGTTAAGTTGGGACGTTGCAGTGTAGTCAATCCAACCCCATGAGGTGGTCGGGGCTTTAGAACCCAGATTTATCCATGCTGAGCCTTCCCAAACAAAAAGTTGGATTGGATTATTAATAGCAGTTTGTTTTGCATATAATTGAATAGTAACACTTTGGATAGTTTCTGAAGATATCCCTGAATTTTCAAAACCAAAATCCCCAATTTGGTCGTTGTTTTTAGTTGTATGAACATAATTTGAATTATAATCGATAAAGCCAAGGTAAGGCGATGCTCCAACTCTTGTCCAATCTGTTCTAACCCCGTCATATGCATCTACATAAAGAAAAAGCAAACCATTTCCTGCTGTATTTTGCTCAACTAATACGTCAACAACAGAGTCTGGACCATGTTGTTGTGCAGTGAAGTTGGATTGTGAACCTTTATCGACACTAGAATCGACATTTGAATTATTGTTATCAATAAAATCAAGAATATTTGTTCCAGAATAATAACTTTCAAAGTTCATATAACCTCCATTATCTGAAGTAAGGTTTGAAATGTTTCCTGAAACCAAATTTGTTTCTCCTCCGAGGAAATATTCTTGGGGGTTATACAATGATGTCTGATTAATAGATTCAACGCTTGTCACGTTAATTTGTTCTCTCATTTTTTCCCAGTCAACCTGATTCATTTCGTAGTTCCACAAAACAATGTTCGAAACTATCGCCAGCATAATCACAAAGCTAAGGGCGATGACAATTATGTTGCTGATGCCCCGTCGGTCCCTCTTAAAGCGGCGACATGTAGTAGTCAACAACTTGTGTTCCTCTCCTAGTTACAACTTTAATTTCATATGCGGTATCTGAATTCCAGCTGTAAGTGAAGTTCAACCATCCATGTTTGTTCGCTTCCAACTCAATTAGCGTAAAAGATTGACGCATTCTGTTCACATACACTGCATCCACTTTGATGGCGACCTTACCCACATTCCGAACATACAAAGAAACGTGACCTGACGTAGTAAACCAGACGTCTTCAATAATAAAGCGTTCACCCATATTGTCGTGAAGTCCATCAGTGATAACGTATGTAGCGGTAACAGCAATCGACATACCCGCTACTGCAATAACCGTCAATAAGAGACTGCTTAAAACGGGAGTTATTCCCTTCCTGTTCCACAATATTTTTCTCATATTTTTTCTTCCATTACACTATAAATTTGAATGCTAGATACCCGCAGACCAAGAGAATAACGCTATGTTTTAGACCGCCACCAATCGTTCCTTCACCCATTTTTCCAGCCACAAGACCACCAAAGAATGCTTGGAGAGAGCTCATGTGAAAGAAGATGCTCCTTGCTTCACTAGGCGTCATCAACTCAAACTGGCTAAGTTCAAAATCTGCTATGTCAACAAAGAAGGATTTGAATAGCATAATAATCGTGAAGAGGAAAACAAAGAATGCCACATAGATAATTGCAAGATACGGTCTAGTCTGAGTTTTGCGTTCATCATCAAATGTTAAGGTTGTCTGCACAAACTCTTCTAGCGGCTCAAAAACTTTTTCAACATGCCCTCCTGAACGCTGAGCTTCAAGAATCAAAGGAATTGTTTGCCGCATAAGACCTGTGTTAACACGTTTACCTAAGGACTGAATTGCATCCTCAAATGACACGCCCCAACTTATCTGAGCTGCCATTCTCTGGAGTTCCGTTGTCATAGGTCCATATTGTCTCTTAGCTGCTTCTTCCACGGCTTGGGGTAAGGTCATCCCCGTTTTTTGGGCTTGAACTATGCTTCGAAAGAGGTCAGGCAGATGCTTGTCTACTGAACGTTTCCAACGGTAGTCCACGTAATCGAGGACAGCTGGAGGAAAAACAGTAATTACAACCGCCAATAGGAAATACTCATCGAAGAGAGGACTGCCCCTGAGAAGGAGTATCGCTGTTACGCATATAGTGACCCCTAGGGCACCCGAGACTATCCAAGCGATTTTCTTTTCCCATGTTTCAATTTTAGGCATAAATCATCTCTTCGGTGAAGTTATGTCTATTATTATCAGAAATATCACGGAGCCAATCGGCAAGCCGATGTAGGTCAAAAGCTGCAACAATAAACGAGAATCTAATGGACCAACCCCTCCCCCACCTAGCATTGCCATGACCGAAAGCATTACTACAAAGATGAGTGACCCCGCCACCATCAGAGTTACATAGAACTCTGCTAAAACTGAAAGAGTGTCAGAGAAACGTTTCAGGGCAATCTGCTTTAGTTTCATGTATTGCCGTGATTGGTTTCTGAGGTATTTTACCAAGTTGCCTCCTGAGTGAACTACTGAAATAAAACCTTCAATTAGTTCTTTGAAACTTTCAGAAGGCGTTCGACTAGACATGGTTTCCAATGCTGAGATAACGTCAAATCCGAAAAGCTCCACGTCCCGAACCACGTTCTTCGCTACTTTAGAAACTGCCAACGAGTCGTCAATTTGTGCCAAAGAGCGCCATATAAAATCTGGGGGTACACCCGCTCCTGCTAAAATTGACATGTATCCTGCAGTGAATGGGAGGTCATCTTCTAAGGCTCTTTTCAGGTTGTCTGATCGGTAGCTTGGGTATGCATAGAACGCCATCACGGTTATGGCTCCGGCAAGCAGACTCAATCCCGCTCCAAAAAGAAGTGCCAGAAAGAAAGAAAGTTTGAAGATGAAGAACAGAAGAGCTGGAACAGCAAGCATGGTTGAGACTGACAGCAGCAGACTCGTCAGAATTGTTGTGCTGACATAAGCTTTGAAGTTGCTTTTCATCCCACGACTTCTTTATGCTACTATCAAGGTCTTTGAATAATGGAAAGAACCGAGATGATTTTCCCCCGACAAGCTGATAAGCAAAAACCTGAGGTTTAGTCGCGCCTAATCTAAGCCTCTCAGTCCACCGAGAATAACGGCTGTTACTAGACGAGGAACTGCTATGGAACAAATTTTTGGCTCGGGAGTAAACTTTTTTGAGGCTTTTTCTCCGTTTGTTTGCACTCATTATGTTCCCACCCTAGCCTTTCGGAAGACGCGTGAGGGTTCATCGTAATATTCTCTGATGACCGAGACGACGTCGGTGTACTTGCGGATCCCCTTTTGTACCATCCAATCTAGAACCGTCTTTCTTTGATGCAGCTCATCCTGAACCTCTTTTTCGTTAAGTCCCTTACTTTTCATCTTTTCTTCTAAAAGGTGACTGTGACCAGAATAAACGAAGGAATCATGTCTTGCGTCCCATCGATACACTTCATGGGTCAACAGCTCCCTTGTTTTAGGATCTAAACCAATAATCTCTGTTACTGAACGGGTCCTTCGAACTGGTTTCCCATCAACTTCAGTTCGCAGCTGAACAGGAATGGCATTAATCATCGTCAAGAGTGGTCTTGGAATGTTCATTGGTTCCGACTCCAAACGGTGAATAACTGAACTCGCAGATTCGCCATGGATTGTTCCCATTCCAAGATGCCCTGTTGCCATGGCTTGGAATAGAGTGTAAGCTTCTTCGCCACGAACCTCGCCCACAATCAGATAGTCTGGTCTCTGCCTGACAGCTGCCCTCAAAAGATCAAATAATGTAACGCTTCCAGTTCCCTTCGTATCGTGACCAAAACTTGATCTTGCGACCGATGGAATCCAGTTTTCATGCGGCAAATTCAATTCAGCAGTGTCTTCTACGCTAACTATCTTCAGTCCAGGTTTTATGAACATCGAAAAACAGTTAAGTATCGTGGTTTTTCCTGAGGCAACGCCTCCAGATACCAGAAATGATGCCCTGTTTTCGATGGCGTACCAAAAGTATGCAGCCATCTCAGAGGAGAGAGTGCCAAGTGCGATCAGGTCAGATATTGTTAGGGGGTCAACACGGAAGCGTCGTATCGTGAATGTTGAGCCTCGTCGTGTTATCTCGTTCCCGTAGGTCATTTGAATTCGACTGCCATCGGGTAGAGACGCATCGAGGATTGGCATTGCAAGTGAGACGTTCTTTTTTGCCAAGTAAGCTAATCTTACTATGAACGAGTTTAGTTCTGTGCTATTTTTGAAGATAATGTTTGTTGGAAGGGACTCGTAGTCTCGGTGCCAAACGTATATTGGTATATTAACTCCGTCTGCTGAGATGTCTTCAATCATAGGGTCTTTCATTAGTGGGTCAATTTTTCCGTAGCCTAGAAAGTCTCGTATGATATAGTAACCAAGTTTGTCCACTGCTTCCTCTGCGATTTTCAGGCGGTAATCCTTTATTATTTCATTAATCTTTGTTTTCAGGTATTCCTCAGCTTTTTTTTGTGTTCCAATTTCTTTGAGATTAACATCGATTTCCTCAACCAGTATAGCCTTGATTTCTTTGAGTTGTTTTTCCTCTTCTTCAATGATGGTAGGTTCGATCAGTTCATATTTTATTCTGTGAGTGTTTGGTTCACTAACGATTGCGGCATAGACGTAGGGCTCATGAATCGGGTATACCTCTCGAAAAACGGAGGATTTTCTTCCAAGAATCTGTTTTGAGTCTGTTTTCATTTAGTTCTCACATTTACTCCGATCCTCAGTTAGTCCACTGGCTAATTGGTTGATGGAGCTGGTTCACGGATTCACTACAAAAAAATAGGGCATATTAAGACTTAATAAAACCTATGGATTCGAAATCAATTAACCCAAAACACGCAACAAAACTAAGCCGCCCAAAAAGGAGACTCAACCCGCATAATCTCGATAAACTCATTTAATGCCTCGATTTCTTCAGGCGTCAAGCGGTCCTCAAACTTGGTTAAAAGCACCTTTGCGTGAGATTCAGGCACCCTAACGTAGAATGTCTCGCCCTCATGAATGTGGCGACCAACAACTGCTTTTCCCAAAGAAACAGCTACCTGCGAGCCGATATCCGCTTGCGATGCGGGTTTACCCTTGTCTTGAATCTGCAAAATTTCGCCGACATTACGTCCGTCTTCTTTGACAAGAGTGAGTCGTGGTTTTATTCGCCCCGCTAAAACGTCGACGCCGACAACTGCGGGTTTAGCTTTTCGGAACACGTATCCGGGAAGAAACTTGACTTTGGCTGGTTTGACTAATCTGCTGAATTCTTCTTCAAGCCTTGCATCATCCTCTTGTTTCGCCCATTGGAGATACTCATCGATTAGACTGTAAATGGTTCTTTGATTAAATATTGGGACATTACGGTTTTTAGCTTCTTCTTCAGCGTCTGGGAGCACCTTAACGTTGAATGCTAAAATAACTCCATGAAGCTGTTCCCGCTCTTTAACAACTGCTGCCTCAGTTACGTCACGCTTAGATACATCGCCGACGTCAGCCACCTTTATCGGAACATTGTTTCGTTTCAAACTCTCGGCAATCGCTTCAAGAGACCCCAAAGCATCCGTTTTCAAAATAACGCCGTCCAAGTCGGTGGCAATCTTGATTTGCTCGACTTCGTCCGTAACCAATTTTATGTACTCTTCAAGACGGTCTTCGGAAGGAACAGCATACAACGGTGCACCAGCTAATGCATCCTCAAGATTTGGCGCTGCAATCTTTACTCCAGCCGCAGCCGAAACAGAAGTAACTGAAGAAAACTTGTCTCGTGGATCTCTGATTTCATCTAGAGGCTTAGGCAAGAAAATTGCGCGAATGTTCGTTACAATCGGTTTTTCTTTGGCGCCAACAACTATGAGGTCGCCCTTCTGAAGTATTCCATCATAAATAATCACGTTCGTCGTGATGCCTAATCCCGGTTCCTCTTTAACCTCCAGAACTGTTCCTTTTGCTGGACCCTCTGTTGTTTTGAGTCTGGACTGCAGATACTGCTGGGTCAAACCTATGAGAACGGCTAAGAGTTCGGGTATGCCTTCTCCGCTTTTGGCGCTTGTGGGGACGATGGCGATAGTTTTGGTGAAGTCTGTAACATTGTTGAATTTGTCTGTTCTGAAGCCCAGTCTGGAGAAAGTTCCCATAATACGGTACAAGTTCTCGTCTAGCGCTTGTTGAACGTATGGGTCTTGGCTTCTATAAGAAGCTGAAAATGTTTCATCAGGATTAGGTTTCCATCCGGGTATACGATCAATCTTGTTTGCCGCCACAAGGAAGGGCGTCTTCTTCTCTTTTAGGATGTCAAGGCACTCGTAGGTCTGCGCCTCAAATCCCCTTAGAACGTCAACTACAAGAATTGCAATATCAGCTACTGCGCCGCCCCTTTTTCTCAAGTTAACGAAGGCTTCATGACCGGGAGTATCGATGACAAGCAGCCCCGGAACCTGCACATCCGTTTTCAGTCCCTTAAACAGAGGTCCACAGATTTGGGCAAGGGTATCTACTGGAAAATAGCTTGCGCCGATGTGCTGGGTGATTCCTCCAACCTCGCGGTCTTGGACACTGCTTTTTCTGATTTTGTCAAGCAGTTTAGTCTTTCCAGCGTCTATGTGACCTAGAACCGAAACGATTGGCTGTCTTACCGGCAAAGCGATTTTCCTCCAATATAATTCAGTAAATGGTTGCTTTTAGGTTCTACTAAAAGTTATTAACGAAAAAATATGGTGGTTGTTTTAGTTCCGAATTCAGCTTATTTTCGTAAGGTACTTTTCACATTGAGTGATTATTTTGTCGATTTCTTCGATCGGGTAATTCGCGTCAATGTCCGCTATCAGACCCTTTGTGCGGAGATAGTCACTAACAGGTTTTGTTTTTTCACGATATACAACTAACCTGTTTTGGATGACTTCAGGCTTCTCGTCTGCGCGTTGAATAAGTCTTCCACTGCAACGATCGCATACCCCCTCAATCGTTGGGGGCACATTCTTTATGTGATATATTGCTCCGCATTTGCGGCAGGTTCTTCGTCCGCCAATTCTGGACATTATAACCTCGTCAGGGGCAACAAAATTAAGGGCAACATCGATTTTTTTGAATTTCATCATGGCTTCTGCTTGGGGAACAGTTCTAGGATAGCCATCAAGAATAAAACCGCCCTTGCAGTCATCCTGTTCCAGTCTATTCTTCACCAAATCGATGACTATTTCATCAGGAACAAGGTCGCCCCTAGACACGTAATCCTTTGTTTTTTTGCCTAATTCAGTCTCGTCTTTTATTGCTCTGCGGAAAAGGTCTCCAACAGAGATGGTGGGAATACCATACTTTTTTGAAAGAACTTCGGCGTATAGGTTCCCTTACCTACACCAGGAGGACCAAGCACTACAATATTCATAGTCGTTCACCAAGCCTCAATGTCTACCCTTCAATATAGAAGGGTTGACCTTTCAGTTAAGCTCTCCCTTTTTCTTCCTTTCCGAAATATTTTGTCCACTTAACTTTTCGGGAGTCCCGCTTCAAATCAATAGAGCTTTTTCTACACTTGTTGGAACAGAACCACAAAGTTGTTCCATCGTTCTTTACAACCATCATGCCTGTGCCCGGTGGAAATTCGTGTCCGCAAAAAGAACAATCTCTGGACTTTGGCACTTGCAAATCTCCTTATCGTCTGAGCCTTTTTGCTTCTCTTTCCGTATCTCTTAGGACGAGAATGTCGTTAGCGCGTACTGGACCCTTTACGTTCCTTGTTATGATGCGTCCTTTGTCCATTCCTTCAAGAACTCGGACTCTTACCTGAGTAATTTCGCCAGTAAGTCCTGTCCGACCAACGACCTGAATAACTTCTGCAGGAACTAGTTCAGTAGGGGCCTCTTTCTTGCTCATCCACTAGAGCCCTTCTGTTTTAGTTCCTCGATTCTGCTGGAAATTTCCTTTACCAAAGCAACTGCGTCGCCAACATTAGCGATTGCAGCCGCAGCTGAAGAGACTTCTATCCCTGAGGAAATTCCAAGTTTTTCTCTGCTTGGTACAAACACGTAAGGAATTTTTCGTTCCTCACAGAGGAGAGGGAGATGCGCCACAACTTCCGGCGGGTCTACATCTTCTGCAATAACTACGAGTTTTGCTTGACCTCTTTCAACAGCTTTTGTTGTTTCGTTAGTACCTATTCTAACAGACCCTGTTTGGTTGGCTATTTGCAGGGCTTCATAGGCTGCATCTACCACCTCATTGGGGACTACAAATTTTGCGTAAAACGGTTTTGACATATGCCTCACCCTATTTTTAAGTGCAGAGTCTATCGGAAACAGGGTTTATGAATGTTTCGACCTGAACGCCGTCACTTTACATATCTGTATGCAAAACATTGTTCCTTTTTTTGAAGTGAAACCCGAAATACTGTAAGATTTGCAAAGTTTTTCGTTAAATTGGCCACCAACTTTTTTTTGGATAACTTAGATGTGCTCTCACCCAGGCTTGTACCACGCTACCCTTTAAAGTTCAAATTTTGGATATCTCAGTATGAGATAGTAAATTATGGGATTTACGCATGCATCTCAAGCTTCTCGGTGAGAGCGAGAAAGTGATTCGATCCATTCAGTAATAAATCTTATGAATCCCCAGAAACTAACCAATTACTATGGCGGTGATTTAGTTGGACCTGCTAAGCATTTATCTGTTAAACCTGGTAGTTACAATTGCCATGTTCACTGTGCTTGTATTTAGGGCGTTGGTGGAACATAAAAACTATAAAATGATGTGGAAAGAACTGGAGTGGAAGAGAACCTGTGACACCGCGGGAAGGCTTCTGAAAGCCGAAAAGAGCTTATTCACCAAAGTTGAGGGCGGCGAAGAACTCTACGAAATGCTCTGTGAACTGTTTAACAATAATAAGTAAGAACTCCACACCTTTCCAGTTCTGTTCTATCAGTTTCCGAATATGGTATTCGTTAAAAATTGTTCCCATATCCTTACCTTAGAATTCGGGAAATGTAACCATGGAGTAGAGAATTTCCTGAAATGTGTCCTTTTGACATAATGTTGTGCTTAAATCAGATTTTATTGAGTAATCTGTTCGGGTAAATGTTCTATTGCGTTCTTCCACGTGTTTTCAAAATACTCAGATACTATTGATAGAAAGCATGGGTTGTTTGTCCAAGTAGCAGAAGCTTCTGCCAGACCTGATGATGAAGACATGTCAATGACAGCTCTTTTATTATCAAAAATTGCAAGTATCGCAGGAGAGAGATATTGTATGTATTTGAGTTGATAATTTGGATGCATTTCATTTTCTAGAATAGTTTTTGAAAGTGAATATTCGTTTTGAGGTTTTTCTAAAATGACTCGTATTTTCACATTTCGTTTTAGTGCGCTTTTTGTGCTCTCAGTAAATGTATGTATTTTGAGTGGAAATCTCTTCCACGAAGTGATAAAATCAAATGACGTTTGTGCGTTACTAATTTCTTTATGTCGATTTCTGAGGTATGCTTCTTTTTCAGGAATAAAAATGAAGTTGTGCTCGTTCTCTTTTTCACCGTTTTTGTTCGGAAAATTCTTGAAAAATTCAATTAAATTCCGTGAATCCTCAAATGTCTTTAAGGTTTCCTGTTTTTTTCTTTTGTCTCTTAATAATATGAAATTATTTTGAGCCGTTTTTCTGAAATTTGGCCAGACATACTACTATCGATGCGCAAAATATGCGGTCAACTTCTCATTAACCCTATCAACGCGAGCAAAGCCAAAACGCTGGAACTGAACAATCTCATTTGGTCTCAACACCCTGCAGGCGTCTTCTGCGATTCCTTTATCCACGGAAGCGTCAGGCATCACAACTTCACATAGAACACCGCTATCAAAGGGAATCCAATGAATCAACGGAGCTCCAAGTTTCTTGGCTTCTTCGTAAGACTCACCCAAAAAAATGGCTTGAATCACTTCTTGTTCAATCTTTTTTACTTTAAAATTAAAGAGATCCATAAAACGTATAGCATTCTTGCTTGCTATCCCCTCTACATCATCTTTCGAAATCAAGAAAACTGCTTTTCCCTTCTCAGGCTTTACCTCAAAACATCGAACGCCCATGTCGGAGTGATCAGGATGAAGTGGAATCTGAGCCATAAACTCGTGGGGAATATCATCTACAACTAATTTCACGGGATCATGAACAAAGAAGTAACGTTTAGCGTTGGGGTCAATCTGTTTTCTGTTGTGGGCATACAAGTTTTTCCAGCTTAACACAACATCTTGCGGCTTGGGACCAACATCAATTATTAAACTATGGATTGCCTCCGCGGTTATTCCCCGTTTTCTTAGGGCTGCAATGGTGGCAAGTCGGGGGTCATCCCAGTGTTTGTATAATCCGCTATCCATGCCCTTCACAATTTCTGATTTACTAAGTGACGCTCCTGTTATCTTCAGCCTGCCATAATGAATTGTTTCAGGATACTTCCATCCGAAGTGCCGATACATGTATTCCTGTCTAGCTTGATTGGTCAGGTGCTCCTTTCCTCGTATGATGTGCGTTATGCCCATAAGGTGGTCATCAATGCCTGTAGAGAAATTGTAGAGAGGCCAAACACGGTATTTGCTGCCCACTCGGGGATGAGGATACTTTTCTGTATCAACAATTCTCAATGCTGGCCAGTCTCGAACAGCAGGATTAGGATGATTCATGGTCGTCTTGATTCGAACCACTGCTTCTCCTTCACCGTACAGTTCCATCCAACATTCTGTTCCATCGAAGCAAGTTTTCGTCCGTCGACAATTCTCGGCAAGGACAAGATTGACCCATTTTCGTTTTTTCCTGAAAATCTTCACGTATGCATGTGCAGACGTAAGCGCCGCCCGTCTTGATGATTTCTTCAGAGTGTTGGTAATAGATTGGGAGCCTCTCGCTTTGAATGAATTCAGCATCCCATTTGCAACCCAGCCACTTCAAATCCTCTCGGATGGCTTCATAGAACTCCAGTTTTGGCTTCTTAGTTTTCGAGTCCGTGTCTTCAAAACGGAGATAAAAGAGTCCATTATACATTTTGGCGTAATCGTAACTGAGCAGTATTGCCCTAGCCGAGCCTAGATGCAGAACAAAATCGGGGTTCGGAGAAAAACGGGTGACAACCTGATCGTACTTTTTGGCATTCGGCAAAGGTGGAAGCTGCCTTGTTTCTTCTGTTTTTTCTTCAACTAAAGCCTCAGGCCAATTCTCTGCAACGATTTCTCTCTGCTTCTCTAGGAGCAGCTCGTTGATTTCTTGTACAATCTCGTTGATGATTGGGGTAATCTCATTTATTTGTCGCCTAAACTGGGGATGTTCCCCGAGTAGCTTGCCGAAAACAGGTTTAGGTGTAGCTTTTCCTTCGTAGCGAAGCGCGTTTAGAAGAACTATTTTTCTGATTATTTCTCTTGCTTCTTTTTCTTCTGTCGGATTCAAGGTGTGCCACTTAGTTTTTAGTTTAATGTTGTCTAGCGAAAATAAAGTCTGATAGGCTTATGAGATCTTCTCTATCTTCTGAATCTGGAAAGATCGCAAGAGCCTCTTTGGCTCTTTCGATGTAATTTTCTGCAAAATGTTTGGCGTAGTCAATTGCCCCCAAAGAATCAATCAGCTCAATCGTTTCTCGTATCTTTTCAGGAGTCGCATCCTTGTTTCCAAGCGTCTCAAGAATCTTTTTTCTCTGATTCTTTGAAGCCTTTTCGAGCGCAAAAACGACTATCAGAGTACGTTTTCCTTCCCGAACATCATTTCCAACAGGCTTTTTAAGAACTTTCTCGTCCGCAGTCAAAGCTAGAACATCATCAATTATCTGAAAAGCGATGCCTGAGTAGTGCCCAAACTCTCCAAGACACTCAACCTGTTTTTTGTTAGCACCGCCCAAGATTCCACCGCATCTTGCAGACGTTTTAAACAGTGCAGCGGTTTTGCCTTTGATCATTTCGAGGTATTCAGTCTCGGAAACGGTTTCATTGTTTTCAAACATCATGTCTCGAGTCTGTCCCTCGCAGAGTGTTATTGTTGCTTCGCTGATTTCCTTCAATACCTGAAGTATTCGTTTGGGTGCTACATGTTTGGTCTCTGTATATTTGGTGATTGCCTCGTAGACCTTAGCGAAGAGAAGGTCTCCCGCCACTAAGGCGATGGGTAGTCCCCATTGAGTATGAACCGTTGGGACTCCCCGCCTCTTCTCATCCTGATCCATTATGTCATCGTGAATAAGAGTGAAAGTGTGAAGCATCTCTAAAGCTGCCGCCGTTGGAATCGCATCCTCTTCTCTTCCTTCGACAAGCTTACAGCATTTCAAAACAAGGAAGGGTCTTAGCCGTTTTCCTCCAGCATCAATTATCTGTCGGGAAGCTCTGTAGAGCGGCTGGGGCTCACTCTTTATGTCAACAACTTTCTCGATGAAACTGTTCACTTTCTGGGCTGATTCAGCTATCTGAGATGATAGACGACTCATGCCTTTCTCCTCGCGTAAACTTCAGGCGGAAAACCTCGCAGTTTTAACCATTCGGCAGTCTTTCCAGTCAATACAACCGGAACTTTCTGTAATTCTTTAATAGAGTCTGCTCCTACAAGGAACATCGCATTTCTCACTTCCTCAACCAAATGCTGAATCGCCTTTTTAACATCTTCCGAAGACTTTGTGGCTGGCTGCAGAAACGGGTAAGAGGCACTAGCCAAACTTGAGCCTAAAGCTAAAGCCTTTGTAACATCTATTCCGTTTCTTATTCCACCTGACGCTATTACAGGAACATTGATTGACTGAACAGCTTCTACAATGCTAGCTGCGGTGGATATGCCCCAATCCCAGAAAGTTTCTCCCAACCTTTGGCTGAAGTCGTCTTGACGCGCTTTTGCTCGGTAATATTCTACCGCTGCCCAGCTGGTTCCTCCCGCTCCCGCCACGTCGATTCCTGCAATATCCGTTGTTGCAAGCAGTTTCGCATCCTCTGATGCTATCCCTGCTCCAGTCTCCTTCACTATAACTGGAACGTCTAGCTCTTGGGTAAGCTCGCTTATCTTATGGAGTAGACCAGAGTAGTTTGTGTCGCCTTCTGGCTGCACCGCCTCCTGTAATGCGTTCAGGTGGATTGCCAAGGCGTTGGCTTGCACCATCTCAACTGCCTTCTTTGCTTCCTTTACCCCATATTTGCTGACGAGCTGTGGACCCCCAATGTTGGCTATTATGAATGCTGTTGGCGCCTTCTCTCTAACTATGCTAAATGAGTGTTCCACTTTTGGGTTGTCAATCGCTATTCTTTGGCTTCCGACACCCATGCCAAGGTTTAGTTCCTCAACTGCTTCGGCTATTGCAGCGTTTATTTTTGTAGCTTTTGCGGTGCCACCTGTCATGGCTCCAACAAAGATTGGCGCAGAAAACTTGTAGCCGAAAACGGTTGTTGAGATGTCAACTTCTTCTCTTTCAATCTCTGGAAGAGCCCTATGTACAAGATTAACATCTTCAAATCCCGTTGTAACTTTTCTGGATTGAACATTTTCTTTAAGACAGACTTCTATATGGTCAGCTTTCCTTTCTCCAATAATATCATCCAACTGTTTTCACCCTTTCTCAATAATTGTACCCGTCACTTCTTCTCCCCTGAGTGCCTTGTAGATCCTCATGGGTTTTGTGGCATTTACAATCAACGTTTGAATATTATGTTCGATTGCAGGAATTAATTCACGCATCTTTCCCAGCATGCCTCCTGTCACGTCGGTTGCCTTCGACCCTTCTATCTGATGTTTTTGGGTTTTTAATTCTTCAAATGTAACACGTTGAATCAACTTGGCTGAAGAGCACGATTTGGGGTCTGCTGTGTAGATGCCATCAACGTCTCCACCCATTATGATGCGGGATGCACCAAAATTTATTGCCAATGAAGAAACAAGCTGGTCTCCAGACAGTATGGCAAAGCCTTTCTCTGAGTCGAGGACTGCGTCTCCGTAGAGGACTGGTACAAGCCCCATTTTGAGCATTTTTTTTAGCGGTTTTCGTTCCATACTTTGGATTCGACCCATTTTCGTTACCACACAGGAAGACGGCTGAACAACTACTGCGTTAATATTATGGTTTATTAGAGCCTCCATAACCAAAATGTTCAGCTTGGTCATGGCGCGATGGGTCTCCGAAAACCCAATAACCTGTGATGGGTCACCGTACCCTTCAGTTAGGTTATATTTTTTTGCAATCGGATGCCCAAAAGAGCCTCCTCCATGAACCAAAATGAGCGACGAAACTTTGGCTTGAGAAATTTCTTCTGCCAACCGTTCAATTGCCTCCAAGTTGGGAGTCAATGGCTTATTCTTGTCTGTTATCACAGAACCGCCGAGCTTCAGAACAGTTGGCTTAACGATCATCCTTCCCACCATTATTCCCCATTTTTTACAGTAGGCTAGTTGACTGCCTGATTTTCAACATGCCTGCTTCTTTATTGTGACAACACCGTTCTCTAATCGAACAGTGTCGCCCGTCTCTATTTTTGAGATGTCAACCTCGTCAACGCAGGGTATCTCAGAGATTATTGCACCCACAGCAACTACAGTTTCGCACTCACTGTTTATGATTCCCGCTGGAGCTACCCCGCCCTTCTTCAACCTGTAAAGAGTATAAGACCCAACGGTTGAGCCTTTGCCCGTCGGGAAAACAAGGATTTTGCCTTTGATTAGCTTTCCCTTCAACTCATGACCCTTTTCCAATATCTCGCTGGTTTCAGGGTCTACTCCGCCATAGAACGAAATCGGCTGACTGGTCGTCAATGCTTCTCCTTCGACGATTCCCCTATAGACAATTCTTCCTTTCAACTCCATTTTCCGCTTACCCCCGCCTCTATACATTCTTCTAGGCTTCCCATCTTGGTCAACATCTTGTTATGTCGTGAGTAGTAACATCCTTTCGCGGAGGTTGTGGCAACAGTTCTAAACCTTCCCTTCAAAGGAGCTACTGCCATGCAGGTGTCGCAGGCAAACTTTCCTCCAGCCTTCTCGATCACTTCACTGTAGCCTCTTTTGTCCGCAAGCTGCTTCATGGGTCTTGAGGTTGCTACCCAAAATTCCGTGTTCGCTGACATCTTCTTGTCTTTTAGCAGGTTCGCTATTTGCGCTATTTCTTTGATGGACGCGTGGGGACAGCCTATACAAACGAAATCGATGTCCTCTGTTTCATCATTGATTGCTTCATACGCTTCCCGAATATCACAGTCATCGATTGTTATCTTGTCTTTTGGAAGCTGACATTTCTCGGATGAAGGAGTGATTCCTTTCATATAGAACAGCGGCTTTGAGCCAAAAGTCACCACAGAAGCACAGAAAGTTTTCAACTCATCCAAGCTTGCATCTTTTATGCCCGTGATGTAGGGAATCTTGTTTTGCGCCTGATTTCCAACACAGTAACCAAGAGCACCCCAATCCGAAAACTTGGGCAATTTCGCCGTTACTTCCACGTGAGTGTCTGGTACTCTGTTCTCATCCAAATGAAGACCATAATAGGGCGTTTTGCCAACAAACGCTGCCGCAAGAGCCGAAGGACCGCCTTCCCTGTTTGTTTTCGCTCCAATAACCGAGTTAGCAAACGTAACCGCCGAAGATTCAGACCAAGCAATGTGCTCTCCAAATCTTGGCAAGTTACCAATCAGGTAGGGCGTGCAGGTGCAGGAGATGATTATTCCCATTTTATTGAAAGCATCAATAACCAGATTCTGTTTTTTTGCGAACTCCTCGTCGATTCCGAGGTTTCGCCAGTCTTCCAAATCCATTCCTGCAGGATTCAGGGTTGTAAGCACTTTGACTTTGCCGTCTTTTGCTAGTTCATTTAGAAACTCTAGTCCGGCATCCCCAAGATTATGGTATGACACACCCGCAACCTGAACTGACCCAACTTCTATGAGTTTTTCGGCGCCGTAAATGTTTCCGAGAGCAACCAGTATCTCCATAGACTTTTTTACTGCATAGCCCTCTTCGCCATCTAGCATTTTCTCTTCATTTTTTGTCAGATACATGAGATCACAAGAACTTGCTTAAGTCAACTTTTCGGTAAGTTTCCTTTTTAAATCCTTTTCCCGTCCCTCTGAGAGGAATTGTCGCGTCCAAGCCCATCTTGCACGTTCTTGCTTTTTTGCCCTCACTCAAATCTCCAGACGGATCAAGCGAAGACCCAGGCTGGTTTGGAATGATGACCGCGGCTTTGTCTGCTTGGAATCTGGTTGCAAGTGCCCACTCAACATCGTTGCTGTCGTAGATGTTTATGTCATCATCTACAACAACACAATGCTTCAACGACTTGTGACCCTCAAAAGCTGCATTAATTGCCTTCTTTCCATCGTCAGGATTTTGTTTAGTTATCTGCACTACCGCGTGGAGCCAACTGCAGCCGCCAGTGGTGATGTAAACGTCATTGCATTTGCAGACCTTGTTGACTTCGTTAAAGATGGTGGGCTCCTTAGGCATCCCCATCAATATTTTGTGTTCGTTTCTTCCTGCAAGAATTGTTTGGTAAATCGGGGTCTTTCTGTGGGTAATACATTTTATTTCTATAACTGGCTGCTGTCTAACCCTGTCAACAATCCCTGTAAGATCAAGGAACGGTCCTTCTGAAACAATCTCTTTTGTTATCCGTCCCTCCAGCACGATTTCGCAGTCTCTTGGAACCTCAACATCGATTGTCTTGCATTTCACCAATTCCGTCTTTTCTAGCACATTCGCCATTCCCAGCTCGTCAACGCCCTTTGGCAATGATGTGGACGCAGCGAGAAGAACAGCTGTGGAGTTGCCGATACAAATTGCTATGTCAAGTTCGCCCCCCGATTTTTTGAGGGCAGTGTCGGTTCCCCTGTCCTCTACGATTCGAGCCACAAACTTGTTTTTGCCAATCAGCATCAACCTGTGAAAACACGTGTTTCTGCCAAGCTCAGGATCTTTTACTATGGAGATTGCGGATGGAACATATTTTCCGCCGTCCTTGTCGGTGTACCTCATTATGGGTAACTTGGTTAAGTCAACGTTTTTTTCAACGATTTCTTGGCATTCTCCCTTCTCTACAACAGTTGAAGCAACAGGGTTTTCTATGGCGCTCGACAGCTTTGGCAAAATCTGCTGTATGTTCATGTTCAAGGCTTTGGCAACTAATTCTTTGGAGGAGACCAAACCCGCAACTACGGGCATGCTGGACTCTTTTACTTTCTCAAAAAAGCAAGGTTTTTCGCCGAGAGCATCAATGATTCCCGCCAGCTCAAGCTCGGTTGAAACCTCTTTTTGTATTCTGGTTACTTTTCCTTCACGTTCAAGCTGTTCCAAAAAATTTCTAAAACCCATTTCTTCTTCCTCACCTTTTCTTAACGCCAATTTTTGTTCTTAACACTTCAAAGCCTTCATTTTCTATGGCTGACGCGACCTTTTCCTGCAGCTCTTTTCCGGGAGTTAAGGCTATCATGCAGCCTCCGCCTCCGCCGCCAGTCATTTTTGCTCCAAACGCGCCCTGCTTCTCTAGCCAAGTCAACCAAGTAATCTAGTTCTTTGCAGGAGACCTCGATTTCCTGTAGTAAACGATGGTTTTTGTTCATTAATTCGCCAACTTTCCTCAGGTCAAAATCTTCCAGAGCCTTCTCTTCCTTTATGCGCCAGATCTTCTGCTTGCTTGAAGATTGCATCATATTTTTCGGGGTTTTGTCTTCTTTCGTTCACCAACCCCCACAACCATCGCCTTAGTGTTGGCAACTATTCCCGTGTTGCCGATCACAATTTCAACGGGTTCGACGTATGCTTAATTGTTCTATCGTGTTTGAGTCTACGCTCAAACTTTTCTTGAACCAAATCAAGCCGCCAAACGTTGCTGCGGTGTTGTCGATGCCTGAAGGGTTTCCCGCATACGCCTTCTCCGCTTCATATGCAATGTCATTAATTTTTTCGTCGGACAAATCTAAGTCAAACTCTTCTGCTATAGCTCTGGCAATCGCGACGCTGCTTGCTGCAGAAGCTCCAAGTCCACTAAATCCGGGTAGGTTTCCGCCTAACCAAATGTCTATGGCGACCGTTTTGGGGTCCATGTTCATTGCTTTTAGCATTCTTTCGATTGATTCTAGTTGTTGCAGTTTTTTCTTTTCAGCGTAGCCTTTTGCGCCTGTTCTTTCGTCCTGTTACCGTTAATGCCTTTTGCTGCTTTTTTTACTTCTGCGTCAGCTGTTGAATCAACTGCTGAAACAATTCCGGGTACACCATGAACAACGAAGTGTTCACCGAACAAAATTGTTTTTCCGAAGCCAGAACCTCTTCCCATTGGAACCAACCCAGAAGACAATGGAATAGATTAAATAAAATACTTTTAGGTCAACTGTATTTTCCTGAAATTGGTTTTGACACAACATAATAATTGGACAGTTCAGACTCGGAATTTACAAGACCCAAAAACTGGACTCTTCACGTAATACCTTTAAATTAAAAAATTTATTCTTCCGAAATCAACTTAATTTCGAATTGAGACTATTTTGACGACATATCACTGACCTGAACAACCTTTTTATTCTCAGTGAACAAATGATTACTTGGATTTTATGTCAAACATGATCGAGGTCAAAGACCTGGTGCTGGTATATTCTAACGGCACTAAAGCGGTAGACAATATTTCATTCAACGTAAAAAAGGGTGAATTTTTCGGATTTTTGGGACCAAACGGAGCAGGAAAAAGCACAACAATAAAAGTTCTGACAACCTTACTGAAAAAAACCTCAGGTTCGGTATATGTGGCAGGTTACAACCTCGATAAAGATTCTAAAGAGATACGAAAATTGATTGGTGTTCAAAGCCAAGAAACGGTTGTTGACGGCGACCTAACTGGCAGAGAAAACCTAATGCTTCAAGGACACTTCCAACAACTTTCCGGCAAAACCCTAAAAGATCGAGTTGATGAGCTGCTTAAACTAGTAGACCTAGAAAGTTTCGCTGACAAACGCGCAAGAAACTACTCTGGTGGAATGAAGAAAAGATTAGACCTAGCAACCACTCTAGTTCACAGACCACAACTACTTTTTTTGGATGAACCAACTACTGGACTTGATCCACAATCCCGTTCAGCTATATGGGAATTACCTTGAAAAATTGAACAAAGAAGAAAAAACCACAATATTCTTGACCACTCAATACATGGAAGAAGCCGACAGACTCTGCAGACAACTCGCAATTATCGACACCGGAAAAATAGTGGCCAGCGGTTCCCCAGCAGAATTAAAGCAACAGTTAGGAGTGGACTCAATCAAAATTATACTAAAAGACTGCACCAAAGACAAAACAAAAGCCATCGATCTTCTCAAGAGCTTGACTGGAGTAACAAATATTTCTGAATCAGGTGACTGTTTAACAGCTTTTGCAAAAAACGCCAGTCAACTAATCGCAGATATCGTTAGAGCCCTCGATAGCCTTGAGATAAGACTGTCTGGGATAAGCTTTTCATCACCCACTCTTGACGACGTATATCTTCAAAAGACTGGAAAAAGAATAAGAACAGAAGAACTAGTAAAAACGCCAAGCACAACCTTTGGCGCAAGGAGAAGATGAGAAAAATGACATTATTATCTGATACAAGATATCTCTTTGTGAGATATCTAAAAAAACTTATTCGAAATCCTATACTCCTCTTCTTCTCACTAGTCCAGCCAATAATCTTCTTAGTTCTCTTCACTCAACTTTTTGAAAGATTCGCAAACGTACCAGGGTTTCCTGCAGAAAGCTACCTTATCTTTGCCACTCCAGGAATCCTACTACAAAACGCCTTCGGCAGCGCTCTACAATCCGGAAACTCAATCGTTTCCGATATGGACACTGGATACTTACAGAAAATGTTAGTTACACCAGTTAGCCGATACGCCATACTCCTTGGAAGATTAACAAGCGACGCTTTCCGAGTGTTGATTCAATCAACTATCATACTAATTTTAGCTTTCATAATCGGTGCTACTCCAGTCACCGGAATAGCCGGTGTGCTACTCATGCTTTTAACAATCGCATTTTTCGGGCTAGCATGGTCAGGAATCTCTCTTGCCATAGGTCTAAAAACTAGAAGCTCTGAAACAGTATTTGCATTCGGCTCATTTCTCACTTTTCCACTATTATTCATGAGTACATCCTTAACGCCTCTAGATTTTATGCCTGACTGGATTAAAACAGTTTCAATGTTCAACCCAATAAGCTACACAGTAGACGCAGTCAGAGTCCTAATGATAGACGGATTCGTATGGAATACCATTCTTTCAGCCTATTTTGTTATCGGACTTATTGCACTCATAACTTTAGGATCCACTTTGTACCTGTTTAGAAAAGTAGTAAGCTGATTCAAAAATTGTGAACCAAAATTCATTTAGGTTAACATTTTTTCGTAAATGCGATTGCTGCGTAGCCGACTACTGCGGAACGGTCACCTAGAATGTCGCCGCTTGTTTGGTAGCTTAATAACTGTGCCTTTTTGGCTCCACAGCTCTTTTGATGCTGTGATGGCAGCGATGGTGGGACCGTAACCGCAAGTGGATATCCCATAAGCTTCTACAGTATTGTAGTATCTTTCTTCATCCATTTTAAGGGTAGCATCTATCGCCATTTTGTCCTTCTTTTCAGCTCTTTCCTGTGGCTCATAATGGGTCAAATCAGAGGATGCGATAACCAACGCGTTCTTGCCCTTCAAGGCTGAGGAAACAGCTTTTCCCACTTCACGGCTGGACTCTAAATCTTGCATCATAAAACAGACAGGAACAAACTTGAAGTCTGAACCATACAAATACTGAAGGAAAGGCAACTGCAACTCAATAGAATGCTCGTAAGCATGTGCGCTCTCGTCCACATCGATGATGCTAGATGCCTGCAGAATCTTGTTGGCGGTTTCGGTGTCGATCTCCACGTCGCCTAGGGGAGTACGCCATGCACCCTCATTCATAACTGAAAGGGCGCTTCCGTGTCCAGTATGATTGGGACCAAAAATCACTATAACGTCGGGTTTTCCATCCTTCGCAAGATGATAATAGGCGTGAGCGGCTACAGGACCAGAAGCTACGTATCCTGCATGGGGAACAACAAGCCCAACAAGGCTCCGTGGGCCCTCCCTTACGACTTGGGGAAGGTTTCCGGGTCCTAGCCTGTGAATAAAAAGTTCTTCTATCTGCTTTCGTAAACTGTTGGGGGTACCAGCGTACCATGAACCTGCTACTGCTGGGTACCTGATTTTCAATCCTCTTCTATTTCCCCTCTTTCCCTTGTCAGCTTTATTTCGAAGTCTTCGATAGACTGACTTAGGTCTCCGTCTGCGGGAATTTCGCCTCTCTCGCGTAGTATCTGTCTAGCTAGAAGCCAATAGATTACTGCCAATGCGCGTCTTCCCTTGTTGTTGGTGGGTATAACCAAGTCTACAAAGGAAAAGTCATTGTCTGTGCTGCAGAGTCCTATAACTGGAATTCCGATGTTTGCTGATTCTTTTACAGCTTGCACATCAGCTTTGGGATCAGACACTATTATCACGCTAGGTTCGAAGCGGTTTGGGTAAAGCGGGTTTGAAAGCATTCCAGGGATGAACCGTCCAACTATCGAGGTTGCTCCAATTACTTCACAGAATTTCTCTGCAGGAGACTGACCATATAGTCGTCCAGCTACAACCGCTATCTTTGAAGGTTCAAATCGGGCTAGAAACTTGGCGGCAACTCGTATGCGTTCGTCTGTTTTCTTAACATCCAAAACGAACAGACCGTCAGCTCTAACTCTGTATATGAACTGTTCCATGTCTTTTGTTCTCATTCTTGTTCCTATATGAACCCCCGCGGACAACAGTGTATCCTGAGGTAACAGCAGCTCTTCTTCGCTGTATGTTTCCATGTTTTCTTCACTTTCGGACAAAATTTTTTCCTCCAACTATAATCTTGACATTTGTGCTCTATTTCCAAGATTTTCCTCTATTCTAATCAGCTCGTTTATTTTAGCCACTCGCTCTCCATTTAACACGCCCGTCTTGATGATCGGACAAGAGAAACCAACGGCTAAGTGAGCTATATGTGTATCAGTTGTTTCGCCAGAACGATGGGACATAACTGGAACGTATCCAGCTCTTTTCGCCAACCGCGTAGTCTCCCACGCATCTGTGAGTGTGCCAACCTGATTAATTTTTATGATAAGAGAATTTCCAGCGCACATTTCAATTCCCTTATTTAGCCTCTCGCGGTTTGTAACAAACAAGTCGTCACCGCAGATTAGACACTTCTTAGCTTTCTTTGTAAGTTCGGCAAAGCTTTCGTAGTCGTTCTCATCGAAGGGGTCTTCAACATAAGCCAGATTATACTCTTCAATGAGATGCAACATAAACTCTAGTTGCTCGCCAGAACCTCGCTTTTTTCCTTCCATCGAATAAACATAAACATTATCTTTTTGGTTCCAGAAACTGGAAGCAGCAACATCAAGGCATGCCCTGCATTCGATGTCCAGATCTTCTGAAACTTCTTCACAGGCTTTAGCGACTATTTTCAAAGCTTCTTCATTTTCTATGTTGGGGGCCCAAGCTCCCTCGTCGCCTCTTCCACCTGTAAAGTTTTTATCAGCCTTTCTGAGCAAAGCGCCAATCTTTTGATGTACCATAATGTTGGCTTTCGCCGCCTCTGCAAAGCTGGGTGCCTTAAACGGGATAACCAGATATTCTTGGATGTCTGTTGTCTTTCCAAGAGCATGTTTTCCTCCGCCCAACACGTTTCCAAGAGGATACGGAAGCTCGTTTCCGAGGTATCCAGACAAATACTGAAACAGAGGCAAATCATAGGATGTTGCGGCTGCCTCTGCATTAGCAACGGATATTGCGAAGACAGTGTTTCCTCCAACCTTGCTGAAGTTTTCTGTTTCATCGATTTCGTGAAGAAGAGCATCAATCTCGTTTTGTTCTTCAGCCTCCATGCCTATAAGCTCAGGGACAACAAGCTCTTCCAAAGTCTTTATAGCCGCGTCAACTCCGCCTTTGGGATAGGAAACCACCTCTGCTTTGCCTTTACTAGCTCCGGCGGGAGCAGCGGCTCTTCCAAATCCATCAGTGGTTATGATGTCAACTTCAATTGTTTCCTGTCCTCTGCTATTGAAAAGTTTTCGCGCCATAACATCTTCTATGACAGATGACATGCTTGTTCACCGCTAAAATGGTTGAGGGCGGTTTGTTTTCCCTTTTTCTCCGTAAAACCTTAGGATGCTGTCAGTAATTTCTATGTGACCCAGAATCATTCGGCGGCAGCAATATCTGGTTACACCTAAACTGTCCAGAACCTTTTTTGCGTCTTCTCCAGCTTTTACCCTGCTGGTGAACTCTTCCCATTTGTCACTTACCACTTTGCCACATGTAAAACAACGAACTGGGATGATAATTTCAATTCGACCTCCTATACATAACTATGACCTTCAGGTTGTTTCGAGCATTCAATTCCTACTTATACATTTCGGCGTCAATTCATTTAGGCTAGTTGACGCCTTTGGCTACTAATATGCCCCTTATTGTTTGGGCATGCTTACCTGTAGCTTTTTTGATCCCTAGCCCTAGCTCCGGGTCCTCCGAACTTTTTAGGTTCGCTTCTTCTAGGATCACCGGCAATCATTGTTCGATCGTAATCTTTAAGTGTGGTACGAAGTCGGGTGCTTTTTGTCCACTTCAGTAGACCTTTAGCTATTGCCATACGCGAAGCTTCAGCCTGTCCCATGAAACCCCCTCCAGCCACAGTGACGTTGATGTCAAGTTGGTTCCAAACTTTGTCTTCTGTCAATAATAGGGGTTCTAGAATTTTGTCTCGAGCGATTTTGGGTTCAAAAATCTCTAAAGGTACGTTGTTTATTCTGACTCTTCCCTTTCCAAGTCTGACTGTAGCTCTTGCTATTGCGGTTTTCCGCTTTCCACTTATTACCATGACTTTCTTTGTTTTAGACATGCTATTCAACCTCTGGGGTCCATCCGCCGACTTCTTTAGCCAATTCACCCACGGTTATATAAGGTGATTTTAATTTATCTGCGCTGGCTTCAATGATTGTCTGGACTTTTTTGTCCACAAATTCCACTGGAATACCTAGATGCACTCTAAGTCTCTTGTAAGCCAACTTACCTTTCGGTTTCTGCCGAGGAAGCATACCCCGAACCGTTCTACTAACAATTCTGTCAGGTCTTCTAGGATGATAAGGTCCCTTTCTTGGATGACCAACCTCGAGGAACGTTTTAGCTTCATCAACTATTTGCTTCCTCTTGCCTGAAATGGCTGCTTTTTCAGCATTTAAAATGATTACTGTCTCGCCTAGGAGAAGACGTTTGGCTACATTACTCGCCAATCGTCCAAGAATTAACCCCTTGGCGTCTATAATTGTGGTGTTATTAGAAGACATCCCAGTTTACCCCATAAGTTTCACGTTTTTGCCTGTTGGGTTCTTTTTCATCAAGTCTCTGATAGATAAACAGTTTCCCTTACCCTTCAGAATCTTTGATTTCGCCATATCAGAAAAGGCGAATGCTGCTACTGTCAAGGGATGATCTGCTTTTCCGGCGCCTAGAACTTTGCCCGGAACAACTACTGTTTCTCCCTCTTTCGTGTGTCGGTTCAAACGGCTTACGTTTACGGCTACACGGCTTCTTTTTGAACTTGCCAAACGTTCTGCTAAATTGCGCCATAATTCAGTTTGGCTTTCTTGTGATTTTTTCTTCAAATCTCGAATGAGCGACAATAAGCTCCGGATTAGTTGCCTTTATTTTCTTCACTTCTACTTACCCTTTTTCAGTTGATCGGAAAAATCCTTGACTTTTTTGTCAAAGATTTTGATAGCTTCAAAAACAATTCGTTCTACTGGAAGTGCTCCAGTAGACTCGATTTTAAAGATAAACGCTTTCTTGTCCCAAGATATTTCGACTGCTGGCTGATCTTGGGGGCAAGCGTCTGTACAGTCCATACAGAGTGTGCACTCAATTTCTTTCTGAGTTTTTATCCCTTCATCCGTGTCGATGAGACACTCTTCGGGACAGACTTTAACGCATTTGCCGCATGCATCACAGAGTTTAGAGTCTACCTTGATTTCTGGGAGATACATGTAAGTGCACATGGAGACTGGCTGCCATTTCGCGTGTTTCTTTCCTTTTCCCAGTCGAGCATATGCTTCCAATTTTATTCGCTGATCAGGAGCCAGTTTTGCTATCGGAATCTTGTCGCTGACTGGGACTATGTCGGGGTTCTCTGGTTTCATATCTCCTGAATAAACTGTCATCGTTTTGTCTTCGGCTTCTGCTTCCAGTGTCAGATTTGATCGACAAATACTGCATCCGAACTCGCTTTCGCATTTACAGTCTTCAGGAAGGCTGTAAGAATCCAGGTCTGTTTTGAGTGGAATTAATCCCATCCGGTGTGCGAGAATCTCGTCGTGAAGAATTGAAGAGTTTTCGAGGATAACAATTTCGTCTATAGCCATTGTGGGTACTTCGGTGAGCATAATTCGTCGTAACGCATTTACAAAAGGCGTATCGACTCCGCTAACAATGAATCGCATAAATTCATCGCTTTTTTCAAGTATCTGAATATCTACCACATTTAAGCCTCTTTGTAATAGTGCGTTTAAATCTCGTGCTTTTCAAAGAGAGCGAAAGGGCTTATTTCAATATTTTGGTTGTTAGGGAAAGCCGATTGATTATTTTCTTCGGCTTTTTTCCTCTGTTTCACACAATTAGTAATAAAAAAAGAAAATTAGACTCTGCGTCCTCTGCGTCCGCCCTTTCTTCGGGTTCCATCGTGAGGTATAGGCGTTACCTCTTCGATTCGACCTACACGGAATCCAGCCCTTGCCAAGGCACGTATAGCCGCTTGGGCTCCTGCTCCGGGCGTTCTTGCGCCTGAGCCTCCTGGAGCTCGAACTTTTATGTGTATTGCTGTAATTCCTTTGTCTTTAGCGACTGTGGCTGTGTGTGCAGCAGCTCGCATGGTAGCGTACGCGGATGATTCTAGACGATCTGATTTAACGTGCATTCCACCTGAGGATCTTGCAATGGTTTCTGCACCTGAGATGTCTGTAAAATGTATTATTGTATTGTTGTATGAGCTGTAAACGTGAACAACTGCCCATTTGTCGGTTTTTTTACTCACGTCTATTTTCCTCCTTGCGCTGTGATAGTGGCTCTGCTGGAATGTTTACGGCTTTTGCTAAGGGATGATCAGGATCTGTTAGAGGGCTTTTGGCAGCTATAGGCTATCTTTTCCTCTTCGTCTTTGAGTACCAAATAGCTTGGAGATGAGACTCTTCGTCCATCAACGGCGATGTGCCCATGGGTAATAAGTTGGCGAGATTGCTGTATAGATTGGGACAAGCCCCTATGGAAAACAAGTGTTTGAAGCCTGCGTTCCAGTATGTCTTCTAATGTCAGATCCAAAACGGCGTCCAGTGCAGATTCGTCAGGTAGGATTCCTAGCCTGTTAAGCCTGTTTAGAAGCTGCTTTTCCTGTTCGCTTCGTTCTTCAACAGAGCTAGCCAAAAGTGAACGTCCGATGCCACGGTACTTTGAAACCAAAGTTTTGGAGCGCCATATTTCTCGTTTATTTCGTAAACCGTAATGACCAAGAGTTTTAAGTTCGGCTTCCAGTGTGTCTATTTGCCAAGGGAACCGTGGTGTATCAAACTTTTTTCTTTGCCTTTTTGGATCGCCCATCTATTATTTCCCTCGCTGTACCTGTTTCTTCTTTACGCCTATCGCTTTTCCTTTTCTGCCCGTTGTTTTAGTTCTTTGCCCTCGGACCTTTAATCCATAGCTGTGACGGAAGCCTTTCCATGATCGCATCTTCTTCATTTGTTCTATGTCATTCTTTGTTTGAACAATCAGGTCTGTGCCTAAAACGTGAATGTCTTTTCCTGTTTCCAAATCTTTTCGTCGATTTAGAAGCCATGCGGGTATACCATACGCCGCGGGGTTTGTGATGACATCTTCGATTTTTTCTACATCAGCGTTAGAAAGGAAACCCATTCTTGTTTCTGGATCGATTCCAGATTTCTCTACGACTGCGTTTGCTATTTCTATTCCTATGCCCTTTACGCTTGTCAGGGCGTAAGTTACCGGCTGAGTTCCTTTAATATCGGCTCCGGCAAACCTTATGATGTGCTGAAATTCTCTAGACATCTTGAATATTCCCGTCTCTTTTAGGCTATCTACGGAAGTAAGTTGCAGTTTATTTAAAGTTTCCTTTATGTCTATCGTTTCTTTTCAATAGACAATAGATAACTCAAATGTATCGGCAGTCCTATTAAGGTTATAACTAGCGTTTTGCGATAAGTTTTTCTGCGCTAACTTTCGCTTTCTAATGGGGCTAAACTTTGGCGCGTCTTAAAGGCTTTGAAAAACTTACAAACGTGGATGACGCTCTGCAGTCGTTTTTGGGGCAACTTAAGCCAGAACGGCTCTGTTCTGAGCGAATCCCAATTCACGAGGCGCTAGGACGAGTAACCGCAGAGGACATCCGAGCAAAATATGATTTGCCTCTTTTTGATCGTTCTGCCGTAGACGGTTATGCCCTGAAAGCAAAGGACACCTTCGGAGTTTCCGCGTTTAAGCCAAAAATCTTCAAGCTAACCAAAAACAAAGTCAAAGAAAAAGAGGCAAAAGAGCTGTGGACAGGAAACCCCATTCCCGAAGGCGCCGACGCCGTCGTTATGCTCGAGTACACCAAAAAATTTGAGAACAAAATCGAGTTGACAACAGCAGTTACTCCCGGCAGAAACGTCTCCAAAATGGGAGAAGACGTAACCGAAGGAAACGTTGCCATAAATGCTGGACTCAGGCTGAATCCTTATCACTTGGGGTTACTGGCGGCGTTGAGTGAAACATATGTTGCTGTTGTCAGGAAGCCTAAGGTCGCCATCTTAGCCACTGGAAACGAGCTTGTGGAGTTGGGAAACAAACTTGAGCCTGGCAAGATTGTGGAGACTAATCGGCTGGTTTTCTCTAGCATGTGCCTGGAGCTGGGCGCGGAGCCACTAAACTTGGGTGTAGCCAAGGATGACCTGGAGGAGATAATGTCTAGGATTCGGTTTGGTCTAGAGCAAGCAGATGCGGTTATCACAACTGGGGGTACCAGTGTCGGTTATCCTGATTTGGTTCCTTTGGCAGTTAACAAGATAGGAACGCCTGGAATAATCGTTCATGGAATTGCCATAAGACCCGGTATGCCAACGGCGCTGGCAATCCTTGAGGGCAAACCGGTTTTTGTGTTATCTGGAAACCCTGTGGCGGCAACTGTGGGCTTTGAGGTGTTCGCTCGACCCACCCTTCTTAGGATGTTGGGAGTAAACGAGTTTAGACCTGTCATCGAGGCGAAGCTAACCAGAAGAGTTGCAGGCGCTTTGGGGCGAAGAGTCTTTTTGCGTGTTCGCGTGTTTGAGAGGAGCGGCGGATTTTTCGCTGAGCCTGTCAGGGCAACTGGGTCTGGTGTGCTCACAACCATGACAAAGGCGAACGGGTACGTGATTATTCCAGAAAACCGTGAAGGCGTAGAAGAGGGCGAATCCGTTAGAGTAAATCTTTTCTCTAGCATAATGGGGGAATAGCATGTTCCGAAAACTTCTCTCTTTTGATGAAGCCAAACAGCTTCTCAAACAGACTTTTTCTGCTAAACCTGTTGGAATAGAACAGGTTTCCATCTCAGAAGCGCATGAACGAGTGCTAGCCCAAGACGTTGTGGCGACATTTAATATTCCTTCATTCACTCGGTCAACAGTTGATGGCTACACAGTAAAAGCAGTTGACACTTTCGGCGCAAGCGAAGACAAACCTGTTAGCCTCAAATTCTGTGGCCATGTGGCGATAGGCGAATCTCCAAAAGTGGTTGTGAAAAACGGTTTTGTTGCCGGAATAGTCACCGGCGCGCCCCTGCCTGAAGGCGCCGACTCCGTGATCATGGTAGAATACACAACGCGTCAAGGAGACAACGTTTTTGTGCATCGTCCAGTTTCGATAGGCGAGAATCTGATGGCTGCAGGATCGGACATCCGCAAAAACGAAACAGTTCTAAAAGAGGGTCGTTTTCTGGGTTCCCGCGAAATTGGGGTTCTGGCTGCCATCGGATTAACAAAAGTTAATGTGTTCAAGCGTCCGAAGGTAGCAGTTCTCTCTACTGGGGGGGAGGTTGTAGCGCCCGGAGAACCGCTTCCTGACGGAAAAATCTATGATATAAATGCTCATACTCTGAGTGCAGCGGTTCATGAAGCTGGAGGGGAGCCGATTAACTTGGGAATCATCCCCGACAAGAAGGACAACCTGACAAAAGCGCTCAAGAATGCGTTGGGTTCAGCGGATGCGGTGATAACTTCAGGCGGGGTTTCAGTTGGTCCAAAGGATTTCACTCCCCAAGTTGTAGATAGTTTAGGGAAGCCTGGCGTAATAATTTCTGGAGTCGCCGTGAAACCCGGAAAACCAATGACCATTGCAGTAGTCGACGGGAAACCTGTCTTTTCATTACCCGGTAACCCAACCTCGTCGCTCTTCATGTTTAACGTTTTCGTCCGTCCAGTAATTGTTAAGCTTGCTGGAAGACCCGAAGAAGAGTTGCCTAAGCTTAAGGCAGTGACTGACCAGAAGATGTTTCCGGCGCGGGGACGCCGCACCTTTGTCATGGTAAACTTAGCTTACGACAAAAATGGAGGGCTGATTGCGAGTCCTGTTCCTACTGGATTGTCGGGTGCCATAACAACTTTGGCTAAGGCTGACGGTTTTGTTGAAATCTCTGAGAAACAGCAGTTTATAAACGCGGGAACAGAAATAGACGTTTACTTGTTCGACAAATTTAGAAAAACGGATACAGCTTGAGTGTTTTTAGTTGAAGTTTTCTCTTTTTGCCACTATGTAGGCTGACACTATCAGTAGTATGAGCATGTATGCTATCAGGGTGATGTGGAACAGCATTGCGCCTCCAAATGTTTGTAATGTAATCGAGTCGGAGAGTGTTGTTGCCCCAAACGTTATTCCTGTAACGAATAGTCCAACTACAATCGGCAGAGCCCATTTTTTCATCTTTAAGATGCTGTATGCTGTGATTAAGCTTAGAATTCCCAGAACTGGGATGTGTGCGGGTGCAGCAAAGTTTTCGATTGCAAAGTAGCCTACTTCCGCAATTCCGACTGCGATATAGAAAATTGAGAATAGTAACATGGTCGGGTTTTCAATCTTGCTTTTTTCAGTGGTCATCTTGCATTCCTTTCCTACCGCTATAATACGATTGGTAATAAATTAGTTTCTCATAATCTGTTTACATTGGAGGCTTTTACTCAAAATTTTTTTGGCAAACTAGATGTTTTGCTTATGATATGGAAGATAGATTCCATGTAATAATCCTGTTTTCATAAATGTTATCTCTTGTATCACTTTAATCTGGTTTCGATTAAGATGGATCCGAAAAAGATGCTTTCGAAAGAGATCGCTTACAAAGTCAGGGGACACATCAGCGAGCAAACCGTTTCTGAGATGGTTGATCAGTTCTTCAAACACGGCAACACATTTTTTCTCTTAGAATTGATGAGTCTACGAAGAGAAGTAAAAAGCCTAAGAGAAGAACTTCAACAGCAGAAAGAACACAAGCAGCAGGATTCTCTTCGTGAACTAGTTGTTCGCTGAGCCGCTGTAAAGCAAGCGTTACTCTGATTTGGGGCTGCTCCACGGAAGCCTTGCAGAGCCAATACTCCTAAATTCTTCTTTTCATTAATGTTAAATTTTATGAGTAAGCGTTTGTTTTCTAGGAGTCGATCGCTATATGAGTTATCGTGAGCTCTTTGTATCCCCGTCTCCCGTCTTCTCGGGAAGTCAACGAAGCTTTGAAGAGGCAAAATACGTAGTTTTAGGTGTCCCCTTTGACGTAACCAGTACCTACCGTTCTGGGGCAAAGTTTGCGCCTCTAGCCATCAGAGACGCTTCCCAGAATGTTGAATGCTACAGTTTCAGAACTGGCGTGGACGTTGAGGAACTGAAAATCCATGATTTGGGAGACCTGCATGTTGCGGCGGATGTTGAGTTGACTTTGGGACGTTTAGCTTTGGTTGCGCAGGACCTTTTTGAAGCCGAGAAAGTTCCAGTGTTTATTGGTGGAGAGCACACAATTACTTTAGGTGTTATGAAGAGTCTCAAAGACGTTGCAGTGGTAAGTTTTGATGCTCATTTAGACCTGCGTGATGACTATCTTGGTCTTTCTGTGTCTCATACAACCTTTATGCGGAGAATCAAAGAAGATGTTAATCCTTCCAAGATTTTGGAGATTGGCACCCGCGCAGTATGCAGAGAAGAGCTTGATTACGCGAAAGAGGCTGGAATCGACTATCTGACTGCCCATCAGATACGAAAGGACGGGGTCAAAAAAACGGCTGAAAAAATCAAGGAAGTCCTTGGTGGCTGCGAAAAAGTTTACGTTACAATTGACATGGATGTTCTGGATCCTGCTTTTGTGCCTGCAGTTCCGAACCCTGAACCTGAAGGATTGGATACCTCAACGCTTCTGGATCTTCTGGAGGCGGTGTGTGAGCGTCGGGTGGTTGGATTCGATGTGGTTGAGGTAGCGCCTCACTATGACCAAGGCGTAACTGCTACTCAGGCTACAAAAGTTATCTTTGAAGTGTCTAGGCTTCCTAGAAAGAGCACAAAAAAGCTAGTCTAAGCTGTTATTTTTGCTTCATATGGTCTCTTTTTTTAGTTTTGCTACGAAGAAGCCGTTGCATTCATGAATGTGAGGATAGAGTCTCTGGCACTTGGTTAGTCCTCTGAGTCCCGGCAATCCGATTCTGGGCTTTGATTCTACCAGCTTGAATTCTGGGTGCAGTTTCAGAAAGTTTTCGATAACCATCTCGTTTTCCTCTAATGTTATGCTACATGTGGAGTAGACCAGAAAGCCGCCATCTTTCACGTATTCTGCGCACTGTTCTATCATCTCCTCCTGAATCTTCGACATGCCCAGCATCGACCGTTTGGTTAGTGCGCCACTTCGCGTCAGGTGTCTTGCCGAAGGTTCCTGTGCTTGTGCATGGCGGATCCAAAATCACCAAGTCCGCGGAAACATTCAATGGCAAGCAATTTCTTGCGTCAGCAATTATTGGCGAGACAATTTCTGTGCCCGTGCGTTCTGTTTCTCTTTTCCATACCTTGTATTCTTCGTTTTGAGTAGTCAACAGAAATTATTGTTCCTCTGTTTTCCATCAGCTGCGCCAAGTAGGTTGTTTTGGAGCCTGGGGCTGCGCATATGTCAAGTACTGTGGTTCCCTGCTTTGGGTCTGCGATTTCTGCTGCTAGGCAGCTGGCTTTGTCTTGTATGTAGAAGTGTCCTTGACTGAAGCTTTGTGTTCTTGTTAGTGGTTTGTTTGTTTCTATCAGCTTGTGTGTGTGTTTTAGTTGCGGAACCTTCTCCAGAATTATCTTCTCGTCTGTTATGTTTTTGAGTAAGGTTTCTGTTGGCGCTTTCAACGTGTTCAATCGCACGTAGACTGGTGGGATATCTTCGGATTTTTCTAGGAATTTTAGGGCTTCTCCTCTTCCAAGAAGCCTGAAGCAGTATTTTACGAACCATGTGGGATGATATGTTTGGAGTCCAATCTTCTCTGTTTCTTCTAGACCTTTTAGGATATTTTCTGTGTTTATGCTCAGTATTTCGCCGAGAACCTCTTCGATGTCTTTGAGTTTCCACCATCCCAGTATTGAGCGTCCCATTTGGGCTATTCTTGAGGCTTTCTCTAGGTTTCCGTCAGCCACTTTTGTTTCATAACAGTATAGTTGAAGGAAAACTTTTGGACCAAGTTTGAGGTCATTTAGTGACCGCGGCTCTAGAACCGAGTTTAGCAGAAAGTCGATATAATTCTTTTTTCTGAGTGTCTCGGATACTAGCCTGTGGGCTAATCCGATTGCTTTTGGGTCTTTAATTCTAAGCTGTTTTGCGGCTTTTGTTAAGGCTAAACGTTCACCTAGCCGTTTCAGTTCAATCCAGCTCAGTGTTTCGATGGCGAGAATCCAAGCGTCCCTTAACATTTCTGTTCGTATTATGAGTCTTTGCTGGGTGCCTATTAAAAGGCTTGATTATTGTTAAATAACCGCACTCATTCCTTTGAATGTTGACTGTTCAAGTGTTGTGGTATGGACATGAAGTTGCAAGAGACTGCTCAGGGCGTCGTTTTGGATGTACATGTTAAGCCCGGCTCGAAGGAGTTTCGGTTACAATTTGAAGAAGATGAGCTTGTGGTGCTTTGCCGTGAAGCTCCAGTGAAGGGCAAAGTCAACAAGGAATTGCTGAAACAGTTTTCGCGACTTTTTGGACGCAAAGTTGAGCTTGTTTCAGGGTCTACTTCAAGACAAAAGAGGTTTCTTATCAGCGACATCGAAGCAGAGGAAGTTAACCGAATCTTGGTTTCTGCCTTGGGCACTCGATAGTTTGATTTGAGGATGCTTTTTTAGTAATCTATTTAAAAGCTGAAATGGACGCTTCTTTTAACGGTTTGATGCTCAGTGGAGCATGAACCATGTTGCCATTTCAAGTGTCTCTTGGGGTGAAGAAGATAGTTAAGCCTAAACCGTCAGTTACCGTAGAGCTTTCAGACGAAGAATTGGAATACTATTCAAGGCAGATTGTATTGGCTGATTTGGGCTACAATGCCCAGCTGAAACTGAAAAATTCTAAGGCTTGCTTGCTGGGTGTTGGCGGTTTAGGTTCTCCGGCGGCGATGCAGCTGGCGGCTATGGGAGTTGGATATTTGCGTATTGTTGATCGTGATGTTGTGGAGTTGACTAATTTGCATCGTCAGCACCTCTATGGCCTTGATGATGTGGGATACCCAAAGGTTGAAGCTGCTGCCAAACGGTTACAGAACTTGAATCCTTACATCAATATAGAGCCTCTTCCGCTCTCAGTAAATCAGGCCAACGCAGAAGATATCGTTAAGGGCATGGATGTTGTGGTCGATGGTTTAGATAGCATGGCTGCCCGTTACGCAATCAACAGAGCCTGCATCAAATTTGGTGTCCCCTACGTTTTTGGGGCTGCCATAGAAACCAATGGTAACTTGTCTACGATAGTTCCGGGAGAAACAGCGTGTCTCGAATGCTTCTATGGCAGTCTTGATGACAAAAAGTTGCCCAAATGCGGGGTGGTGGGAGTTCATCCATCTCTGGTGAATATAATAGCAAGCCTAGAAGTCAGCGAGGCAATCAGAATACTAACAGGAAAGCAGCCCCGCTTAGTCAACAAGCTTCTTCATTTTGACCTAGATGAACTAGAATTCAATGAGATCTGCCTCTCAAAGGTTGATTCCTGCCCCGTCTGTGGGGTAAACCCGTCAGGTTCTGCTATGCCGCTAAGGCATGAGTTGATGGAGGAAATCTGTGGACGAAAAGGAAAGAAGGTGTTTGTTATCGTTCCAGAAGAGAGCTTGGATGTTAATCTTGTATGCTTGAAGGGCTACTTGGCGAAGAAGGGGTTCAGCATCAAAGTTGAAGCCAAACTCGGACTGACATTTGTTCTCCGAGATGTTAAGGCAAGTGTTCTAAAAAGTGGAGTAGTTATTCTTGAAGGAATCAAAAAAAGAGATGAAGCACTCAAGCTTTTCGAGGAATTAACTGGTAACTGCTAGTGCGAATTTCAGAAAAAGAAGCCATCATAATTGCAACAGATTACACAAAACGGCTTCATGGAAAGCCAAAAGTCACATAGTAAAAAATTTTGCGATACTATCTGAGCCTGTGACCGCAAGATTGTATCCCCCACAAGAAATCCTCTGGTGCTGATTCCTTACTGGTAGGTAACTCTTCAACTCGACCAAGTTTACTCCGAAAACGTTCACCTCATCGCCGTTGGACTATGGGTAGACACAGGAGAAGTCAGTGGTCATCAACTAATAACCAAAGGATAACCATACACAGCTTGGCGGTGTCTTTGCGGAACTTGGGCAAACACTATCCTTTTAAATGCTGCATAAACATGCCCTGTTTTTTTGACCTGAAACATGTTTACTTCATGTTTACCCCCAAATATGCTCAAACTTTTAATGCAATAACTTTTAGGAGTATACTTTAATTTTTTAAACTAAATCGATATATAACCTGTTGTCGGTGAGTATTGTATGCCAAAGCGGCGACCAAAATCAGGTATTAAGGTTCTCAAGGCTGCATCCTCTTCCCTGCGCATGCAACTGCTGATCACCCTAGTCGATAAGGGACCACAATCCTACACCGACCTAATGAAGGTCCTGAAACTCAACCCAAGCAGAGACGCAGGAAGATTCGCTTACCACCTGAAATATCTACTAAACGCAGACCTCATAGAACCCGACGTCGACAACAAAGAATACAGACTCACTGAACTCGGAAAAACCATGATCAGCTTCACAGAAGACATCCAAGAACAGTTCTTCCAAAGAAAAAAGATTCTCGTAAGAACCTCCCGTCTAGCAATGGAAGAATTCGACAGAAACAAGATTGTCGAAGCCCTAGTAAAAGAGGCAAACGTTCCCGTCTTTCAAGCCCAAAAAATCGCCCGAGAAACCGAAAAGCGTCTCCTAGAATTCAAAACAAAATACCTGACCGCACCCCTAATACGAGAAATGGTCAACGCAATTCTCGTAGAAAAGGGACTAGAAGAATACCGCCACAAACTCACACGGCTGGGACTCCCAGTTTTTGACGTTAACCAGCTTATAGAATCAACTGGAACCACGCATCAGGGCGTGGAGGCAATTCACAAGGCGGCTGCCGACGCCGTCATGGAAGAGTACACTCTTCTTAATGTTCTGCCACGGGATGTTGCTGACGCGCATCTATCTGGCGGTCTACACCTCGAGAACCTTGGAACTTGGGTTCTGAAGCCCGACCAGTTCATGCATGACCTGCGTTTTTTCCTTAAACATGGACTGAGTCGCGGAGGAATGAACCTCCAGGAGCCCTCCTATCTTCCGCCAAAAAGCCTTGAAGCCGCGCTGCTCACCGCTTCTAACGTATTAAAAACCGCTGCTACAGAAACCTCTGGAGAGCAGACCCTTGACTTCTTCAACATCTTCTTAGCCCCATACACTCAGGGTAATTCAGAGGAGCGAATCAGAGAAGGGTTACGCCTCTTCATATCTAACCTGAACCAATCCGTATCCAACGGAAGCTCTGTGGGCGCCTCCTTAGGCATAGAATTTGTTGTCCCAAACTTTTTGAAAAAGAAAGAAGCAATCGGACCTGAAGGAAAACCTGCCGGCTGCTACGGAGACTATGTAGAAGAAAGCCGCCGCCTCGCTTCCCTCCTACTCGAAGTGACGCTTCAGGATGATGCGCACAAACCCGTTCTCAATCCACGTCTAGTAATAAAGATACGGCCCGAGGTCCTAAAAGACCCTGAATGCGCTTCTCTTCTTTTTGAGACACACAAACTTGCTGAAAACGGTCTTCCATATTTTGCTAACCTCTGCCCCCCTGAACAGACAAGCGCATCTTACACTTCAACAGGCTTCAGGCTAGCAGCTGACTGGAGAGAAGACTGGGAACTAGACACCATGCAGACAGGAAGCGTAGACAGCGTGATAATAAACCTGCCCAGAGTCATGTATGAAGCAGGAGGCAAAGAAAACAGCTTCTTCCACCTCCTATATGATCAGCTGGAACTGGCTTTACAGGCTCTGGAAATAAAATACCGCACAATCAAACTACGAGAAAAAGAACATATGCTGCCCTTCCTGATGCAGAAAACCGACGGCGACCAATACTTCAGAATCGAAAACACTGTCCGCCTCGTCAGCTTTGTTGGCTTGAACGAAACCATCCAAGCTTTCTTTGACAAACCCCTAAAACAGGAGGGAGAGACCCTTGATTTCGCCAAAAAAATAGTATCCTATCTCTCCAGCGACATCGAGAAGTACTCAAAGAAGCCTGAGACCCGCGCGTCTTTGGCTATGGTGCCCGCCGCTGACGCTGCAAAACGGTTGGCGGAACTTGATGCAGAAAAGTATGGGTGGGCAAAGGTTCGTGCCCAAGGCACACGCGAGAAGCCCTTCTATACTGACTTGGTTGCTTTGCCTTTAGGCGTTGACATTTCTTGGAAGGAGCGGCTAAGAATTGAGGAGCGGTTTCACCGTTTGACTCCAGGAGGTCACATGGCAGTTATACCTCTTGCTGATGAGCCGCAAGAGCCTGATGACCTCCTATCCGTTACCAGAGAGGTTGCCGGAAACTACGGGGTTGGCTTCTATGTTTTCAATCGGAACCTTGCCTACTGTGCTAGTTGTCAGCATGTTTTTTATGGTAAACTGGAGCGATGCCCCTCGTGTGGTTCCGTTAATTTGCTTCAGTCTTTTAGTCGAATATGATCAAAACGGCGTCTTTCCCTTCCTTTTTTGCTTTTGGTCTTTGTATGGTGTAGCTGTTTTGGCTGTTTAACCCCTATATATAATGGAAAACACATCTTGGTCAATACGGCTTCCCTATTTCATATTCCAATTTAGGCTAGACGGATGTCTATTTGTTAATTTGACGGGACGCTTATACAGAATTTTATACCATTAGGACTAAAAAATTAAATATAGCATAATGCACTAAATGCTTTTATCTCGCAAGTAAAAGAGGTATTTTTCATGAGCTTTTCAAAAGATTTCGGCAGCTCTCCTGAGCATCTACATGCCAACGGCTTAGTGGTTTACACAACCAGCGGATGCACTCGATGTGATATGCTGAAAAAATGGTTAAAGAACAAAGACGCAGATTTTGAAGAAAAAAATCTGGAAGACTCCGAAGTAATGACAGATCTAGTGATGAGAAACTTTGTTGTGATGTCGGCTCCAGCAATAGAAATTGATGGAATAGTTTACACGGATAACCAGATATTCGAAAGCAACGGCTTAATCAAACCAAACTTGTCAAAAATATTCGAGGTCATGTAAATGACCGAGATAATTCAAAAGATTCGACCAATGGTTAGGGGAACCGACGGCTTCATTATCCCTTGGAACCGAAACCAAATCGTGGAGCAGCTCCTGACAGAAACAAAATTGGCTGAAGAATTCTATGAAACAAGAGCCATAAACAGGCAAGAGGCTGAAGAAATAGCTTTTGAGGTGGAAACGAAAGTTTTTGATTTGAACCTCAAGTTCATCAGTGGACCCCTTATACGGGAACTGGTAAACAATGTTCTGTTATCCAAGTCTGCACAGAAGCCCGAGTTTGCGCTTTACAGAAACATTTTGACTCGAGTAGGTGCGCCCGTCTATGACGCATACCTGATGGATGTGGGACAGGGCTTCAAGGCAAAAGAAAACGCAAATCTTCAACCTAACCCAGAAACCGCTCACAAGAGAAAAGCAGACTGGGTTTCAGGAGAAGAATACCTGCTGCTGATGCCTCCCAAAATTGCTGACGCACACCTGTCAGGCGACCTCCACATCCACGACCTAGAATATTTCGGAACCCGACCCTTCTGCCAAGACTGGGACCTCCGATACTTCTTCTATTACGGGTTGATGCCTGACGGACTCGGCACCAGAACAAGCATTGCTGGTCCAGCCAAACATCCAGAAGTTGCAATTCTGCACACCGCCAAGATACTAGCTTCTGCACAGACAAACTTTTCTGGCGGCGAAGGCTTCTACAACTTCCTAATTTTCCTTGCCCCATACTTTAGAGGCTTGACTTACGAGCGAGTCAGGCAGCTTATGCAAATGATGTTCTTTGAGTACACTCAGGCTTACGTGGCTAGGGGCGGTCAGCTGGTCTTCAGTAACATTCAGGTGCAGCCGGGAGTTCCTGACCTCTGGAAAAATGTTCCTATTGTAATGAATGGACGTGTTGGACCAGACGTTTACGGAAACTACGAGGATGAAGTCCGCCTCATGTTCCGTGCCCTTTATGATGTGGCTGGCAAAGGCGACGCCTGGGGAAAGCCCTTCAACTTTCCGAAGCTCGAGAACTCTTTGAGTCCCGAGTTTTTCAAGCCCGAATACGATGATGTGTGGCTTGACGTTCACAATGTTGTAGCCAAGTTTGGGCTTCCCTACTTTGATAACTTGATGCCCGCTTACAGGGGCTACGGCAAAGGAGTTTCATGTTACCAGTGCTGTGCCTACTGTTTTGTTGAAACTCCTGAAGACAGCCCAGACTTCTACGATAAGCTCAATTTCAATGGCGGAAAGCACTTTACGATGGGAAGCTGGCAGGTTACCAGCATGAATCTTCCAAGACTTGCTTACAAAGCCAACGGAAACGATGAGATGCTCTTTGAGGAGAGTCGCAGGCTGATGGATTCTGCTCTTGACGTGTTCAAAGCCAAGAAGAAGTGGATGAATCTTGCCTTGAAGCACGACAGGATACCTTTCGCCACCCAGAGACCTTTGGATCCACGAACTAGAGAGAAGGGAACTCAGGCTGTAGACTTTGATGCATTAACCTTTACGATTGGTCTTGTGGGCGGAAACGAGATGGCTCAGTATCACACGGGCTATCAGCTGCACGAAAATCAGGAATCAGTCAAGATTCTTATCAAACTGATTCTGGAGATGCAGAAATACAAGAAGGTTCTGGAGGAGAAGAGCGGCTACAAGATTGCCTTAGCGCGGACTCCTGCTGAGTCTACCGCTCAGAGGTTCGCTATAGCTGACCTGCTCACGGACGGTTATCGGAAACATGCGGAGAAGATGATTAAGGGAAATGTGAATCAAGCCAAGGTTCTGCTTGCTGACCGAAAGAAGGATGTTCCAATATACTACAGTAATGGAACACACGTTGATGTAGGCGCTAAATTGGGGCTGTTTGACCGTATGAACATCGAGCAGAAGTTCTTCCCACTCTTGAACGGCGGAAACATGCTACATATTTGGTTGGGAGATGCCAATCCGGACCCTGAAGCCCTATACAAACTGACCAAAAAAATCACCACACAAAGCAACATCGGCTACTTCGCTTACACCAAGGATTTGACCGTCTGCAGTAACTGCGGAAAAGTCACTTCGCCAATGCGGGAACAGTGCCCCCACTGCAATTCCAACGATGTAGAATGGTGGTCAAGAGTAACAGGATATTATCAGGCAGTTAGCGGATGGAACAAGGGCAAAAAACAGGAACTGATGAACCGTTACAGAATCTGAATGCAGAAAATCTTAGTAAACGTAACGTGGCAGCAGTAAACTCGCCAGAAATTTCTTTTTCAACTCTTGTATCAGTAAGTTTAAAATAGTGGCTAAATAAATTACTGCCAAGTAATTCTCTTAATCCTGCGTGGAGTGTCAAAATAGAAAAATGGCAAAGGCCAGAAGTAACGGAACCTGTAAGAATATATCCCCTTTGTTGTCGGATTTGCGACCAAACGACTGGAGTGACAATCGTGAACGCCAACTTAAACTAAAACGTCAGTCTTGGCAGGTTATGGTTGGTAACACAATATTTCTTGAAGCAAGAAACTTGGCTCCTATTCTGGGATGTGAACGTGTTTATCTGAAGTTTGAGGGCAGCAATCCTACTGGAACCCAGAAAGACCGCATCGCTATGGTACTTGCTGATCAGGCGGTTACTTCAGGACTAGAAGGGATTACCTCCGCAACCTGTGGTAACTTTGGTGTAGCAATCGCCTACGCTGCGCGGCATTATGATTTGGCTGCCAATATCTATATTCCCAAAAAATATGATGTGCCAAAGGATCGGCTGAAACGTATGGAAAATTTTGGGGCAAAGGTGCATTTTGTTGATGGTTACTATGAGGATGCAGTGGCTTACTCTTCTCAGCAGGCAATAGAATGTAACTGGTTTGATGCCAATCCTGGAGTAAACGAGGTTCCGGAATTGTCTTTAGCTGCATATGGAGAAATTTCGTTTGAGATTTATCGCGATTTGAGGCGGGTTCCAAACTATATTTTCTGTCCTGTTGGAAACGGCACATCTACTTGCGGGCATCTATGCGGGATTCAAAAAATTATACTTATCGGGTAAGACTATGACTGTTCCGAAGATGGTGGCTACCAGTACACGGCGAGGCAACCCTGTCATAAAGTCATTCAAAGCAAATAAGCGAACAATATTTGATCTAAAACCTGAGGAAATCAAAGAGAGCAAAATCAATGAGCCTCTAACCAACTGGCATGCATTCGATGGACAACTTGCCCTAGATGCAATTTATGAATCTGGAGGCTTCGCAGAATACGCTTCAGACACAAAAATGATGGAGTTCTCAAAGCTGGTTCGCTCAGAAGAAGGACTAAGTGTTCTACCCGCAGCCGCTAGTACCCTTGCTGTTATGCAAACTCTCGGCAGAGAGGGTTTCATTGTTAAAGGAACATTCGTGGCTATCCTGACTGGCAGAGACTTTGACTAAGATCTGCCCAAATAGTCCAAAATGGAACTACAGCACAAGTTTCATGATGACGTCTCCTTTTTCAGAAATGGAGACTGTCTCAAATCCATGTTTTGCGTAGAACTGCTGTAGAAGAATTCCTTTCTCGTCCATTAATTCGGTGTCCAAAACTATTGCCTGAAACTGTTTTGTTTTTGCCCAGCGAATCATAAACTCGATAACAATGTTTCCGATGCCTTCGCCTCTGCGTTTGACAGCGAAAGTGTCAAAATAGTATGATTTTGAATGTTCTTCTTGAATCGAGTAGCCAAGAAGAAGAATTTGGGGCTCACCATCCACTATGATAAACCAGAAAATCAGGTCCGGATTCTCAAGTATCTTCGTTAACTCTTCAAAGGAGTACTGTAGCTCCCGTCTGAAGCCTGTCTCCTCAATGCTGTGAAACCATGAGAAGTAATGTTTGTTCCATTCTGTTGGAAAAACTATTTCTAGTTCTCCCTCATACCTGTTGGCTAGCTCGTCTAGAAGCTGCCGCCAAAGTGGATTATCTTTTTCTGGTTGGAGTATCGATTTTGTTTTATTCACAGCTTTCTTTTCTCTCCCAAAGGCTGCTCGTTGACTACCTAACTTTGGCACTTCTATAGTTTTAGACCATAGCGGCTACATGCAGATTCGAGAAGTCTGCGGATAAGCTCATCGTAGCTGTAGCCAGATTTCATTGCCATGTACGGATAGAATGACAGATCGTTTTCGTCTAGTATCGAAGTCCATTCCGGGTAGAGGATTGATTTCTAAGAAAAACAGTTTCCCTGCACTGTTCATACGAAAGTCGATTCTCGCAAAATCTTTAACATCCAATGCATACCAGATATCACGTGAAAGCTGCTCAAGCGTGTTCTTCAGTTTTTCTGGAATTTGTGCGGGACAAATGTAGTGGTCCAGCGAGTCTAGAACCGTTTTGGCTCGTTGCCCAAATACGCCACCTACTTCAGGGAACTTGGAGAAATCGATTTCCAGAATAGCAAGAACCTCTGGCACTTCGCCTGCTCGTCCTAGTAATCCGGTGCTGAATTCTCTACCCTCAATAAACTGTTCAATGAGGATCGGCTGCTGATACTCTCTAGCATCTGTTTTAGTCTTGTGTGCAGTTGTGTTTTGTCGTGTACCAAGTTTTCTTCTGTGATTCCGATCGAGGAGCCTTCTTCGTTGGGCTTTAGGATATATGGGAAGCCTTCAGTGATTTTCTTTGCTTCTTGAAGGTTTTTGCATACGTAAAATTTTGGTGTAAATATGTCTGTGATAAAGGAGAGCCTTTTTTGTCCATGCTTTGTTTAGGCAAATCGCGGTAGTCAGCACGTTAGCGCCAACATATGGTATTTCAAGCATTTCAAGTATTGCTGGCACATGCGATTCACGGCTATCTCCTTTTAGACCCTTCTGCTCTGTTAAAGACAAGGTCTGGTTTTGCTGCTTTGATGTTTTCAGCAAAGTTTTCGTCAGCTTCAACAAAGACGTACTCATGTCCAGTGGCTACGATGCCATGTTTTATGAGTTCAATAGTGTGAGGAGGATCGTACTCGACCTCAAATTCGGTTTCTGCGTGGCGAGTATTCAAAACTAGTGCTATCCGCATATATTTTCATCCCACCTAAGGATAGGAATCTGGCATAATTAAAATTAGCCCTTCTATCTGTTTATTCTGTTAAATCTGGAATGTTGCCAGTTCCTCTTCAAAGATCGAATGTCACGTTGTTCCTCAATTCTTTAGGAACAGATATCGAAGTATGTAAGGTGCAAAACGTTTTCCACAGTTCCTCTTCCCTGTCTTTTGCTTCTTGATATAGTGGGCTTGCCTTAAACTCCTCAACGAGTCCTCCCTTCAGCTCCCTTCTTGGCTGCAAGATAGAACGCAAAAAGCTGTTCATCTCTGCCCACCTTAGTGTGAGCATACGTCATTGTAATCGATTTTCCTCCAAACAACGTAAAAAATCGTTTATACTCACGCTCTAGCATGTTCTCTCGTAGTCCAATCTTTGTTGGGTCGATTCCGCTTCCAACACACATCAAATACATTTTAGCGCAGATTGAGCAGTTGTGGCACCAGTGATAGTTTCGTCCTGCCTCTGTTTCGGTGAAGCAACTCATCTGATATTTTGCAATCTCTGGATACCGATGCGCCAGAATATACTGGATCATCATGTCCATAAGCGGCTCTATCAAGCTTCCAGTGTTGACTGAGCGTCCCGAGAAGGTCTGTGTAATCTGGTCAATATGCACAGTCCAACGGTGAGACTGATCATAGCAGGGATGAACTGTCCATCTGTCCTCGGAGTCCATGTAAGTTGAGGCAGCAGTTTGCTCGTTACCAAACAGCAGATACTTCGCTTTGAGAGCATACGCGAACGGTATCAGCTCCAGCGCATACTCTGTTGTCTGAAGCCCCCACCCCATTTCTGTGAATGGCACTCCCAGATGTGGATAGTCGCGAAACTTTCCTGTTTCGTGCCTCAGAATGTTTAGTTGTTTGCCGAATTCGTTTTTGAATCGTCTCGCTAGTTCTGTTTTGTGTTTCTGTTCGTAGGTCATACTCTGCTCTACAACGTAGACCATTTCAGGTTCAAGACCGATTTCGTCTGCTACTGCGTATGTCAGGAGGCTGTCTTTTCCGAAGCTTGTTCCAACAAGGGCGCCGGATGGCGTATCTACAGGCTGCTTGGAGGGATAGGTTATTTCTGGGTCTAGAAACTGGTAATCTGTGTTAAAGAATTTTCGAACAATCTCGTCAGTGCTGGTTCCATCAACCTCTGTGCATGACGGGATGTCTTTCAAGAAGTTTTGGACAAAGTAGGGTTCCAGTAGAGGACACCCTGAATGGTAAATGATGCTGGGTGCGTCTAGTACGAGCGGCAGGTGCATGGTGGTGGCGAGTGCAAGGTTGTCTTTTAGTGCTGTTTGTGTTTCTTTTGGTGTTGCTTTCCAGACATACGTTGGATATACTATTGGGTAGGATGTTTCGCAAAAACGAATGCCCACCCCGTTATCGGTGACCCTTGAATGGATATGTATCTGCTTCATGACAAAAGAATTTGGCGAAAGTCCCATTAATAACTGTGTATGCAGGCGATTTCTAGTCTTCTTCCGCTAGCTGCATAGGTTGTCCGCAGCAGACAAGTATTCCGTTACCTGATGCGATAACTTCTACTACGTTACCGCAGATTTTGCAGGCATACATTTCTCCTTCTGTGGTCATCGGTTCACCTCCTTGGGCGGGATTTAGAGTTCTGTTGAGGGAAACTCTATTCGCCGCAAATACTTCTTGGCATACTCTGGCTCATGGGCAAGCTCTTGACTTCTTAGAAGTTGTCTCTCAAGCCGACTCAATGCTGTCGCGAAACGTTGCTTCAACTCCGTAGCCTTCGCTGGAACTAAAGAAGGATCCTTTTCTTGTCCTAAATTGGAGCCGACAGTGAATCAACTGCTCTCCCTTGTAGTTCGTTCCATGAGTTTTCATGTACACGAAAAGTGTGCCAGCTTCCAGTGTCTTTTGGTATTTGAGTGAGAATACTTCAAAGTCGCCCATTATGAATCCGCGTTGAATACCGTCTATTTCTACCCCCTTAACTGAAAACTGGACTGTTATCCGCTGTTTTGGCATATCCATTTCAGCTAGCGGCTCAAGAAGGTCTCTTTTTGTCACAATGCCTGCAGGTCTTCCTTTACTGATAACCACCAGCGAGGAAATGGTAAATTTCTGCATCTTCTCCACAGCGTCTTTCAGCGTGTTTTCGGGTAAAACTGTGATGACCGGCTTCGTCATTATTCCCTTCGCTGAAATACTTAGAACTTGAACTTTTTCTCCTGCTATATCGCCTACTTTTTGGCGTTGTTTTGGTTGAAAGATGCCTGTGATGATGTCCTTGATGCTTACGATGCCCACGAGGGTACCGTCTCTAACTATGGGCGCATGAGAGATGCCATGCTCCTTAAAGAGGCTCAGAACGGCTCCCACGGACTCGTTTTCTTCAACAAGGAACGGCTTCTTGGTCATTATATCCTCAACTTTTGTGTTCCCCCACTTCCCGACCACTGCTCCCTGAATAATTGCATCATCCGTAACGATTCCTTCCATTTTCTCGCCGCTGAAAACCGGAAGTTGACTAATTCCACTGGTTACCATGAGTCTCGCTACCTCGCTGAGACTATCATCTGGTGTTACTTTAGGTGCTGAACGCATCAAACTCTCCACTTTGGTTGTGGAAGGATCATACCTTGACCTAACTATCCATCTGTAGGAAATTACGCCCGCGTATTTTCCTTTACTGTTTAAAACAACCAAAACTGGTGTCGATTCTTCTTTAAGGATAGAAAGACATACAGAAAGCGTGTCGTCTTTGCTGACGCTCTTAAACTTGGTTGAAAACACATCTTTTACTATACTTGAAACCATACCCATTTCTCCAAATAACACATTTCTACAAAAAGCGATTTAAACGTATATTACTATCTCTTGTACAGTCTTTAACGTTTTGCCTGCCCTACACTTGCATAAACTGTTCTGGCTATTTTTTTGCTCCCAATATAAGCGCTAGAAGAGCAGTTCGCATGACTATTCCGTTCCATACTTGCTGGAAGTATCTGGCGTGAGGTGTATCGTCAACTTCATTATCTATCTCATCAATCCTCGGCAGCGGATGCATAATAATCATATCCTTTCTCGCATGATTTAGCATTTGGACGTCAATTTTGTAGGTTCCACTGACCTTGGCGTATTCTGCTGGGTCAGGAAATCTTTCCTCCTGAATCCGCGTTACATAAAGCACATCTGTTTCAGGTAAAACATCCTCAATCGCAGAGCATTCAACAACCTCAATCTTCCGTTTTATAGCCTCGGAAACTTCACGCCGCATACGAAGAAGCTCCGGGGAAACAAGAAACAGCTTCACCTTGTAGAGAGACAACGCATAGGCCAACGAATGTACCGTGCGACCATACCTTAGGTCGCCCATCAACGTTATGTTAAGACCATCAATTGTTCCTTTCTCTTTGAGTATGGTGTATAGGTCCAGCAAAGCCTGCGTCGGATGCTCCTCAGCTCCGGAGCCAGCATTTATCACCGGCACATTAGCAAACTCGGCTGCTAGTCTAGCCGCTCCCTCAAGTGGATGCCGTAGCACAAGGACGTCAGCGTAGTTTTCGACAACTCTGATTGTGTCTGCGAGGTTTTCGCCTTTCTTTATTGCAGCTACTTTGGGTTCTGCAAAACCGATTGCTGTTCCTCCAAGCTTGGTTCATGGCGGCTTCGAAGCTTAGGCGGGTTCTTGTGCTGGGTTCAAAGAAGAGGGTTGCCAGTATTTTGCCGTGGAGCATGTCTGAGCCATTCTTGGCTGTCTGTTCCATTGAGGCGGCGGTTTTCAGTATGTAATCGATTTCTTCTCGGGTAAAATCTTTGATGGATACTATGTCGCGTCCCTTAAACTGCAAGCATTACACCAGACACATTTTAGCAACTCGTAAATAAATGCTTAATCTATCAAAAATTATCTAGTTCTATTTTATGAGCTTCGTTGGGAGGGTTAAGTTTGTTATGCAAAAAGTTTTGCTCCAAAAAAGCACGTAATTTAACGTGCGAATGAATGCTGAATCCCAAGCCTGTTTAGGGGATTAGTAGGCGCAGGATTCTGTTATATCAACTTCATAGAATCAACTATGTTGTGTAGACTGTCTTCGTTTTTGCTGCCCAAATCTCCGATTACAGATTCGACGGTCATGTTGAGTACAATTTCTGCTATGTCCATAGAATATTCTGCTATTCTTCTGACACTCTCAATCACCAACCGAATGTTAGATGCCTCTTCTATATCCGTCTCTTTTGAGGAAAGCAGAGCCTTCTTCTCCAGAGAAACTATCTTGTTAGCTCTTGCGATAACGCTTTCTGCTAAGTCAAAATCACGCCTAAACAACGATTCTATCGAAGTTTCAAAAGAGGAAATCGCCACTTCATTCATTTCCTGAATTGATTGAAGAAACTCTTCGTCTAATTGTTTTTTGAGTAGCAATACATTTTTTGCTATGTTTGTTGCGTGGTCGGCTGTTCTTTCAACCATTTTAGTTATGAGCCTGTAGCCGAGGCAATCTATTGGTGTTTTTAATCCTATCTCTGTTATTATTCTCGGGTTCTGAATCGCCATCTTTAGCTGCCGTATTATGTATAGATGAAATCTGTTAACGTCATAAGTCGGTGGCTCTGACATCCTTTGCTAATTGGTAATCAAGGTTCTTGAGAGCAGTTATCGCATCCTTATGCATAGACGCTGTTATGATTGACATTCGCCGCAAAGCGCTCGGAACAGATAATTCAGGATAATTTAATAAAACCTGTAAAGTCAAGTCTGTGGAAGTGTCAGTCACTATTTCTGTTCCAACAAGCATGTTTCGAGCAAAAGTTTTGATGGCATTTCTTTGTGTTGACAAAATTTCTTTTTGGTCTTTTGCTCTTATGTGAATTATGTTATAGCCCAGCAAATACGTGGCTACAGTTTTTCTTATCAACGCCTCAGAGTTGTCTTCCGGAGAGACTTTGATTAATGCCTCTTCTGTTTTTTCCGTTTTTCCAATGTCTGGAGGTAAAATTGTTAAAAGCCCATTTTCTTCCTGTCTGACAAGCAATGAACTGCCTTTTTCAAGCCCGTTTTGGGTAACCCACCTTTTTGGCAACGAAAGCACGTAGGTTGATCCTCCCGTGACTTGAAGCTTTCTTGTTTCCTCATCTTTCAACGAATTATCCCTCATTATTTTTTCACCGAATTATATAGACTATATTGGAATCTGTATAATGAATTGACAAACTATTTAATTGTTTTATCCCTTTATCTCCCTGACTATGATGCAGAACAATGAAAAAACTGACACAACACCGGTAACACCAGATATTATTAATAGAACTACCCGGCACTGCTACAATGATAGAATCAAACTTGTCAAAACACTGGCGAACAACATGAAAATCCACCAAAAATGTCTGAATTACATTTGCACACGCATGCAAGACTCGACCTTACAGACGCCGCTACACAGCCTCTTATCTTTGGACACACGAACCTTTATTCAGACCGTCTTTTTTGAAAGCGAAGTTTTTATACCGATATTTTGAATACTATTGCGAGGCTGATCAGGATGGATCGTAGAAACAAACGTCGCCTGAGGTTGTTTCCAAAACAAGGCTACATCATGCTTCTTATCGGAATCCTGCTCGGCTTCATGCTCTTCTTGGCAGTCTCCTCACTCACATACCAAGGAGGAAGTGGAGGCGCAGGACAGGAAGGATTACCCTCAAACATCAGTTTCACGTTCCTTTACACCAGCGAAAAACAAGGCTGGTTAGAAGAAGTTACCCCAGCATTTGAACAGTGGTTTTTTGAACGCTTCAACATTAACGTTAATGTAGACCTTGTAGTGACCGGAAGCCACGACAGCGTAAACCTCATCCTTCAGGAAAGTGCACAACCAACCGCTTGGAGTCCAGCATCAAGCATCTGGATACCTTACCTGAACCAGAAATGGACCGATTTAGGAAAGGGACAAGCAATAGCTCAGGACTCAACTCCTCTTGTTTTGTCTCCCGTCGTAATAGCGGGATGGTCTTCATTCTTTGAAAAATAATAATGTGACTAGCTTCAAAGACCTGTATCAGTTGGCAAAGGACGGAGTCTCTTACAAGTACGGCCATCCAGACCCACTACTGAGTAATGGTGGTGTCATGGCTGAAGTTCTAGAATTCGCTGAAGCATTAAACAAGAAACCTGAAGATTTCGTTTTGGACGATTTCTTGAACAAAGATGCTCTTGATTTCGTTAGAACTATTGAATCAAAAACAGTAAACTATGGAAAAAGCACAGGCTTCTTTGGAAGCTGGGCAGCAGAGAACGGTCCAACTGCGATTGACTGTTTTGCAGTTTACGAAAGCGTAGTAATTAGTAACGCAGACAAAGCCACTAAGACATGGGGTGATTCACTTAGTGGCAATCTATCCCGAAGCTGGAACCCTTCTTTCTGATCATCCTTTTGTCATTTTAAACGCGCCTTGGGTTAGCGAGTACCAAAAATTTGCTGCATCCCAATATCTTTTCTATCTGCTTCAGGAAAATAATCAAGACAAAGCTCAAGAATACGGATTTAGGCCAGCCAACCCCAACGTTCCCCTTAACTGCCGACATCTTCAACATACAAAATGGCGTTGAATTTGAAATCAATGTTCCAACTTATCGGCCTTTGTCAGGAGAAGCGATGGAAAATCTTTTCACGGTTTGGCCTTCTGTGAAAAATCCTGGAGTGTGACACCTTTTAGCCAGCCAAAAGGGAAAAAAACGCTGCTCTCCCGAATTGGAGTGTCCGCAACCGTAGCAAGTCTCATTGTTTTTGTTTTTTTACCAAGCTTTTTTTTGATATCATTTACGTTTACCCAATGGCCTGAAGTTTACACTGAAGTTTTCGCTAATCCGCTGATCGGCGATACAAACTGGATAGAAATCCAAAAGTATCTTTCTTTGTCTTTGCGTGTCGCCATTTCCGCAGTTATAATCGACTTGGTCTTTGGGATTCCTCTTGCATACATATTGGCTCGAAAGAAGTTTTGGGGAAAAGGGTTTCTTGAGGACCTCATTACTTTCACTTTGGTTATTCCAACGTCAGGTTTTGGTTTTGCAACTCTGATTTCGTGGACAACAATTTCTGGAATAGGCGCTCTTTTTGGAGAGGGAATTGTGGAAACAAATCAACTGATTCCTTTCATTAATGTTCCTTTCATCATGTTGATAGTTCACGTTGCCTTGACCTTTCCGTACATCGTGAAAACTCTTAAGGCAAAACTTGAAGACATGTCAACGCTGTTTGAGCAAGCTTCCGGAAGTCTTGGGGCTTCTCCTCTTACAACTTTCCGAAAGATTCTGATTCCGTTGACGCTACCCGCAATTTTTTCGGGCGCAGTTCTCGCTTTTGCGCGGTCTCTTGGAGAAACTGGAGCCACAATAGTAGTTTCAAGCGTTTACACTACGGCGCCTATTGCTGTTATTAGTTGGGTGTCACAGTTCAAGTTTGGACCTGCCGCTTTTCTGGGTAGCCTGTTAATAATTGTGGCGTCAGCGATAATTCTTGCCTGTAGAGTTTGTTTTGCATAAAAAGGGAATCTCAACGTTTTCGTTTTTCTCAACTCTAAATCTTGAACGAAAAGCTTCTAAAAATTGAGGATTTTGCTTCTCGAAAACTGTCCCGCGTCAGAGATGTAGTTGTCATGTTCTTTGTCATTATAGTGGTTATAGTTCCAATAATTGTTGTCCTAAATTCTGTTATAATATCTTGGAGTAGCGACCCAATCACAGGTAAAGTGACAGAAAGCGTAGTTTACCAACTCTTTGGACCATCAAACTACTTCTCAGCTTTGATGGATGCTACTTTGGTTTCGTTTGCTTCCGCAGGAATCGCAACCTACATTGCAACTTGTATAGCGATTCCAACAGTGTTTTTGATAATGCGTTACAGATTTGGTCGTTTACTCAGAGCCCTGCTCAGAATCCCGCTTATTGTTCCAACGTCGGCTCTTGGTTTATCAATACTGCTTTTGTGGGGTCCTGGAGGAATGAAGCTTGCAAATCCCGGAATATGGCTTATAATCTTAACTCATATTGTATTCTCTGTTCCTGTGGTAGTTGAGCCTATGCTTGCTACGTTTGAAGGTTCTGACATTCCCCTGTACGAGGAAGCATCTGTTACCCTAGGCGCCAATTCATACAATACTGTCGAGTCTGTTTCTCTTCCGCTGTTGAAGAGAGGAATCTTAACAGGGGTTATTCTGTCCTTTACTCGCTCCTTGGGAGAAACAGGTGCAACTTTGCTAGTAATGGGTAGCGCCACAACAATTCCTCCACTAGTAGTCAACATGGTTGAATCTCTTGCAATTCCTGCAGCCCTATTCGCGTCAACCTACCTGATTGCTCTCGCTTTTATTCTTCTAATGATTTTCAGAAAGGTGACCACTAGATGAGACAAAATAATACAGTTAACAGAATCATAGATGAGGTGAACTGAAATGCCCGAAGTCATGTTAAGAAACGTAGTTAAAACATTTGACAAAGGAAGAATAATCGCTGTTGACCATGTAAACTTGACTGTCCGTGACAGAGAATACCTAACATTGCTTGGACCAAGCGGATGTGGAAAAACAACCACTTTACGAATGATAGCTGGCTTGGAGTTACCAAATGAAGGCGAAATCTACATTGGTGAGGATCTTGTTTCGAACCTTCCGCCTGAATACAGGGACATCGGATATGTCTTTCAGGAGTATGCATTGTTTCCCCATATGGACGTATGGAACAACGTTACATATGGACCACGCGTGAAAGGGTGGGAAGAAAAAAAGAGCAACAAGATTGGTCGAGAAATGTTAGAGCTAGTCAGACTATTTGAGCGAACTGACGCTGTTCCAGCTGAGTTGAGTGGAGGAATGAGACAGCGAGTTGCCTTAGCTAGGGCGTTAGCTTCTGGCTCTAAGCTTCTGCTGTTGGATGAGCCTTTAGGTGCCCTAGACGCGAGAATTAGAACCGACTTGAGGTATGAAATTCGAAAACTGGTTAAAGACCTCGGATTAACGGCTATTCATGTAACTCATGACCAGGCAGAAGCCATGGCAATCTCTGATCGAATTGCTGTGATGAGGAAAGGAAAGATTCTGCAGGTTGGAACACCTCAGGAACTATACCTGAATCCTCAGCACATATTTGTGGCGAATTTTGTTGGGGAATCAAATTTCTTGGAAGGTTACGTTGCAGAGCGTGTGGGACATGAACTTACGGTGGAGCTTCGTGGAGGGCTTTCAGTTAAGTCCATGAACAAAGACCACAAGAAAGGGGAAAAAGTGGTTGTAGGTGTAAGACCAGAAGTTTTGTCCTTAGCAAAAGGAGATCATAGTGAGGTAAACTCGATAGGCGGCAACATTGAAGGTTTCAGGTTTGAAGGAACCAATGTCCGATATGAGATTAGGCTTCAAAATGATGATATGGTGGTTGTTATACGTCCTGCTTTAATGGGTGAATGGCTTACTGTGGGAGAGACAGTTACTGTTGCTTTTCCGGTTGAAAAGAGCTTTGTTTTTTCCTATCCTGAGAAGGGTTTGAGAACGGAGTTGGCTTTAGAATGAACGTATGGAAAAGATTTAAGCGTTATATTCGCACTATATTTAGATACAACTATAACAATATGTCTTATTGTTTAAAGGTGAACATTTATGGAAAGATGGTTTGCTGAAAGAAGGAAATCCAAGTTATTCGAAATGGCCGATAGGCAGATGACGTTGGCTATCGACACGGTAATAGAGCTTGAGAAGTCTATTATCGCCGCATTAAACGGTAACAAGGAAAAAGCCAAAGCATCCTTCAACAAACTCTCAACTATAGAACATGAAATCGATGAGCTTAGAAGAATGATTTTTGAGGAGCTCACACGCGGAAGCCTTCGATCGAAAGACCGTGAAGATATCATGCACCTAGTAAAGAGATTAGACCAGATGGCTGATCACGTAAAGGATGCGTCAAGAGCAGTTATTTTGCTTTTAGAGGCGTACGTTCCAAAGGAAATGTGGAAACAGTTTGTCCTAACCGCCAAAGACCTTGTTGAATGTGCAACAACTTTACGTAAAGCCATCGAAAATTTGGGAACGGATCCCGTGAAGGCTATGGAGCTTGCGAAACAAATCGACGTGATCGAAGGTAAAGTTGATGAGAAGTACTTGACGTCGAAGGCGATGCTTCTCCAGTATTCTAAGGAGACTGATGCTGCGACGATATTGTTGCTTAAGGATCTCATAGAGGAGATGGAGCATGTGGCTGATGCTTGCGATGATACGGCAGATTATGTTAGAATATTGACGGTTTCTAGGGAAGCTCCCTAGTCTCCCTTTTTTTGTTGTGTTACTGCTCTTTTTTGAATTGGCTGTGAAAAGTTAGTGTGTTAGTTTCAAATACGCTTCAGCTCTCCTTAGTGTAGCTTTTTTTGTCTGCTCTTCTATTGTTTATGGAAAAGCCTAAACAGCAGCTATAAATAAACTCTTTATGGATTAAGCTATAGTGTACATTATCCTGTGGGGCGGATTAACTTGTCTGAAACGACTTTGCGTGTATCAAAAATCAAAGACGGCACAGTGATAGATCACATCACTGCCGGACATGCCTTGGAAGTGCTAAAAATTTTAGGCATCACTGATTACGTTAAGGGAATCGTGACAGTTGGCATGAATGTTCCCAGTAGAACTTTGGGCTTAAAGGATATGGTTAAGATTGAAGGGCGAGAACTGAAGTCTGAAGAGGTGGACAAGATTGCCCTGTTGGCTCCCCATGCAAGCATTAACATCATCAGAGACTATAATGTTGTGGACAAGCAGCTTGTTAGACTACCTAAAGTGATACGGGAAACAGTCAAGTGCATGAATCCTTCTTGCGTTTCGAACAGCAAGGAACCCGTGAAATCCACGTTTTATGTGGACAACGAAGAGCCTCTTCGCTTAAGGTGCCATTACTGCGGCTACATCATGGAAAAACAGGACATCCCAAAACAGTTCTAACTCCTGTTTAATCTGGCGAAAGCCCAAGCCCCTTTCTCTTTTGTTGAATTTCTGATTCATAACCGTTATCAAACCGAAACTATCAAGTTTCTTTTGTGGTTAGATGTCGATCTCAACTAAAGAGGAGCTGCAGTTTCTGCTTCATAGGGGCTTGGAGATCGAGAAGAAATTTGAATCCATTTCTGTTTGGGAAGGCTTTGTTACTGTAGACTCAGATAACCGAAAAACGGTTCTGACTTTAGCTTGAGACTCGCATATGCACAGGCTTGACTTAGAGAAACTGCTGGAAACGCTTAATCTTGAAGCGGCAACAAACGAGATTCCTGACGCAACATTCGATTTTGGGGGTATGCTTGACTCGGAGATACTCCAAAAAATTATTGCACAGGACGAGATAGCTGCGGATTTGTACACTGAATTAGCAGAGAAGACTGACCTGAAGCTTGTTGCGGCTTTATCTGGTCTGAAAAACGTTGAATTTTTCTATAAAACACTTGAGCATATTGTTGAGGATGAAAAAAGCATATGCACATGGTGAAGGCTCTTACGGGTACCATAACTCGGATTCTATGATTTTTGGTGTTTGTGTTACCTTTTTTGGGTCTGTTTGTTTTGCGACATGATTGTTTATTACTAAAGAGTAATGTTTATATTAGAAACTATTATTATTACTTCTAGGTAATAATGGATGAGGTCACATGACACTCAAACTGCAACTAATACGTGACGGAAAAATAATCCTAGAAATGCCCCTATCTCCCATGGACTGGCCAAAAGATCAACTTGAACAAGAATTCGAAGCGTTCGAGGAAGACTTTGAAAGATTCTCTAACATATTCGGCGCCCTATCCAACCAAACACGCCTAAAAATGATGAGAAGACTAGTAGTAGAAGAAGACAGCACAATGAACTTCGCAGACTTCATGAAAGACTTAGATTTAAATCCAAAAACCGTCTGGGAGAACTCGCGAAAACTCAGCGATGGCGGATTTCTAACAAAAACTGGAAGAGGAACATATCACTGCTCAGAATTTGGGCAATCAGCCTTCCTGACGTTGAGCCTCGTCCTACGCCGTTTACTAGAATCTCTAGATGAAATAGAAAATTATAGGAGGTGAAAGACACTGTCAGAAGAAGACCGATGGTCAAAATGGTTTAACAAAAAGTCACCCTTCTCTGGAGAAGACTTTTCTGGAATAAACGAAGCCATAAAAGAAATGGAAGAAGCAATAGCAAAAGAGTTTGAAGAATTGTCCAAGCGAGCACCTGAAGACCTCCAGCGAGAACGAACATTACCCGACGGAACTAAAGTCAAAAGCTGGGGACCCTTTGTATATGGATACAGCGTCACAGTGGGTCCAGATGGAAAACCAAATGTGAAAGAGTTCGGAAATTTCAAGGCTGAAACACAACTTGGAAAACCACACATGGAAGTTAAAGAGAAACGGGAAGCCTTAGCAGACGTTATGGATGCTGGTGACGAAGTCCGAGTGATAGTAGAATTGCCCGGTGTCGAGAAAGACGACATCAAACTCTCCGGAACAGATGATACGCTAACGATTTCGGTTGAAACTCCTCGGCACAAATACTTTAAAGAAGTTGAATTACCCGCCAAGGTGGACTCGAAAAAGGCGACATCAAAATATAAGAACGGCGTCTTAGACATCACTATTCCCAAGAAGAAACAACAAACCAAAAGCGAGATCATAAAAATAGAGTAAATAAACAACTCCAGACGCCAACTCTTCTATCTTTTCTTCTTTTTTTGTATAACCCTAATGAATATTCCTAACATTTTATTCAATTCTAGAAGAGACAGACAGCATCAGACTTAAGAAACTAACATAACCTAATGGAAACAATGGAATAGACCGTAGATGCCTTTAACTCCTCAAATACTGGCGATGTCTCCAGCACCATCCCCTTTTTCAACTTAACATGTGTTAGTAAAATTGCATCCTGATTCTACTCACGCTTATCCATTCGTAATTTTTAATAAGTAAAATACTACATACAACTGAGATAGAATGCTTTAGTATGCGCGTGTATAATCAACAAAAATGCTTGAAGGAGAAAACGTGTATGGGGAAGAGTATAACTCAAAAGATATTGGAAGAGCACATAATAGAGGGAAAATTTGAACCTGGTAAAGAAATCGCAATTAAAATAGATCAGACTTTGACACAGGACGCAACTGGAACCATGGCCTATCTTCAATTTGAGGCGATTGGAATGTCAAAAGTCAAAGCCGAGCTTTCTGTGAGCTATATAGATCATAATACAATCCAAGTGGGTTTTGAGAATGCAGATGACCATCGGTATCTTCAGTCAATCGCAGCTAAATATGGCATCTTACTGTCAAGAGCTGGAAACGGGATTTGCCATCAAGTTCACCTTGAACGATTTGGAAAACCCGGAAAGACATTGTTAGGATCTGATAGCCATACGCCAACTGCAGGCGGATTAGGAATGATTGCTATTGGAGCGGGAGGATTGGATATTGCTGTTGCCATGGGCGGTGAACCGTTCTATCTCGTGTGCCCAAAGGTAACCAAAATAAATTTGAAGGGAAAACTAAGACCATGGGTTTCTGCAAAAGATGTAGTTCTAAAGGTATTAGAGATTTTCACAACAAAAGGTAATGTTGGTTATGTGTTTGAATATGGAGGCAAGGGAGCAGAAACGCTTTCTGTTCCTGAGAGAGCCACCATAACAAATATGGGCGCGGAATGTGGAGTCACCACTTCCGTTTTTCCATCTGACGAAATTACAAAACAGTTTCTAAAAGCTCAGGGTAGAGAAAACGATTGGGTTGAAGTTAAAGCTGATGAAGATGCAGAATATGATCGAGTAGTTGACATTGACCTGAGCGAGACTAGTTCCACTAGCAGCTTTTCCACATAGCCCAGGGAACATCAAAACAGTGAAAGAGCTTAGCGGAATGACAGTAAATCAAGTATGTATTGGGAGCTGCACGAACTCTTCTTATAAAGATCTGATGACGGTTGCAAAAATATTGAAAGGAAAAAAGGCGCATCCGTCTGTCAGCTTCGTTATTTCTCCGGGTTCAAAACAAGTAATTGAGAACCTTGCTAGGGAAGGAGCATTAGCAGATCTGTTTTCTACAGGAGCGAGAATTACGGAACCCGTCTGTGGATTCTGTATTGGAAACAGTCAGTCGCCTGAAACAGATTCGGTATCAATTCGTACATCCAACAGGAATTTCTTTGGTCGTTCTGGAACAAAATCTGCAAATCTATATTTGACAAGCCCTGAAACAGCTGCTGCAGCAGTAATTACTGGGAAAATGACAGACCCAAGAGATCTTGGAATGGATTATCCTCAAGTGGAGATGCCTGAGAAATTCTATACTGATGACAGCATGATTATTTTTCCTTCAGACAAACCGGAGCAAGTTGAGATACATAGGGGTCCAAACATCGCTGAACTGCCATCTAATCCTCCAATGCCAGATAACATCTCTGGAATCGTCACAATCAAGGTGGGGGACAAAATCACCACAGACCACATTATTCCGGCTGGGAGTAGAATGAAATACAGGTCCAACGTGCCCAAGTACTCCGAGTTCGTGTTTGAAATAGTGGATGACACATTCTACAAAAGAGCCACAGAAATCAGAGATGCAGGAAAACACAACGTCATCGTAGGAGGATTAAGCTATGGTCAAGGCTCTTCAAGGGAGCACGCAGCCTTATGCCCAATGTTTTTAGGAGTAAAAGCGGTCATCGCGAAATCTTTTGAGAGAATACACTCAGCAAATCTAATCAATTTCGGAATCATTCCTTTAACGTTCAAAACAGAGTCTGATTATGATGGAATAGATTCTGGAGATGAAATCCAGATTTCCAACATTAGGAAAGTGATATCAAAAAATGAGCCGCTGATCGTAAAAAATCTTACAAAAGGAAAAGATTTTGAGGTAAAATATGACCTATCAGAAAGACAGCGGAACATCATCCTTGCGGGTGGAATGCTTTCCTACATCAAAAACAAATAGATGAAATATAACGATTGGAGGCGAAAAAATGGCTCAAAGAGGTATACGTGAATATCATGGAAAAAAGATGATGGCAAAATTTTGGTCTGATTATTTCAAAGGCCTTGAAAAATATGATGGAAAAATAGTGTTAATTGATCCAGAAACAACTGTGGATGACCTTGCCAAACAAAATCCTTGGTTAACCAAAGAAAAATTGGTAGTAAAGCCGGATCAATTAATTGGAAAAAGAGGAAAACACAACCTCATACTTCTTAACGCCACCTTTAATGAGGCAAAGAACTGGATAAACGAGCGAATGAACAAAGAAATTACAATAGGAAAAGTAACGGACAAACTCACCCATTTTCTAATCGAACCCTTTGTTCCCCATGATAAGAACAAGGAATATTATGTCGCCATAACCTCCAACAGGGAAGGGGATGCCATCCATTTCTCGGCTCATGGAGGAGTAGACATCGAAGAAGTTTGGGATACTGTTGTGACAATACAGGTTCCTATCCTCTCAAACATTGACGACATTAAGATTAAAGAAAAACTACCCACAGATCTTCCTGACGAAGAAAAGGATATGGTTACCAAGTTCATCAAAGGGTTGTTCAAGTTTTACGCTGACCTTGGTTACGCCTATCTCGAAATAAACCCCATAGCAGTAACCAAAGGAGGCTTCATACCTTTAGATACAGTTGCACGCCTCGATGACACAGCCCAATTTGTCTGTGGACAGAATTGGGGAGATATAGAATTCCCAGCACCTTTTGGAAGAGGTCTTACCGAGGAAGAAAAATTAATTAAGGAACTTGATGAAAAAAGCGGTGCTTCTTTGAAACTAACCGTACTGAATCCAAAAGGCAGAATCTGGACACTAGTAGCCGGCGGTGGGGCCAGCGTTGTTTACACAGACACTGTTTTTGACTTAGGTTTCAAAGATGAACTAGCCAATTATGGAGAATACAGTGGCAATCCATCCACAGATGAGACTTACCAATATGCCAAGACAATCATTGATCTCATGACAAGAGAAAAAGATCCGAGAGGAAAAATACTGCTCATTGGAGGCGGTATCGCAAATTTCACCGATGTTGCTAAAACTTTCACAGGCATAATAGAAGCTTTGAAGGAATACAGGCAAAAACTCATCGACAACAAAATTAAGATCTACATTCGCAGGGGTGGACCAAACTATCAAGAAGGATTAAAAAACATGAAAGAACTTGGCAAGACCATTGGCATTCCCATTGAAGTATTTGGACCTGAGGTACATATGACATCAATAGTTTCAATGGGACTTGTGGAAAAAGCAAACGCGTGATAATAATGGTGGACTATAAATTATTTGATAAAAAAACGCAGGCAATTATTTTTGGATTTCAGCAAAGAGCTATTCAAAGGATGCTTGACTTCGACTATGCTTGTGAGAGGGAGACTCCTAGCATTGCAGCAATTGTTAACACAACAGGAGATGACGGATATCACAAATGTTTCTGGGGACCTGAAGAAATTATTCTACCCATATATACAACCCTCCAAAAAGCAACCAAAAACCATCCCCAAGCAGATGTGATGATTAATTTCGCGTCGTTTAGATCGGCTTATCCAAGTACAAAAGAAGCTCTTGAACTAGATAACATACGCACAGTTGCTATTATTGCTGAAGGAATTCCTGAAAGATACACAAAAGAGCTTGCTGCAATTGCTAAGCAGAAAGGAAAGTGGATAATTGGTCCTGCAACAGTTGGTGCAATCAAGGGAGGAGCTTTCAAAATAGGAAATACCGGCGGTATGATTGACAACATTATAGAATCTCGTTTGCACCGGCCAGGGAGTGTTGCTTTTATTTCAAAATCTGGGGGATTATTAAACGAATTAAATAACATCGTTTCCCAAAAAAGCGATGGTGTCTATGAAGGAATAGCCATTGGTGGAGACCTCTATCCTGGTAGTACTTTCAAAGATCATATAATGAGATATGAAAAGGATCCAGATGTAGCTATGATTGTTCTCCTTGGAGAGGTCGGAGGTAACGATGAGTATGATGTTGCAGATGCACTAAAAAAGAGAGAAATCACAAAGCCGCTGGTGGCATGGTGCATAGGAACATGCTCCAAAATGTTCCCAACTGGTGTACAGTTTGGTCATGCTGGGGCAAAAGCAAGAACGAATTTAGAAACTGCTGATGCAAAAAATAAGGCTTTGAAAGAAGCGGGTGCCATCATCCCAGATTCCTTTGATGATCTTGGTGAAAAAATAAAACAAACTTTTGACAAACTAGTGAAAGAGGGAACAGTTAAACCAAGACCTGATAGGGAGCCGCGGAAAATACCTATGGATTTCAACGAAGCTCTAGCCACTGGAAAAATAAGAGTGCCAACACACTTCATTAGTACTATTACAGATGATAGGGGGGATCAACCCCTTTATGCGGGTATACCATTAACTGAGGTTGTCGAAAATGGTTATGGAATTGGTGGAGTTATAGGCCTTCTCTGGTTCAAGAAAGAATTTCCTCTGTGGGGCAGAGGTTTTATTGAACTGGTTTTGCAGATAGTGGCTGATCATGGTCCTGCAGTATCAGGTGCTCACAACTCCATTGTAGCTGCAAGAGCGGGAAAGGATCTCATATCCTCCTTAGTAAGCGGTCTGTTAACCATAGGTCCACGTTTCGGAGGGGCAATTGATGGAGCAGCATATTGGTTCAAAAAGTTTCATGATGAAGGAAAGGAGCCGCAGGAGATGGTTAGTGAGATGAAGGCAATGAACATACTAATTCCTGGAATTGGCCATCGTGTCAAGTCAGTGATAAATCCAGATAAAAGAGTGGAGATTCTTAAAAAGTATGCAAAGGAGAATTTCCCAAAAACTGAATACCTAACCTATGCTCTGAAGGTTGAGAAAATAACCACTGCAAAAAGAGACAATTTGATATTGAATGTTGATGGATGCGTAGGAATTTTGTTCCTTGATCTACTTGACAGCTTAGATTTCTCAAAGAAGGAAATTAGCGGTATCATTGAAACCGGAGCATTAAACGGGTTATTTGTACTAGGACGCAGTATTGGGTTCATGGGTCATATCTTAGATCAAAAGCGCCTAAAAACAGATATGTATCGACATCCATGGAATGATATACTTTATGCTCCTCCTAAAAAAGAAGAAATGAAATGAGAAATTAAAAAATGGGAGATGAAAAAATGAATAAAGAAATTGAAGACGCAAAGGAACATTTTGGAAACATACTGGAAGAACAGCTTGAAAGAGTCGAACGCATGAAAAAAGCAGATGAATGGATAGACTATACCACGCTAAAACCGATAATAATAGGAATTATTGGCGGAGATGGAATTGGTCCATATATTACTAAGGAAGCACAGCGTATTCTAGAGTTTCTGCTGAAAAAAGAGCTTGAAACGGGGAAGGTTGAATTAAAATTCATAAAAGGATTGACTATTGAGAACCGCGCAAAGGTCATGAAGGCAATACCCGCTGATATTTTGGAAGAGATCAAAAAATGCCACGTTTTACTCAAGGGTCCACTGCACACTCCTAAGAAGGGGGATAAATGGCCAAATATTGAGAGCGGGAACGTTGCAATGCGACGAGAGCTTGATTTGTTTGCAAACGTTAGACCAGTGAAAGTCCCCAAAGAAGGAATAGACTGGATATTCTTCAGGGAGAATACAGAAGGGGCATACGTTTTGGGGGGAAAGGGAATAAACGTCACTGATGATCTCGCCATTGACTTCACAGTAACAACCAAGCAGGGTTCTGAACGAATAATCCAAATGGCATTCGGGTATGCTAAGAAAAACAAAATAAACAAAGTAACAGTCGTGACAAAGGCAAATGTGGTAAAAACAACTGATGGAAAATTCCTAAGCATAGCCGAACAGGTAGCTAAGGATTACCCTGAAGTTGAATGGGATGACTGGTTTATTGACATTATGACTGCCAAGCTTGTGGATCCAAAAAGGAGGACACAGTTCAGAGTATTAGTATTGCCAAATCTTTACGGAGACATTCTCACTGACGAAGCAGCTGAATTTCAAGGAGGCGTTGGCACTGCAGGAAGCTCAAATATTGGCAAGAGATACGCAATGTTTGAAGCAATACATGGCACCGCTCCAAGAATGGTTGAAGAAGGAAGAGCCAAATATGCTGATCCATCTAGCATCCTGAGAGCCACTGCTATGCTCTTGAACCACATTGGTTTTGCTGTTGAAGCCAGGAAATTCGAGATGGCACTGGACATCTGTCTCCAGTATGAGAAAAAAATGGGTATCACAGGAAGATCAGACGGTGTTACTGGAGCAGAATTTGCCGACTATGTAATGAAGACAATCCAAGATCCAAAACTCGAAAGTAAGTGGCAAAGTTATCAATAGCTAAAAACTTTTGACCATTTAACCTTCTAAACCGGACCTTGAAGAAGGAATTCGGTCCGCATGCTTACAAACTATCACTTTTTTTAGTTGATTCTTTTTATGGCAAAAATGTAGAGGTATCTTTCCTTTTATGACTAGCTGGCATTCTCATTTTCTTGGAATATAAAAAGAGGCCAGAAAAAGCGCGCCATATTTCCATTAATGTCTTATTCTTTAATAGCTGTTAATGTTAGGGTAGACAGGACATTGTCTTGGCTTCTGATTTTCTGGACTATTCCCTTGAGTTCTTTTTGAATTTCGGTCTTAACCTTTACAAGGATATCGTAGGTTCCATAAACCATGTACGCCTCTTCTATGCCTTCAATTTCTTTTATTTTTTCTAGAACACTTTCCATTTGACTCGGTTCGGTGTTCACCAAAACATAAACCAAAGGCATAAGACCAACTCAAATATGATTTTAGAGGAAGTTATATAAAAACGTGATACATGGTAGGCGCGCGCATCCGCCCGCTAGCCAGAATGTCTTTTCTTATTGATGTGCAGTAGATACCTTTAAATCATGACGCCAAAACCTATAAACGATACAAAACGGAAGTTTACGAGAGGATTCATATGAGCGAAATGGCCACCCAAATCTTGGAACAGAGCCTCGGAAAAATAGTTCTTGTACGATTAAGAGGCGGAAAGAAACTAAGAGGTAAACTCAAAGGCTTCGATCAACACCTCAACCTAGTTTTAGATGAAACAGACGACACAACCGATGTAGAAAACGTGAGAAAACTTGGCGCCATCATAGTCCGTGGCGATAATGTGGTAATAATTTCTCCTCCTCCAAGGTGACATAATTGGGAAAAACAAGCAAAGGCACATCATCATTCGGTAGACGCGCACACAAGGTTCTGCACATCCGGTGTAGACGCTGTGGCAGAAGAGGATACAACGTGAAATCGCAAAAGTGCTCAGCGTGCGGCTACGGTGTATCGGCAAAAATAAGAAGATATTCGTGGCAGACTAAAACCCTAAACGGGGCAAGACTTGTCTAGTCTGCTGTCTATCCTAGATTTTTTCATTTTATTTTTTTAAAAAAGAAAGAAGAAAAAATACGAAGAATTTTACTTCTTCGTAATTCTTTGGAATTCTTCGAATGCATGTTTTGCCTCTTCTACGGAAGCGTTGTCTTCTAAGGTCGAGATGTCGCCTATTGACTGTCCAGAAACGAGTGCTTTTAGTACTCTTCGCATGATTTTGCCGCTTCGTGTCTTCGGAAGTTTTGTAACAAAGTATATGTTTTCAGGAGTTGCGAGTGGACCAACAGCTTTTCTCATGTGATTTTTCAATTCTTTCGCTAGTTCATCGCTTGGAGTAATCCCTTCCTTTAGGACAGCGAAGACCACTATTGATTCTCCTTTGATTTCGTGAGGCTTGCTGGCTACTGCAGCTTCTGCTACTGAGGGGTGTGAAATCATTGCGCTTTCAAGCTCCACAGTTCCAAGTCTGTGTCCTGCAACCTTCAATACTTCGTCTGCTCTGCCTAGAAGCCATAGGTATCCATCTTCGTCTTTCATGCAGTAGTCTCCGGCATAGTATGCTCCTGGGAATCTTGTCCAGTATGTTTCTTTGAAGCGTTCAGGATCTTTATAGACAGTCAAGGCCATTCCAGGCCATGGTTTCTTGATTATGATGTAGCCTCTTACTCCTGCAGGTACCGGTTTTCCGTTTTCATCCACTACTTCCACATCGATGCCTGGCAGCGGATATGTCGCTGAGCCTGGTTTGAGTGGAACTAATCCTATGCCTGGTGCGGGTGAAATCATTATTCCTCCAGTTTCTGTCTGCCACCAAGTGTCTACGATTGGGCATCGTTCTCCGCCTATGTTTTTGAAGTACCACATCCAAGCTTCTGGGTTTATTGGTTCTCCAACGCTTCCTAGAATGGTTAGGCTACTTAAGTCATGTTTTTTGACCCATTCTTCACCGAGCCGCATGAACATCCGTATTGCTGTTGGCGATGTGTAGAGGGTTGTTATTTTGTACTCTTCAATTATCTGCCACCATCGGTCTGGCTCCGGATAGTCTGGCGCGCCTTCATACATGACTATTGATGCGCCATTTAGCAGAGGTGCATAGACGATGAAGCTGTGTCCAGTGACCCATCCTATGTCTGCGTTGCACCAGTATACGCTGTCTTCTTGGATGTCGAAAACCGATTTGTAGACGGAGTTAATGTAAACCAAGTAGCCTCCTGTGCTGTGAACTATGCCTTTCGGTTTTCCTGTGGTTCCTGAAGTGTAAAGAATGAATAATGGATGATTGCTCTCAACAGGTAGTGGAGGTACAGGTTTTTCTGTGTGTTTGACTGCATCGTGATACCAGATGTCTCTTCCTTCTTTCATGTTGATTTCGTGGCCAGTTCTTTTTACAACTAAAACACTCTTCACTGAGGGCGTGTTCTCCACTGCTTCATCAACTATAGATTTCAGCTCGATAATTTTTCCTCTCCTGAAACCGCCGTCTGCCGTTATGACAACGTTGGCTTCAGTGTGGTTTATTCGGTCAGCGAGAGCTTGTGCGCTGAATCCAGAAAAGATGACAGTGTGTATCGCGCCTATTCTGGCACATGCCAACATGGCTATTGGTAATTCAACTATCATTGGTAAATAGAATGCTACGCGGTCTCCGTCATTTACGCCCAGTTTCTTTAGGGCAGCCGCCAACTTGTTTACTTCTTTGTGTAGTTGCAGGTAGCTTAGGGTTTTTTCTTCGCCGTTTTCGCCTACCCAGTATATGGCTACCTTGTTTCGTCTCCAATTCTTCAGGTGCTTGTCAACACACAGGTAGGATGCGTTTAGCATGCCGCCGGGGAACCATTTTGCGAATGGTAGGTCCCAGTCTAGTACGCGGTCCCATGTGCTGAACCAATCAAGTTTTCTTGCTTCTTGTTCCCAATATTCTTCAATATTATCTAATGATTTTTTGTATGTGTCCATATATCGTTTTATGGGCCAATATCTCAATTCAACTGGAAGAGAGTCTGTCTTCACATCATCACCTATCTCGATAGTTTCTGAGCGAACACAAAATACTGGGGCAATATATTTCTTGTGGAGTCAAAAACAGAAACGACAGCAATCAATTTCAAATTTTTGTTTCGAAAAACAGTTTTTTTAGTGAAATATTTGTGTAAATGGCGGACCCGCAGGGATTTGAACCCTGGGTCTTCGGCTCCGAAGGCTTGCGCGTCACCCTTTTTTGGTGACTCGACGCCTTATCCAAACTAGGCTACGGGCCCTACCGAGAATAGATTGCAGAATAGTGTGATTAAAATATAGCGGATGTTCGGGTCTTTTTTGTTGCCAATTTTTTGTTTTACAGCTGATTGTTTAGCCTGTTTTGGTGTGTTGTTATGTTTTAAGTATCAGTCATAACCTAGTTCGGAGTTTAATGAGCCAGTTAATGTTAAGAGAATGAAGCGACTAAACTCTCTTAAATTCGACTTTAGCTAGTTTGTATAAATGGGGGTCACATGTCTGAAACATCGCAGGAATTCAGAGTTTTGGTTATCGTTACTTATTTTGTTGGTCACTGTTATCTTTTCAGTTGTGGCTTATGTTCGCTGGTAAAGTTTACTCTTCTTTGTTGGTTCCTTGTTTTTTGTCCATTGGCTTGGTTTAGCGGCAACCGTCTTCATCGCAGGTCTAGTTCCAATTTATTATTTATTAAAACGTAAAAGACCACAAAACATTAAGATGCTACTAAAGCTTCATGTTTTCGGAAACCTTTTCTCTTTTCTGTTGGTTTCGATCCATTTTGCTCAAAACACTGGCAGATTGGCGCTGTTCTATCCAAGATTAGAAGATGGATTCGTCTTGTTTCTAGTTTTGAGTGTAATCGTAGCAACTGGAATGATCGAAAGATTTGGGGCTAAATTAAAACCTGTGAGATTCACCAGATCTGTTCATAGATACACTGTGGTGCTTTTCTATTTTGTAACATTCGTTCATGTGCTGCAAGGCTTCAACATAATCTAATGTCTCACAGTTAACTCAAGATTCTTATGGTATGAGTGTAGTCAGCACGGTTAGGTAAATGCTTTAATAAATGGAAAGATTTTATGAATTGACTATGGGCTTGTAGCTCAGTTTGGCTGGAGCGTTCGGCTGATAACCGAAAGGTCGAGAGTTCAAATCTCTCCAGGCCCACTTTTCAATTCACCAGGCCCACTTTAAAAAATTTTTTAGTGGTCATTTGCGTTTACGAAAGAGCATAATTTCTTCGGGCGTAGTGCAGACGAATTCGAATCCGTTCTCTATTAGTTGGCGTGCTTCTTCGCTGTCTATTCTGCAGAAGACCGTTCATCAACTTCTATTAAGCTCCTTTATGTTCACTTTTGCTGTTGAAAAAAGGGGTAAAGTTGCTTTTTGAGTTGTAAAAACGTAATGTTTGGTTGGCTCTCTTGTGGACATTTATCCGATATAATAGAGTATCGTATAGCATCATTTTAACCCTAATCCGATATATTTTTATATCGGATAACATACAATTATGTTCAGGGAAAACTAGTGACATTGATCAATAAGCGAATTCACAAAAGAGTGCTTGATAAGAAAAAAAGACTGGACAGCCGCAGGCCTCTTTCCGCTTCACTTGTAAAGAGACTAAAAGAACAACTGTGCATCAACTACACATACAATTCTAATGCCATCGAAGGAAACACATTGACCTTGCATGAGACAAGGCTAGTTATCCAAGAGGGAATTACAATTGGCGGAAGGAGCATAACAGAAATTCTAGAAGCAAAAAATCACCCAAAAGCAATAAACTTCATAGAGGATCTGGTTTCAGAAAAAGAGCGAAATTAGCGAAGGACAATATACTTAGTCTTCACAAGTTGATAATGTCCAACATTATTGACGATGCTGGATGTTATCGAACTACAGGAGTAACAATAGGTGGAGCTGCCTTTAAACCACCACCCAGTTCAGAAGTCAAACCTAGAATGGATGAACTTTTAGATTGGTTAAGAAGAAATCCTGACGAATACACACCAATAGAACTTACTGCAGTTTTTCATCACCGGTTCGTTTCGATACACCCATTCATAGAAGGAAATGGAAGAACAGCCAGACTTCTGATGAATGCTACATTAATGAAAAACGGATATCCTTTCATTGCTATTGTTTCAAAAAATGATCGCCCAAAATATCTGAAATCGTTGATGGAAGCAGATTTGGGAAACAGTGCCCCTTTTGTAAACTTCATAGCTAGATGCGTTGAAAAATCTTTGGATGTATATCTCGATGCTTTGGAAGAGCCCAAAATCCTAACGCTTTCCGAAGCCGCCAGAATGACGTCATACAGCCAAGAATACCTAAGTTTGCTTGCCAGAAAGGGGTCACTAGGAGCACATAAGCAGGGCAGAAATTGGGTAATATCCAAAAAAGATCTAGATAGATATCTGACTTCTGTAGGCAAACCGTTATCTAAGACCAAGTAATTCCCGCTTTTCTAGTCTTCTTAGTCGAGAATATTGTTCCAAAAGGATACTGGTAGCACCTGAAAACCAAAAAATGGGGGATTTTAGAACCGTCACCAGGTGAGGGGCAAAATTAGGTTTTAGGTAACACAATTTCGAATTAAAAAAATACGCTATCTGAAACTTGGGTGCTAGAAGATGATAATGGGTATTTTGGGAATTCATCTGTCATCTTCTAGGTCTTCGTAGTAGTTGTCTTCTAGGTCTATTTCGGCTTCCCAAAGTTCGAGGCACATTAAACAAAATCCATTGATTGAACATTCTTCACAGAGAGGATCTCCACACATATTACAGTCTATAACCTGATCTTCAGAAATTTTTTTTCCACAATCTTTGCAGTTTACCATCGCATTCACTCAGGAAAACTGATCCACCATAAGAGAATCAGCGTGACTATGAAAAAAGATCCAATAAAAAGAAGTAGTTGTGACCAACCTTTTTACTCAGTCATTAATACTACTTCTAACCCAGCCCATTAGGAGTTGTTGACTAGCAGTCTACAGGAGACCGTTCATCAACTTCTAATAAGTCCCTTCATGCAAGTGCATATAATACTGAAAAAAAGGGAATTTGCTGGATTGAATTTGTGTGCCGGGAGATATCTCCACTGACCGTGGGGTTCAAATCCCCGCGAACCCACCAGTAATCCCTTGTTTTATCAATTAAAGCTTAATTCAGACTTATTTAGGCGAATGAAGTGTAAAATAACTGTATTGATTTGGGATTAAAATTTTTCCATTCTCAAAACTCTACTTTCATGTTCTGATTTCTCTGTTCATTGTTAATATGCAGGTTTATAAGCAGCTATGAGTTTGTTATTGTTGAATTAGTGATTTTTTAATCTAGTTTTATCGTAGAAGTGGAGGTGCGAAATGAATGTCTTATGGTGGACCAAGAGAAATGCACAATGCAGTCTGCGCTGAATGTAAAAAGGAATGTCAAGTTCCTTTCAAACCAGACGAAAGTAGACCTGTATACTGCAGAGAATGTTACAGTAGTAAACGTCCTGCGAGAAGTAGATATTAGCTTTAGAAGCTAGTCTATGATATGTAAAAAGTGTTTTTTACAACTTTTTTTCTCTTTTTTTACTCTATTTTGTTGGATTAAGGACACGAATGTTACCTTTATGGACTAATGTTTGTTGGGTGTAAAACCAAAAATTTTTTTGGGTCTGGGTTTTAAGGGGAAAAACTAGAAATCATGAGTATCACAAAAAGGGGGGAGTTGCGGGAATAGTTCGGGAGAATAGTGGAGATTTATCCAAAGGTTCCCTTTGCAAATGCCCACGACCCCACCAAAATTACCCGAGGTCCATGTTGTTATTTCACTTGTGCCGTAGTTTGTATGGATTGTCCTAGTGTTTAGTACTAGTTGGGTCGACATGTTGATGTTACTTGGTTGGGTTGGAGAGGAAGCTTTCTTTTTCTTGTTCTATGCGTTGAGTTTCTTCGGTTTTAGTTTTAACGATGTTGTCTATGACTTCTTCAAGAGGCACAGCAACGAAAAATGTTTGGTTTTCAGTTTTTAAAATCACGAACCCCTTTTCATGCAAGTTTCTAAGGCTGCAACAGAGTTGTTGGTCATCAGCATTTAAGGCATAAGCTAAGTCTTTTTCTTCGTGTGGACCTTTTTTTGCTAGGTAAATGTACACTTGAGCATCCATCTCTGTGAGTCCTAAGCTCATTAATGCTTTAAGTGCCAATGTTAAACTCAATTTTATTCATCCAATGAGGCAGTAACGAACTACTGAAAACCCAAAAAAGGAAAGAAGGTATTTGTGATAGCGATACTCCCTTCTTTTTATTTGCCTACTAAAACCTCTCTGTAGTGTACTCCGTCAGGATAATTCTGTAATGCCCACATGTGAAGACCTATGTATGCATTAGTTCCAGGAGCAGCGCCATAAACGAAGGCAAGCCAATCTCCATAAATAACTGCAGAGAAGAAAAGCCATTTGTTTTCCATTTCAGAAACTTGAGAAATGTCAGTGACTACAAAAGCGTTGTTTCTTTTAAAATCTCTTGCGTCCATCCACATGAGATGTTTATCTATTCCATTCACCCATTCTTGGTTCATCCCGCTTGGTAATCCAATAGCAACTCCATAAGAAGGAAAATCAACATTTGGGTTGTTCACTGCATTTTGAGGTCCAATAGCCAAAACTGGAGTTGTCAGCATAACTACAGCCGCCAATGTTGCGAAAAGGGCAAATATTTTTTTATTCAAATTCTTCACCTCCCTTTGAACGATAAAGTACCACGTTCTCTTTTGGTGTTTGAACTCTATATTCTATAGGTAGTCGGAAAAAATACGACCAAGTAGAGAATTCTTCCATAATTAACTTAAGCGCAAAACGTTCATGTCTTATTTGGCGTGGAGGGGTTAGTTGAGCCAAGAACAAGTACTCAAGACGCTCACAAACCTCGGATTCGATGAGAATGACGCCCAAGTGTACGTTTATTTGGCAAAAAAGGGTATGCAGAAAGCAAGCGAAATATGTAAAGCGACCAAGTTAACAAAGCAGCAGCTGTATCCGAGCTTAAAACGGCTGCAAAGCAAAGGCATAGTAAGTTCAACAATTGAACATCCCGCGCGCTTTAGCGCATTAGCCTTCGAAAAAGTATTGGACCATTTTATTAAAGCGAAAATGGAAGAAACACAAAGTCTGCAGGAAAGCAAAGCTGAAATTCTCTCTAACTGGCAGAACCTCAAACTCGAAGATACCACGTCAGCAAAATTTACAATAATAGAAGGCAGAAGTTACATTTACTCTAAAATCCAACATATGATTCAAGAAACGAGAAACCAAATTCTAACCATAACCACGGTTCCCGCTCTGTTGCAAGCGAACCAACGTGACATTTTCGACGTTAACTCCAATCACCTTTTAAAATCCAAGATTCAGTTCCGCTTCTTAACCGAACTGTCACAACAAAACATACATGCTATCAAAGCATTCTTGAAAGAATTCGCGAACGCTAGGCTCAACTTTGAGGGGAGAAATCCAGATCTAGGTATGACGCTTTTCCCACAGATGCTCATAAGAGACGGGGAAGAAGCATTGTTTTTCGTCAACACCCGAACAGAAACGTCAATAATTGAAAAGGATGATGTGTGCCTCTGGACGGATTGCAAAACCCTCGTTAAAGCATTCACTGCAGTCTTTGAGGAGTCTTGGCACAACTCAACTGACATCCAAGAAAGAATAACTGAGATCGAAACGGGTAAGCTGACCCCAAAAATGTTGATTATTGTAGATGGCGAAATAGCCAAAAAGAAGTATAATAAAATCGTGAATTCGGCTAAAGAGGAAATCTTAATCATCACTTCCTCGAAAGGTCTCGTCGATTTATGGAAAAACAATACACAACTCAATGAATTGATTGAAAAGGGCGTAGCCATCAAGATTATGGCACCAATCGTGGGCGAAGACTTGGAAGCCGCCAAACAACTTTCCAGATTTTGTTCTGTTAAGCATGTTCCGCCAAACTATCTACCAACCACAATTATTGATGGAAAACACCTTTTCCAGTTCAAAAAATCCACTACAGAGAAGCAACCGCTTGATGCATTGCCACAATTCGAAAACACTTTTTACACCAACAATCCCGAATACGTGGAAAAAACGAAAACCATGCTAAATGAAATCTGGAAAAATACTAGTCCCCCGTCTGCTGACAACTTGAAATCGATCTTTGGACCAGGTGTTCGGAGTCAAAGCGGTGCTTTTTTTCCAGGAGCAATTCACAGTCCCGGTCCGCATGGAACGTTTTATCCTTCACCTCCTGACCCTACAAAGAAAGGCGATTACCCAGTCATTGAAATTGTTAATGAAGACCCTTCGGGAAAAATGAAAGAACAAGACGTTTTGAACGAAATTATTACAGCACAAAAAAATCCACCTAAAGATCAGGTGTGGAAATTTTATTCTAGCCAGGCAGTGGCTATCATTCACCCCTCGGACATCTTTAATTTGCCCCCTATGCTGATTCGCGTCCATCATATTGAAAAACATTCCACATTCGGTGAACAAGATGTCATAATGATCAGCTTGTGGCTTGAGACATCCAATGGTCACGCATATGTGCCAGTTGCTGTCTTGGTGGACAGCCCCCAGGCTCAGCCTTATTGGGAAAAACATTTTGCAGCTTCACCAGCAGGTCAAAACGTTCAGGTGGCAAAGAAAGGCGAGCTACAGATTCGGGTACATGGTAACACTCTTTTCGCTGGGTGGACAGTCCCAATCCCTCTTTTTCCGGCACAGAACATCCTTCCTCCTGCATGTATGTTGATTGAAGGCTACGGAGAAGTCAAGACCGCCGCATACACGATAATTCAACCCTGGGGCGGAGAGTTTAAGGCTAAACAAAACGGCTTCGACGCCTTCGTAACTTTTATGCATCCCTCCTCAAAATATTCTGGACCAGGCACAGATGGATTCTTAGTAAGAGATTTCATCGGTGATGTAACGACTCAATTCGCTGAAGGGGTCCGTCCAACTCTGCACATCAATCTGATTGAGAAAAAGAAATCGTGATAAGAAATAGCCACATTGTATCGCGGGCTCTGGTAGAGTCTTTTGCTATTATACTGATACGTTTCCATTAAATTTTAAATTGCAAACGGTTGATATCTTTGTTCAGATTTACTGATGAATGCCCGATCAATTGCGCTAATAGCTACTTTTGCCGCTATTGCCATTGCTTTAAATACTGTCAGGATTCCCACGATTTATTGGCCGGGATTTTCTTATCATTTTAATGAAATTCCAATAGTAGTTGCGTTCCTGCTTTTTGGTCCCAAGATTGGCGTCTTGGTTGGTAGTTCTTCATCTTGCAGGTCAGGAAGCTTTGTTTCCTGTCGGTCCGGTTGGCATCGTAGTATATCCAATGGGTTTTATGGCTTTACTCGTCATGCTTTTTGGCATATATTTAGCAATTAGGTTCATTATCTACAAAGTTGCACCGGAGATGCCTATTGATGAGAAAAAGCGAACCATTTATTTGACTGCCTTTGCAGCCGTGTGTCGGGGAGCAGTTATGCCTCTAATTGCTTATGGCGTTCTGTACCGTTTCCTGTTACCGCTGGTTTTGGGGACTCCTATTCCTGAAGCATACATAGCAGCATTAGTGCCCAGTTTTGTTCTATATAATGTTACATACCCCTCTACACAATTCCTATCAGCTATGTTATAGCAAGAAGAGTAAGCAATTACCTAAAACTGGAAGCGGAGCCTATAATATAGGTCTGAGAATCCAGCAATGCTCTATCTCAATTTTTGCTGCTCTTCTTTCTGAAGGGCAACTTATTAGTCAAGTATTTAGAGTCTTGATCATGTGTAGCCGATAGAAAGGACGACCCTAAAAAAAGGGGAGTTTGCGGGTGATGTCTCCATTGGTCCCCGGTGAAAATCCCTACTGGTATAGTGGACTTATCTTAAGAATTAAAAAAATGGGAATTTTGCAGGAGATTTCTCCCCTGTGAGGAGAGTTCAAATCTAAACTTATAGATTTGGACTGGATGGTTTACCATGTTGTCGTCGTTAGCTAACTCTTCCTACCATCAGGCGAGGTCGAAGCGGTCAAGGTTCATTACCTTGTTCCATACTGCTACGAAGTCGTGCAGGAACTTTTCCTGGGAATCCTCACATGCGTAGACTTCCGCCAAAGCCCGGAGTTGGGCGTTCGAACCGAAGATGAGGTCGACACGAGTGCCGGTCCACTTGAGTTTGCCTTTTGCACAATCACTACCCTCAAACACATCTTCATCTTCTGAGGTTGCCTTCCATGTCGTGTTCATGTTAAGCAGATTCACAAAGAAGTCATTTGTGAGCATCTCTGGCCGCTTGGTGAAGACACCATGCTGGGACTTTCCAAAATTCGCATTCAAAACGCGCATACCACCAACAAGAACCGTCATTTCAGGAGCGGTAAGCGTCAGCAGCTGCGCACGATTAACCAGTAGTTCCTCTGCCGATACAGCGTATTTGGTTTTGAGATAGTTACGGAACCCATCTGCAGCTGGTTCAAGTACGGCAAATGACTCCACGTCGGTTTGCTCCTGCAATGCATCCGTGCGTCCTGGCGTGAAGGGAACAGTTATTTCGTAACCAGCATTCTTGGCAGCTTGCTCAACACCTGCGCACCCACCAAGGACAATCAAGTCAGCGAGCGAAACCTTCTTGTCGCCGGACTGTGCGTCGTTGAATGCCTTCTGGATACCCTTGAGGTTTTCGAGCACTTTAGCCAGTTGTTCAGGCTGGTTGATTTCCCAATCCTTTTGTGGCGCAAGACGGATACGCGCTCCATTTGCGCCCCCGCGCTTATCGGAGCCACGGAACGTAGATGCCGACGCCCAAGCGGTCGAGACCAGCTCCGAGATCGACAGGCCCGAGGCAAGGATCTTACCCTTAAGGTCTGCGATGTCTTGGCCATTGATAAGCTCATGATCGACTGCGGGCACTGGGTCTTGCCAAATGAGCTCTTCCTCAGGAACCTCCGGACCCAGATAGCGCGAACGGGGACCCATGTCCCGGTGCGTCAGCTTGAACCACGCCCGAGCAAACGCATCTGCGAATTCCTCCGGGTTCTCGTGGAACCGCTTCGCGATCGGCCGATAGATCGGATCCATCCGCAACGACATGTCTGCTGTGGTCATGATGGTCGTAACCCGCTTCGATGGATCGTGAGCGGCTGGCGCGAGATCCTTTTCGTCCGGATTTACCGGAACCCACTGCCAGGCACCAGCGGGGCTCTTTACCAGATCATAATCGTAGCCGAACAACATGTCGAAATAACCCATGTCCCACTGAGTTGGTTTCGGCGTCCATGCGCCTTCGATGCCACTGGTAATCGTGTCATCCCCTTTGCCGCTACCAAACTTGCTTTTCCAGCCAAGACCCTGCTCTTCAATACCGGCAGCTTCTGGCTCAGGACCCATAAGGGTGGGATCACCAGCTCCATGACATTTACCGAATGTGTGTCCACCGGCGATGAGTGCGACCGTCTCTTCATCGTTCATCGCCATACGTGCAAAGGTTTCTCGAACGTCTCGACCCGACGCTACCGCACTCGGTTGGCCGTTCGGGCCTTCCGGATTGACGTAGATTAGCCCCATCTGCACAGCAGCAAGCGGATTTTCAAGATCCCTCTCCCCTGAATACCGTTTGTCACCCAGCCAGGTGGTTTCGGAACCCCAGTAGACGTCCTCTTGCGGCTCCCAGATGTCCTCGCGTCCACCGCCAAAACCGAAGGTCTTAAATCCCATCGACTCCAGAGCGCAGTTGCCGGCGAGGATCATCAGGTCAGCCCAGGATATTTTTCTGCCGTATTTCTGCTTGATCGACCAAAGCAAACGGCGCGCCTTGTCGAGGCTAACGTTGTCTGGCCAACTGTTGAGAGGCGGGAAACGCTGCGCGCCCCCGGATACACCTCCGCGGCCGTCGCCGGTGCGGTAGGTGCCTGCGCTATGCCACGCCATCCGGATAAATAGTCCCCCGTAGTGACCATAATCGGCCGGCCACCAATCCTTCGAGTCGGTCATCAGCGCATAAAGCTCCTTCTTCACGGCTTCCAGGTCAAGTTTCTTGAATTCATCAGCGTAGTTGAACTCCTTGCCCATTGGATTGGAAATGGGGGAATGCTGGTGCAAGATATGCAGGTTTAACTGGTTTGGCCACCAGTCTCGGTTCGATTTGCGAGTGCTACCAGTTTTTAGCCTATTTTCATTATTCAAAATAGTCTAACTCCTTTCTGTATGTTTTTTGGAAAAAGTTATTCTAAAAAAAAGTAGCTGTTTATGCTTTTTAATATTTTGGAGATAGTCAAAAAAGGGGGAGTTTGCGGGATTTTTTTGTGGGTCGGGAGATATCTCCACTGACCGTGGGTTCAAAATCTCAGAGATAATAAATGGGACTGGGGTCTATTCTAGACTTCAGTAATTCTAACATACATTCGAAATGGTAATTAACTGTTTGTGGAATTTTTCTTAATTATGGTTTCCAAGTTTGAGAGAAGAGGTTTTTTTGTTCACAATTTTTTGGAATTCTTCTTTGTGATATTTTGCCATCTTGATAAGAGTTCATCTTTCTTTTTTTTAATGAACTCTGCTTCTTCCAATTTAGTTTCCCTAAAAGAATCTAATGAATCTTCAATAGTTAATGCTGTAAATAATGCAGGACGCTTAAGGGATGCTTCAACTAACCCTAATTTCTGAAGCTTTTTTACACTACGATAGACCTGCTGCTTATACAAATTTAGTTCCTGCGATAACTCTACACCTTTCTTCGAACCATTAGTGGCAAGATAAAGGTAAACTTCAGCATCTACTTTTCCAATTCCAAGACTTGTAAGTAATCTCAATAGTTTATTACGACTCATTTAATCCCATCCTTTTTAATATAAAAAAAGAGGAAATAATTAGGGTATATTTTTGTAAACGACTTGTGGTTAGCTTTATGGTACTGGCATTGGTGGTATACAGGTGTCGATAGCATGCATTATAACTTTACAATCGGTCATTGGTGCTGCATCATAATTCCATCCTGGACAAGTTAATGTTCCGTCTGCATTAAAGCCCATTCTATCTTGAGTAAGAGTGTAACCTGAAGCCATAGGATAGAAGTCTAAGGTCATGGCTCCTTCAAAGTGGAATGAGCCACCAACCTTGTCTAACTCCATTGTAAAAGCAGGTATAACTAGATAATGTGGTGAAGGTATTATAACTAAGCATGATAGATCTACAGTTAAACTAGCGGTGATGCTGTTTCCATGCCTATCCACTTGCAGTATCTCCTCTGAAACCTCCCAATTGTTTGGACCCGCTGGTACTCCAGTCCACAGGTTTTTCATAAAATCCATATAATTAGTATTTGTTCCAATGACCGCCAAAGGCATAAAAATGCCAGCATCAGGAGTAAGTTGCCACCACATTTCTATCTGTAAATAATCTCCAGGTCCATAAGTTGAATCTGCAATGTCAAAAGCATTTATTCTAAGGAGTCCAACAGGAGTTTCCTTAACACCTGTACCCACACTAGCATATGTTACAATGACACCTTCAGGAACCTTAAATTTTTTAGCGAAAGCTGGAGCGAAAGAACTGAAAACCATAAGTGCTACAACAATAAAAATAACTGAAATTGATATTTTCTTTTTCATTTTTTCACCTCCCCCTGATGGATTTAGTGGAGATTCATATCCTCCAATCAGAAAAAAGTTATAGCGTTAATGATTATTAAAAAGGGGATGTACGGAAAAGTCACCTCTTTAGCAGGTTGCAGTTAACGATGAGTACAGATACAATAGTGATCGCTCTCAAGAATTTTGGATTGACCAATAAAGAGGTAGAAGCATACATTCTTCTTGCAAAAAAGGGTCCCATAAAAGGAACAGAACTTGCTAGATTAATGAAAAGAAACAAGGGTCAAATTTATCGAATACTAAAAAATCTCCAGAAGAAAGGATTTGTAGAATCAACTCTTGAATATCCCAGACGTTTTACATCAGTTCCTTTTGGAAAGACTTTAGATCAATTAATAAGAATCAAGCAAGAAGAAGCTGCATTTATAGAGAAAACAAAAAAAGATTGGCTCAAGGATTGGAAAAAAATTAGCAAACCTCGAATCCAACAATCAATGGAAAAGTTTGTAGTTATTGAAGGTAGCAAAAAAATTTACTCAAAAATTGCTGAAATGATTGAGAACACAACAATCAAGTTATCAGCAATATCAACTGTCAAAGATTTGGTTCGAGCTGAACAGTTTGGCGTCTTTGACTTTGCCTATAAGCATCCATTAAAAACTGAAGTTAAGTTCCGTTTTCTCACAGAAATAAATAATCAAAACCTAAAGGCGATTAAGCTACTAAAAACCAAATTAAGGGCAGAACTTGATTTTAAGGGAAGAAATCCTGACCTAGGCTTAAGCTTGTTTCCTAGAATGGTGTGTAAGAGATGAAGAGGAAATCCTATTCTTCATATCAACAAGAACAGACCGTCCCACTAAAGAACAGGAAGTGTGCCTATTCACAAACTGCAAATCATTGGTTCAAGCATTCTCAAAGGTCTTTGAAGATTTATGGCGCAACTCAACAAATATAGAGAAAAAAATAGAGGAGATAGAAACCGGAATAAAGACTCCCAAAACATTCATTATCAATGATGCTGGGACTGCCAAAAATAGGTATAGTGAGATTGTCAACTCTGCCAATAAAGAAATTCTTGATGATGACCTCTTCAGAAGGACTAATCGGATTGTATAAAAACCTTGATTCATTAAAGGGTTTGGCGGAAAAAGATGTTTCAATAAAGATTTTAGCCCCAATAGTGAAAAAGAATCTTAAGGCAACCCAATATCTCTCCAAGTTCTGTGAAATCAGACATACACCACTAAGTTATGTTCAGACAACTCTTGTTGATGGAGAACACTTGTTTCAATTTAAGACTCCACCTTTTAGTCAAAGCATTTCAGAATCATCAATTTTTGAAAGTACCTTTTACTCAAATGATTCAAAATATGTTAAAAGAACAAGAATAATGTTTAATGACCTTTGGAAAAGAGCCCAATCTCCATCCAAAATCACGCTTGATTCAATAACCAGTAGGAAATCTAGAACTCAGATTTCTATTCCGGAGGAAACAGATTATTCACTATACTACAAAACATTCGGTTGGACCAAAGATCCAAAGTCCAATGATTTACGGGAAAAAGATATTATTGAAAAAATTGTGAATGCCAAAAAATATCCAGGAGAAAACTGGAAAAATGATGTACTCAGGTATTATGGTAGTTCTGCTAAAGCTATTATTCATCCACCAAAGAATTTTGGTTTACCAGATTTGATTATTGATGTTTTAAAATTTAATAGTCAGTCTTCTTTTGGTGCTGAGGATATTCTTTCGGTTTATTTGATGAATTATGGGACAGTTGCAACTATTCAAACTAATCCTGCAGCTGTTGATTATCGGAAAAAAGCTGTTTTTGCAAACACTCCAGCGGAAAATAATATCCAACTATTAAAAGATGAAGAGTTTCAGGTTCGAGTTCAAGGTAACACTCTTTTTTGCGCATGGACAATTCCATTACCGCTTATCGAAAACTACATTCTTCCACCAGCATGCATACTATTTGAAGGACATGGGGAACTCAGAACAGGTATAATTCGATCAAGTATCAACAATCGTAAACAGGTAACAGAGTATAATGCTCTTGACGCATTTGTAACATTCTTTCATCCATCATCAAAGTATTCAGGTCCAGGTACTGACGGTTTTTTTGCTAGAGACTTAATTTTCACTTCTATTCCGGAAAAATCAGCTGCTTTGCAAAAGCAATAAATATCAAACGAAAACAAAAACTGCTTTGGTAATACTTTCTAGAATTCAAGGGATCATTGATATGATTAGCAGTAGAGATCTTGCATTAATCATAGTCTTTGCTGTTCTGACTTTTGTCTTTATGTTATTAATAGGCCAAGTTCCTGAATTGGTTACTGGGATTCCTGGAATCTCATATGTTTTCACTATAGTCTATGCTATTAATCAAACTGTTGCCCGGCTGATGTTTGAAGGAAGGAGGTGGAGAATCTTTGCCCGGGGTTCATTAGTTAGTTTGCTTGGCTTTTCATTCATTCTAACTTGGAATCGACCTTTAGGAATGGCTACAATATTAAACGCCTTCATTGTTGATGTTGTTTTCAACAGCGTTTACGGATTATTTGAACAGAAGAATAAACTTCTTTGGTGGGCGATTCTTTCTGAAGTTTATTATTGGCCAACACACTCATTGTGGATTGTAGTATTTGGTTCATTATTTTTCTATCCTTTTGAATTGATTATGGAGCAATGGGTTATTCCCATAATGTCTGTGATGCTCCCCATCATGATAATTGAAGGAATAGCAGGCGGATACATAGGATACAAAATTTATCAGCGCGTGAAGAAAATTCAAAACTAATAGAAAAAGGGGGGAGTTTGCGGGATTTTTTATTGTGGGTCGGGAGATATCTCCACTG
>CAVOMX010000025.1:0-182524 GCA_963697165.1 Candidatus Bathyarchaeota archaeon
GTTATTAGTCTCCTAATATTAACTGTGGCTATTTGGAGTTTTATTGTCCGAGTCCTATGACTTGGAATTTGAGTTTTTTGCTGAATGTTGGTGGGCAGTCAACCAGAATTAGTTTTGCAATGTTTTAGCGGACGACTTCCCGTTTCTTCCATCGCAGATTCTTGCCTCTGCATTTCCTGCACTTGACTGCAGCAGAAGAGTTTCGCACTCCACAATCTCGACAAATTTTCATGTAGAGTCTATGCTTCTGAGCAAGAGTTTTCTTGAAAGGATCCATTATAGGCAAATCAGACATTCTCCGTTAGCTAAAGCTTAGTAACGTTTCAAACCACCTCTAACCTAAATATGTTTTCCCTTCCCCCGAAGCCCAAACAGCAACGTCGCTTTGCGTTTCGCACAAGTTTTGATAAACTGCCTGCTCTTTTTGGGAGAAGCGATTCTCCGCTCGCAATGCTTTATGTTTTATGCAAAGATTTACCACAACGTATTTATTGCGCTGCCAAAAAGCTTAGCAAGTTCACGAACATAAAAAACGAAGGAGCGAGGCGGAAGCTGGCAGAAACCAGTTCTGTTCTGGTTGAGAAAGCCAGTAGTGAACTATGTGCTGGTTGGCATATCTCTTTTCCACGACGGAACAAGAAGTCTCCGTTGCGGAATGAGGTAGAACAATCAGCAGGTCGGTTGGCGGGCTTTGAAGAAGGTGCCGCACCATCGAGTGGCATTACGCCGAAATAACCTTTTGGCTAATGTCCAAAAAGACGCAAGTTTAAAAGGCTCCGCCGCTAACTCCTTTATTTCAGGGAGGACAAAAGAAGCAGTGAAAACGGAACTATGCAATTTCTGCTTGAAAAGCGGAATATTGTGCTCAAAATGTCAAGGAAAACTTGAGTCGGGAGCTGTAAGTGAGGTAGATTTCACTATAGCCCGCTTGCTTTTGTCTTTGGAAGAACAGTATCCTTCTCTTCAAGATGTACATTTCCACAAGGCTGTGGAGGCTGATAGGATTCTCGCCATTCTCGTCGATAAGGGTGATGTTCCGCGTCTTTTAAGCCATGGCGGAAAAATTGTTAAGGCTCTAGGCGAAAAGACAGAAAAAATTATTCGTGTTCTGGAATATGGAGTGACTGAACGAAAGTTCCTAGAAGATCTCTTTGTTCCGTTGAGTATTCTGACGATAAACAAGATTTGGTTGCCTGATGGAACAACTGAAACAAGAGTTATCTTGAATCGGGGACGACGAAAAAGAATACCGAACGTCAAAGCTTCTAGAGAACTCGCCGAAAAACTTCGGGGAATGACTCTCCGAGTAGAATTCGCTCAATAACTGCCGGGGTTTCCAATGGAACTTGACAAGATGGGCGACTGGCGAAGAAGCCATTACTCTGCTGATATCGGTCCTGAATTGGATGGACAGGAAGTCTTGGTTTTCGGCTGGGTTCAGGAGATTCGCGACTTAGGTGGTTTACGTTTTCTGATACTGCAAGACAAGACTGGACAGTTGCAGATTACTATTCATCGGCACAAAGTTGCAGCTGAGGTAGTGGAGAAGGCTGAGTCGCTGCAGAAACAATATAGCATCGGCGTTAAGGGAATCGTTAAGAAGATGGGGAAAGCTCCCAGAGGAGCAGAAATTATTCCCAACGAAATGCGAATATTTAGCGTATCACAGCAGCCGTTGCCCCTCGACATAACCGGACGAACCAAGGCAGAGATTGATGTGCGCCTTGACGCCCGAGTATTGGATTTGAGGAGAGAAGAAAATCAGGCTATCTTCAGGGTTCAGCATGCCGCTCTTGAGGCTACTCGAGGCTTCTTGTCAAAACGTGGATTCATGGAAGTATTCACTCCCAGAATCATCGTTTCCGCAACTGAAGGCGGTTCTGCCCTGTTTCCGGTTGTATACTTTACGCGAGAAGCTTTTCTGGCTCAGAGTCCCCAGCTCTACAAGGAGCAACTGATTCTGGATTTTGAGCAAGTCTTTGAGATTGGTCCATTCTTTAGAGCTGAGGAATCTCATACTCGTCGTCACCTGAGCGAATTTATTTCTGTGGACATCGAGCAGGCTTTTGCAACTGCAGAAGATGTCATGAAGGTTCTAGAAGAACTAATTCATTATGTCTGTGAGACTGTGGCTGCTAACTGTGAACGGGAACTTGAGCTTCTAGGTCACAAGATTGTGGTTCCTGAGGTTCCCTTCAAGCGTTTAACTTACAGTAAGCTTTTGGAGGAGTTAGAGGCAGAGAAGATTCATGTTCCTTGGGGGGAGGACATTCCCACCACCGCTTATAGGGTTCTTGGGAAGCTTCATCCATACTACTATTTCATTACTGACTGGCCAACCAAGGCTAAGGCATTTTACATCCAACCGAATGACGACAAGCCAGAACTGAGCGAAGGCTTCGATTTGATGTGGCACTGGGTAGAACTCTCTTCAGGCGGAGCACGTATCCACGACAAAGAACTGCTGATGAAACGGCTCGCTGAGCAGGGACTAAGCACAGAATCCTTCAAGACGCACCTGCAAGCATTCGATTACGGTATGCCACCCCACGCGGGATGGGGCCTAGGCCTAGCAAGACTAATCATGGTTCTTACTGGAGTAAAGAACATACGAGAAGTAGTGCTATTCCCACGAGACCAACTCAGACTAACACCCTAAATTTGTGGCTAGTACCCTGCCGCTATCAAGTCTTGGGGCTTCATGAACTCTCGGAGAACGACTGTTGCATAACTGCCTCTGTTCAATGTGAAACCAAGCTTCATTATATGCTTGCCCGTGTTCTCTTTGTCCTCAGATATTTCTTCCATGACCAGATTCCAGACTGGATTTAGTATTGCTCTCACTCTGCCTTCTGCGGTTGCTTCGGGCATGAACGGAATTTTGAACGTTTCTGGAGACACGTTTTCTTCTTCAAGAATCGCCTGCTCAATTTCTCCCTGTATTCCCTTGGATATCGGCTGATCTGGACCCACAAGCGGAGCAGCAACACACATTTTATGTTCCTTAACTGCGGCAGTCATTGCCTGAATGTTCTGGCTGGTAGTCTGATCCCATTCTTCTGTTGGTATTCCATGTTCGTCAAGTTTATTCATGTAGTCGCCGACCTGTGGCTCATCTAGGGCGATGCCTCTTCGCATTCGTTCACTAAGAAACCTGTTGAAAAGATACGACTGATATGCTTGAACAAAGAGTTTACGGAGCCTCCGAGGTAACTCCCTGAATGCGCCCACAAAATCTGTTGGACACTTAACTAGGTGACCGAGCATGAAACGTTCATACCTCAAAAATCTCGGGAAATGTTCAAGTGCATCCACAAAATCCATGGTGTCTTGCAGTTGTTGTCTAGCCTCCCTTGCTTCGGGGTGTTCGTGTATGCTGGGTTCTGCAAGGAAAGCGAGCGCCGCCCTCTCTGGGTCTCCTCTTGTTAGGTATTTGCCTACCAAATGGGTGTTGGGTCGGATGGTACCAAAACGTTGGTGCCCAAAATAGTTGGGAACCCCTCCAATTTTCTCCATTTCTTCTTTGACGTTTTTTGTTCGCTCCTCGATAACTGAAACTGGATGGTCAATTCCTCTTACTGTTATGTGGAACCTGTTTCCTTTGATAAGCTGAGAATACATTCTTTCTCTGGAAAAACGCTGCGGATACACTGTTATGTCTTTTATTTGCAGATCCAAAACCTTGTTTGGCGACACATTCTGCAGGCTTATATGCTGCGCAGTGAGTGCTTTCGTGTCCTTTATTCCCGCAAACCTGATGCGCTTCTGGCTTATTCGCAGCCTTTCTGCAACCTGCTCTAACCGCCAAAAAAGTGTCCCATCTTCGTTTAACCAACACACAGATGAGATATTGTCCCTCGCCAGCAGCTCTCCCAAGCCTCAACAGGCGCCGATATTTCAGCCAAGTGAGCCATCAATCAGTAGTTCCTCGACCACAAAATCGTCTAGCAGTTGACGAATTTTTCCGTCAATCCCCTGAGACTGGGTGGCGTAAGTTTCGATGCCTAATTCTTTTTCGAGTTGTGGAACCTGCAACAATGGTAGCCTCAGAGTAGACTTAGGTTTCCTGTTATGGCGTCCACCTTGTTGGCGGGAGCCGGACCTATTCCTAGACATGTTGTGGTGTTTGGCGGGATTTCAGTTAAGCCCCTGTCAACAATCAATGCTGCAGGTAGCTTTGCGTTTCTGGCTTTTCTTTCAAGTTCACAAATCTCCTGTTCAGACTTTGCTTTAACTGCAATTTTGCATTGCCCCTCCATAATCCATGGCGTCCACCATTCGGGACGGTTTTTTCGTGCATACTCTGATGCGGAAACAGCAGCGTGTCCAGCCTGAGCAGCTATCTTACCTTTGCTCATTTTGATGTCGGTTCTTACAACGATAACCATCTTATACGAGAAATCCGATGAATCAACTGAAATTCTTCCCGTCATGTTTCTTTAGCCTCAACGTTACCTACTGTGTTTCTTTCCTCCTCTAAAACACTTTCATGCCCTAAGTAGACAAAGTCAATTTCGAAACTAAAATTAAATGCTTTAGAGACGAGACTTAGTGTTTTGTTGACGATGTTAGCCACGAATAGAGGAAATAGCTGATTATTACAAGTGTTCCCGGATACTTTATCATTGGAATAAGGGACCTGCCCTGGAAGTCGAGGTCTCCAGACCTTTTCAAGTACATCATCTATTCCTAGTCTGTTGCACAAACCGATTATTTTTTCTGTTCTGTTGTCGGAGAGGCTGTTTAGCATTCTTCGCATCTGAAGCATAGCCGATAAATCAAAACCCACTAGTCGCTTCCATCGACGCTGATAACTCTGACAGAAAAGCTTCAGAAAAGTTGCTGTTCTTAACTGCTTCGTAGGCGACTTCCCCTGCTGCCCTAGCACATGCTAGCCCAAAGATGACGCCTCCTCCTGTTGTCGGTTTTACTTGGGAAGCCGCGTCTCCCACCACAAGAAAGCCGTCGGAATACGTTTTGGGGATTGGACCCGCCAACGGTATAGGATGAAGAGAAATCTTGTTGACTTGGCTGTTTCTTAGTTTCTTTGATGCCACGGGATGTTTCTCCATGAACCTGCGCAGATAGTCTCGGGGATCACCCGTTCTAGTCGCTAAGCCAACCTTTGCTGTACCATCCCTTCTTGGGATTATCCAAGCGAAAAAGTCTGGAGCAATTTTTCTTCCCAGATACACCTCAACCATGTCCTCATCAACATGTTCTAGCCCATCAACTTCTGCTTGGATTCCCCGCACCATCATAGACGCCCTCAGACACTCTAATTTCGTCTTCTTCAGAACTGCTGATGAGCAGCCCTCAGCATCTATGACAACATTCGCTTCCAACAGCTTCTCTCCCTTTAGGGCAACTCCCTTCACACAGCCTGAATCAAAAAGCAGAGACTTCACCCTTGAATTGAAACGGTACTCTACTCCAGCCTTTACAGCAAGTTCAGCAAGGTGCTTGTCGAAGAGCTTTCTGTCAATAACATATGTTACTGGACATCTGCGCTTCAACACGAACTCTTTGCCTGACGGCGAATAGAAAACGGCTCCTCTAATCTCGTTTTCAATAGCACCTTGTGGTAAGTGTTATTCCTAATCGTTTAAGACTGGAGATGTTTAGGTGACCTGCACAGTGATTCGGCGCCCCTATCTCTTCATGATCTTCACAAACCACGACCTCCGCGCCTAGCTTGGCAGCTGTATATGCCGCGTATGAACCGCAGGGACCTCCTCCGACCACAACAATGTCAGGTTTTTTGTTCACGTCTCTTCCTCTTTTTGGTTAGCATCTGATTTTACTATATTACTGGAAACGTTTTAAAAGATAGCATATATAAGAGGGCATTGTATTATCCAGAATTCCTTGAGGTGTTGCTGTGAGCGAGAGAGTAAACATCGTTATGCCCAAGTGCATGTCATGTAACCGAATTATTCCTCCGGGCGAAGACTCGACAAAAACTAATTGCCCTAACTGCGGAGAAATTCTCATCTGGCGTTGCGCTAAATGCAGACAATTCGGAAGAAATTACCGTTGTCCTAAATGCGGATTTACTGGACCGTAGGGGACATTTACCAGACCTTTTTTGTTGGTCTTCAAATATGCTCTAGAGTTATTTGCGTTTCCTAAAGAGCATTACGTCTTGTGGCGTTGTGCAGATATATTCGAATCCAGCTTCCACAAGTTCTTTGGCTTCCTTTGTTGTTTTTGCTGTTGATTAGCGAGTCGATTTCAGCGAATTTTTTCTGTTTGCCAATGTTTTGAATGCGAGTTAATCGCCTGATTACTAATTGTTTGCATTCTGACTGCTTCACTTTGATTCCTCCACGGGTTAGCCTACTAGACTAGAAGAAACTATAAAACTGAGGTTTGTACGACTTCAAAGCTAGGAGAGAGCAGTGAAACTGAAGTGAACCGATGGATTTGGCATCGCAGGCTGATAAATAAATCTAAAAGAAACTAGCAAACCCAAACAGGAATGAGTTAAAAACTATGGAGCATCTAGATTTGATTTCAAGTATCTTTAGTCATAGTAGATCGATTTCCTGTTTTGTTAATACATTTAAATTTAAACTATTACAAAGAATTTTGCAAACAAATGAATTGAGAATTGATCGGTTTAACATTTTTAGATAAATTCATCGTTTGCTTTTGAACTGTAAATATGTTTTTTGTATATCTTTAGATGTTATAAATTTGTTAATACAACCTATAAGATTTTTCTTAATAACTTACTTCAATTCAAGTAAGGGAAAGAAGTGAAGCGCCTTCAAGTAATCACAGTTGACTAGATAATTACAACTTTCCATATTACCAATAGTTCGAGGGAGTTTATGAAAAAGTCAAATAATAAAGGTTTAATGCGTCGGATAATTTCTGTAGTTATGTTGCCCTTATTTATTCTTTTTTGGATGACCGGGTGGATCTTATTCTGGATTGACTCACAAAAAACAGTTCCAATAAACACACAAAAAAACCAAATAATACTTCAAAAAACAACGCTAACCGCTAAACCTGAACTAGAACCTATTCGACCCCAAATATTGGCCTCGATTAACGAAGATTTCTAATAAATATAAATAATAATACCATTTTATGGAGATCATAGTAAGTTGCGTTTTTTCCCTCTCACAGTTGTTGAATCAACCTTTAATGAAGAGGAGGGAATAGCACCCACAATCTGTGAATTAAAAGAGGTTCTAAATTATGCCCGAATGATTTGGTGGATCGCAAAAGGTGGGATAGAACAATAGAAATAGCTAGAGCTTTGGGGACCGAAGTTCTTATTCAAAAAGGAATAGGTAAAGGAAGCACTATTTCTCAAGGTTTGGACAATCTTAATTGAGCCGCAGTATATGTAGCATTTACTGATGCAGACTACACTTATCCTGCGATACATCTTAAGGAAATGATTAAGGTTATTGATCAAAATCCGAAATTTGAAATGGTATTAGGAAACCGTTGTAGTGAAAGTTATGAACTGGAATCTGTTAAAAATCAGTTTTACCTTGGAAATCGGATCGTGGCGTTTGTTCAAAGAATATTAAATGTAGTAAAATTGAATGATTTCTTAAATGGACTTGGAATCATAAGATGTGAATTATTGAAAGGTTGGAAACCTAAGTCATTGGGATTCGACATTGAAGTAGAATTGAATTATCACATTAAACGTAAAGGATACGAGATTGTTGAAGTGCCAATTAAATATCGAGCTAGATTAGGACAAAAAAGTTAGGTTTTAGACATGGTCTGGAAATATTGAAGAGAATAATTACGGAAATTAGCTATTGAGATTAGGAACCCAAAAATCCTGATCTTAAGTATATTCAATATTTTTCCGTTAATCTTATGAACATAAAGCTTCTAAAGATAGTCTAGGTATTATAGGAATCAAAACAAAAATCGATCCCGAATTTTTCTCCACAAATGACTGAAGCTTTTTTTAATTGCCGAAGCCGAATTTTTTTAAAAGAATATAATATAAAAAAATTGGTATTGGTATAAATTACAGTCGGGACACGGTAACCCCGAGGCTACGGCTCTAAACTCCAATATATAGGTGTCTTCAAAAATTGTTAAAGGTCAGTCCACAAATTGTCCTAATTGCATGTCAAAACTGGCAAATTGTAAACGTTAATTGTGGTTATCAGCATTTTGTTCATCTCTCATTTACAACGTCTACGTGATTTGCCTGTTTTCTTTTTCCTGGACTGAAAAAACTTTTAACTCTCGTAATACCCCAATGGCTTAATGAAATCTCTAAGGCAACTCGAGGAAAAGTGGAGAAAAGCATGGGATAAAGCCAAAATATTCGAGGCTGACCCAGACCTGACAAGAAAAAAATTTTTCATAACATTTCCATTCTCATACATGAACGGTCCCCTCCACGTGGGGCACGGCTTCACAGCCACCCGCGTCGACTCCTACGCCCGATTCAAAAGAATGCAAGGTTATAACGTCCTGTTTCCGTGGGCATGGCACTGGACCGGCGAAACAATAGCAGGCGCAAGCGAGAGGGTAAAAAATGGGGACGAAACACTGATACGTGCATTCAGAGAAATGGATGGGGTTTCAGAAGAGAACCTCAAAAAGTTTGTTGACCCGGTTTTCATGGCATCATATTATACCGATGACAGTCGAGAATCCGTGAAACGAATCGGCTTTTCTGTAGACTGGAGACGAGAATTTCACACAACCTCGCTGTATCCAACCTTCAGCAAGTTTGTCGAATGGCAATGTGAACGGCTACGCGAAAAGGGCTACATCATAAAAGGCACATATCCTGTGGTGTGGTGCCCCCACGATCAAAGCCCAACCGGAGACCATGACAGACAAATAGGAGAAGGCGTAGTAGCAGAAGATTATACGCTCATCAAATACAGAATGGACGATGCCTATCTTCCATCCGCCACCTTCAGGCCAGAAACCATCTATGGCATAACAAACATCTGGATAAACCCCGATGCGGACTATGTCAAAGCAAAAGTCAACAGCGAAAACTGGATAATAAGCAAAACAGCCGCAAACAAACTCAAAGAGCAACTAAAAAAAGTCGAAATCTTAGACACCTTCAAGGGCAAAGAAATAATCGGAAAACAGTTCACTAGCCCACTAAACGCCAGAAAAATGCTGATATTGCCCGGATGGTTCGTGAGCCCAGACAACGCAACAGGAGTAGTCTACAGTGTTCCAGCCCATGCGCCCTTCGACTGGCTAGCACTAAGAGACCTACAAAACAATCCTGAACTGCTAAAAGAATTTAGCATCGACCCAGAAGCGGTCAAGAAGATACAAGCAATCTCGCTAATCAAGGTGGAGGGCTTTGGAGAATACCCCGCCATTGAACTTGTCGACCAGATGGGCATCAAAGACCAGCATGACCCAAAGGCTGAAGAAGCAACAAAAATGCTATACAAAAAAGAGTTCCATGGCGGCGTACTAAAGGAAATATGCAAAGAATATTCCGGAAAACAAGTCAACAAAATTAAGGACCTGCTTATCCGAGACTTCAAGAAACAGGGCATAGCAGATTCCATGTATGACCTGCCCGAACCGGTGGTCTGCAGATGTATGACACCCTGCGCAGTTAAGCTTCTTGAAGAGCAATGGTTCATAAAATACTCGGACCCATCATGGAAACAAAAAACCAAGGAGGCACTAAATCAAGCCACCATTTATCCCGAATCAGCTAGACAATGGTTCCTCAACATTATTGACTGGCTCAAAGAGTGGCCATGCGCAAGAAAAAGCGGCTTAGGAACGTCCCTTCCATGGAGCCCCGGATGGATTGTTGAAACCCTAACAGACTCAACAGTGTACATGGCATTCTACACGATAAACAACCACCTGAAACAACACAACATAAATGGGGAACAGCTGAATCCCGAAGTCTTCGACTACATCTTCTATGGGAGAGGAATCCCCGAAACAGTTGCTAAACAGTCAGGTATTGAAGTTCCAATCTTGAATGAGATGAGAAACGAGTTCATCTACTGGTATCCCGTTGACCTAAGAATTTCAGCAAAAGAGCTGGTTTCCAATCACCTGACGTTCTTCCTTTTCCAGCATACAGCACTTTTTCCTGACAATCTCCCCAAGGGAATTGGCGTAAACGGCATGCTAAGTATTGAGGGAAAGAAGATGTCAAAATCTAAGGGCAACTTCATAACTCTCAAAGATGCCCTCAATCATTTTGGAGCAGATGCGACACGCTGCGCCCTACTCTTAGGCGGAGAAGGAATGAATGACCCCGACTGGAGAGAAGGCACTGTTGGGGACGTTAAAAGCAAACTTCGCGGTTTACAGACTCTAATAGACAACATAATCGAAAACGCGAAAGAACCAGAAACGGGGGATCTGGAAGAGTGGCTGATTAGCGTATTACAGCACAAAATCAGAATGGTTACAGAAAACATGGACGCACTGAAGACCAGAACCGCCCTAGAACATGCGCTATTCGAAGTCTGGAATGATTTCCGATGGTACTTCAGAAGAAAAGAAAAATTCGACTCAAAAGTTCTAAGGGAAGCATTGGAAACGTGGACTCGGCTTCTGGCTCCTTTTGCGCCCTACATGTGCGAAGAAATCTGGAGCAAACTAAACAAACAAGGCTTTGCTTCAATTGCAAAATGGCCAGTTTATGACCAAAACAAAGTCAACCTTCAAGCAGAAGAGACAGAAAAACTGATCAAAAACGTGTTGGAAGACACCTCAAACATTCTCAGAGCAACAAAGATGGTACCTAAAGAAATCTACTACTACACTGCTGCACCATGGAAATGGACGGCATATCTGACTGCACTCAAAAAAACAGCATCCGGCACACTAGCCATAAGCGAGTTGATGAAGGAACTGATGGCTGACTCAGAAATGAAACAGGTGGCTGGAAAGGTCGCCAAATTTGTCCGCGGAATCACAGAAGAAATCAATCGGATGCCTGAAGACATGAAGCAGATGCAACTGCAGATTGGAGTCTTAGATGAAACAGGTTTGCTAAAAAAAGCAGCGGTGTTCTTCGAAAAAGAATTCAACGTGAAAGTTCGCGCTTACAGGGAGGACGATCAGAAACTTCATGACCCGCAGAAGAAGGCTGAGTCGGCTAAACCGTACCGTCCCGCAATTTACATTGTATAAACTAGAAGTCAAGACACTGGTTGAATGAAAGATTATATCTAGGCAATTAATAGACTATGACGGTTAAAAAGGGCCCGTGGCCTAGACAGGATAAGGCGTCGGCCTTCTAATCTCCAAAGAAGAAGAAAGCCGAAGATCCGGGGTTCAAATCCCCGCGGGTCCGCCACCTCCCAGTTCCGAAGAGCTTGATTAGTTGAAGTTTGGCTGTTTGGTTGCTTGAGTTAATGTGAAAGCCTCAAACAGGCTTTTGGCGGTGGCGGAGATTTTAAGCTGTTTGTGTAGTTATACGGAAATTATAAATCTGCCCAAGTTAAAATAGGTAGCTTGCACATGCATTATTTGATTTGTTGATGTGCATAGAAAAGTGATATCGTATGAATACACACGCAGAGGACCTGAAACTTCGTTTAATGACAATTGAGCTACTTCGAACAGCCAAGAAGGAGTACACTTACCGAGAGTTATCTGCAAAAACCGATCTGCCTGTCACGGTTTTAAGCAGGTATGCTAAGGGTCATGTTTTGCCAAACGCTGAACGCGCTAAAGAACTTTGGGAAGTTTTGACTAAACTTGTTGGTTTGAAGACTGAACTTCGCAAAAAAATAAAGTTTAACTCTGCGGGATACTTCAACAACACCTGGATTATAGGTGACAATAATATACTTCAGCAGGCAGCCCAGCATGCGCTTGCAACTTTCGCTGGGGGGCGCGTGACTAAAGTTTTGACTGCTGCTGTTGATGGAATACCTTTGGGGACCATGGTTGCGAATGCCTTGGGTGTTGATTTGTTGATTGCGAAACGAAACAAGGAGGTTGGGGTTCCAGCTTTTCTTGAGGAAACTTACGTTCTGAGTGGTTCGGGCGTTACCATGACGTTGTATCTGCCGAAGGATGCGTTGAAGCGTAGGGACAGCGTGCTTATTGTGGATGATATGATAAAGTCGGGTGAGACTCAGGCTGCGTTGGTTAACTTTGCCAAGAAGGCTAGGGCGGAGGTTTCTGGGGTTTACTCTCTTATTGCGGTTGGGGAGGATTGGCGACAGAACTTGAAGCTTCCTAAGGGAAGCCCAATTGAGGTTGTAATAAAAATCAACAACAAAGATAATATCAAAGCATAAATGGCTAATGCGATTCTTAATGTCGAATCGTGTGGGGAGACTCTGGGAAGTGCAGGTAGGGAAAAAATGAAAACCCTCCACGTCGTTGCCGATGGTGGACGCTTCCCAAAATTGCTCTAGAATTCTGAAATCTTCCCAACTATTAAGTTGGATGTTTACATTTGAACACAGTGTCTTGCAGCGTATGCACGTAATTGTGGGTTATGCCACAGAGTGGTTTTGTTGGTTTGAAACTTTTATCTTTGTAGAAAACGTATTATCAAGGCAAATGCAAAATACACGTGAAGGCGGGTGTTGACACGTGCGAACCATAGAATGGAAAGATGGCACAGTAGTTATTATTGATCAAACAAAGTTGCCCAATGAGACTGTTTGGGTAAAGATAGCTGACTATAAGGCTATGGCTTCTGCGATTAAGGATATGAAGCTGCGGGGCGCTCCCCTTATTGGCGTAGCGGCTGCGTATGGTCTGGCTCTAACTGCTTTTCACTCAAAATCTAAAACAAGAGAGGAGTTGCAAAAGGAACTGGAAGAGTCGACTGAGGTGCTACGTAAGACCCGTCCAACTGCCGTGAATTTGTTCTGGGCAATCGACAGGATAATGAAGAAGGCTCGAGACACGGCTGGAAGCAAGGAAGCTTTGGCGGAGGCTGTGGTGACTGAGGCACAGAAGATGGCGGATGAAGACGTGGAAACCAACAGAAAAATGGGAAAGCATGGAGCCGAACTCATAAAAGATGGTGATGTGGTTCTTACACACTGTAATGCAGGCAGTTTGGCTACTGTCGATTATGGCACAGCCCTTGGAGTAGTACGAGCAGCTATTGAAGAGGGAAAAAACGTTAAGGTTATCGCGTGTGAAACCAGACCGCGGCTTCAAGGGGCTAGATTAACCTGTTATGAGTTGATGCGGGACAATATCCCTGTGACGTTGATTAGCGATACTATGGTTGGCTATGTTATGTCGAGGGGCATGGTGGATAAGGTTGTGGTTGGCGCGGACAGGATAGTCAGGGACGCTGTTCTAAACAAGATTGGAACCTATAATGTTGCGGTTTTGGCGTTTGAGCATGGGATTCCATTCTTTGTGGCGGCTCCCATGTCAACGATGGATCAGTCTCGCACTTCCGAGGATGCAATTATCGAAGAAAGAAGTTCACAAGAGGTTACGAATGTAGGTTCCGAGAGGATAGCTCCCGAAGGCGTTAAGGTGTTGAATCCTGCTTTTGACATAACGCCGTTAGAGTATGTTGATGCGGTCATAACCGAGCAAGGAATTCTTGTTCCAGAGGTTCACCTGAAACAAAAAAGAAAGGATTAAAGCAGACGCTCTCCTGCTGACCTAATGAAAGCCAACTGGTTTTTGGAGAGAAACAAACGTTGGGCAAAGTAAAATGCAACCAAAAACACTGCATGAACAACCGTGACGGACAATGCCAATCACTAATAAAAAATTGGTTCCGAGTCTGCAGATTCAAACGAAAACTCAAACAAGGACAGGCACAAGAAACCAAATAAATGAAGCACTAAAAACTGTTTGATCTAGTTTTTTTCCAGACTAGAATTAATCTGATTATGTAGATTATTGCTGCTCCGAGGAAACTCGATATGCAGAAAATGTATGAGTCTAATCCAGCGGAAATTCCAGTAGTCAAGAGGGGATTATATGTTGAGGGATAGAATGGCTGGATGTCTGTGTAAATCCGCGAATCAAGCAGTATGTGAATGTAGATGCCAGATAAGGCACCAACTAAGACCCTCTTGAATGACATCTTTTGGTCTAGCCTAAAAAAAGACAGCAAAGGAGACAGCTTGTCTCTTATTTGGCACATCACCAGAGCAAGAGGTAACGCCACCAATGTTCCACCTAGAAAGGAATGAAAGAATCCATGCAGTGGATAGTCCAAGTTTAAGGCTAGAACCAGAAACGGTTCCACATCAACAATGACGCTGGCGACAAGAAACGTTGGAAAATCAATGAAACCAAGAAACAATAGACCAAGAAATAGTGCAGGACCAAGATGATATGGCGTGAAAGGCATATTTGCGTATTATTTCTAGCATGAAACTTAGCTTTTGTCGTCTTTACCTGTTCCGTGTTATTTTGTTCTGTTTCTGCTTTTTAGTAGGCTTTTGTTTATGCCGTCTATCATTGCTTCGACGCTTGCCATGACTATGTCTTCGTTGACTGCCCGTGAGGAAACCACGTTTCCGTCTTTGTCTTCAACTTTGATGATTACTTCTCCGATGGCGTCTGAGCCTCCAGTCGTAGCCTCAATGCGGTACTCCTTTAGCTTAACATTCACTAGCGGAGATGTTAGTTTCTGGACTGCCTTGATTGCAGCGTCAACAGGTCCAAAACCAGTCTCCGAAGCCAAATACTCTTTTCCATCCAGCACAAGCCTGACCGAAGCTGTTGGAATAACGCCTATTCCAGTAACAACCGAGAAGCCAGTCAAGTCAACAATCCGTTTCTCCTTGACAACCTTCCCCATCACAGCCCTTGCAATAGCGAGCATGTCAGCGTCTGTCACGGTTTTGCCTTTGTCGCCCAGCTCCTTGACTGTTTTAACGATTTCTCCAAGCTGCTCTTTAGTCGGATGCAAACCAGACTCTTCTAACTCTGCCCGTATTCCGCTGGCGCCTGCCAGTTTTCCGGCAACAAGTTTTCGTTTTCTTCCAACAAACTCGGGTCGGATAGGCTCAAAGGTTGAGGGCGCCACCGTAACTCCACGGGTATGAATACCTGACTCGTGAGAGAATGCGTTCTCGCCTACGATTGCCTTGTTAGCCTGTATCTGCATGCCAGTTATCTTGGCGACCAGCCGCGAAGTTTCATAAAGCTGCGCGTGATTAATGTTTGTCTTCTTGTTGTAAATCAAATTGAGGGCAACAGCAACCTCCTCAAGCGCAGCGTTTCCTGCTCTCTCTCCTAAACCGTTAACTGCAACGTGAATCTGGGAAGCTCCCGCTTCAACTCCAGCTAAAGAGTTGGCAACCGCCATCCCAAAATCGTTGTGGCAGTGCACGCTTATGGGAATCTTGACCACACTCTTGACATCACGGATTAGCTGCTGCATTGTTGTGGGAATCATAATCCCAACTGTGTCAGGAATGTTTATTCTGTCGGCTCCAGCCTCTTCTGCCGCCTTGCATATCTGCTTCAGAAAGTTTCTGTCTGTTCTTGAGGCATCCATCGGAGAATACTCGCAGACTAAACCGTAACTTTTGATGTACTCAATAGAATCTATGGAACTTGCCAGAACCTGCTCTGGAGTCATGTTCACCGCATACTTCATCTGAACCTCAGAGGTCGAAATGAAAGTGTGAATTACATCAACATCACAGGCGACGGCAACATCAATGTCCTTCCGTTTGGTTCGAGCCAAAGCACAAATCTCAGAAGATAATCCTGCCTTAGAAATCTCCTTAGCAGCCCTCTGCTCACCCTCAGAACTGATCGGATAACCAGCCTCGATAGTGTCAACGCCCACCTTGTCAAGCTGCAGGGCAATCTCAAGCTTCTCCTCAGTAGTTAAAGAGACGCCGGGAGTCTGCTCCCCATCCCTCAATGTTGTATCGAAGATGCGTATGTAATCTCCACTTTTTGTTTCCATGTTTCCCCCTTCCCAATGTATCCTATCTTTTACTTTTCAGAATCTCCTTAGCCATGGCCTGCGCCATCTCTAATGTCGTGGCATTGCCGCCAAAGTCAGGAATAGTTATGCCCTTACGCAACGTTTCTGCAACAGCATCCTCTATAGCCTGAGCCGCCCTGAAACATTCCTTGTCATCATACTTTTCGCCCAGCCAATCAAACATCATCCTCGCCGACAAAATCATCGAACAAGGATTAGCAGTCTGTTTTCCTGCCCTGTTAGGCGCTGAACCATGAATAGGCTCAAACAACGCAAAATCGTCGCCAATATTTGCTCCCGGAGCCATCCCCAAGCCGCCAATAAGCTGCGCTGCCTCATCAGATAGAATGTCGCCAAACATGTTCGGAGTAACAAAAACATCAAACGTTTCCGGCTCCTTAATCAACCGCATCGACGCAGCATCAACATACAACTCATCAAAGGCAATGTCCGGATACTGCTTAGCAACCTCTCTACACGTCCTCGCGAAGAGCCCACAAGTCAGCTTCATAACGTTAGCCTTATGAATCGCTGTGACACGTTTCTTTCCGTTTCTTTTTCTGGCGGTTTCGAAAGCTTTCTTTGCTATTCTCTCGCTGTTTTTCTTTGTTATGACCCGTATGCAGAAGGCTGTGTCTTCCATCTCGAATTCTATGCCCCTGTAAACGTCCTCTGTGTTTTCTCTAACGAAAATCATGTCGATGTCAGGCTTCAAGCTGGGAATCGGAGGATACGTCTTGATTGGACGGATGTTGGCGTAAAGGTCAAACATAATTCTCAGTTTAACTATAACATCAGCGGCTGTTTCTCCTACTGGCCCCTTCATGCACACATGAGAGTTTCTGATTATTTCGATGGTTTCCTCTGGAAGCGCTACTCCAGTCTTTTCATAGCATGCGTCGCCAGCCTCAACTTTAACTATATCCAAGCTGAGGTCAAACTTTTGTTGAACCGCATCCAAAATTTCTAGGGTAGCCTCTGATAATTCGGGTCCTATCCCGTCCCCTGGAATTAAAGATATTTTGTATTTACTCATTGGTTTCAAATCTCCTTTTCAGATGTTCAATTAATCCGCCATCATCAAGAACTTCCATGATAAACTCTGGAAGCTGCGTTGCCTGCAATACAGAGCCGCTTGTTTTATCCTCAACTTTGCCCGTCTGCAGATTCACCGCCAACTCATCTCCCTCGTTAACCTTGCCTGAAACTCCAACGCACACCAAAACAGGCAAGCCTATGGTTATGGCGTTCCTGTAGAATATACGCGCAAAGGATTCAGCAAGTACACATTTGACTCCAGCAAACTTCAATGCGATAGGCGCCTGTTCCCTGCTTGAGCCGCAACCAAAATTTTTGCCGCCAACAACAATTACTCCGCTGGCTGCTTTTTCTGGAAACTGTGGGTCTAAGCCTTCCATGGCATGTTTTGCCAACTCGTTTGAGTCTGTGTGAACCAAGTATGGTCCGGGCAGAATCACGTCTGTGTCTACGTTGTTTCCAAACTTGATTACTTTTCCACGTATCGTCAACTTCATTTCACCTTCATACTTTTTCGGGGGTCAGTGATTTTTCCTGTAATGGCTGACGCTGCAACTGTCTCGGGAGAAGCCAAATACACGAAAGATTTGGTGCTTCCCATTCTGCCAACAAAGTTTCTGTTTGACGTGCTGATACACACCTCACCCTCCGCCAGAATACCCATGTGCCCGCCTAAGCATGGACCACAATTTGGGTTACCTACTGTGGCGCCAGATTCCATGAACGTTTTGATCAGCCCCTCGTTTAAGGCGTTCAAGTATATTTCTTGGGACGCCGGAATCACAACCAACCGAATTCCCCTAGCAATCTTTTTGCCTTTCAATATTTGGGCAGCAGACCTCAAATCTTCTAATCGCCCATTAGTACAGGAGCCTATGAACGCCTGATTTACCGGCACATCCTCTACCGCGGATACTGGTTTAACGTTGTCGACTGAGTGAGGAACCGCAACTTGAGGCTCCAAATCCGAAACATCCACGTCAACAACCTTTTCGTATGCTGCGTCTGCGTCGCTTTTTACGGGATTAAATGGCTTGTCGGTTCTGGCGTTAACGTAATCTAACGTTTTTTGGTCAGGCTCGATAATGCCCGCTTTGGCTCCCATCTCCACAGCCATGTTAGCTAACACCATTCTGCCATCAATACTCATGTCTCGTATTGTGGAGCCGCCAAACTCCAGTCCCTTATAGATTGCGCCATCAGCACCAATCTTGCCAACAATATTCAACGTCAAGTCTTTTGCTGTCACCAAATTCTGGAATTTGCCAGTCACATCTACCTTGATGACCTCAGGCACCCTAAACCACAACTTGCCAGTTGCGAAAACTGCAGCCAACTCTGTTGAACCAATTCCTGTTGCAAAGGCACCGAACGCTCCGTAAGTGCATGTGTGAGAATCTGAGCCAACAATCACTTCTCCCGGTCGAACATAACCTCTCTCAGGCATTACCTGATGACAGACTCCGCCCCTGCCTACATCATAGAAGTTTGTGATACTTTGTTCTTCAGCAAAGTTTCGTACAATCTTGTGTAAGCCTGCTGATATCACCGAGCTGGCTGGAACCAAGTGGTCTAGTATGATGACTACTTTGTTGTTGTCCCATACTTTTTTGGCTCCAATCTCTCGAAATGATTTGATGGCTAAAGGACCCGTTAAATCGTGGGTCATTGCAACATCAATATTGGCTTCCACTATCTCTCCTGAATAGACTTGCTGTTTTTCTGAAGCTCTAGCTAAGATTTTTTCTATAATGTTCATGATACGTCACCTTCAATCTGATTTTTCCATATAAATATATCCACTACGCAGTATCCTGAGGACTCAGGTTCGGATAAGATGAAAATGTTTGTACAAGAGGCTGTGCTAACAAAGCTTGGATTAATTGAGCGAAATGCTTTATCGACGGAGGAAACGATCCCTCATTTTTATAGCCTCTAAAAGGTCAGTATGCGGGCAATCTTAAAAATCTTTAGGCGTAGGTGATGAAGTTAACAATTGAAGTGATTAGTTACAAAATACTGTGCTTAGGTTCAGTCTATCCCATGATTTTTGAGGACAGATCATCGGTTAAAGAAATTATCCATGCTTCATTCGATATTGGACTAACTGGAGAGCCATATTGTTTCTCTTTATGGTGACTGGCAATAATATGTAATAGTGGATCAACTTCACTGCATTGAATATATTTAGACGCTATTTTCACTCCATTGATTATGTGATCCTGTTCTGAGATAGTAGAGCAAACGGCAATTCCGCCCTCAACAAGCTTGTAACAATTAATTTTACCGATATCATGCAGTATTGAACCAGCGATTATCAGGTCACTGTTTACATTAATATCATCATTAAAGGTGTTTATTATTCCAAAAGCTAAATCAATGATTTGAATTGTGTGTTCGAGTAGCCCATGTTTGTATGCATGATGGTGACGTTTTGCTGCTGGGCATTCGTAATAAAATGGGTTCTCCTGAAGAACTGTCTGAATACATTTTTTCAGTTCTGTATTTTCTATTTTTTCAACAAAATTTGCCAATTTAGCCCTTAATTCAGCTTCAGATAGGGACGGCTGAGTTTTTAATTCTCTATTGGATAATTTTTTTATTCCTTCAGTTCCGATATACCAATATTTAGGCTTACTATCACCTTGAAACATTAACGAGTATAAGTCTCTAAGTTCCTTTTTTAAAACAGGCAAATTATTCAGACGATACATCACCTCTTCAACCAGAATAATTTCATCGTCTCGTTTTTCAAAATGAAGACCATGCTTGGAAAGTCGCCCATTCAATTTTGTTAAATTGGCTTCAAGAAACAACGCAATTCACAACGTAGTAAATCATGGAATGCAGTTTATGCTTTTCTGTTACAGTTTTTGTCAAGTTGGTGGTTGACAATACAAATTTAAGTTTAACAACCGAAGACTTTACAGAACCGTAAATCGAAAACAATATTAGCGGCAGTTTTTCAATTCTTTTCGAACAGACTGAAAAGGTAGCATCTAGAACGTGATTTTATGGATCAAGATAATTCCAAGGAACCTCAAGAGCAGATACAAGATTTAGAGGAACGCCTAGTGCAGGAACAAGAGAAGACACAAGAGTACTTGAGACAACTAAAGTATCTGCAGGCAGACTTTGAAAATTATCGGAAACGAAAAGAAAGAGAAACGAACGAGTTGACTGATCACAGCAACGAGAAACTGGTTGCGGAGCTCCTGTGTTTCGTTGACGACTTGGAGAGGGCTATTAATTCTGGAAAAGAGACATCTGATGCGTCGGCTCTTTTGAAGGGGATCGAAATGATTCACAAAAACTTAACTCGCATGCTAGAGAAAGAGGGGCTAGAATGTATTGATGCTGTGGGTAAGGTTTTTGATCCAAAGTTTCATGAGATAGTATGTAAGATACCCCGAGGCGATTGTGAAGAGTGCTTAGTTCTTGAGGAAGTGCGAAGAGGATTTGTATTTAAAGGGCGGGTTCTTAGACCCTGCATGGTTAACGTTTCATGCATAATAGATGAAGAGGCGAAGAATAATGAGTAAAAACGAAAAAAGAGAAAAAATTTTAGGAATAGACCTTGGAACAACCAACTCGGCTGCGGCTATCATGGAAGCTGGCAGACCCGTAACCATACCTAGCGCGGAAGGACCAACTATTGCGGGTAAAATGTTCCCGTCAGTAGTAGCTTTCACCAAAGAAGGACAGCTGCTTGTTGGAGACCCAGCAAGACGGCAAGCAGTCACAAACGCGGAAGGCTCCATCTTTGAGATAAAACGCAAAATGGGAACAAACGAGAAAGTATCAATCCGCGGAAAAGAGTATACTCCGCAGCAGATTTCGGCGTTTATTCTGCAAAAAATAAAGCGGGATGCAGAAACTTTTCTGGGCGAAAAAATCAAAAAGTGTGTAATTACTGTTCCTGCTCACTTTAATGACAACCAGAGGCAGGCTACTAAAGATGCGGGAGAGATTGCGGGATTTGAGGTTTCCAGGATACTTAATGAGCCAACAGCCGCCTCTCTAGCATATGGGCTAGACAAGCTTGAAAACGAAATGAAAATTCTTGTTTTCAGCTTCGGCGGAGGAACCAACGACACCACAATCATGGATTTTGGCACAGGCGTCTTTGAAGTATTAGCAACAAGCGGCGATACCCAGCTTGGCGGAACGGACGTGGACAAGGCTGTAGTCAATTATCTTTTGAACGAATTCAAAGCTAAAGAGAACATCAACCTTAGCGGCGACCCAATGGCGCTGCGCAGACTAAAAGAGGCAGCTGAGAACGCGAAGATAGAACTTTCCACCCTTTTGAATACAGACATAAATCTTCCTTTCATATCCTCTGACTCAGCCGGACCCAAACACTTGCACGTCACGCTTACCCGCGCTAAGCTTGAGCAGTTAGCAATGCCAATCGTTGAGAGGATCAGAGACCCAATACTAAGAACACTAAAAGACACAAAACTTGAACCAAAAGACATCGACAAAATCATCTTGATTGGCGGACAAACCAGAATGCCACTTGTCAAAAAGTTTGTGGAAGATTTGCTGGGCAAACAGGCAGAACGCGGAGTTGACCCGATGGAGTGTGTTGCTGTAGGCGCGGCGATTCAAGGCGGCGTTTTAGCTGGCGACGTAACGGATCTGCTGCTGTTGGATGTTACGCCGCTCTCTTTGGGTGTTGAAACTTTAGGAGCGGTCTTCACAAAGATTATAGAACGCAACACAACCATTCCAACAAAGAAAAGCCAGATATTCTCAACAGCCGCGGACTTCCAGACTGCTGTTACAATCAACGTTTTACAGGGAGAACGGGCAATGGCGTCAGACAACATTTCATTAGGAATGTTCAACTTGACAGGAATTCCCGGTGCTCCACGGGGCGTTCCTCAGATTGAGGTGTCCTTTGATATTGACGCTGATGGAATACTGAATGTTTCTGCTAAGGATTTGGCTACTGGAAAGGAGCAGAAGATCACGATTACGGCTTCAACGAAGTTGTCTGAAAGCGAGAAGGAACGTATGATGAAAGAGTCCGAGAATTTTGCTGAGGAGGACAAGAAACGGAAGGAGGAAGTTGAGGTGCGTAACAATGCTGATTCTCTTCTTTACACTTCTGAAAAGACAAAAACGGATTTGGGTGACAAACTCAGCAAAGATCAGACGCAGAAGATAGATGATGCAGCAGCTAAACTACGAGAGGCAATAAATGGCAGCGACATTGAAAAGATCAAAGCCGAGAATGAGGCGTTTTCGAAGGTTCTGCAAGAGGTTGGAACAGTTATTTATCAGCAAGCGGCAGCAGCGGCTCAGGCGGCGGCTCAAAAACCTGAAGACAGCAGCAGTGAATCTGACAAGAAAGTTGTTGATGCTGAATACGAAGACGTCAAAGACGAGAAATAACAGTGAAGGGTGCTTCTTTAGGCTGATTACCAAATGACCAAAAAGCGAGATTACTACGAAGTTCTAAGTGTTTCCAAAGATGCGTCTAAAGAGGATGTCAAAAAAGCCTATCGGAAGCTTGCTTTGAAGTATCATCCGGACAGAAACAAGGCTCCGGAGGCTGAATCCCAGTTCAAGGAACTGTCTGAAGCCTACGCCGTGTTATCTGATGACGAAAAACGAGGCCAATACGACCAATATGGTCACGCAGGAATAAATGGCAGATACACTGCAGAGGACATCTTCAGGGGAGCAGACTTCGAGTCAATCTTCCGTGGTGCAGGCTTTGGTTTTGAAGACATCTTCGACGCATTATTTGGAGGAAGAGGCAATCGAAGAAACAGCCGAAAAGGGGCAGACCTCAGATACGATCTAAAAATAACCTTGGAAGATGTCGCGTTTGGACTAAAAAAAGAGGTGGAGATGCCCGGCTTTGAGTCATGCAGCACATGTGGCGGCAGTGGAGCTAAAATGGGAGCGGATTCCAAAAAATGTCCAGAATGCGATGGACAAGGTGAAATTAAGATCGTTAGAAGTTTTGGTTTTATGAGGTTTGCAGAAGTTCAATTGTGCCCAAGATGTCGCGGTAAAGGTATACCTGCCGAAAACATCTGTAACAGTTGCAAGGGTGCAGGTGCAGTGCAGAGTCTACGCAAAATCATGATAAACATTCCTGCGGGAGTTGAAGAGGGATTCAGCCTCAGGCTTGCTCAAGAGGGAGCGCCCAGTAATACTACGGGTCAAAGAGGCGACCTCTATGTTGTTTTGTATATTAAGCCCCATAAACTTTTTGTTAGAAGAGGAGGCCACATCTATTACCAAAAAAAAGTTGGCTTTCCTCAACTGGCGTTAGGAGCTAAAATTTCTGTGCCAACATTATATGGCGAAACAAAGTTGAAGATACCTGCGGGAACCCAAACTGGAACACTGTTCAAGTTACGAAATAAGGGATTGCCTCATTTTCATGGATTTGGAAAGGGAGACCAGTTTGTTGAAGTTACTGCGGAAACGCCAACAAAACTATCACGAAAACAGAAAAAGCTCTTTGAAGAGTTGACTGAGGAGCCTAAAGATTAGGTTCTGCGTGTTTTTTGGTTTACTAAAGATTAAAATCCTTAAAAATGTAGTAGAGTCAATTTTAAATAGTATGTATAAATTATACATAATTATAATATTTACGTATTGATTGAAATATCTATAGACAAATGATCAATGAAAATGATGGTTCATTTCCTGTGTTTGAGACTTTTCAGTCCTCCTTTATGTCTTAAGCTAATTACTCCCCACAAAAAAAGGGGAGGGAAAATTGTGGTTTATTTTCGCTTTCTGAGTGCCCAGAAGCTGACTGCGCCGATGATGCTTGCTACTGCAACGGCTGCAATAATGGCTACTTCGGTGGTGATCAAAGGTGTTTCAGGCGTTGGCTCTGGTGTCGAAGGTGATGGTTCAGGTGTAGGTTCAGGCGTAGGTTGGTGTTGGTTGAGGTGTAGGTTCAGGCGTAGGCTCTGGCGTAGGTTCAGGCGTAGGTTCAGGCGTAGGCTCTGGCGTGGGCGTAGGTTCAGGTGTAGGCTCAGGTTCTATTGGTCCACTTGGTGTTGAAGCTGGACCAATCACTACAGCGGTCGTAGCAGCTGAACTTCCATACGAGTTGTCACCCGCAAAAGAGGCAATAATTTCGTACGTACCCTCTTCTGGAGCTATCCACGCATGATTGAAGGCACCATAATATCCATTGCTTGTAACTGTCCCAATGTCTATTACTGAACCGTCTTCATCGATAGCTGTCAAGGTCACTGGAACACCGGTGATAATTCCATCACCTTTTACTCCAGCTTTTGGCTGCTGCATGTATAAGTACTCCATTTGCAATGTCATCGAATCCGCAGATACACATGGTGTGCCTGGCTGACCAGGAGACTGATCCAAACACTGTACCTTCTATCATCAGTGCTGTTCCCTTTGGTACGCTAGTCTTTGGTGCCGAAACAGTTGTAGTACTTTCACCCTTGCCAAAAACGTACATGTAGCCGTCATACGCGTTGGATATTGTAAGGTATCCGTCGGCTATAGCACCTTGGAATACGACGAGCACCATTGCCTAATCCAGTCTGACGTGCTGAATACATCCATATTCCTTCACCTGTAGTGACGTTAATGGCGTGAATCTTCGAACCTCGTTTTATGGGTTGATCGGGCGAGTGCTCAGCATTAAATGCATAGAGTTTCCCGTCAGCAATCATCATAGGACTGTGCCAAGTGTGCACTGTTTGGCCATCAGAACCAGTAAAGGGAGTTTCATAGGGGAATTGCGCGTCAAACTCGTATGTCCATACTATTGTTCCGTCAGTCCAGTTAAGAGCAACAACAGCGTCGGGTTGACCTGAAATTATCATGCCGCCGTATGATGTTGAACCATAAGTTCCGAAAGTTCCCCATGGCCAAGTTGATGTCTCACTTACCCATAGCTTTTGTCCTGTAGTAGTATCCCAGCAATGCCAATGTCCGTCATTGTATCGTACAGCGAATTTTCCGTGGTCGGCAATTGAAGGGGTTCCTGAAGTGCCAAAAAGTGTATCAGTTTCGATGTCAACCAGAGTTTCACCTGTTATCAGACTTGCAGTCCTTATGCGACCAGCTTCACCTCTAACAGCGATGCCGGCTTCGTAATCTTGTGACCATATAACCTACTCCATGGGAAGCTAACGTTGCTTATTACCGTAAATTCGTAATTGATTTGAAACACGCTAAGTCGTATTGCAGCTATGGTCCACTTGACCAAACTGTAGTTACCGCCGCCAAGGTTCTGCACGGTCAAGAAGAGACGATCTGAGATGTATTCACCTGAGGTTAACGGAGCAATCGAAATATTCTGGTAAACCGCCCCAGTCCATGGGTTATATTTTATCATCCTGCCGTTGCCTGTATACCCGAGAAAAACATCTGCAAAATAGGGTTCTGCCCCAACAACTTCTGCAGAGCCAGGGTCATACCAAATGAAAGTCGGTAGTTGAGTCGCCTGGTTTTTTTCCCAATACACTTCTCCGGTTCGCAGGTCGTAGCATTGCCAAACGGTAGTAGGTTGTCCATCAACGTATTTTACAATGTCCTGATAACATCTTCCAGCGAAGATAATGTCGGGATGGCCGTTAATCAATTTATTTCCTTCCCAGAAACTTTGATATCCCATTGTACCTCCTACGAGACCACCCAAGGCAAATTGTCGTCTCCATACTACGTGGGCAGTGTTTGGTCCTTGAACATACGGAACGAAACCATAACGATTTTGGGCGTATGCATTTGTGTTAGCTGGCCAGTAAGGCGGAGGACCCCCTCCCACTATACCAGTGGCAGGATAGTTTCCTAGAATTGGCCACCACTCTCGGTGTTCAGGCGAAACGGGTCGTGTCCAATAATCGGTTGGCAGTGGAGACTCAGGCCATGAGTAAACTATGTCTTCTTGAACCTCAAGCTCGTATGGTCCATCAGAACTTGGCATATAGTAACGGTTGTCTGCTTGGTTTGAACCTGTTGAATTTGTTACTATGTAACCATTATAGTATCTTCCTGCCGGGAAATACATCCCCAGAAAGTTAAACTGTAATGTCCAAGTACCGACCTGATCAACAACATACTCAAACCATGCTGTTGAGTCAGATATGTAGGAATCCACTGTAATGATATCTATGGTTCCGTCGGGTTTAGTGATTGTTACACTATGTGCTTGAATAAACTTTTGGCTGGCAGAAAGCACTTCAGTTTGTATCCACATGTTAACTAAAATTGGCTGTCCGACTCCTACGGGATCTGGCCTAAAGCTAAGGTATGAAATTGTTTCAATTAATCTATCAGGTGTCACTCCTATCGGTATTGGTCCAGCAACGGGTTGTTCATCAGCAATTTGAGCCTGCACTGTATTGTTCGTCATTAGCATAAAAGTAGATAATGTCAAAATTACCATAATAATTATTGCAGTCATTTTAGTTTTGTTTATTGTTTTCATTAGTTTTTTTCCTCATTTTAGGAGATTGACTTTCTGGCGTCTACTTTAAGTAATTTTGCTAATACCGTGAATAACAATCGGTAATTTATTAAAAGGAAATAAAAAAAGAGCTAAGTCGTTTTCTGAGATGTAAACGATTGAAAAGGATATAGTTCTAGTTTTCGTGTGGGCTGTCTATTTTGAAATAAATTTCTGCGTGCGCTCGTTTTATTAATAACTATCTTTTAATTTACGACACGTAGTGTCAGAGTAGATAATATATGTTTCAATATTCGGATGTTTAGAATAGTGGTCTTAAGCTCTTCAGTAGTTACAGCTTTAACTTCTGCGATAATATCGTAAACTCCATAAACCATGTAAGCATCTTTAACTCCCTGAATTTCTCTAATCTTTTCTAGGACTGCTTCCATTTTATCGGGCACAGTATTAATCATCACATAAGCTACTGACATAACATTTCCCAAAATCAATATTGTTTGAAGCTACTTAAAAAGTAGCAAAAACTCATCTTCTATCTTTTTGCCTTTGTAATCTGTCAAGCTTCTGCTGTTTACGTTTCATCTCACGATTTTTCTTCGTACTAGGTTGAGCTTTCTCTTTTCCCCCTTTTTCTCCTCCTCTCAACTGCCTGTCTTTTCCCAAATGCGCCACCTCAGTCAATCAAGTATTTGCTCATTAAATTATCCTTAAGAATATAGTGAGATATTTCTAGAAATATTTTTTGTTGGCGCAAACTATTCAATAAGATAGGCGCGTATAAGATGTTTAAATTATTAGTTGGCTAAAGATTAAAATCTTAAGACATTATGATAAGCTGATAGTAAGTATTGAGGGTTTTAGAATTGGACAAATCGGAACTTGAGGTAGAGAAGAGCCCAGAAATTGAAATGCCTATCGGCGCTTCTCTGAAAGAAACAGAGGTCACTGTCTCTTCACAGGAGGGAATAGAAGAATTTTCGTCAAAAGGCTACGGCATCACTGAAGACAACAAGCTGCGCCTCACGTTCCATGAAACCCTGTTTCTTCTCGGCAAAGGAGCCATAGAAGTCAAAGACGAAAAAACAGGAAAGAAACTGATTTTTCAGGAACTACTCAAACGTTTCCAGTCCGTTGATAAAGACGCCTGGGTCAGATATCTTATTTACCGGGACCTGAGGAGCCGCGGATACGTGGCACGGGAAGGCTTCGGTCTGGGAATCGATTTTCGAGTCTATGAGCGTGGAGATTACGGCAAAGGAACTGCCAAGCACCTCATTTTTGGCATACAGGAGGGGCAGCCTGTCTCCGTGGAGAAGCTGGCAAGAACTCAGCAGTATGTTCAGAACTTGAAGAAAAACTTGATTCTTGCGGTTATAAACCGTAGAGGCGAAATCGTTTACTATTCTCTTTCAGAGCTTAACCTAAAATAGCATGTTGGTGAGGGTGTAGTGTTCAAGACTGTTCGCGGAATGAGAGACCTTTTGCCCGTAGACGCTGAGAGAATGCGGCATGTCGAGCAGGTTTCTAGGACAATTTCTAAGTTGTATGGCTATGAGGAGATAATTACTCCAGTTTTGGAATCGTATGAGCTTTTGGCGGCTAAAACCAGCGAAGAAATCCGTGAACGAATGTACACCTTCAAGGACTTGGGGGACAGAAAGGTGGCTATGCGTCCAGAATTCACAGCATCTGTTGCCCGCTTGGTGGTTAACAAACTGAAAAATGAGCCGAAACCCATGCGGCTCTTTAGTGTAGGAAGTCTCTACCGCTACGACGAGCCACAGTATGGCAGGTTCAGAGAGTTTTGGCAATCAAACTACGAACTTTTCGGCTCAGAAAGACCAGAAGCAGACGCAGAAATCCTGATTCTCACAAACAATATTCTCAAGAAGCTGGGACTAAAGAATTATTGCTTCAAGATTGGGCACACAGGAATCCTCAGGGGAATATTGACTCAGGAGGGACTGGATGACGAAAAACAGAATAGTGTCAGGCAGCTGCTGGACAAGAAACTTTGGGCTGACGCTCTTGAGGTTGCGCGTGAAGCAGGAGTTTCACAAAATGGTTTAGTGACTCTGGAGAGTCTCTTTGAAACAAAAGGTGAAGACATCTTTCAGGTCCTATCACAAATCAGAGACCGCATTCAAGGGTATGCGAGTGCTCTTGCTGCTGTAGATAATCTCTGGAGAATACTTGAGCTAATAAAAGACAGTGGAGAAGAACTAGAGGTAGTAGTGGAAGCGGGTTTCGCTAGGGGACTAGAATACTATACTGGAATGATTTTTGAGTCGTATGTTCCGGGGATCGATATTGCCTTAGGCGGAGGAGGACGCTACGACAAGCTGATTGAGCTCTTTGGAGGTGAACCTATTTCTGCAGTGGGAGTTGCCCAAGGAATCGACCGAATCGTTTTGGCGCTAACGAAACAGAATGTTGCCCAAGAAACAGCAAACGAGAATAGTGTTGCGGTCATCTCTGTAAAGGATGACTGTATGGCAAAGGTGCTGGAACTTTCTGCTACGCTTAGGAACTTGGGGTTACATGTGGAAGTTGCGGTTATGGGACGTTCCATCTCAAGGGCTTTAACTGATGCCAACAGAAGGGGCGTCGCCTACGCGGTTATTGTTGGTCCCAATGAGCTTAAGGAAGAGAAAGTGGTTCTGCGGGAGATGAAGAAGAGCACGCAACGAACTGTTCCAATCAGCGGTCTAGCTCAAGAGATTTTGGCGGGCTCGTCGTAGTTTGGTCTTGCCTGTTTTTGCCTCTCTCTTTGATGGCTCTGGTTAGTTTAAGGGTACCTAAGGTTGTTATTGTTAGCCAGCCTAAAATTCCGAGAATGAGACTGAATAGAGTTACTGCGGTGGCGAAGGATGCTAATGTGGGGTATAATTCTGATAGTAAACTGAAGGTGTTGGTGTAGGCGTTGAAGAACCAGTGCATGATTATTGATGCTTGGGCGCCGTAGAGCAGGTAACTTAAGCCTATAGCTAGTCCCGCGATTGTAGCGGAGGTGATTTTTCCGATTTCCCAACTGACTCCGGGGTTGAAGTGAGCCAAACCGAAGATTACTGATGTTAAAATGAGTGTGCCCCACTCGCCTATACTGATTCCTCTTTTTATTCCATGCTCGTTAACCGTTTTGGCCCCAACAATTCTTTTGGCGCTGTCAGGAAACAGGAATGACACAAAAAGCAGTTTTACAGAAAACTGTGTTGTATTCTTTTTGATTATTAACAGGTAAATGAGTAGGAAGGCTCCGATTGGAATGATTCTGAAAACCACTTCTTCAACCACGGCAGCGTATGATAGGTCTAGGAAGTCCCAGAAGGGTTCTCCTGGCAAAGGGGATGTTCCTGTTGGGATTCCTCCTGCTTCTTGGAGGCTTTGTAGGGATATTACAGCGAGTAATGTCATGCTGTTTAGGATGGGCATAGCAAAGAGGCAACTGTTGAAAAGTTTTCCTATGGGTCGAACAGTACTTTCTTTGATTACTTTGTGGAAGTTTTCTCTGAATTTCCAAGCTGCAACGAAGCACAGAGTGAAGGTGCTCCAGAGAACAAAAAAGAGTATGCCTATGCTTAGTCCTATTGGAACGAATATGGTTTGGTTGAAGAACCATACGGGCAGAGCTGACAGGCGAAGGATGCTGGTGCTTAGTCCTTCTGGAGTGAAATAGAACAATGCTGGCCCCAACACGATTGCGAGGAGATACAGGAAAACCGTGAAGATCACTGTGATTACGAGAAACAGTTTGGCAAACATTTTCAATGCTTCTGACATCATTGGCGGCTGCTCCACGCGCGTATATTAAACAGCTAAACAGTAATTAACTTATTCAAACAGTCCAGAGAATCAAACGGAACTATTTCAGAACATCAAGGAAGGAATTCAAATTTCTTAATTCTGGTCTTGCACTTAAAAAGCTAGATAATCAGGCAGTTTTCCACAACATTAGGCCGATGAGGCAAATTCATCCGAACAAACATACACAAACAACAAAACACAAACAGAAGACTCGCTCCACCCAAACCAACCCCAAAAATAGAACACCAACAAAAGAAGGCGAAAGTGGCTGGAGACACGCCAAACAACTCTAAACCATTCTTCAACAAAACCAAGTTCTCCAACATCTTCTTCCAAACAGAACTAATTTTCATTCATACCACACAAAAAACAATTCTCAACCAACCACCAAAAAGCCAGTTATGGATGGCGGGCGGGACGGGACTCGAACCCGTGACCCCGAGCTCACTCCCTTTTCCCGGTTAGGAGGCTTACACCGACATTTTAGGTCGTTCGTGCCCTATCCAAGCTAGGCTTCGGTAGAAAGCTGAAATGCGCTCTCTATACCCGCCCAGTGTTTTCCCGCCAAACTATGTCTTACATATTGACTTTTATAACCATAACGCCAAAAGAAAAGCAGCAAAAACAACCATCGAGTTACGTTGTGGCTCCAAAAACAAAACAAATTCACTCAAAAGAGGAAACGCCAACGACTAGAGAATGCGTAACTATCTCTCTTGTCGGGTAACATTTATGTCGAAGTTGCGGTGTGAATATGGAGGTGGCGGGGGTACCCGAGCCAGGTCTAATTAGCGGGTCAAATAGATCCCCTAGGAAAAGGGGGAGGACTTAAGATCCTCTGGCGCAGGCCTCCACGGGTTCAAATCCCGTCCCCCGCACCAGCGGATTTCTTGGCTAATGGTATTTTTTGATAAAAATTTTAGTCAAATAACCTTAATTGTCTACATTTCCTATTCTGAACTGATTAAGCATGGATATTGATTTTTCTCTCCATAAAATTTTAAAGGATTCAACCAGACGAGAGATTCTCTTACGTTTCGTCTGAAGTGCCCCGCTAACTTGCATGGAACGTATGGACCTCAAAAAAATCAAGAACACTGGCAGATTATGAGAGTGGCGCCGCCGGAAGGACTCGAACCTTCGACCCACGAGTTAACAGCCCGTTGCTCTACCGAACTGAGCTACGGCGGCTCAATCAACAAATTGAGTGATGACGCTATTCTGAGAATTTGTGGCGCTATTTAAGTTTAATCGACCAAACAGCAGCCTAGCCAATTCACAGTCCAGAATAACAAGGAATCGAGTATAGAATAGAATAAATTCTGCCCCGAAAAATACAGTTACAGAGCATAGATGAAAGTCGAAGTTAAGTTTTTCACTTCTCTGCGGGAAATAACAGGCAAGAAAGTGGACGAAATCCAGCTGCAGAACACAGTCACCGTCAATGAACTTGTTACGTTGCTCTCTGAAAAATACGGCAAAAACTTCAGAGAATACATCTACAACAAGAAGGGAGACGTGCAGGAATTCCTCTCATTTCTCGTAAACGGCAAAAACATAAACATCATGCAAGGATTCGACACAAAACTACAAGAAGGCAATGTTGTTGCGATTCTTCCTCCAATAGGCGGAGGCTAACTTCACGCTATTTCGGCTTCAAGATATGTAGAGAAGACATTAACAACCCGAACCTGAACAAACCTGCCCAACAAACGCTCACGGGTCTTAACTACAACAGGCTTGTAAGCAAAGTTTCTTCCCATCCAAGACTCACCTTTACCTTTCTCATCAAACAAAACTGTTCCCTGCCAGCCCAGCCACGCCCTGTTCTTCTCAAAAGAAATCCGCTTAGACAATTCTGCCAGCTCCCTACTCCTTCGGTTCAGCTCTCTTGGAGGAATGGGAAGCAGCTTCTCTGCGGGAGTACGCGGTCTAGAAAAGAATTTTGACACATTAACAATGTCAGGCTTAATCTCAGCTATAAGCCTCTTTGTCTGGTCAAAAGCTTCTTTGCTCTCTCCGGGAAAACCGCAAATAACATCCGTCGAAAGTGTTAACCTTGGAATCTCTTCCCTGAAAATCTGAACAACATTCGTGAACTCCTCTACAGTGTAACGCCGATTCATTAGCCTAAGAACCTTATCGTCGCCGCTTTGGACAGGCAGATGTAGAAACTTGAAAACCTTCTTGCATTTGTATGCTTCAACGAGTTCATCAAGCATACCCAACACATGATCAGGATTCATCATCCCTAAACGAACAAAAAAGTCGCCTTCAACATCACAGACTCTCCCCAACAAATCCACAAGGCTACTGCCGATGTCTTTCCCGTAACATGCCGTATCCTGAGAAGTCAACCAAAACTCCTTAACTCCAGAAACCAAATCCCGCCTCACCCGCTCAACAATTTCGTGAACAGGATTACTTCTCAGATGTCCCCTAGCAAAATGAACACAACAATAAGAACAGTCGCCTAAACAGCCATAATTGATTGGAACAACGCTTACAAGAGGATTAACAGGAACCCGTGGAAGATACAAATCAGAACTTGAAGTGGCTCCCAAAGAAATAACATTCTCTCCAGCAGCCACATGACCCAAAACGTCAACGATTTTGGCGCCCGGCGCTGGACCCGTTATCCCATCAAACTCGACCTCGTTCTCTAAGCGCTCAAAATTTATCACAGGCAAACAACCCGTCACTATTAGTCGCTTGTCTTTTGGCGCCTTTCGTAAAATGTCTACGATACGGTTTTCTGTTTGAGATTTAACCGCGCACGTGTTGTAAACCAAGAATTCTGCGTCTTTAGGATTCTTAACGACCTCAAATCCAGCCTCTGAAAGACATCCTGCTATGACTTCCCCATCCGCAAGATTTGCTGAACACCCGAAACTCTTAATGTAAACCCGTTTAGACTTTTCAACCATAAAGTTTCAGCTCAAGTGTTACAGCCAAACGGTTACAGAATGCGTAATATTACTTATACGGTTTTAATGGTACGAGAGAAACATAAAGATTCTGTGGAGTGGCTTTTTTACATGAAGGGGCACACAGCAGCCAAAAACTTTGGCAAAAGCTTATAAAGTATTGTATGTTCATGTTTGAATCATATTTGTTTCTTAACATTAAGGCATATAAGATGCAAACAGTCAGTTCTTAGTTAATCGACCCAACGGAGAGAATAAAAATGAAAATGATTACACTACACTTGCCTGAGCCATACATTCAGGCACTAGATAATCTAGTTGACGAAAAATATTATCCAAACAGAGCCGAGGCAATCCGCACAGCGGTTAGAGATCTCCTCAGCATAGAGGCTTGGGGAAGAAGCAGAAATGGTTAGAAACATAGAAAAACTAATCAAACTCGAGTGCCCAAGGGAAATTTCAGAAATGAAAATAGACACAGCAGAAGTCTTTCCCACAAACCCCAAACTAGACCTCATGGACATGGAACCCTGCGCAGAACAAGGAATCACGGTCCACGTCAACTTAGGTCTAGACCAGCTCGAAGAACAGGAAGAATAAACTCTTCCATCCCAAATTTCTCAAATTTTCCTTTTCAAACCTAATGCCGTTCTTTCAAGCCTAATTTTCCAAGGTATCCCACGTCCTCTAGGAACCACAGCACCCCGTTTTATAGCATCAACAATTTCGTCAACATCAGAATCAGCCTCAACAACAGTGTAGGCTGACCCAATTTCAGGAGCATAATGCGAATCGCTCCCACCAGTCTGCGGAAGACCTAAACCATCAGCAAACCTTTTGCTAAAATACGTCAAAACAGAAAAAGGAACAGAAGACGCATTCATCACCTCAACAGCATCATAAGAACTTACACTTCTGCTAGGCGGCGACTTATAGAATGCAGTAGGATGAGGAGCCACAGCGATTCCCCCAACGTCATGAATTCTTTGGATAGTCTCTTCAATGCCCAGTTTTGCGGGTATCGAAGTGGTTACGTTAATCCCGAGAAGATGACCATCCAAGGTGGATACTTCTATTCCGGGAACTATGAGTAGGTCACGTGTTTTTAGTTTGAGGGCGCCTTTGACGGTGTTGTGGTCTGTGACTGCAACTCCATCCAGTCCCCGCTTCTTAGCGAAGACAACAACTTCCTTGAGAGTTATAGAAGAGTCACAAGAATAGCATGTGTGGACGTGAAAGTCTATTTTAAGCCCCAAAAGCTTCCCTTCATATCGCCCATTCTATACTTTAGACTTTTGCAGTTTAGTCCTCGCTTTATCCAGATTTGCCTGAAGCGTCTCTTCATTACCCTCTATTTTGCTGAACAGAGGCTTCGCCTTGCTTATCTTGTGGTCTGGAGGAAGCTCTTTTTCGGTTTCGTTCCACGTTTGCTCATGAACAGACCCGTCCAGATTGAGGAGCATCCAGAGCTTCTCTGCCGTGAAGGGAATGAAGGGCTCCATAATTATCGCCAACTGTTTCACGATTTGGGCAGCAACATAGAGGGTGTTTGCTGACTCTTGGCGGTCGGTCTTCATGGTTTTCCATGGCTCCTTCTCGTTGAAGTATCTGTTGCCCAAGTGGCTTAGGCTTATGGCGTAACGTAGAGCTTCCTGCAGTTTGAAGATTTCCAGCCTTTCTGCAGTTTTGTCCACAATTTCTTTAGCTTCTTTTAGAACCGCCTCGTCTTTTTCGTCGAGGTTGCTTGGCTGCGGCACTGTGCTGCCGAATTGTTTGTTTATGAAGGTTAATGTTCTGTGTATGAAGTTGCCGAGGGTGTCGTTTAGGTCGGAGTTCACTTTTTCGATGAGTGTTGTCCATGAAAAGTTGGTGTCTTTAACTTCAGGCCTTATGGACATAAGGGAGTATCTCCAGTAGTCTGCCGGAAAGAGTTCTAGTGCCTCGTCTATCCAGATTCCTATTCTTCGGCTCTTGGAGAATGCTTGACCATCAAACATCAGAAACTCTGTGGAGTGGACCGTCCAAGGCAGATTATAGGGTTCGTGGGTAGCCAACAGCAAAGCAGGCAAGATAATAGTGTGAAATGGAATGTTGTCTTTCCCAATGAAGTAAAGCGTTTTCGCTTCTTTGTCGAACCAGTATTCCTTCCACCGCTCTTCCTGCCCCAACCTCTTGAAGTACTGGATAGTGGCTGAAATGTATCCCAGAACGGCTTCAACCCACACATAGATTGTCTTATCCTCAGATCCCGGAAAAGGCGACTGAATTCCCCATTTGTTGTCTCGTGTGACTGGTCTAGGTTTTAGTCCTTCTTTTAGAATGTTCAAAGTGAAGTTCCGCGCATTATCAGGCAAATTTTCGTTATTCTGAATATAGTCCCGAAGCTTTTCAGTTAACTTTGGCAAATCAAAATACCAATGCTTCCGTGTCTCAACAATTGGCGCAGAATTGCATATTGCACAGCGAGGCTCCAAAAGATTTGTGGGCTCAAGAAGGTTCCCACAGGCGTCACACTGATCTCCCCGAGCACCAGCGTCTCCGCAGCGGGGGCAAATTCCCTCCACGAACCTGTCAGGCAGGAACCGATCACACTTTGGACAGTAAAGCTGCTCGGTTTCTTGTGTGAAAATATAGCCGTTCTCGTAGATTTTCAGCAAAAAGTCGTGTACAAATTCTTTGTGCACAGGATTTTCTGTGCGTGTATAGTTGCTAAATGCTATGCCCCACCGTTCAAAGAGGCTCGCGATTTGTGCATGGTTCCGGTCTGTCAACTGTTTTGGAGGAATATTCAATCGAAAAGCCTCTATCTCGATGGGAGTCCCATGCTCATCGGAGCCAGTTACGTACACAACATCTTCTCCCTTTAGCCGATAATAGCGGGCTACAACATCGGCTGAAAGAATTGAGCTTACAATATTTCCTAGATGCGGCACATAATTGATGTAAGGCCACGCCGAGGTAACCAAAAACTTAGTGAACGCAACACACCTCCAAAAATGTTTTCAAGCACAACAATTTCTTTATGAAGATAATGTACTTAAAGACAACGGAAACAAAAACAGACACAGCAAACAAAGAAACGGTTAGTAAAAAGCTTGAGTGTAAGAAAAAATGGGACACAACAACGAGTTTACTTTTAATTTCTTGGGAATAAACTGAATTTTGGATCGATAATAACAGAATAAAATCAGGTTCTAGAGTTTGGTGGGCTTCTTGCGAAAATATATAAAAAAGGGAGTTAGGGTGTTTCTGCTTCACCCACTGGCTCTTTTCCGGTTCCAAGGAATCCACGATTCGATGCAAAGTAGACGTTTACTGGTTTTTCGTTTCGTAGAACGTCTATTACGTTTTCGAACATTGTTGAGGGGAGATGCATTCTTATGATTTCGCCTGAAGTATAGTCGTTTTCGAATGTCATTCCGGGGTCATTGAATCTCACGTAGGCGACGACTTTGTTGTTATTGTAGAGAGTTATTTGTGCTCTGTTTGTTTGATATCCTGTTGGGCTTCCGTAGAAGAGAACATGGTATCCGGTAACGTTTACCATTCATTTCACCTAATCCGTATCTTGAATATTGATTCTTAATAAACATTATCGTTTCTGAGGGCTACACAAATACACATCAAACAAGGCGCCGAAAAATGCACGCAAAGCAGATTTGCGAGTTTCATCCTGTTTACAATATTGAATAAAAAGGTATCCCGCAAAAATCCAGAGTTGGATCAGTGTGTCCAATAACGGTAACCTGAGTCTCGAAACTTGTCAGTCTTGCCGCTAAGGATAGAATGGAAAACTAACGCGCAAAATAGTGCGAGGGTTGGGATTCGAACCCTCTGACGTGGAGATGCACCTAATTCCCTCTTTTTTATCACAAAACTCAAAGTAAATCAAGTCCCCATTTTGGTGATTTCATAATACGCCCAAAATTGAATGGTTTGTAATGGCACGTATCTAGCATATTTTTTACGGAAAACTCTTCAATCAAGACAATCCAATAATGGGAAGAGGAAAACGCTAATGGTGACTGACGGAAATGATACGGAGCATGGAACCAAACAGTTTGGTTGTCTTTGATGTTGAAGGAATTCTGATACCAAAGAACCGTTATCTCCTCTTTGAGATATCAAGAATACTTGGATTTTTGGGTTTCATACGAATTATTACATTAGGATTCCTTTACGAAACTGGGCTATTACATCTAGAATCTGCCATGAAAAGAATATTTATGATGTTCAAAGGACTTAGCGCAAAAGAATTCTTTCAAATTCACAAAAAAATACCTCTGACGCCAGGAACTGAAGAAGTTTTCAAAAGATTAAACAAGAACGGGTATAGGACAGCATTGATTAGTTCAGGTCTTCCCACACAAGTTGTAAAAGATTTTGCCACCAGACTGCAGGCTGACTACGCATATGGTCTAGAACTGGAAATAATTGATGAACGTTTGACTGGAGCCATAGGAGGCGACGTGATTAAACAGGGAGGCAAGGCAGTAGTACTGAAAAGAATCCTCGAAAAAGAAAAATTAACCCCCAAAGAGTGCGTCATGGTTGCTGATGACCGAAACAACATTTCAATGTTTCCTTTATGCAAATTGAGGATAGGCTACAATCCCGATTTTGTTTTAACCGCAAAATCCGACTTTGTCACAAGAGGCGCACTGACAGAAATTTTGCCTCCAATAACAGGAGAAAACTCGCCAGCGTCTCCAGTGGGCATAACAAAAAGTCGAGGCCTAAGAGAAGCAATCCACACGGGCAGTTTTCTGTTAATATTTGTTTGCATATACATTCTCGGAAATGTTTTGGTCGCTTCGTTGATACTTCTTGTAACCGTCCTTTACACAGCATCTGAGATTGCCAGAGTACGCGAAATCAACATTCCCATACTGTCATTGATAACTTGGAATGCAGCAAACAAAACTGAACTCTACGAATTTGCGACAGCTCCAATCCATTTTGCTTTAGGTATAGCGATTTCTCTTCTCGTCTTTCCAGCGCCTATATGTTACGTAGCAATCACAGTGCTCACTTTAGGCGATGGTTGTGCTCACATTTTTGGAATGAAGTTTGGAAGAACCCGCCTGCCATTCAACAAAGGAAAGAATTTGGAAGGAACAATCTGCGGTTTTCTGTTTGCCTTTTTTGGAGCAACGATTTTTGTTGACCCAACCAGAGCTTTTATTGTAGCCGCCGTTGGAATGCTAATTGAAAGCCTCCCGCTACCCATAAACGATAACATAACCCTGCCCATAGCCGCTGGACTAATGCTTAACCTAATTTCGTAATGCAAAACTGGTAGTTACGATACAATTAAAAGATTGCAGGTTATCATATAATATCGATTCGGCAAATTGATAGCCCGCAACAGAATTGATTTAATGGAGTTTTCTCTGCTTGGCAGAATCGGATAAAATTGAGTATAGACCCATCTCTGTTCGTGAAGCTCTCACAGAAATGAAAGATGTTTCAGAGATTATGATAGACTTAGCGTATTCAGCAGCCCTTTTCAATAGCAACGAACTCGCAGAAGAGGTTATGGAACTCGAAAAAAGGGTAGATTACCTAGATTACATCATAGACATGAACGTCATGCTGGCAGTCAGAGACGCGGAAGACGCAGAACACCTCACCGCGGTGACGACCGTAGCCGCAGCCACCAACAAAATTTCAGACGCAGCCGCTGACATAGCAGCCATTGTTCTAAAAAATATTGGAATCCACCCCATAGTCCGAAAAGCATTTGAACAAGTTGAAGAACGGCTAGCACGAGCAATAGTCAAACCGGACTCAATATTAGTCAACAAGAAACTTGGAAAGTTAGAATTAGCTGCAAAGATAGGAGTTGACGTGATAGCTATTCGAAGGCAAAAAGAATGGATCATAGACCCCAGAGACGAAGAAAAGATTGTAAAAGACGACGTTTTAATTGCCAGAGGAGCACCTCATGGCGTTGACGAACTAAAAGTTCTAGCATCAGGTAAACAAAAAGAGATGGAATGAGGAAAAAAGTCAGTGACTATAACGGAAGAACATTTCAAAAAAATTGTTGAAAAACTCGTGCTTCTAAAAGACACCTCTGAAATCATGATAGACCTCGCATACTCTTCGCTCCTTCTCAACAGTCAAGCATTAGCCGAAGAAGTTGCAGCCCTAGAAAATTACATGGACAACCTCCACACAGAATTTGAACTCCTAATTTTGTCTAGCGGTTTTACGCCAAAAGAATCCAAAGACTTCCTTGGGCTAATACGATTAGGAGTAGTCATAGAAAAAATAGCAGACGCAGCCATGGAAATCGCCTACGTCGTACTAAGAGGACTGGAACCCCATCCGATACTGAGGCTTGTAATAGAGGAAGCGGAAGAAACAGTGACAAAGGTTACCGTTTCAGCGGTCTCCACGTTAGTAGGAAAGACAATTAGAGAAGCCCAACTTCAAGAGGAGACTGGAATGGGGGTTCTAGTTATCAGAAGAGGCACCTGTTGGTTGCGACCCCGCCCCGACACAGTGATTTGGTCAAGCGACATTTTGATTGCCGCAGGTTACGCCGAAGGAGAAGAAGACTTTAAGGCCTTAGCGTCAGGCAATAAACAACAATCTGAGGAAGAGTCTTAGAGACATATTCGAGTTTTCAGACAATAAGAGCCAATGCAATAATAACAGCGGCTGTTGTCATTGTGTCTGCTAAGGAGCTTTCGATTGGAATTACAAAATTATCTGGGTTCCAGCCGCGCCTGAAAGTGAAGATTGCCACAGAATAGGCAATAACGATCATAATAGAGACAGAAAGGGCATTTGTTGTTAAGAGTTGGATAATAAATATTGCTAGGTCCCCTAACTTTGCTGTACCACTGATAAACGAAGACAACATCGCATAGATTACAAACATTATAACCGATGCTGACCATGCTCCGCCTATCTCGTTTATGTGCTGCTTTATGGATGAAAATGAGGGCTTGATTAAACCCAACGCAAGTTTTGTAGTGGCTGTTGAACCGATTATCGAGCCTACTCCTCCAATAGTTGCAATAATGGCGGGGTAAACAGCGTATATCGCTTTTCCACTAGCGATTCCAGTTATCCTGTTTAACAAAGAACCAGTAACGTTAACAATTACAGTAACAAACAACAAAGTCAAAAGAAACTCTTTAATTATTCCAACAAAATTTGTGTCACCAACATTTTTTGCCAAAATGTAAGCCACAAAACAGATGAAAAATATGTCCAGCATCCAAATCAAATATCGCCCAAAGGAACCAAACAAGAAAAATAGAGCCAAACTGAAGACGTAGCAACTGGTGTTAATAATATCGGACACTGGAGAAGTCACAGGATACACAACAACATCCGGATCCAGCCCTCGCCTAAATGAAAACACTGAAAAAATCATCGTTAAAGGTGAAACAAACACCACAGACAAAGCCATTGTAGCAATAATCACTGCAAGTAACGGAATAAAATCGATTACAGCGGCATTCCAAAGAAACACGCCAAAAACCCAAGTTCCAACTCCCACACTGACGCCGCTTACAAGAGCCAATGTAACAATCACACGGAGAATGGTTTGAAAATCTTTAGTGTTTTTTGTCAAAACTGGTTTGATGGTTCCCAAGTGCAATCCAGTTCCCAAATGCCCACTAAAAAGACCCCCAACAGCACCTCTAACGCTCAGAATACCCGGAAACAGAAACAGCGCCCATGGAGCCTCATCGATAGATAAAACACCAAAATATAGAACAAGCAGGGTTCCAGTTAGTAACCCAATTAAATCAAACGATAAAGACAGTATAGACTGACCGAGACTGTTTTTCAGCTTCTTTTTGGACAGAGCTCCGCCTATGTTGGTCTTCGTCATCGCTGTCACTTCCGTCCATCCAGCTTAGCCTCCCAGTTCTTGAATGTGAACCCTCTGCAGTGGCATGGAGCGTACAGCTGAGCATGTAGAGTTCTTGACCCATTACTGGATCGGCACTCCCACGTAACATTAACACAGCTTTATGTCGCTCCTATTACAAAATAGACTTAACAATAGCCCTTAAAGGCTTTTTGTACAATCTTTCAGCACAATATACCTTATAACAAAAACAAAAGAATGAGTGAGAAAAAGGGGAAATTAGAGGAGTCCCTGAGCACCAACAATTGTTACGTTTATAGTCTCCGTTAACTCAGTCTTCAATGGCCATTAGCAAAAAAAGAAAAAGTGGGTAGATGTACAGACACTATGGTTTTGTCAAGCTGAGACTCTTCATCAAGTCCCGTTTTCTGTTCCGAACAGTAACCTCAGTTACGTTTGCAGCTTTGGCAAGCTGGGCCTGGGTCACCTTTGTTTTCAACATTTTTGCTGAAAGGTAAAGTATTGCAGCCGCTAATCCCGAAGGATCCTTTCCGGTGGTAGCGTATTTCCTCTTAGCCTCTCTTAGCAGGTTGATTGCTAATCCCTCAACATCGCTGGAGACTTTAGCTTTCTCAGCTACCTTTGTTATGTAGTCTGTTGGATCGTCTATGGGCATCCTCATATCCAAGTTTCTAACTATCACACTGTAGGATCGGGCAATCTCCTTTCCGCTCCACTGGCTGGCTTCCGCAATCTCTTTCAAAGTCCTAGGAACCTTAGTGAACCTAACTGCAGCGTATAAGGCTCCAGCCACCATACCTCCAATGCTTCTTCCCCGAACCAATCCTTCGTTCAAAGTTTTCCTGTAGATTATCGCTGCCATGTCGTGAACTGAGGAGGGCATATGAAGCACGTCACAGAGGCGTTGGAGTTCACTCATAGCTAGCATTAGATTTCTGCTTTGTGAAGCGTGAACTTTTGAGCGTGTCTGCCATCTTCTAAGGCGCCACATTTGCTGTTTGACTTTTGGTGAAAGCGGGCGACCAAGAGCGTCCTTTTCCACTCGGATGACAGTGGACAAACCTTTATCGTAGTGGGAATAGTCAGTCGGGCTGCCTGCTCGTGCTCTGGAGTCTCTTTCTTGGGGAGTGAATGCTCTCCATTCAGCTTCCTGGCTTTGAATGTTCTCTTCGACGACTAAACCGCAACGACTGCAGACATATTCTCCCATCTCTGAATCTAGCACCAGATTGGTGCTCCCACATTCTGGGCATCTAACTGTTACAATCTGCTTTGTCACTTTTCATTACCCCTTTTATGTGACTAAATATACTGTAGTGCAAGCAATATTTAAATATGACGTATGTCATATTTCATCTCTCCGACCTTCTAAACAAAAATAGCCCAACAACACGATTAGAAAACAACAAAATTCAACACTAAGCTCATCTCCTGGTTGCCCATTTAATTCTAGTTTCTGTGGAATCAGAAAATTCACTCGAAGATCATGGAGACCTAAATCAGTTGAGAATGTTATTCTGGAATTGGAGCATCTACAGTTGAGGGTTATGAGCAGTTTTAGGATTGGTGCATCCCTACAAAATATAATTCGGTTTTTCTCAATTAATTGAAACCTTGAGTCCAGCAACCAGATGAGACTAATAATTAAAAGCTGATAAGTAAAATAGTAGGTTCAGCAAGCTCAACAGAGTAAAATCTAAGATTTTCTTAATAAAGGAAAAAAAGTCTGGGGGTTAAAATTTAACACCCTAAACGTTTACTCTGGATCGTTGGTTCTTTTAGCTGTTTTTTTGGAAACCGTGGATACCGTTGATTTAGCTGTCTTTTGTGAAAATAAGCATAAGAATAAATTAAATTAGCACATAAGTTAATATCAGGAAATAGTAGATTCACTGAATGTTTCTATAGTTGGGGAATAAGTTCATGTCACAGGAGAACGAAAGCGCCAGAAAAGAAATTGAAATACTGAGAATTTTGAGCGAATTCGAGGATCCCGTGGGTTCAACATTACTCAAACGAGAGTTGAGAAAAAGAGGCTTTCTTCTCAGCGAAAGAACTGTAAGATATCACCTCCAGTTGTTGGAGGCAAAAGGTTTCGTGCTGGGGCATGATCGAAGAGGAAGAACAATAACCCAACATGGTCTTGAAGAATTGAGCAGATCTCTTGCTACCCAAAGGCTCGGTTTCACCACAACCCGTTTCATGTCCTTAGCCTATTCGGCAACATATGACCCTGTCTTAGACTCGGGAACAGTTGTCGGAAATGTATCAATACTTGACAATAGCCTTCAGCATAAAACGATGGATACAATGAAGGCGCTCCAGAGCATGAATCTCTTGTCAGCACCATATATCAAGATACTAAACGAGAAAGAAGAATACTGCGACATTTCTGTTCCTAAGGATAAATTTGCTCTTTTCACAGTCTGCAACTTGACTTTAGACAGCATCCTAATCCACTCTGGAATTCCTCTGTTTTTCAAGTATGGCGGTCTTGTTCAAGTAGTAAACCGCAAGCCCATCAGGTTTGTGGAAATAATCTCCTATGAAGGAACAACCATACCTCCACTGGAAGTCTTTGTCTACAGGAAAATGACTTCTATCTCAAGAATACTGAAAACAGGTTCAGGCATGATATTGGCGACGTTGAGGGAAATACCTTCTGAAGCAAGAGATAGAACAGTGAAGATTCTTGAGAGCCAACAGAAAAAGGGTTGGGGAGGAGTATTGGTTGTAGGAGAACCCAACGAGCCAGTTCTTGGAGTACCAGTGGGCATGGACAGATTCGGCATATGCATGGTTGGCGGCATCGTCCCAGGAGCCGCCATGGTAGAGGAAGGAGAACAAATTGTCACTTTCGCTCGGCACTGCTTCATTCCAATCGAAGAGATGACCCGAATCTAAACAACAAACAATTCTTTAAGTCAGAATACGGTAAGCATCGTTTTTGGGTTGCTCCAAAGAAGACTTTAAAAGATGCACATCTTCAGTAAAGGACATGATGAAGGGGTAGCACATGAAACATGACGCGATTTTGGTGTTAGACTTCGGTGGACAATACTGTAATCTTATAGCCAGAAGAATAAGAGAACACAAAGTATACTCCGAAATAGTGCCTTGCGACATAGCTCCTGAAGAAATCGAAGAACTAAACAAGACCATGAATATTAAGGGGTTAATCCTGTCTGGAGGTCCATGGAGCGTTTACGAAAAGGATGCTCCAAAATTTGATTCACAAATACTAAAGATGGGCATTCCAATACTTGGGTTGTGTTATGGACATCAGATGATAGCTTATTTTTCCAACGGAAAAGTGAAGCCCGGCACAAAGAAGGAATATGGAATAGCATACGTCACCGTCGATAAGCCTGTGGGCGTCCTCAAAGAACTTGACCAAAAAGAGAAAGTTTGGATGAGCCATGGGGACACAGTTTACGAGCTTCCTGAAGACTACGAGATGCTGGCTTATACAGAAAGCTGTCCAATCGCGGCTTTTCGACACGAAACGAAGCAGATATACGGGCTTCAGTGGCACCCAGAGGTGGTTCACACCGAAAACGGTATGAAAATGCTCAGAAACTTCATCTTTGAGGTTTGCAGGTGTGAAGCAAACTGGAGACCCGAGTCGCTAATCGATAAGGCAGTTCAAGAAATAAGAGAGACCGTCGGTGAAGGAACTGCCATAATCGGCTTGAGTGGAGGCATAGACTCTAGTGTCGCCACATTTATGGCGGCTAAAGCTATTGGAGAACGGCTTTTGGCGATTTATGTTGACCACGGTTTCATGCGTTTAGGTGAAACAGAATACGTTGAAAGCACTTTCAAGAAACTTGGGATCAACATTGTTGCAATTCATGCTCAGGAACGTTTTCTAAAGAGGCTTGAGGGAGTAATTGATCCTGAGAAGAAACGAAAAATTATTGGAGAAGAATTCATCAGGGTCTTTGAGGAAGCAGCGAAGAAGATTGCGGCAGATTATTTTATACAGGGAACAATTTACCCAGATAGAATCGAGTCTGGTTTCAGGAAGCATTCGGACACGATAAAGACCCACCATAACGTGGGAGGCTTACCCGAAGACATAGAGTTCAAGGCTATCATTGAGCCCCTGTGTGACCTATACAAAGATGAGGTTAGAGAAGTTGCAAAAATTATGGGCTTGCCAGACGAACTGGTTCATAGGCAGCCGTTTCCGGGTCCTGGTTTGGCTGTGAGAATCATCGGTGAATTGACAAAAGAAAAGACAGAGATTGTAAGGAAAGCGGACAAAATTGTTACAGACGAAATCGGAAAAGTTGGGCTTGGAGACTGTTTGTGGCAATATTTTGCGGTTTTAACGAATACGAAGAGTACGGGAGTGAAGGGTGATTCTAGAGCTTACGGTTTTACTGTTGCTGTTAGGATTGTTGAAAGCAAGGAAGCTATGACTGCGGGTTTTGCAAGGATTCCCTATGATGTGTTGGAGAGAATATCAACGAGGATAACTAACGAGTTGCCTCAGGTAACGCGGGTTGTGTATGACATAACGCATAAGCCGCCAGCAACAATAGAATGGGAATAAACGAACAATCTTAAGCAATCTCAAAGGTTTCAGAAATCTTTGGTGTTGCGAAAGTTATTATTGAAAAACGGCAAAGATGTAAATGGGGTAGATTTGCATGGAACTTGAGACAGTTAAAGTTGAGATGCCCGAGAACTGCAACGTAATCTTGGGCACGGCTCATTTCATCAAAACCGTTGAAGATATTTACGAAGCGTTAGTCAACGCTGTTCCGGGAATCAAATTTGGGATAGGATTCTGCGAAGCCTCTGGACCATGTTTAGTCAGATCAGAGGGAAATGACAAAGAACTAAAAAACTTAGCAGCAACTCATGCTTTGAAGTTGGGATGTGGTCACTCGTTTATTGTCTTTCTAAAAAACGCTTACCCCATCAATGTCCTATACAAAATCAAGCAGGTGCATGAAGTCTGCACTATCCACGCTGCAACGGCTAACCCATTAGAGGTGATAGTTGCTGAGACCGAGCAAGGCAGAGGAATATTGGGTGTCGTTGACGGCTTCAAAATCAAGGGAATTGAAACCGAAAAAGATGTTAAAGAGAGAAAGGAGTTTCTCAGAAGAATCGGCTACAAACTATAAAATCGACACATTCGACAGTGTATAATATTTTTCAGTGAAACTTAAATTATCAATTGAAAAGAAATTTTTTGCAGCATTATATTATATTCAATATTATATCAGCTTTTTTTGCAGTGTATTTGAACGAAAATTAGACATTAAAAGTGCCGTGGTGTTTAATATTTGTGGATATAGAGTTTTCAATCAATTCATGATACAGTGGCGATATCTACTGATTTGTGACATTTAAGATCTGATATCTTCCATTTTAATTGCAAGACCGTTAGTAATATAAATTAACATAGAGATTTTTTCTAGATTTTCATTATAACGACAGGATCTAATGTTAATTTTTAGGTAGAGAGCTTATTATTTGTCCATATTGTCTAAAAGGTTCCCAGATTACGGGTCAAGTTTTATATTTGAATAACTCGAATTAGACTTTTGGGGATTTTTAAATTGTCTGATCAAAGGTCTGTTTTTTGGTATGAATTGGTTGGGATGGTTTTTATAATTGTTCTTGGAAGTCTACTTCATTTTATTTTTGAATGGTCTGGGAATCAACCAATCGTTGGTGTGTTTTCTGCTGTTAATGAAAGTGTATGGGAGCATCTGAAACTGGGTTTTTGGCCTGCTTTACTCTTTACAATTTTTGAATACCGATACTTGAATAAAAAAACCAACAACTTCTTTTTGGCAAAGACAGTTGGAATTTACATGATAATAATTGTGATTCCAATAATCTTCTACTCTTATACATTCTTTACCGGAGAAAGTATATTTGTAATAGATATTCTTAGTTTCTTTTTTGCTGTAGTAATTGGACAACTGGTTAGCTATAAACTCTTGACTTTCAAAAAATTATCGAAGAATCTAAACATGATATGTATTGGCGCTCTCGTAATATTAGGACTTGCGTTTGTGATTTTCACCTTTTATCCACCTCAGATCCAAATCTTCCAAGATCCAATAACCGGAGAGTACGGAATAATAAATCACTCACATTAATTTCTTGAAAAACACTATTCTATTGATTGAGAATATCTGCTTTTACATTTTGAACAGCGATTAACAAGCTCGTTAACATTCTTTTCTCTATCTATTGCCCCAAGCTCTTCTACAAATTTCCATTTCTCATTAACTTTGGAGCAGTGATTATAGCCTCTTCGTTTCATCTCTTCAACAAGATCCGCATGACGGGAATACAAATTATGTACTTCAAGCAAACCTTTCTGTAAATATCCTTTGACTGATTTATTACGATTAATTGTCCCTATAAACATGTGAATTTCCACATGCTCGCCAAGAAGATGTTGCCTACACATAATTCTTGGATTTACCATCCACATTCTCATACCATAATAAATGCGAAAATGGAAGTTTAAGCCTATCCACAACAATCAACTAATCATCATTTATTTTCAAAGTTGGAAATATTTGGATTCGATGATTAAATTTTAACCTTCTCTCTCTTATTCAAACTCATTCAAACACGCACGTTCCCGCATTCCCTCTCCCCCACACCACTAACTGTCTGACTGACTGAGAGACTGACGGACAGACAGACTCCCCCTATATAGAATCATTATAAAAAAGATTATACACAAAACAAATAACCATTAACTTATGCAAAATGTTGATGAGTTTATTCAGAAGAATGTTGAAAAATCTTTTCAACCGCAAATGTATGAAATTGCAAACGAGTTATGGGATTTGTTAGTAGTCTTGGATAAAAAAGGCTACGTTAGGAAGAAATTATATCAGAATGTCGAAGAAAAAAGAGAGACATATATTTCCGTAGGAAAAAATTGCGATAAAATTCTTTCAGCCCTGAACAAATTTTGTGACTTGTATCGTGATGAGGATAAAAAGAAAAAAATTTCTTGATTTTATGAGAGAATACGAGTTCACTGACCCCGACCTAAGACATTTATTTCTTGTTCAACTAATTTTTGATTTATTACTCATCTCAGATATCTTTTAAGAATCTTCTTATTTTTGTATTAAAAAAATTTTCACCAAAAACAACCCTAGGGACGCTTTTCACAAAACTTGAAAAAATAACAAATGAAACTGGAGCATCTCAGAAGATTGCTAAAAGAATTGATGTTGATTTAAGGAATTCACTAGCTCATTTCACATTCAAAGCTTCAGAAGCAACAATTTATTCATATAACCCTGCCAAGAAAGATAATTACTGGATTCTAAAAGAGACAAAAATACAACCTTCTGATTTGATTGAGAAAATTCGTAATCAGAGTTTAATACGAGGCATTCTTTTTTCTGTAATAGTCGATTGGTATGGATTGCACTAAAAACCAGGTAATTCAAAAGGTGATTTACAAGTAGCACTTCTTAACATATCTAATTCACTTTAAATGTAAGCAATTCTTGGATTCCATTCTTTCCTTTCGTTTCTTAGAAACTAAGCTAACAACAGAGCTTCTTCACTGATTAGAGTATCGAGGGTTTGTCGTTTTCCATGTTTTATTCTTGGAATCTCAACTTTTTGATTAAAGAGATTTGTTAACCCCTCAGCTAAACTGTCAGTTTCATATTAGCAGAGATGTATTCTTTTACCCATCTACAAATGCATCATAAAATCTGTCAAAACAACAAAATCCTTCTTAAGCAATTTTCGACATCTTATTTTGCGCCACTAAAAATAATAACAACAGATTTTATTCGATTTTTTCAAATTGTTGTTTTGGCGCCCCACAAATCGGGCACCTTTCTGGTGCTGAAGCTTCGACGGTGTTTCCACAAACTTTGCAAACATAATAGTCTATGTCAATTACTTCTTTTTCATGCTCTAGTGATTCAATAGCTTTAGAAAAAAGACCAGCATGGATCTTCTCAACCTTATTTGCAACATCAAAACTCCAGACGGCCTTCTTATTTCCCTCTTGTTTGGCAACTTCAATGTACTTGGGGTACATTTCATCAAACTCAAAAGTTTCTCCAGAAACAGCAGTCTTCAAATTCTCAACCGTAGATTTTGTTTTCCCAATTATGTCCAAATGATTCAAAGCATGCACAGTTTCTGCAAACGCAGCTGCTCTGAAAAGCTTAGCAACTTGTGGCATCCCTTCCTTTTCAGCTTTCTTGGCAAACGCCAAATATGTTCTATTAGCTTGGGATTCTCCAGAAAATGCATCTTTCAGATTTTCAGCAGTTTTATTCATCTCAAAACCACACATTACAAATAAAAAATAGAACTTATTTATTAACAATTCTGGAACAAACATTCCGCCCATCCACACATAGGCTGTGAGTATGGTTGCGAATATGGATATAACATATTTGGACGAAAAAAGAGGGAAAAAGTGGAATGTTGAAAACGTAGCATTATATAAGCTAGATTAAAGTGGACAAATGTTGAGTTGATTCATATAAATATTAATTATGTATAAAGTTCAGATCATTACTAGAGTAAAAGAATATGGGAAATTGGTAATATTTATATGTCAAGAAAAACAAGGAAAGAGTAGGATTTGTTTGAACATTAAATTAAGAGGTGAATATGTATGTCACAAATTTCTTTACGTGTAGCCGAGGCTCAATCTCGCGATGTGGGCCGAGGAATAGCCAGAATAGACCCAAAGGTCAGTTCTGAGATTGGTCTTTCCGCTGGAGATGTTGTTGAAATCCACGGAAAGAAAAAAACTGTTGCAATATATTGGCCAGGATACCAGGGAGACACAGGTAAAGGCATCATCCGCATAGACGGTTATACCAGAAACAATGCTGGCGCAGGAATAGACGAAAAGGTTGTAGTCAAAAAAGTTGAGTCAAAAGAGGCAAAAAAGATTACTATTGCTCCAACAGAGCCGCTCCGGATAACTGGCGGAGAAGAGTATCTAAAACAGATTTTGGAAAACCGTGTCATATCCAGAGGCGACCTTATACCATTAGCGATTATGGGACGCAGAGTAAACCTGATAGTAACAGGATTTCAGCCACCAGCAGCTGCCGTCATTGTAGTTCCTTCAACTCAAGTTGTTTTAAGTGATAAGCCAGCAAAAGTTTTGGCGACTGAGATTCCTCGGATATCGTATGAGGATATCGGCGGCTTAACTGACGAAATAAAAAAAGTCAGGGAAACGATTGAGCTTCCTCTGAGGTATCCAGAGTTGTTTGAACGTTTGGGTGTAGAGGCGCCGAAAGGTGTGCTTCTTCATGGACCTCCTGGAACAGGTAAAACTTTGTTGGCAAAAGCGGTAGCTAGTGAAACAAACGCGAACTTTTCTAGCATCAGTGGACCGGAGATAATGAGCAAGTTTTATGGCGAAAGTGAAGGTCGGCTTCGAGAAATTTTCGAAAATGCCCAAGAAAACGCTCCTAGCATCATTTTTATTGACGAGATAGATTCGATAGCTCCAAAAAGAGAAGAAGTAACAGGTGAAGTGGAAAAACGGGTTGTTTCGCAGCTTTTGTCGCTCATGGATGGACTTCAATCCAGAGGCAAAGTTGTTGTTATCGGAGCAACTAACAGACCAAACGCTTTAGACCCCGCTTTGAGGAGACCCGGACGCTTTGACCGCGAAATAGAAATTGGAGTACCCAACAAGGATGGTCGTCTTCAAGTTTTACAGATTCACACCCGAGGAATGCCCTTAGCAGAGGACGTGGACTTGAAGCGTTTAGCTAATGTTACTCACGGTTTTGTTGGCGCCGACTTAGAAGCGTTAACCAAAGAGGCTGCTCTTCACGCGCTTAGACGAATACTGCCTGACATAGACTTTTCAGCAGATAGTGTACCAGCGGAGATACTAAACAAGATCATAGTTGACATGAACGATTTCGAAGAGTCATTAAAAGAGATTGAACCATCCGCCATGAGGGAAGTACTAGTTGAGATTCCCAATGTAAAATGGACAGACATTGGCGGCTTAGCAGAAGTAAAAGAGGAACTACAAGAAGCGATAGAGTGGCCACTGAAGTACCCCGAAATCTTTGCATATATGAACACTGCTCCACCAAAAGGAGTACTCTTGTATGGTCCTCCGGGAACAGGAAAAACTATGCTAGCAAAAGCTGTAGCTAACGAAAGCGAAGCAAACTTCATCAGCATCAAAGGCCCCGAAGTGTTGAGCAAATGGGTTGGAGAATCCGAAAAAGCAATACGAGAAGTATTCAGAAAAGCAAGACAGGCAGCGCCTACAATCATATTCTTTGATGAACTGGATTCGATAACTCCTGTTAGAGGCTCAGGATTCGGTGGCTCACAAGTAACAGAACGGGTAATCAGCCAAATATTAACAGAACTAGACGGCCTAGAAGAATTGAAAGATGTAGTAGTAATCGGAGCAACAAACCGAATCGACATCGTTGACCCAGCTTTGCTGCGACCCGGAAGATTTGATAGGCTGCTAAGTGTGCCAGTTCCAGACTTGGATGCAAGAAAGGATATACTGAGAATTAATTTGGAGAAAAAGCCAATAGCTGACGACGTTAAGATAGACACGTTGGCCGAAAAGACTGAGGGATACTCTGGAGCAGACTTGGCTGCATTAGCCAACACAACTTCGATGCTGGTAATTAAAGAACACATTGAAAAGAGCAAGACAATAGAGAAAGCAAAAGAAAAGCTCAAAGATTTAAAAATCAGCATGAAAGACTTTGAGAAGACATTAGAAAAAATGAAGCCGTCAACAACAAGAAACCACCAACACTAAACACAGCAAAAACAGCACTAACCCAAACCCCACCCCTTCTTTCTACAGGCTACAAGCAAGCAAACTAGACGCTGACAAAGTGGTTGGATGCAAGACTGGAGAGGTTGTTGCTGACGTACAAAGGGAAGATATTCTCCCCCAGTGAACTCCCTTTTGATTGATTTTTTTATATCCGTAGCACTGTTTGTGAATAAATATAATTAATACATTAGCAGTTTCAGAAAGTATTGAAGGTGAGACTTGATTGAAGAAATGGGAATGTATACAGGTTAACCACCACAGCAGTGTTGGAAAAGTAATCGAGGAATTCCAAAGTAGAGGCTGGAGCCTTCACACATATTCTGCTGCTCAATTACGTGGGTCAGAGATTAACCACTACTTACTATTCGAAAGAGACCAATAAATAATATTTTTACCAAAAGTGTGACAGCGACACCCGCTACCCGTGCAGTCCCCTTACATAATCTATTATAGATAAGGCTGTAAAACAGTTTGATGGTTTGGTGTAGGACTTGAGTGTTGTTGCTGATCTTCACATTCACAGCAAATATAGTCGTGCTACAAGCCAGAACATGGACATAACAGAGATTACCCGTTATGCAAAAATAAAAGGACTAAAACTTGTGGGCACAGGAGACTTCACCCACCCAAGATGGTTTAACGAATTATCTGAAGAACTAACAGAAGTTGCGGGCTCCAGTCTTTATTGCTCTAAGAAGCATCCAGAATCGCCTATTCGTTACATGATAACCGCCGAAGTATGTACCATCTTTAAAGTTGAGGAAAAATCCAAAAAAATACACCACATCATCTTTACCCCTAGCCTCGAAACAGCCACACAAATAAATGACAGACTGAAACGCTACGGTGACCTTGGCGTGGATGGTAGACCATTCTTGGATATGACTGCGTCGCAGCTTGTGGAGGAGGTGATAGGGGTTTCGGATGAGAATGAGGTTGTGCCTGCTCATGTTTGGACTCCGTGGTTTAGTCTTTTTGGCGCGTTTAGCGGCTTTGATAAGGTAGAAGACTGCTACGAAGATATGACTAAGCACATTCATGCATTAGAGACCGGACTTTCTTCTGATCCGCCTATGAACTGGAGACTAAGCAACCTAGACAAATTCACTTTAATTTCTAACAGTGATTGCCACAGCCACTGGCCATGGAGAATCGGAAGAGAAGCAAACGTCTTCGAACTGGAACAGTTCACTTATATGGAAGTGGTTGATGCAATACGCAAAAAAGACCCTAAACGCTTCAAATACACGATAGAAACCAACCCCGCATACGGCAAATACCATTGGACAGGACACAGAAACTGCAACATCTCACTACCGCCCCAAGAAGCCATAAAATATGGAAACCGTTGCCCAAAATGCGGCAGAAAGCTCACCAGAGGAGTAGAACAGCGAATCGAAGAATTAGCAGACCGCCCCGCCGACTACACACCCGAAAACGGGATAGGCTACAAACGGCTACTGCCACTCTCCGAAATCATAACTGCAGTTCTGGGAGTCAGCTATCAAGGCGCCAAAAAAGTTTGGAACATCTACAACCCACTAATAGAAAAGTTTGGTGACGAATACACGGTGCTCATTGATGCACCCCAAAAAGAAATGGCTCAAATCGTTGACACAAAAATTGCAGAAGCCATCATTCGGGTCAGAGAAGAAAAAGCCAAAGTAATACCCGGATACGACGGCGTGTATGGACAACTTGCAATCTTTGATGAAGAACAAGAAAATATGGCTCCGCAGAAGCCACAACAAAAAAGCATGTCCGACTTTATATAAAAGGCTAGTTTGCTAACAGTTTTAAGACTCGACATAAATCTTAATCGACATACAAAGATGTGGAATGATGCGTTTTGAAGGACACGCTCTCAAAGATTGTTGGTTACGGTCAAAGTTTAGGCGCCGAATATGTTGAGGTTCGAGCGCAAAGTCTTTTCAAGACTCTTTTGACAACCAAAGACGGCATCGTTGAAGGAGCAAAAGAAGGAAAGGAATGCGGCGCTGGGGTCAGAGTTTTGGTGAACGGCGCTTGGGGTTTTGTGTCTCTTGGAAATCTACAAGCCATACTGTTAACTGAAGCTGTTGAAGACGCAGTTAAGTTAGCAAAAGCAGCCAGTTTTAGATTAAAAAATCCTGTGAAGCTTGCTGAAGCAAAAACTGTGGAAGACTGGATATCTGCTAAGCCGAAAAAAGATCCGCAGGATGTTTCTATGGAACAAAAGATTGGAGACGTTTTGGCGATGGATAAAACAGTTTTTGGTTGTGACAATCGAATAAAAAGTTGCACAATCAACTACTTGGATGTTACAGGAAAAAGCTACTTCGTCAACAGTGACGGAACATGTATAGAACAGGACAAATTGTATGTTTGGTCGCGGATTCTTGCGTCAGCAAAACAGGGCAGCATTTTTGCTTCTGCACGAGAGGAGATAGGTTCCACGTCGGGTTACGAAATTTTTGATTTGGCAACGCCAGAAAAGGTAGGTACAATGGTTGCTAAACGTGTGGTTGAGCAACTGAAGGCTAAGACACCGAAGGGCGGAGGTTTTCCAGCGATTATTGGTCCAAACGTTGTGGGCGTTTTTATTCACGAAGCGATGGGACATTTAGCAGAAGCTGATTTGATGTTGTCTGGTTCTGTGCTTTATGATAAACTTGGAAAACAGATTGCGTCAGAAGCAGTTACGGTTTATGACGACGGCACAGTTGACGGCGCATTTGGGTCCTTCAAATACGATGATGAGGGAGTTCGGACACAAAAGACGGCGTTAATCGAAAAAGGAAAACTTGTTGGTCTAATGCATAGCAGAGAAACTGCCGCTAAACTTAACATGGAACCTACAGGAAATGCCAGAGCAGAAGATTTTCGTTATGAGCCGATTATCAGAATGAGAAACACGTACCTTGCAGCGGGCGACAGAACATTTGAGGAATTAATTGAAGACATAGATTTTGGGTATTACCTCAAAAGTTTTCGGGGCGGACAAGCAAACTTGGATGGAACATTTCAGGTGGGTATACAAGAAGCTTACGAGATTGTTAAAGGTCAGCTCGGAGATGCCGTTAGAAGCGCGTCCATAAGCGGTAATACGCTTGAAACTTTGTACAGGGTAGACGCGGTTGGTAAAGATTTTGAGTTGTGGCCTGGAAGATGCGGCAAGGGACAGACAGCATTCATCTGTGATGGTGGACCACACATACGGGTAGAAGAGGTGGTTATTGGTGGCGGCTCCTAAAGATTCAGAATTGATAGATTTTGGCAAAAAAGCAGTCAACGTAGCCATAAGAAGAGGCGCTCAGGAAGCTGAAGCATTTTTGAGTAGGGCATCAAGCATTTCGATAGACATTGAAAGGGGACAAATTGTTAGAAGCACCAAAAGTACTGATCAGGGGTTGGGAGTTAGGGCAGTTTATGGGAAAGCAGTTGGATTTTCTTATGTTAATACGTTAACGGATAGGGACATAGAAGAGGCTGCGGCAAGAGCGTTACGGGCTGCTAAAGCGAGCAGAGCGGATACGGATTGGGTGAGTTTTGCTGGCTCCAAAAAGTTTGGTAAAACAAAAGACACCTATGACAAAAGAGCGGCTGATGCGTCTTCGGATGAGTTAGTTGAGATGGCAGCTGACTTGTTGGGTGCGGTTGAGGCGTATGATAGACGGGTTTTGGCTGTTGATGGTGGAGTTGGAACTTCAGTTTTCCATAAGGTTGTTGTTAACTCTCATGGAGTTGAAGCTTACGACTTGGGCACTGCAGTCGGATGTTCCATGGAGACGATAGCAAGGGATGGAGGTGATGTGACTCCGGCGTGTTTTGAATTAAATGTAGAAAGAATCTACAAAATAGACCCTGATACTGTTGGAACTGAGGCTGCAAGGCAGGCTGTTTCTGCGCTTAAAGCCAAAAAGGTTGAGTCTGGAGTGTTTCCGGTGATTTTTACTCAGGCTGCGTTTAGTTCTCTGCTATATTATACAGTGATAAACGCTGTCAAAGCTGATTATGTTCAGAGGGAAAGATCTGCGTTTAAGGACAAAATTGGAGAAAAAGTTGCCTCAGAGCTTGTATCGGTATATGATGATGGACTTCTTGAGGGCGGTCTCTTAACAAGCAAATTTGATGGCGAAGGCGTTCCATGCCAAAAAACGTCAGTTATCGAAAAAGGTGTCCTGAAGAATTTTTTGTATGACAATTACACGGCAAACAAGGCTGGAGTTGAAAGCACCGGAAACGCATCACGCTCAGGGCTTGCATCTTACGCTTCCACGCCAGCTCTTGAGGCCAGCAACTTTGTGTTTACAAAAGGAAACAAAACGGCTGAGGAGCTTGTAGCCGAGGTTGATGAGGGTTTTATAGTGTATGGTGTTCAGGGGGCGCATAGTAGTAATCCGGAGAGTGGAGAGTTTTCTGTTGTGGCTACTCCTGCATGGAAGATTGAAAAAGGGTCTGTGGCGTATGCTGTGCGTGAGGTTATGTTGACGGGCGTTTTCTTTGATGTTTTAAGGAACGTTTCGGCACTTGGCAGTAACGTCAGGAAAATGGGGCAGCTGGTTGCGCCATGGATCAGAGTAGAAAACGTCAAAGCCGTTGGAAAGCTGCTTTAGAAAATGTGAACTTATTAATAGACAAAAAAATATTGCGTCGAAAGTGTATACAGTGGATACAAAAGCATCAACAGAAAATATAAAACCTGTTAGATAGCATACTTGAATGTAAGCACAGACTATTTTCATCATGAATATAGCCATTTCAATGTCTGCTATACTGAAGGGGTATCCTTCGGAGTTTAGATAGTCTCGGATTATTTCTAGGGTCCAGATTAACTTTTGATAATTTTTTGTCCATCCAGAGTCTGAGCAGGGGTCTCCTGGTCTTGCACGTCCGGCTGGGCATTTGATGACTGGTTTTTCAGTAAATTGCAGAGTCTTTAGAGCGTGTCCAACGTTACTATCGTAGATACAAAATCTTTCTTGATCGAAGAGTCCAATAATTTTGGATGCTCGAGATATTCCAACACCCTTTATGTTTAAGAGTTCCTCAACTGCATCAGATATTTTGCCTTTATCAACAAAATCGAATACCCTTCTAGTAATCTCCAAAACTTTATCTTCGTCACGTAAAGGAAACGGAGGAAAACCGCCCCAAGACATGATCATATCAAGAGTTTCAAGACCAACGCCACCAGAATTTTGAATCCGAGACAAAACGATGGCTTGAGAATACTTGGTTACGTTCCACGAGACATGCTTTAGGCTCTTTATCGTTCCATGAATAGTTCTTTCTACCTTCAATAAGACGTGATTTGTTTTCTTTGACCCAATCTAAAATAACTTGTCCGTATTTTCTTAAAAATAGGTCTTTATCCATAAGTGCCCCCTCTTTTGTAGATCACTTATTCAATGTTTTGTGGCGCGGGGTGCGGGATTTGAACCCGCGTGGCCCTACGGACCACAGACTTAGCAGGCCTGCTCCCTACCAGGCTAGGAGAACCCCGCAAAGGTCACTCTACTCCAATTTTCTCTAGTTCAAGACTCGGGAGTTTACCTTCCTACAATTATACTCAGCATCTATTTTTGTCTTTTTGTGGGTTGACTACGCTCAAAAGGTAAAGCAACAAAAAAGACTTGTATCTTATATCATGTAATTCATAATTTTTTGGAACAAGTTAATGCGCCCGCTAGAGTTTTTTTTCATTTCGTATCCCAATAAATTCTCACGAATAATTTGGGTTTGGAATTTGAGTAAATGGCAAAATATGGGAAACCAATTTAGAAACTCGTTTTGAATGCAGCTCACAAATTAAATAAGGAAATATTTAGATGTTAAAAAAAGTGGTCGGGATCAAACCTTGCGCGTGCGTTTATGACTAATACGATATTAGAGGAAGAGTAATTTTTTGTTTTAAATTATTAGCTATTATTGTGTATTCGATATGAATGTATATTGTGGGATCTTTGGAATTGGGTTTAGCCTCTATTTTAGCATGAATATTATCAATCCGTTTTTCCCATGTACTAAGAGATTTTTCTATGAGAAGTGAAAATTTTTACCAATTCTGGCTCGTTTCGAATATAATAGATGTTAGATAGACATGTACGGGAGAGTCGAGGTAAGGGCTACGTAATCCTAAAATGAGTTGGATAGAATCAATTATGTTTTTATAGTGTGCATTAAATCCTCCATCAACTTCATACGTTCTTCCAGGGAAATCGAGTCTTTCTCTGTAGGAGAGAACGGATAAACGAGAGGAAGAACAAAGGAGAAAATACGTAGACACGCGCGGATTGCCATTATGCGTTAGTCTTATTCTAGTTATTTTCCAAGTCCAACTTCGATTCTTATAAGAGTTCCATGATTAAACTAATAATCACGTATCTTTGTCAATAATCGTGCTTTTAATTCATTTTTTTCATATCCTCTAATTTCCAATGTGAGAATTCCTTTGGAATGAGTTTCTTTCGGCATCTTTATTTTAATTTCTTTTGACTCATTTTGAACATCTACAGATTCAATTGGTCTATTTTCAATGAAAAAGTCAAGGCGTGATAGATTTTCAGTGGTAACTACACCAATGATACTATAATTAACAATTTTCTTAAATTCAAAAGAAATTTCATGAACTAGCTTAGACGAAAGTATCTCTCCAGCTTTGTTTATTAAATCTTTATTACCGTTCAACAAATCGTCATCAGTCATTTGATAAAAAACATCTGGAGTAACTCCGAAATCTTCCAATGGAATAGTTGAATTTTTTCCAACTCTTAGCATCCTTCTTGCAGCAACTGTCATATTTGCCCCTTTGGGTAGAGAAAAGAATTGGGAGCTTGATGAGTTCGGAGATGTCTTTCCAGAATCTTTCATTAAGAGAAGAAGTAGATCATGACTCCACACATTTGCTCCTCCGGCTCCTGTATTTTTGTTTACCCCAATTATTGTCCCAATATTGTGATCTTTGAATCCAGCCGCAAACATATCAGCCGCACTGTAAGTTAATCCATTCGTGATAAGAACTACAGGACCATAATATTTTTGACCAATATTATTACATGAGGTGAGAGACGTAATCGGAAATCCTCTGGAGTATGTAGCGCCCGTTTCTATAGCTTGATGTATCGAATCTTTCCAAGGTTTCAAATCGAAATCATCCCATAGGTTTGAGGGGCTATTCTTTTCACATATCTCGAGCATTAATCTTGTATTAAGAAATTGAACCTTCTCTGGATTAATGGTATTAGGAGTCAATGTTTGTAATAACCGTTCAGCAGCCATTATCAGACCTCCACCATTATCACGAATATCAATAATAAGCCCCTTTTTTGGAAGTGAAGAAAGTAGCTGGATAAACTCTTTTACGAATTTTTCACTATCATCTACTTTAAAGGTAAATATTCTTATATATGCAAAATCCCCAGCATCAGTTTTCGCCTTTTTGGCTCGGAATACCGATGGCATGTCCGTTGGGATTTCTCCTCCTCTTACTGGAGCCCGATCAATATTCTTTTGCGCAATGTTCCTTTCAAGTTTAACAGCGTCTGGAGCGATCATCAACTTTTTTACTTCTTGAATCGCAAATGAGTGAAGATCCAGACCAAGCGCGGTTGCTTCGCCAACATTAGACTTAGGAGTTGTTGTAATGAATGCTGTTGGAGGCGCGAATACAAGCCATTTTTGGATTAATTGAAATTCTTTTTCATTAGAGCGATAATTGAAAGTTACCCATTCTTCATCTGGAGGAAATGAATTAATTAATGGACGAATAGTTAGAGCATTGATTCCCCTTGCTCTTCGTGCAGCAGGATTACCTCCTCCTTGTTTTTCAGAATTTAATTCAATTGCACGTTTGATTGGAATTCCATTCCAATGAGTGATTTCGACACCTTTTTTAAACGTCTTTGGACCGAATCCTTCCATTTTGTAAGAAACGATATATTTTGGATTTTTTTCTCCCGAATTATCTTTTATGAAACATTCCTCAATAATGAATGGCATGAAGGCAATTTTTCCCTTAAATGGATGGGGCAGAAGGTAATTTGTATGAAGATCTCTGGTAGATTTAAAAATATCAATCATTTCTTTATGGAATTCAATTTCACAAGGTAATTCTTCTATTGTTGTCCTTTCAAGCTTGTATTGCAATAATTTTAAGCGTTGTATGGGATCAATTGCATACATCGCTTTTTTATGAGGTAGATGAACATAAACTTGTTCAAGTAGAACAAGTGCTTGATTAACTATATCTAGACGTTCGGAGCACTTCAAATATCCTTCTGAACTTAAGAAGGTAGATAATTCAGAGGTGGTATCAAAAAGTTCTTCTTGATATTCATCTTTGAAAGTAATGCTTTCAGGAAGAATGGGTTTTACTCCGTATATTGAGGGTAACCTTTTTCTTAGAAAGTCGGGGAGATTTACTTGATTTGCAATTTTTTTGAAATATTGTTTATCATCGACAACTGCCAAAGGATCAAGTTCTACTACTACATCTTTTAAAAGTGTTGGATAATCTACTGCTTCATAAAAACTTGGAAAACCAGTTTCATTTCCTTCATAAGGTATATGTGGCCTAATGAATTCGGTTGCTAGTTCATCTTGTTCCAATGATAAAAACCAATAAGGTTTCATCGTTAAGCCTGATGTTGCGCGATTCCATCCAGAATCAGGTTGTTCAAGATCAGTAGCCAATTCACCTAATCGTGATAATCCGTCTTGAAGGCGATCGACGGCTTCACTCAATTTTAAAGTTAAAGAGATTGGATTGTTATTTTTAGTTTCAAGGTTTAATAATCGAAAAGAATTTTTAATCTTAAGAATTTCGGTATTTAACTTAAAATTATCCATTAGCCGTTTTTGACCATATCGAGGAATACCATCTATTACCACAAAAGTAATTGAAGTTTCTCGTGCATCTATAAGTCCTTGATATGGTGGCCCTTTCTGTCCATTGATTACAACCAAATCTGCAATTTTTCCCTTTTCTATTGTTCCAATATGTTTATCCCACTTCAGAATTTTTGCAGCATTTCGTGTAACCATTGAAACTAATTCTTTTTTTGTGAAAGGTTCATCTAATTCATTGTTGATTAAGTGAGCTATTTTCAATTCACATAAAAGATTCTTGCTTCCTGTCGGAGACCAATCTGAACCTAAAGCGATGAGTAACCCGGAGTCTTTCGCACATCTTATCCTAGCAGTTTGTCCATATAGTAAATAGTTACTCAATGGAGACCATACTATGGAAGCTTCATATTTCTTCAGTATATCAAAATCTTCAGCTTCAAGTGCTACGCAATGAATTCCAGACAATGCATCTGTAATTGCCCACTTTTCCTCAGAGATCTGAAGAGCAAAAAAATGAGCCCGCGATCTTTCATCCACACCTTCACTAAGATGCAACAGCTTGCATCCCTTACTTTCTTCTAGTTGATCCAAGAAAGTTTCTGCTTCTCTTGCTGCTACATCAGCAATTCTTGTACCTGCATTTGGTAAATCTTCATTATCAGTGGCTTCAACATTACGTACTAACCCTTTAAATCTGGTCTTAGTTCCTGCTACCGCATCTGCAAGCGTTATCCCCTGAGAAGTTGTTACACCTGAAATAAGACATTTACATTCAACATATCTAATAATTGCTTCAATATATTTAATTGACCTTCCCAGCACATACATAGGTCCTCTAATTAATCGCGTTTTATCGCGATGACCTTGCCACTGCCCACGGTTCTTGAATGTTTTAGGAACATTCCATAGTGGTAAAATGTTATAACATAAATGATTGTGAAGTTCAATTAATCCAGGATAAATTGTACCACCTGTACGAATTACCTGGATTTCTTCGAATCCTTGAGGAGGAGTTTCGTTTGAAGGTTTTACATCCACAATTTTTTCTTTTTCAATGTATATTGTCCCTTTGTCTAATACTTCAAAATCATCATTCATCGTGACGATTTTTCCTTGAATTGCATATTTCGGTTTGTTTTGTAAGTCGATTTTATTTTTTGGCGAATTGTTTTCCCCCCATTATTTTTTTAAAACGAATTCTATTACAGTTACTTCATGTTTTTTAAAAACTATAAAATTTTCCCTAGTTATGGTTAATCCGCTACTCTTGAATACCTAAATCTTGTAATTAAATTTAAAAATAACTTACCTGAAATTACTATGGGGGATAATATGGGTTCTTCTTTTAAAAAATTATTAATAAATAAATACCTGAGTAAATCTATTGACGAAATTTTAAATTCATCATCAGCGGCTCTCCGAGGACTTAGTGAGACTGACGCCAGCGAGTTAGAAAATTCAATCGACATCACTACTATAAGGGATATGGCGAATAACGAATTTTTTATTCATGCAAAGGCTTTACTTTCGGCATCTGGTACACCCAACTACGATCCGGGTCCTCCACCAGATTGGACTGATTTCTTTGAATCCGTACCTAATTACATGTCCCATTGGCCAAAAAGAATTCGATGGGAATTCGGACCAATTTTTTACAGAGGAAGACTTGATGGTACTGCAAGAGTAATTGTGATTGGTCAAGATCCGTCCACTGATGAAGCACTTGCGCGTCGTGTTTTTGTTGGAGGTTCAGGACAACGCGTTCAAGGGCTCCTTAAAAAACTAGGTATCAGTTCTTCTTACATTATGATTAACACATTCGTATTTAGCATCTACGGACAATTTGATGCTGAAATGAAGACTATTTCCAAGAATTCTCTAGTTTTGAATTACAGAAATGAATATTTGGACAGACTAATCGAACAAAATAACATCGAAGCAATCATCGCTATTGGTGCAGCAGCTCGTCACGCCATTGAGAATTGGTCTATCCCACAAGGATTGCACGTTTCAAATTTAGTCCATCCCTCAGCACCACCAAACATGGTAACTGCCGATTGGAACAAAGATCTCTCAATTTTGCTTAATAAAATTGAACCAGACTTAAACGAAGTTCAAGATAATAGACCCTATGGTCAAAATTGGGCACCCGGAGACCGGGTCCCAATTCCTAGAAGAGATTTACCGTTTGGAATACCTGAATTCTTAGGTACTGGTGGGACTAGAAGTCGTAGAGACACTCCAAAAAAAATTGTTTGGGAAGCACCATAAAATCAATTATTTAACAAAGGTAACTATAACCAGGCTAGGAGAACCCCGCAAAGGTCACTCTACTCCGATTTTCTCTATTTCTCAGACTCGAGAGTTTACCTTTTTACCACTATGCTCATCATCTATTTTTGTCTTTTGTGGATTGACAAAGCTAAAGATTATGCATAGATGTGCGAGAATAGATTTTTCGGGGGCAATTTATAAACAACTTAAATTACCTCAAGAGCTCCATCGTTTATTGAGACACAAGATGGGGTGAGCTTCACACTTGCTGCACCATTACTCAATTCAATGTTACCTATATTCATAATGATCTTCAAGCCAGTTACGCTTTCAATAGTGATTTCACCTGTACCCAGTATGGCTTTGATTGTTATTTTGGCAAAATTTGTTTTGATATGATGCACACTAATAAATGAGAGGGATAGCAAAGATTCAGTCTAATTACCAGCTATCTGTTGGATCTTTATTATAATAAATTCCGCTGGTTTCAGAGGTGCAAATCCTATGATGATATTAACAATACCTCGATCGATGTCATATTGTGTAGTAGTCTCTTTATCGCATTTCACAAAATATGCTTCTTTGGGGGCGGTACCTTGAAATGCACCTTGTATAAACATTTCGTGCATAAACTTACCTACATTAAGACGAATTTGTGACCAGAGCGGTTCATCATTCGGTTCAAACACAACCCACTGAGTTCCTCGATAAAGGCTTTCTTCGATATAAAGGGCCACTCGACGAACAGAGAGGTATTTCCATTGGTCAGCCAGTCTATCTGCTCCTCTCATTGTGCGTGCACCCCAAACTACTGGTCCGATTACAGGCATGATTCGCAGACAGTTGATGCCTAACTGATTTAACTTACCGTTTTCTTTATCTGTCAATTGGTTACTTAACCCGGATATTCCTATCAAGGTTGCTTTATCACCCGCCGGAGATTTCCAGACACCACGTTCAATATCCGTTCGTGTAATCACACCTGCAACCGCACCGCAGGGCACAAAATCCCGAATTATATTATTACTTTCAGGATCGTTTGCTTTGATTCGAGGGAAATATATTGCAGCGTTTTTGTGTCTTTTTGGTTGGAAACCTGGACTATCTATTCCAATATTAGGATCCATTGGTTTAGCTTTAGTGTTCCATGATGTTGGTGGGTCAACAATGAGTATTGCGCGTCGTTTTTCACAATAATCTAGAGCTTTTGAATATACAGCCCCTGAAGGAGTCTCGTCCTCTTGATATGGGGGAATACAGAGTAGGTTGAAATCAACATCATCCAAAGCATAGATACCCGTCCTATCGTTGAGGTTGCCAATAATGTTGGAATCTTCGATGGGGTCTCCATCGCTAGCTGACTCTAGCACCAAAGAAATTGTGTTTGGTAGTTCAGTATTATCTTTAGTTGTGGCTTCTGGAGGTCTTTCGTTCGGTACATCTCCTAGTACACGAATTAGATTTGACTCATTTTGCAAAATATTTTTGATAAATCTTGGGCTATCGATTTTAACACTAAGATTATGAAAGTTTTCACTTGTTAGAGTTTTTTTATCATCAATTGTAAGATTGAAAATGGTTTCTTCTTTGTCTAGGTTGTCAGTGTCTATATTGTGGTCAATTGTTATTTCAAGACGTTTGCCCCACTCGCCGGGGTTAGCTGCTTCAAACTCTAAATTTGAACCTTTAATCGTGAACGTGGCTTTTCCGTTTATTTTATCTCCATTAATGCTCGTCTCAGGGTTATAGACTCGAACGATTATTGCTTGATTACCTCCGTTCTGGAAGTAATGATAAAGTGCATAACTCATGTTGCTTTTTTTCCATAGTCCACCGAAGGAACGTGTGTAATCCGCAAAACTGAAAACTCGTTTTGCCTGGTTCACTTCTCCCATTGAAGCGCGTCCAATAAAAGCTGCTATTGACGAACTAACACCCTTTATAGTTCTAATTGCAGTGGGAATTTCTTCTATGTAAACTCCAGGATATGTAATTTGGATTGGCATCGTATAGCATCCCCCTAATTAGATAATAATATCGCAGGGGGTCATTAAAATTGTTTAAGAAAATTTTGATCTGAAATATTTTAAAAAAATATGTACCTTAAATTAGTCTGGAAATTGCTTCGATAATTCTTTCTTTATGGTTGTACTGCAGTTCCTCAATAGTTTCTATCAGTTCGTTGATCAGTAACCTATACCCTTTTGTGTTCTGATTTAGTAACCACTCTAAAAATCCATGAGACAATAATTGCTTAGCTTGATCAAAATCTTCTACGAAAATGAAAATTGTGTTTCCACGAACTTCTTCTAGGAGTTGCTTACCGTTTCTGTGCCGTACAATACCAGGTGACCATTCTAGATTTTGTTCCTTAAAGCGCTTAACATGATAACTAACTGTGCTTTTGCTACATCCAATTAATTCTCCAACTTCAGTTTGTGTTTTTCCATTTCCAACTAATTCTAAAATCTGTTTAGATATTGGAGTAAACTGGAAGAGTTCGAACTGTTTATTCTTATATCGAACTTTCGAACTCCTCAAATCTAATCAATCCCATTTTTTTATTTCAAAAAGAACATGAAATTTTTGATGAAATTATCAGAAGAATTTTGGAAATATGGCTAAGCTTAGCCCAATTACAAATCGTTTATTATTTGTTTTACTCATGATAAAGATGCAGGTGTTCTATGTTGAGTGATTACTCTAATAGAAGGAGACTGTTACTTAATGATTGAATTGTCTCGAGTTGGTGCCCATCTTGACGGCGATAGTGTACGTTTTGGGTTATATCTGCCTGCTCTTGAGAAAGAGGAGGCAATTTCTCTCACGGCGAAGGTTAGTCATATAAGCGATTTTGCATGGGAGAAAATTTTTGATTGCCCTCTTCAGTATATTGACAACCAAGATGGTTACCCATTCTATGAAGGAAACCTCGATCTGACAGGCAAAAAAAAGGGCTTATATCGATACCAGTATGAAGTGGGCAAACACGATACTATTTACCCGTGGTGGGCTAGTGATCCTTTCGCAAGACAAACGGCTGCAGGACATCGCTCCGCGTTTTTCTATGGCGAGGAGGAGAAGATCACAGTGCCACTTTTTGAAATGCCTTCTGTAGATGAGCTTATTGTCTATGAATGTAGCATATCGGAGTACAATCGCACATTTGAAGGATTTATCAGGAATATTGATTACCTTGAAGCTTTGGGCGTTAATGCTGTTGAGTTCATGCCCTTAACGAATGTCGTAGAAACTTACCGCTGGGGTTATGTTCCTCTCAACCTCTTTGCACCAGACGAGCGTTTTGGTAGGCCTAATGATTTGAAGAGATTAATTAAAACGTGCCATGAACTTGGAATAGCCGTAATTATGGATGTAGTTTATAATCATATTAGTGGTCGTTTTGGTTACAATGTAATTTACGATCAAATTGGTATTGAGAATCCCATAACGGGTGAATTCGGCAAATCGTTCTATGGGCTTTCTGATGTGGACTACTCAAAGCAGTTCGCTCGGGAGTTCATTTTTTCAGTCAATCGCTATTACCTCGATGAGTTTGGCGTTGATGGTTTCCGATACGATTTTACTCCCGGTTTCTTTGATGGAGTCCAAATTGGAAATGTTGGATTGTCACATCTTTTATGGTCAACACGTGAATACGCAAAATCCATTGGGCGTCCCAATATTATTCAATGCATTGAGCATCTAGAGAAGTGCATCATTCAAGGCACCGAATTTGAACCGGTTGATGTTTTCAATAAAACATACGCTAACGCGTGTTGGTATGAAGACCTAAGATCAAGAATAGAAAATCAATTCGCAAAAGGTAATCTTGATGAAAGTCTAATTCGACTTCTAGATCTTGATGCACGCGGTTACCAGTTGAATTATGAAAGCGAAGAAGAATTAGTTAAATCACCTTTTGTGTACCTCGAAACCCACGATCACAGCAGACTCATAAGTTACTTTCCCGCTCGTGCCCTACAGAAAGATTATTTCGGTGAAAACCAGGGTGATCGTTATGCGAGTTATTATTTAACTCAGCCCTACGTTATTGCTCTTTTCACGGGCCCGGGTACTCCTATGATATATAATGGACAAGAGTTCGGAGAAAACTATATTGTGCCAGAGTCTGGAATGGATCGCGTTCTGAATTTCCGTTTTCTTCGCTGGGAAAACACGGAAGATCGACCAGGTCGGACGCTACTTCGTTTATATCAGCAGCTAATCTTGCTCCGTAAGAAATATCCTTCCCTCCGCAGTAGAGGGCTAAACAGTTTCTATTACTACAACCAATATGATCCACAAACTGGTGAAGTTGGCAATTATCGTCCACCAAAAGGAGTATATTTCTACAGACGACAATTCGATAACGAAATTGTGCTTGTTGCACTAAACTTTACAAGCCAAGAATTATCAGTGCCCCATCCATTTCCCGATGTTGGTACCTGGCGAGATCTCCTCCATGATTCCGAAGTTACTAATACTCCTGACAAACGCTGCCCAAAGGTTAACATACCAAGCAACTATGGTCGTATCTACTTATTAGAGTAGCAACTTATGAAATCCAAAAAAGCATAAAAAATCCAACTTGTCAGTTAAAAAAAATTTTTGGACCGTGTCAGCCAAACATTCTCAATAAAAATTATAGCACTGAGATGGTTGCATTCTTCAAACGTGTTGATCCCGCCATAATTCGTGAGATCACAGAGGCGGGAAATGAAAGCAATAATAAGATTGAGACATCAAACGCTTATATTAAGACGACTTTCGGTATCGTGCATGTTCGGAGCAATGGAGAACGTGTTCTAGTTGTAACGCATGGGGTAAGCCTGGTCAAAAAGAGAGCTATGCGTTTAAGGTCGATAAACAAGGCAAAATTACATTCGAAGAAACTAAAGTGATTTGAAAAGAATAACTTGCTGTTTTTCCAGCCCCAATTTATTCTAAAATCTGTTTGGACATAGGATTTAACCTGAAGAGTCCAAGCGTTCTATCTTTTTCTACTAACTTGAATGTTGCTGCAGGCTCAGTTGATAATAATCAATACAAGGTACTGACTTTATAATAAAAGAGGTTTAACGAAGCTCTGGACTCAAATTTTTTATTCTTTTATCTATGGCTAATTGTGCGCTAATTTCTTGTTGAGTTAAGACTTCTAATGTTTTCCAGAAGTAAAGTATGTCTTTATAGTCATGCTTCCGCATGAAATTTAACGCTATTTCTATTGTTTCTAGTGCAGAATTATTGTATGAAATTATAGCTTCTTTTACGGATTTGGCGTATTCGTCAAGGTTAAATCTTTCAGGATAAAACTTTCCAATTATTTGAACATCAAGATATAACATGCGTAACTTGTTTACTAGAGCTAAAGAACCAAAAAATGCTTCGTGGAATGTTTTTGTGAGAAATACTTCCATCAAGTTTACTCTCGGATCATTAAATTGGTAAGTTGGATAGTCCAGGGTTCCTTCAAGCCTGCCTTCTCGTTTTAATTGTTCCGCAATCGAAGTGCCTGCATAAGGAAACATTTTAGTAAAGTGAACCAAAGCCCGACCATTAAGAGTTAAATTCTTCAGAAATTCAAGATCTCCCTCGATAGAATCAAATGTAGTAGTAGGTGTAAGCATCATGAATCCATAGTCAAACTTCATGTCTGCTTTCTCGAGTAAATCAAGTGAATTGTAAACGTCTTTAACTGCAAAATGCTTATTGCAGGTTTTAAGACCTTGCTCGTTTCCAGATTCTATTCCTAGGTATACAAACGTAAGACCGACATTCTTTAGTGTTTTTAGACAATCAAGATCCAACTCGTCCACTCTATTTGATATTCGCCAAAGGATCTTATCGTCTATTTTTCTCCTTTTTAGCTCCGAAGCGAATTCGTTGATCCATTCTTTTTGTACCTTTGTTTTCATTCCCAAATCATCGTCGACAAATTTGAAAATCCTAACGTTACTCTTGTAAAGCTGTTCCATTTCTTCCGCAACGTTAGAAGCTGATCGTGACCTTCGCTTTGGTCCAGGTGCATCTAAGTAAAATTGGCGTATACTACAAAAACTACAATTATAGTAACAACCTCGACTAGCAAGGATTGATGCAGACTCAATACCGCGGTACTTTTGTTTCTTACCGCCTCTAATAGGGAAAGGTAGGGAATCAAGATTTTCAATAAGTTTTCTTGGTGAGGTGAAGACTACTTCATCGTTTCTTCTAAAGGCAATTCCCTTAATCCCGAACCATTTATCAGGATTTGCCAAGTTTTTAAAGAGCTCTAATATAGTAACTTCACCTTCGTGGGTCACCACTGTGTCAAGCTCTGGCATGAGTTGCAATGTTTTTGTATATTCTATTGTTGGAAAATGACCACCCATGGTAAAATGTGCAGAAATACCGCTTTCTCGAAGGTATTTCAACAGTTCCTTAAATTCAAGGACCATAGGTTGAAAAATAAGAGAAAAACCAACCATTTTGGGGTTGGTTTTAAGAATATCTGCTAGAACTTGCTTTTTATCTGACTTTCTGTATGGTACGATCTTTACTTTTAGTTTATTTGCTTGTAGGTAGGCTGCAATTGATCTGAGGCCAAGATTCTCCTCGTCCTCATATCCAACAAGAGCGATGTCACAGTCTTGAGACTTTGCCTCTTTTAAAAGAGATATTTACTTGCTATCCCCTTTTGGCCATTATCAATGACTTCATTGTTTCGAGCTTTTCAAGTTCCAATTTCAAATTTTGCATCTGGAATCTTACGGCGTTGATTTTCTGATCAATTTCTTTTTCTAGTACGACTTTGATCTGATCGGCTGCAAGGTTTTCTAGCCACCGCCTCAAAAGGTAAGGAGCTGGGTCTGCTACGGGTCCAAGAAAGTCACGGATATTTAAAATTGGTCTATTAATTTCTTCTGCCATTTTAACACCTTCCATATATTGTTAATTAATAGTCCATATAAATCTTCCCAGCGTTATCCATTTGCACCGTTATTACTATAAGATAACTTTTCGCTACGGGTGTAAAAGGTCAACTTATAAGCAATCAGGACTAATTTGCATCCTTCATTTGGCTGGAATGGGCTGATGGAATTTTCCCCAACAAAATGGGAATCTAAATTTTTCAGCCATAAAGCACATTATGCAAATTGTGTGACCGCAACCATAAAATGTGCTTGTCCAAGTGGATTTTTCCAGCAAAGATCACATTTAACATATATGATTCCTTCAATCCTTTTCATACTATCAGCTTTTACTTTTCATAATAATAGAATTCTATGCTTATCGGATCAACTCCAAGTTCCCTGTCACAAACTGGACATTTTCCATCAGTTCTTCTTATCAGACGTTAAATGGGAATCATGTCTCTTCATTCATACAAGAGTTTTCCGTAACCATGCTGGAGATCGTAATTACTATTTCTTTACGAGAATCTTTCCGGAAGAAAGCACGGTTTGGACATCCCACCCTTTTGCTAAGTAGTTTTCCAAATCATATTCATCTATAATCTTTTTAGGCTCTTTGTTGGGATTCTCTCTTAAGCGGTTACCTTCAAGACTCAACGTCCTTATTTCGTCAATGGCATCATCAACTGAAGCATATTTTGCTAAAGCCTCTTCAACGCTCTTGATTCTGTCCTCATCGTAGCCAAATAGCCTAGCTGTATCAAGAAGTTGCTTCTTTCTCAATTCTTCGGAGGAATAATTCTTTTGAGGGAAGAACTCAACCTGAGCATATTTTCTTCTTAAATCCTCGATCTTAGTCTTATCATAGTAAGTGTCTTGGCTTCCTGGTAAAATATGCCCCATGAGAAATTCTTGATCTTTAGTATCCATTCCACTATTTCTTAAGGCAGATTCAAAGGCTTTTCTAAGACAGTGAGGAGAAACAAAATTCCATTTCTTAACTCCAACATCTCTTGCAGCACGCTTTACAAGATTTTCAAGTGTCTTTTTCATAACGGGAGTTTTTCTTCTCAAGTCAGGAACTAAATTTTTGCTAGTGGAAGCAAAGAGAGGTTCATTATCGCCAATATTACCAAAACTTTTCTTTCTTTTTTCCAAGTATTGGCTTATTGCTTCAACGGTTTCCATAGAAAAAAATGTGTAGTATGTTATGTTCCCTTTGCAGGCGCCATTAACAATTTTTTTCATTTCAGCATAAACTGGAACATTTAAGATGTCTAGTCCATTTTCAAAATCGTCTTTTACGTCTTGATATAAGATTGCTCTTAAAGTGGAATTTCTGAGTCCACTTGTATAGAGGGATAAAACTAATGCCTTATTGCGAGTTGACCCAGACGCGTAAGCCATCTTGTAAATTTCGTCAGATGTTGGAATATACTCGTCACGTTTTCTGTAACGTGAAGGTTGATAATGGCGTTCAACTTCAAGAGCCTTACTTCCTTTTAACCCATTGACTTTGAAGAATGTCTTCAAGTAAGCCAGAGACACATTCACATATCTAATACTGTATCCTTTGTTGGCTAACGAGTCAACAAAATCTTTCACAAGACTAGAAGCCTTGCTAGGACTTAAAGTTACAAGATCGTCTGGACCTTTATCCGCAAAGTCTGATAGCGCTTTTACAGTCTGACAAGCATTCGCTCTCGTATGTTCACTTCTTGTTTTGCGTTGGTAATGACGAAGCAGACGATTGACACTTTGAAAATTACTGTCCCAACCGTTTATTTGCAAAAAATCTTCCCAGTTGGTCACTGTATCACCAGTAAATACAGGGTTTACTGTCTAAATAAGTGTTAGGGTAACCTTACAAACGTAACTCTACCAGGCTAGGAGAACCCCGCATAAGATATTTTGTTCAGAACGAAACCTAAAAAAAGTATCTGTTCAAACAAAACCAAGTTTTTATAAAACCGTTGTATCCATACTGTTGGAAGATGGGCCGGTTGTCTAGTTCGGTAGGATGCAGCCCTTACGCGGCTGAGGTCGCAGGTTCAAATCCTGCTCGGCCCACCACTTTTCACCAAATCCTCAAAAGAAGGCAACATAACAATAATATTAGGAGACTAATAACAGATCATTGTTGAAAACTAGCTTTTTCCAAAAGCAAACCCCACAACCATCCATAAAAGAGGAAAAACATGAAAAAAATGTTCGCCCTCCCAATAGTGTGCATTCTAGTAATAGCCAGCACCACAGTCTTTGTCTCAACAGTCCACGAAAACGAAGGCACAAAAGAAACGGCGGACTGTTACGTTGGCGTCTCATTTTGCGGAAACACAACCGCAGAAGCAAAGCTTCTTATCGACAGGGTAAAAGACTACACTAACCTGCTTGTGCTACAGTCGGGAGACGTAAGCGAGAACGAAACAGCCACAAACGAAATTTGCGACTACGCAGTAGACGTTGGACTTGATATCATAGTATATTTTGGTAACCTCTCCCCCAGAGCACTTCAGAGAATCAAGCGAAGAGGAGGGAAAGGATTTGCTTTGGCGGCTGTCTTGGATAAGCACTGCTGAAGAAAAGTGGGGTGACAGCTTTCTTGGAGTTTACTATTATGATGAGTCGGGCGGAATCTGGCTTGACCAAGTGGAAAATTGGCTTAAAGAGCTTGAATCATTGAACATTACCACGCCGTTTGTTGACCCAACATATGATAGCATAGCAGAACTGTTTAACGCGTTCTTACCAAGAGACAGGGGATACCAGGCATTAAAAAATAACTCCATTAACGTTTTCGCCTCAGATTATGCGCTTTACTGGTTCGACTACAAGATGGGCTACGACACCATATTTGCTCAAGTAGGCTGGAATCACACACTAGAACAGGATATAGCACTAATACGAGGCGCAGCAAACCTGCAAAACAAGAGCTGGGGAACAATAATAACATGGAAATATAATCATCCGCCCTACCTTGACACAGCACTAAACATCTACAATCAAATGTGGACATCATACGATGCAGGCGCAGAATACATTGTCCTCTTCAATTATCCTACATACCCGGAAGGAAACAGTTACGGCGCTATGACAGACGCGCACTTTGAGGCTCTAGAAAACTTCTGGAAAGACATCGTGCAGAACCCAGAGGCGGTTCATGGCAAAACAAAAGCCGAGGCATTATTAGTGCTGCCAAAGAATTACGGTTGGGGAATGCGAAACCCACAAGACACAATCTGGGCATTCTGGGGACCAGACGAAAAATCAGAGCAAATATGGACAATCTCACGACAGCTCCTTGCACAATACGGCACAGCCTTGGATATAGTCTACGATGAGCCAGAGTTTCCAGTCACGGAAAGGTACCAGAAAATCTACTACTGGAACCAAACAATAACAGCGAACCCATGAAAATAGCCCAGAAAAACGGTTTTACCGCAACTTCTGTTAAACAGTTTATCCTCAGTTTTGGTTAACCTTTATATGCACCTTATGAACCTCTCAAAAGTTATCTGGAAGGTTCTACGTAAACTTACGATTGGAGACACCGAAACACATGAATGAAAGCGAAAACAGCTCAATCATGCGTGTTGTCAAAAAACTTGCAAAAACAAAACTCAGCAGCCTCGCAATTCATAAGCTAGAGCAAATCGCAACCAAAGTGGGCGTAGAAGAGAAAGAGCTGTTTCAACTCTACGTTGAAGCAAAGAATCGCTCCCTGATAGAAAGTTTTGCAGCCACACCATACAACGAAAGAATCGTATTGCTTCCTCAATGTCTCCGCGACAAAGATTGTCCAGCAGAAATAGGCAAATACGGTTACGAATGCAAGCAATGCGGAAGATGCAGCGTCAGCAAAGATAGTGGAGACTAACTAAAGATTTGGGCTATAAGGGCACATTTCGTCATGCCCGGAGGAAGTTTAGCAAAAAATATTATGCTTGAACTTAAACCCAAGGCATCTCTGGGCGTTGCATGCTCCAAAGAACTTGTCATGGGAAGCTACCTCTGTGAGAAAGTGGGAGTAATCGGTCAAGGCGTAGAACTGCTTAAAGATGGATGCATTAACACAGTCGTGGATATGAAGATTCTAAAAGATGCTCTGAAAGTCAGCGTGCTTTAAGTTTACCAATCAAAGGATTGGCTGCCAACAGCTTTAAGGATTTTTTTGGGTGAAAAAGGAACCAGAACAGCGGATTTAAGGAAACGTCCAAGCTTCGGAATCAGCCCCACAGCATCAGTTCCCAACTTGCAGAGAACAATCTGTTCAAGAACACCCAAAGACTCTATTCGGATTATGTCCCGAGAGTGCCTAGACGAATTCACGGCTTGCTCAACGTCAGAGAAAAGAGAACCTAAAATAAGTAGCCGATCAAACCTGCATCGAACCCAACTGCGAAACAAAGAAAGCTTGGCGCTCAGAGAGAACCGCCTCAACAGTTCTTGCTATCTGTCCCAACCTTTTTGGCAATCTTGACTTCAAGGGGCACATTATCATACAAACAAAAAAGCTCAACTAAACGCTTAAGCGAAAGCTTCCTACCGTCAGCCAACTGAGCACGCAATTGATTCTCGGAAAGAACAGCATCACAAGTTTCCAAAGAAACAACCCCCAAATCCACATAAAGCTCACTTTCGCTTTTACCCGAAAAAACAATCTTACCACGCATAACAGAAAACTTTTCTAGACCATCCAAAGAAGCAGGCGCCAATCCGACTTCACGGTCAAGCAAACTCAGGGCTGCGGTTTTGTCATCTCCTGATACGTCCAGTTTTATCCACCCACTGTCTGTTGTGCCAGCGAAATGCAACTGCACGTTAAGACCGCTAATCAAACTAGAATAGAGCTCCTCAAAGGTTGCAGGGGAACAGGAGCCGTAAAGCTTCTCAAGAACGGTGACTGTTGGCATTCAAATCGCCTATCAAAAGAGAAAGCTCTTCGTGGAGCCTTATAACCCGATCTATAGCAGGATGGTTCTCTCCAAGTTTCCTAGAAAACTGTTCTATTGTCCGCTCTATCGGCACAATACTGGAACCTTCAATCAGCTTGTCAGTGTAAGCCACAAGTTTTTCTTCCAAAGTTGCCGGAACATAATCTTTTACGGGCAAACCAAGCTTTTTTGCTTCATCAGCACCTATGCCTCCACCAATGTGACACTCAATAATGGACACTATAGGCTCCGGCAGATTCAAGGATTTGGCGATTTCCACGCCAACAACAGCATGTGATACATCATGCGTTTTTGAGCGCCCAATATCATGAAGAAGAGCGCCAACCTCAACAAGGTCAACATCAACAGGTAATCCCTTGCTTTCGCAGACTCTAGCAAATTTAACAGCAAGAACAGAAACCGCTTTACAATGAGCAATAACCTGCTCGGAACAACCGACATCAGAAAGAAAACTCAGCGCCATCTGCGACGACGGCAGCTTCTCATTCACCTAATTCCTTCTTCAGAGCCTCAACCCGCTCCATCAAAGAAGCCTTCAGTTCAGTGTTATCGAAATGCATCAAAAGCTTGTTGCAGGTGGGGCACCTAAAAACAAGTTCCATAGCTTCTTCAAAGGGAATCCGTTTACATCCCTCAGTAAAACAGTAATAGAAGTCATGTGCCTGCTCATAATCGAGCCTCGTTTCAAGTTTTTCTAGAACACGACGCTTCTGATTCAAAATGAATCCTGCAAGCTGATCAAGCTGCAGTCTCCAGTGAAAAATAAACCAGCCTGTGGTTTTGTCACGAGACCTTCTTAATCCCACAAGAGAATGATCGTAGAGCTTGTAGAGAATCCTGCGAACCGTGTTGAGCCGTATCTCGGTTTTTGCTGCAATCTCATCATCTGTGGTTTCTCCGATTCCTTTAAGGGAACTAATAATCTGAACAGCCTCTTCGCCCCCAAAGGCTTCGGCAACCTTCTGCAAAGTTTTATCGTCTACAATAGATAACATTGAAACTTGTACTCCACTCTTCCAATATACTATGGAAACAGAGCTTAAATCTCTTACCAAATTTAGTCCATAAACTAAACATTTATGACCCGTTTTCCTCTAGTCTGAGGAACGATTTTCCTTTTTGCATTACTAAAAGTTTCTGTAAGAGGTTGCCCCTCAAAAAAACGGTCAAGAAAAACAGCCAAACTAGAGCACTCCGAATGAGGCTGATTTCCCACAGCAACATTGAAATCTGAGATCGGTCTTCGGAGAAGAAGCCAGCGGGCACTTTTTGGCTGCCCACAATAACCAAAACGTCTTTTCCTGCTATCCTGATTCTCTTCATAACATCACTTGTTTGGATGTTTTCTCCGTATGCTGTCAAATGAACGGTGATGCCGTTTTGTGCTCGCCAATCCTTAACCACACGTTTCCATTGTTGCCCCATCTCAAACTGGAAATCTCCGCCCCAACAGTCGGTGACCTTTTCAATTGTTTCTTTCACCTTGGAATCTGTTATGTCTGCCAAGATGAAACCAGAAGCGCCTAACGCTCGGGCAGTCAGAGCCACATGAGTTGTTAGCCTTTGGTCTCTGTGCCTATGTCCCCATCTCAAAATGACAACTTTTGGCAACCTTGTTGGGGTCTCCTTCGCTTTTGTCTTCAGACTTGAACTCTCCTCCTAGTTTTTTTACTGCGTCCCTTAACCCTGTCTGCTAACCAAGGAATCGCACGGAAGACAACTTTCACAAGATCACCTTCATATTCGATATTCTGCACATGGGCACGATTGAAAAGGTCCGAAACCAAGGACAATGATTCGTCGTTTATTTTCACGGAAAAAGATGTCTCAACGAAGCCTTCTAGGTAGCGGGTAATCTTCTGCTTCAACAAATCCACGTTGGTTTTAGTCAACGTTGAAATATGAACAGGGTTTACTGCACGCTCATTCATATACTCAATCTTGCGCTTCAGCTCATCTTCGTCAAGCAAATCTATTTTGTTTAGCGCAGTTACGACAGGTATTCCTGATGCTCCAATTTGCTTTATTGTATCAAGACAACAAGTGAGCTTACGTTCAATGTCTTTTTCGGGTTCGCTCAAGTCAACAACTAGGATAATCACGTCTGAAAAAATTGTTTCCTCAAGGGTTGAATGAAAAGCCTTAATCAGTTTCAGTGGCAGATGGTCAATGAAGCCAACTGTGTCCGTTAACAGGACCTTTCTTTTAGAAAACTGCACCGCCCGAGTCGTAGTGGAAAGAGTAGTAAAGAGAGCGTTGTCAACAGTAACAGCTTCTTCTGCAAGCACATTAAACAGTGAACTTTTACCCGCGTTTGTGTACCCAGCCAAAGAAATCGAGGAAAACCCTAATTCGGTTCTTCGGATACGATGCAATTGACGTTCTTCCTGCTTCTTTTTCAGTTTTTCTTTGGTAGAAGTGATTTGCCGCTTCACAGTCTCGAAGTAAACATCCACTTCATATTTTCCCAGCCCTCCAAAACCGGGCTGCTCCTCAATCTTTGCCAGCTTCACCCGTTCTTTTGCCCTCGACAATTCGTATCGAAGAGTAGCCAACTGAATCTGAAGCTCTGCCTCATAGGTTGAAGCTCTTATGGAAAAGATTTCGAGAATAAGCTGAAAGCGGTCAATAACAAGCAAGCCCGTAATCTTAGCCAAGTTATAGGCTTGAGTAGGCGTCAACTCGTTATCGAAAACAATCTTCTCGGCGCCAGTTGCTTTAGCCAAATCTGCTAGCTCAGTTGTTTTGCCGCGTCCAATCTGGTAGCTGGGGTCTCGTTTCCTGACTTGTTCCATGGAGCCCACAATAGTGTATCCTGCTGCCTTAGCGAGGTTCCCAAGTTCATCTAGGCTTGAAAGTTCTGTGGGAAGCCGCCGTTGAACGATTATCGTTTTCGTTATTTCTCCGCCTCCTTTTCCTTCAACTTGAAATTGATAAGGTCTCCCAAGGTTGTTCCTTGAGGTTTATTTGCTGAACTAATCTGAGTTTTAGGTTCTGAAGGAGGCACACGAAGCTTTATTTTCAGTGTATGCTCCAGCTTTTCTGCAAGCCCAAGATCTGGAACCATTTTGTTATTCTCAATCTTACGCAGAACCGAGACGCGTTCTCTGGTTTTTCTACCCAAATCCTCATGACTCATGCCCAAACCCTCTCTAGCCTGCCTCACCAGCGGACCCACGTTTTCCACGAGCTCCAAGGTTTCAGGTACCGTTGCAAGCTGTTTTCTTTTTGCGAAAGTTATTGGCTGACGGGGTATGCCCTTTTTTGTACTCTTTTGAGGTGTAGGTTCCCAGTAGCCAGAACCCAGGTTACTGCATTCAGAACAGACAGCCAAATTGGCTCCTTCAATTATCGCCCTGAATGGGGCACCAAATATTTGACGACCACAGACTTCACACAGCAAGAAAAGCACTCACCTAACTATTTCAACGCAAGCCGATTCTTTATACTTGTCGATTTTATAGGATTTGACAGTCAAACAACTAAACAAAACCTCCGAAAAATAGTAAATAGCTCTTCAGTTTGACATAAAAGCCGCAAATTATTTAGGGAGACAAAAACTATTATTATATTGTGGAGTGATGATTTTATGCCTATGGCTTTCGTATTGATAAACACTGAGATAGGATCTGAAAGCGAAGTTTTAGATGAATTGAAAAAGATCGATGCGGTGAAGGAAGCTTACATGGTTTATGGCGTTTACGATGTCGTAGCTAAGGTCGGCGCAAATACGATGGAGAAGCTTAAAGAAATTGTCACATGGAACGTGAGAAGACTGGACAAGGTTCGGTCAACCTTAACCATGATAGTTATCGAGGGACAAAAGTAGCCTCCACCTCCCCCCTTTTCTATTTAACGCATTCCAATTATCTAATAAGCAACTTTTTATCTGAATGTTCTTATCCGCCCGGCAATCTAACTACAGGCAACGAGCGGAAGCTAATGGTTAAGCTGCACATAGGATTCGACGACACCGATTCGCCAAATGGAGGTTGCACTACTTACATAGCAGCCATCCTAGTCGAAAAATTGAGCAGCATGGGCTGTCTCCTTCACGGATTACCCCAGCTTAGTCAGGCTTAACCCAAATGTTCCATGGAAGACCAGAGGTAACGGAGCGCTATGCCTACAACTTATTTGCCCAGAAAACCTCGTGGATACAATCAAAGAGACAGTTATAGACACAGTTGAAGCTAACTCTGAGCTGGGTTATGATGGAACAGACCCCGGAATAGTATTCATTTTAGAGGAAGTTCCCCAAGAAATCAGGGACTTTGCAAAAAAAGCTGAGCAGAGCATCTTAACAATCGAAGCGGCAGTGAAGCTCGCTAAAAAAGTTAACGCCGAGGCAGTAGGATTCAAGAAGGGAAGAGGAATCATCGGAGGCTTAGCCGCCATCGGAGAGGACCTGAAGGGAGACCACACTTTTGAGATTATATCTTATAGAACGCCAGAAAATCGAGACAAACCTCGCCGCGTACATGCTTCATCCGTGAAAACGATGGACAAAAACTCGTCTCTTACATTCAATAATGTAGACCCTGAAACGGGTAGAGTCCTCATCACGCCCAGAGGACCTGACCCGATCCTTTGTGGAATCAGAGGCGAAACCCCAGAGGCAGTTAAACAGGCGTACGAGATGATCACAATCGATGAACCGGTTGAGAGATGGATGATTTTTCGTACAAACCAAGGAACAGACGCTCATCTAAGGAGGGTCAGCGCAGTTGCGGATATACAGCCATATAATCCTGTGGTTGCGCAGGGAGTGGTATCCAAGGAACCAAAGGTAATCCAAGGCGGTCATGTAATCTTTTCGATCAAGGACGAAACAGGGGAAGTGAATTGTGCCGCCTATGAACCTACTGTGAGTCTATGCAAAACAGCAAGAAAACTGATGGCAGGAGACATCGTGAAGGTATATGGGGGCGTTCGTCCTTCTTCTTCAGAGCATCAGTTAACCATCAATCTTGAAAAGATGAGGATATTGGAATTGGCTCCTAGAGTATCGTTTGTTAATCCAAACTGCCCTGAATGCACTAAGAGAATGAAGTCTATGGGAAAAAATCAGGGTTTCAGGTGTGACAAGTGCAGTTTTCGTTCTTCTCAGATAAAGAAGCTGGCGGTCAATGAAGAGCGTGGGCTTGAGAGGGGACTTTACATTACGTCGCAAAGGTCTCAGAGGCATCTAACAAAGCCATATTGCCGATACGGGAAAGAAAAAACTGGGGCATCAAAAGAAATGATCGAAAACTGGCATTATCCGTGAAATTCTAGAAGATCCTCTTTCGCGGGGTGGGAGTCTTAATTACTGTTTTGACAGTAAACTTAAATGCTTCTGGAGAAAAGTTACGGACTGGAAAAAGGGTACATCATGAAGTTCTCGTTCATTAATCCGGGTCCAAATCCTGAGTTGCCTATCGAAGATGTTAAGAAGATGGTGGGAGCAGCGCCTCCCCTTGGCATGCTTTACATCGCAACTTACCTTAGAGAGAATGGAGTAGACATCTCGATTATAGACGAGGCTGCGCAGGGCTACTCCCTGAAGGACATAATTGATTGGGTGAAAAAAGAGGACCCTGAGATTCTAGGTTTTTCAACATGCAGCAGTTCAGGACGCAAAGCCGCGCTTATCGCAGAGAAAGTGAAGAGTGAGAACCCTAACACGGTCACTGTTTTCGGCAACTTTTATGCCACCTTCAACGCTGAGCGGATTCTGAAGAAGTATCCTTTTGTTGACGCGATTATCAGGGGAGAAGGAGAACACACTAGCCTCGAACTGGCAAAGTGTCTAGAAAAAAATGGTGACCTGAAGAAAGTTTTGGGAATCAACTTTAGAGATAATGGCAAGATAATTTCAACCCCTGATAGACCATTAATCAAGGATGTTGATTCGCTGCCTTTTCCAGACAGGGAACTGCTGGATGTAGAATATCATAATACTACCGCGGGTATAGTTGTTGCACCAAAAAAGTTCAGCAGCTTTGTCTCGTCTAGAGGCTGCGTTTTTAGGTGCCGTTTCTGTGGATGTCGAAGATTAGCCCGCAGCCTTTGGCGGTCTAGGTCTGTGGATAACATAATGGAGGAGCTGCATTTGTTGTCCAGTCAGGGCTACAAGCAGTTTCTTTTTGTTGATGACAATTTCACCTTGAACACCAAAAGAGTGATTAAACTTTGCCGAAGATTGAAAAAAGAGAAGGTGGACATAGAATTTTTTGCTGAGGGTAGAGTTGACAATTGTCCCCGAGATATGCTGCAGGAGATGTCAAGGGCTAACTGTAAAATGATGTATTTTGGAATCGAAAATGGCACTCAGAAGGTTCTGGATTACTACGATAAACAGACTACTACTCAGCAGGCGATTGATGCACTTAAAGCAGCCAAGAAAGCGGGCATAGATGTGACGGTTGCATCATTTATTTTGGGGGCACCCCATGAAACAAGACAAGAGATTCTGAATACTCTAAAGTATGCGCAGAAGATTGAGGCGGACATTCCACAATTCAACATATTAGCCACTTTTCCGGGAACCGACATCTGGGAGGAACTGAAGATGCATGGTTTGATAGATGAAGAGAAGCATTGGGAGACAGGAGTTTTGGTGTCTGAAGTTTCGCCTGACGCTGTGCCCGCCAAAGAGATTGAGCAGATGATTCATGATGGCTATCAGCGATTCTTCATTAGACCAAACTATATTGTGAAACAGTTGCTTAGAATCGGCATAAGCTCGTATCGATTCAATGTTTTGCTTAGCAACCTGAAGAGGGCTAACACTGTAGCTGAAGGCATAAGGGACGTCACTTAAAGGTTATAACAGGAAAACCAAAATATTATTGGTTACAGTATAGCTTCTGCAATTCTATTGAGAAGTGAATGACATGTATGATGTAATAATTCTTGGTTCTGGACCAGCTGGTTTGACAGCCGCCATTTACACGAGCAGGGCTGGATTGAAAACTCTTGTTGTTGCAGGAGCCATGTGGGGTGGTCAGCTCATGCTTACGCGGGAAGTAGAGAATTTTCCGGGATTCGAAAACGGAATACTTGGACCCACACTCATGGAGCAGATACGAAAACAGGCTGAACGCTGCGGCGCAGAATTAATCTTCGAACATGCCACCGCTGCAGACTTCAGGTCCAAGCCCTTCAAGGTGACGGCTGGAAACAAAGTTTACGAAACAAAATCGGTTATCATAGCCACTGGCGCTTTGGCTAAGTGGTTGGGATTAGAAAGCGAAACACGTCTTAGAGGCAGGGGAGTTTCGGTTTGTGCTACATGCGATGCGCCATTTTTCAGGAACAAGATAGTTGTGGTTGTGGGGGGAGGAGACACAGCCATAGAGGAGGCACTCTTTCTTTCTAAAGTTGTGAGCGAAGTAAAAGTTATTCATAGACGAGACAAGTTACGGGCTTGCAATTGGCTTCAAGAAAAGGCTTTTGCGAATCCAAAGATATCGTTTATGTGGAACATCACAGTAACGGACATTCTGGGCAAAGACAGAGTTGAAGGAATTAAGCTTAGAAATGTTGTTTCTGGCGAAGATTCTGTTCTTTCGTGTGACGCGGTTTTCTTAGCTATAGGCTACACGCCAAACACGAGCATCTTCAGAGACCAAATTGAACTAGACGATAACGGTTATATTGAAGCCAGAGAAGAAACACGAACCAATATAGACGGAGTCTTCGTTGCAGGCGATGTAGCAGATTACCGTTACCGCCAAGCCATTGCAGCCGCGGGGTCTGGATGCAAAGCCGCCCTTGATGCAGAAAAATATCTGATAGAAACTTGAAAGCAATTTATCTCAATTTGTTCAAAATGCATTTGAAAACGAAGATGCCACAGTCGAGATTAACAAAGCTTTTACACGTGATAAGACAATAAAACGGGTTGAATACTTCTCCACAGAATACGTGGCAGCGGAGAAAGGAAAAGAGTCAGCAATGAGCGCACAATCTTACTCAAAAAAGTTGGGAATCGTAGGCAAACCAAACACCGGAAAATCCACATTTTTCTCGGCTGCAACCCTAATTCCTGTAGATATCGGAAACTATCCATTCACCACCATCAAACCCAACCTAGGCGTAGGATACCTACGGACGCCCTGTGTACACACAGAGTTCAACGTTGAAGACACCCCAAAAAATTCCCTTTGCCTAGACGGAATCAGACTAGTTCCGGTGGATTTGATTGACGTGGCAGGACTTGTTCCCGGTGCATGGGAAGGACGGGGACTAGGAAACCAGTTTTTAGACGAAATCAGGAGAGCAGATGCACTTCTTCATGTGGTTGATGCTTCCGGGTCAACAGATTGTGAAGGAAGAATCTGCAAACAGGGGTAACATGACCCATTAGAGGATGTTAAGTTTCTTGAGACTGAGATAACCATGTGGATGCACCAGATACTGAAAAAGGACTGGGCTAAAATGATGAGGACCGCCGATTCTGGAAAAGAAAATTTGATTTCTCTTTTTGAATCGCGTTTGAGCGGATTGGCTATCAAACGGTTCCATATAATTGAGAGTCTAAGAAAAACAGACCTTACAATGGAAAAGCCGACCCTCTGGAGCGACGAGGATCTAATAACGTTCTTGGACTACGTTGAGAAGCGTTTCCAAGCCAATGTTGATTGTGGCAAACAAGATTGATCGTCCAGCAGCAGAAGAAAATGTTGAGCACCTAAAAGAAAGCGGATACAAGGTTGTGCCCTGTAGTGCAGAAGCAGAACTGGCACTCAGAAGAGCAGGAGAAAAAGGTTTAATCGACTACAAGCCTGGAGATTGTAAGTTAACGGCAAAAAATCCTGAAAAACTCACCCAATCCCAGAAGAGAGCATTGGAGGCGATTCAGGAACAGATTTTGTTCAAGTTTGGGGCTACTGGAGTCCAAGAAGCAATTAACACTGCCTTTTTTGAGCTATTGCAGATGGTTACTGTTTATCCAGTAGAAGACAGCGAACACCTAAGCGACCACAAGGGCAGAGTGCTTCCAGATGTTTATCTTGTACCCTTCGGGACTACTGCTCGAGAGCTTGCCTATATCATCCACACGGAACTAGGAGACAGTTTCATCCACGCAATTGACATTCGCGGAAAAAACAGAATTGGAGAAGACTATGTGCTAAAGGACAGGGACGTAGTTTCGATAGTCAGCGCCAAAAAAAGAGGCTAATTTTATTCGCCGAAACGACGTTTTCGTTTCTGGTATGTTCTAACTGCACGCAGAAGGTCTATGAGTCTGAATTCTGGCCAGTTTACGTCTACAAAGCAGAGTTCACTGTAGGCGGACTGCCATGAGAGGAAACCGCTGAGTCGTTCTTCTCCTGAGGTTCGGATGATAAGGTCAGCGTCTTGTTTTGGCATGTGGGCGGTGTATAGATATTTTTCGAAGACCTTCTCGTTTATTTTGTCGGGATTTAGTTCTCCCTTTACCGCCTTTTTTGCTATCTTTTTTGTTGCATCAACTATTTCTGCTCTTCCACCGTAAGCTAGAGCCACATTTAAGAGTCGGTCAGGATACGTTTTTGTTGATTCTTCTACGCGCTGGATAACTTCTTGCATTGATTTAGGCAAGAGGTCTGTGCGTCCTATGACTTTGACTCTGATTTTGTTTTGGTGAATTTGTTCATTCTCAAGAATAGAAAACAGTTTTTCCTCAATCAGCTTCAAGATTTCCTCCACTTCTTTTGGGGCACGATGAAAGTTTTCGGTTGAAAAAGCGTATAGGGTAATGAATTTTACGTTCAGTCCTATGCACCAATCCATCAGCTCCTCGATCTTGTTGGCACCATGGCGATGACCGACCCAAGAGATCAGAGCATTGTTGGAAGCCCATCTTCGGTTTCCGTCGAGGATGATGGCGATATGTTCTGGTTTTTTCTCCATCTTTAACTTGGAACCACAGCCACTTCTCGTATAACTTGTAGATTCCTAAAAGAGAGAGTAAACCTTCAAGCATATTTTTTACCACAGAGACTAAACAAGTCCGGCATTACATTTCTTTCCGTTTGTTTAGTTGTTCCCAATTCATCATTAGGATGCCAGAAATATATAGACAGGATTTTTAGATAATAAACCTTTCAATTATCGAGAAGGTTTAGGGGGTCCAGTTGATCTGCCTGTCAGCTTTCCTCGAAGTCTTCCATTGTCTTGTCTGTTCCTTTGAAGTAGCTACTGTATTTTCTACGTAACAGTAGCGCGGTTAAGAATGTGGATACTATCACGGGTATACCTCCGATGATGGCATAAACTAATGGAGTATAAGAGAACGCGGGGTCAATAAGAATCTGTGACACCTGAACAAATATAACCGAAGACCATGCAACCACAACTATAATTACAATGGTACGCCACAAACGTAAGTCCCGCTCAAAGAACCAGCGAACAGCCCTGCCTGAAAGTATAACACATATTCCGATAGCGATAAGGTATGTTGATTGTAAAAGAAATTCTCCGACAAGTCTTGGAACCTGTGCAAAGAGGTTCAGCCTCAGGATTAGCCACAGTTGCCACTGCGGTTCCTCCCAGATAGCCACCAACAAGAATCAGCAAGATTCCTGCAAGAGCTGAAAAGCCTGCTATCTGCACAGTAAATGGGGGCGGGGAGTATTCTCTTAGCCATTTAACAAAGCTATGTGCTGTTTTGTCGAGTCTGAATCCTCTCACAACAAGGAATGCACCTGCGATTACGGCGAGGGCTGGTATAGCGTATGTCAATCCGGTTGGGGTATAAATGCTAGGACACCTAAAACTATGAACAGGAGTCCTGGGAGACCTAGGAGCATTCGGGAATATTTGGGGTTCTCTACAAGAATTTTCAGGTATCGACTAAAGAGCGCGGCTGATTCTTCGATGGATTTGCTGTGCTGTATCACAATTCTTCGAACAGAAGTAACTGGCACTCTTGATTCAATGAGCGGCAATACCATCTCGTCTGTGTAGCCGTCAGTAACTAGGATAACGTCTGTTGCCCGAAACTCTTTCTAGAACATCAGTGAGTTCGGATACGAGTTGCCTGTCAGCTTCTACTCCTTTCAAATCGGAGCCTGCTATGGTTGCAACTTCGTACTCTTCCTCGCCTTTTGCGCTCTTTTTCAGGTTGTCATAAATTCTGACAGCTTCAAACATTGCATTGGCGTCAGCTTCTTCAGGGTCTCGGAGGGCGAGACTTGCAGCAGCATTCACGTTTTCTTTTCTTCCAACGATGGGCGTGTCTATTCCTGCTTTCATGCCGATGTCGTCGTCCCTGTCAACACATAGAACAAGAATTCGTTCCGCCTTGGCTGCTGTAGGCATATTTGCTCTCCCTTATAGTACCCATTTATTCGGAGGCACACTTTAATTTTGTCTTTATTTTTTGTATTCAAGATTCTGTGAATCAGCTTTAACTATGGCTGTCAGAAATTAGAGCAGCCCTTTTTCTGCCAGAATACTGAAATTCTTCCCACAACAGCTTTTCGCCGCTCTTCAACTTCGCTAATGCCCTCTCCTCCAGATCTTTCTGAAGTTCGCCTTTACGTTCAGCCTGCTTTTTGTCCGCGGTTTCCTTCAATTCTTGTTCGATTGCTTTTATTGTTTCCATTAACTCGACGCATTTTTCGTGTTTCTGTTGGGCTTGTTGTCGGGTTTCCACATATTTTTGGTGCGCCTCATTAGCCTCAGCTTGGAGGTCACGGGCTTTCTCTAAGACTCCAATCATTTGCAGATGATATTTTTGGCTTTGTTCAGCCAGTTCAGTCATTTTTTCGTGAATCGTCTTTGCTTCTGTTCCAAAGCCTTCTGTTCGGTTCGCAACTCGAATAGTTTGTCTTTCACTTTTTTTATTCGCTTTTGAACAACAAGCTGGGTTTCAAGCTCTCGTATCTGATTAATTAGTTCCTGTTCTTCCTTTACGGGGAGCGAGTTTGTTTGAATTTCCCAATCGAGCTTTTCAATTTCTCTCGTTACCTGCCGCAGGTTTCCATCAGGTCGCTTTTCATTTAGCGCCCATAATTTTTTCTTGCAATTCCGAAACTTTTTCGCGTTTCTCTTTGCCTTTGCTGCTCACTTGATCGCGCAGGTTTTTCAGTTCTTGGACTTGATTGTTTATGGCGTCTCTTTTTTCTTTGATGCTGTTTGCTTCTTTTCGTAGGTTTTGGACTTTTTCGTTGAGTTTATTTCTTTTTTCAACCCACTTTTTTGATTCTATGTTAAGGTTGTTTCTTTCTTCTTTGATCGGAATTAATTCTTGGTTTAGGGTTTCGAGTTTGTTTTTAGTGGAGTCAGATATTTTTATTCACGTCCTATGCAGTGGTTAGCTTCGGCAAGGTTTTTCTTGAGTTAATGTTATCTTTTTGATTAGTTTGAAAAGGATGTGACATTCTAAAATAAGAGGTTTATTCCAGTATGATTCTTGCATCGACCGTTTTTGCTCCATTCTCGTAGACCATTACTGGATTTAGGTCGAGTTCTTTTATTTCTTGGTGATCCATAACCAGCCTTGATGTGCTTAGCAGGATTTTTTCTAATGTGTCGATGTCGGCTGGTGGTTGACCTCTGTATCCTCGGAGGAGGGGATATGCTTTCACTTCTGAGATCATCTCTTTGGCTTCCTCTTCATTTATTGGAGCAATTCTGAATGAAACGTCTTTCAGTAATTCCACGAAGGTTCCGCCAAAGCCGAACATCAATGTTGGTCCAAATTGTGCATCTTTAATTGCTCCCACTATAACTTCTATTGAGCAGGGCGCCATCTCCTGAACTAGGATGCCATCAATTTTTGCGTTTGGGTTATGTTTCTTTACGTTCTCCCCAATTTGGCTGTAGGCTTTTTTGGCTTCCTCGCGACTGTTGATGTTGAGGATTACTCCGCCTACGTCAAATTTGTGGATTACATCTGGTGAGATAATTTTGAAGACTGTAGGGTATCCGATTTCCTCGGAATACTTTGCTGCCTCTTCGGCGGTTTTTGCTATCTTCAATGCTGGTAACGGGTATTCCGTATTCTTTACAAACAGTTTTGGCTTCATGCTCAAGGAGGAATTTTCGTCCTTCTGTTCTGGCTTGTCCAAAGATTTTGGTAATTTTTTCCGACAATGTTAACAACCTGTTTCTTGGCTGCAGAGAGGTAGGTAAGCTTTTCCCCTTTCTAACTCTTTCGCATATTTTAACGAAGTCCTACTTTTTTGTTATCGGTTTTCCTGAAAAAAGCTAGTTTTCAACAATGTTCTGTTTTTAGTCTTCTAATATGCGGTTTTGTTTGTGCCAGTTTTGGCTTTCTTGCCAGATCTAGAAGGGAAGTTGTGGTCGGGCGGGCGGGATTTGAACCTGCGACAGTCCGGTTTCTGTACGCTTGATAGGCTAAATGATGCCCACCATACGGGTAGACTTCTACAGCGTCTCCGTCAGCCTCGATATTAGGCTGGCTCGGAAGCTCTACCAAGCTGAGCTACCGCCCGACAGACTTTTACAACGTAAATATTACAATTTATGCGTTTCGTTACATTTCAACAAATTACGGGTGACGGTGTGCTTGTGTTTGCCGCAGTTATCTTTATGCTTCTTGGGTTGCGCATTCAAGACTGTCTGTTTGTTTTGTGTAGAAAATGGGAACAAAAAAATTAGTGTGCCCCAATTTTTGGGGACAGTTATTTACTGAGTTCTTGAATGTGTTCGTTTACAGCCGCAAGTTCTTTCTTTAGTTCTTCTGCGTAATTGTTTAGTTTCTCGACTTTTTCTGCTTTGGTTAACACTTTTCGGGGTCCATGTCCATGGTCGTGACAGTCTGAACCGCAACTACAGCTTCCGCACATGTTTTTTGTTCACCTCCAATTTTACACATAAATGATGTTCAAAGTAAAGTATTTAAACTATCCAATTTATAGTAACACAGTCACTATCCTCAACGAAAGCGAATATCATGTGTGAAAAAGAGGAACAACCCTGCCTTTGCCCTCTTAAAGGCGTCATCGACCTAATCAGCAAAAAATGGGCGCTTCTTATCATCAACGCATTAGGCAACTGCGGAAAGCTACGATTCAACAAAATCATGGAAACTTTAAGAGGAATAAGCCCAAAAACACTGTCAGATACGCTAAAAGAACTCCAAGCAGAAGGCTTAATCAAGCGAGAATCATTTGCCGAGATACCGCCACGAGTTGAATACTCACTAACAAAGGATGGAGCAGGACTCAGAAAATCTATTATACCACTTTTAGAATGGACTGCAAACAGAAGCAGCATAAACAAAGAGCGGTGCGAGAATTGTCCCCCGCAAATACGCACACGCTATAAAGCAAATTTAGGTGAACAGAAATGAACCGTGAACAAATTCATGAAGTTTTGTCAGATTATGACCCCAAAGAAATAAAGATAGGCGTGCTTGGGTCTCACTCTGCCCTAGAGATGGGTCATGGCGCCAAGCAGGAAGGATTCGAAGTAGTTGTTGTGTGCCAGAAGGGAAGAGAAAAAACCTACACGAAACACTACAGAAACCTGTTTGACCACGTTCTGCTGGTAGACAAATTCTCCGACATAATAAAAGAAGAAAACCAAGCCAAACTGCGAAGATTAAACACTATTTTTGTTCCGAACAGATCATTCTCAGTTTACACAGGCTACGACAACATCGAACAGAAGTTCAAGGTTCCACTCCTAGGAAACAGGTTCATGCTCAGAAGCGAAGAAAGAAACGTTCCCAGAAACCAGTATGACCTAATCAGGCAAGCTGGATTAAATTTGCCCAAAATTTTTGGTTCACCAGAAGAAATCGACCGATTAGCGATAGTGAAGGTTCCTGAGAAAACAAGAAGCATAGAACGCGCCTTCTTTTACGCTTCGTCTCCCGAAGAATTCAAGAAAAGGTCCGAAGAACGGATAAAAAAGGGCATAATCGACCGAGAAGACTTGAAAGAATCAGTCATCGAAGAGTACATTGTTGGAGCAAAATTCAACGCAAACTACTTCTACTCTCCAATAACCAGACGAAATAGACCTTCTAGGATTCGACAGAAGAATACAAACAAACCTCGACGGAGTCCTGGATTTACCCGCAGACGAACAACTAGAAGCAAAACTGCCAACACAAAACGTCGAAATCGGACACATGGGCGCAACAATGCGAGAATCACAACTAGAAAAAATCTTGGACGCAGGTGAAAAATTTGTTGAAACATGCAAAAAAGAGTACCCGCCAGGAATAATCGGCTTGTTTGCATTGCAGGGTGCCGTGAACAAGAATTTGGAGTTCTACATTTTTGATGTAAGCCCAAGAATACCCGGCTGCCCATGCGTAGAACCGACGTCTCCATATATGAAGTACAAGTATGGCATGGCGGTTGGTCCGGGAAGAAGAGTGGCAATGGAGATTAAGAACAGCGGTTGCGGAAAACAAGCTTGAGATGATAGTCACGTGATACCAAAAACCGTAATAAACAAGATTCTGGGTGACTATGACAGCAAAAACATTACGGTAGGCACAATTGGCTCCCACTCTGCACTCAACATATTCAAGGGAGCAAAAGAAGAAGGCTTCAACACAGTTTGTGTCTGCAAGAAAGAAAGCGAAATCGTTTACAAACGCTTTCCTCTGGCAGACCAAATTATCACGGTTAAAGAGTATGGCGAACTTTTGGATGAGAACGTCCAGCAGAAACTGAGACAGGAAAACACGATTCTGGTTCCGCATGGATCATTTAATGCATATGTTGGAACAGACCAGATGATCGACAAATTAGAGGTGCCATTGTTTGGCAACAGAGAGCTTCTGCACTGGGAAACGGATAGAGAAAGGCAGAGAGAATGGTTAAAAAAAGCGGGTTTAAGGTTGCCCAAGACCTTCGAAAATCCAGAGGATATTGAGGGACTGGTTATCGCAAAGTTTCCGGGCGCAATGGGTGGAAAAGGTTACTTCATCGTGGAGTCTCCCAGAGGTCATTTCACAAAAAAGCGAAAGACATGATAAAACGAGGACACATAAGCAAACAAAATTTGGAAAACATCCACCTTCAAGAATACGTGATAGGAGTAAACGTTTATCCACTATACTTCTATTCGCCACTGACACATGAAGTTGAACTATTGGGAATGGACAGACGATACGAAACCACCGTCGACAGCATAGGAAAGATACCAGCAAAAGAGCAAATGGAAATCAACGTGAACCCAACATACACTGTCGTAGGCAATTTCCCTATTGTTGCCAGAGAGTCGCTTCTGCCAGAAATTCTCAGAATGGGCGAAAAAGTAGTTGAAGAATCCAAGAAGATTGCCCCTCCAGGAATCATAGGACCCTTCTGCCTAGAAACGGTAATCACAGATAACCTAGAAATGTTCACGTTCGAGATTTCTGCCAGAATAGTTGCAGGAAGCAATGTGGGCATCGGCACTTCCCCATACGCCTACCTGAAGTATGGCGAAGGAATGTACATGGGTAGAAGAATTGCCCGAGAAATAAAAAACGCAATAGCCAACAACGAACTAGAAAAAGTCGTGTATTACTTTAGGCTTATTTTTGGCTCATTCTTGTTTTCATTTCGTGCTCAAGTATGCCACGGTAGAGTATAAGCGGTGCAATCTGTTCATTGGGCGCAGTTTCTGCAATCTTCTTTGTTATGTTTTCGTCCAAACGTTTCTTGTAAGCTTGAAGTTCAGCCAAACATAGGCCCTTGAGTTTGGTTTCAAAATAGTTCACAGGGTCACTCATACCAATCACTTCTTGATCTAACAGATGTTCTGCATTAATGTAGCAAATTAATTGTTATATACTTATGTGACGAAGAAATTCGTGTAAAAACTTAAATTCGTTTACACTTAAGAAGCGGCATCAATAATTCGCTGGAGGAAATTACTAAAGTGGTAACTGCAGAATCTATAGACAAAATAATTGATGTGTCAGAAGAAAATGACCTGGAGTTTTCAGAAAAATACCCGAAATCAGCAAAAAAATGACCCTGTTCTAATGGCATGTATTGCTCCATATGTGGAATTAAAAAGTTCTCCCAAAAAAACAGTAGGCATTGGAGAATAAGCCACCTCACAGAATACTATATGTCCAATCCACTACAATTAAGCAACTAATCAGGATGGAGCATCCAAAACTCATTCACAAAAGCAGGAATGGCACTAGGTTCACAAAACGTAGACAAATATGTAAAAACTGTTTGACACAGTTACGTTCCGAAACTTCTAAGACCAATAGAACAACTAACAAAATAGAACATAAGACCTAACAATACAAGGTTTTTCCTTTGTCGTCTTCTCAGTCTTTGTTCAATCACAAGTTATTCTCACAATAGACTTGATCCACTCATCACTAAATGGACTGCCCACATAGGAAAAAAACACCAAAAAACAAGAGCATACAGTATACTAGAGAAAAGTGAACTCTAGACATAGCAGTTTCTGGGTCAATTAAATTGGCTATTTTATCTGATTGTCCAAAGTTGTTAAGGGCTAAACGTCTTTTTCTTTTGTGCCAGTTATGCCTTGGACGATTCTTGCTATTCCATTGAACATGAAAGTGAATGAAAGCATCAGAACCAGAGCAAGTAAGCCAAACTCGGTAGGATACAAAGACTACAGCAGCCAATACTGACTGTAACGATAAGCCCACGACAATAAAGAAGCCTCTGAGCCAGTTGGGAAAGGCTCTAGCGAATCCGCCGATTACAAGTCTTGCAACTCCGTTAAGCAGCAGAACAAGGGACAGGATATAAATCAGCACTTGGGCGGTAAGATTTGGATATAAAATTGCAACAATCGACAATACCATGGCTACCATGCCTACACCAAAGTTAAGTGCACGTATCTTGTCGGAAAGATATTTTGCGAATATTCCATTTAGGATTCTAGCAATTCCAGTAACCAGCAAGGACAATTGAAAGAACAAGAATCATTGTTAAGATGGCAAGTTCCTGATAGGACCAAAACTACAACCGACAAAACTACTGCAATCAAACCAAAGACAATATCAAAAGCACGTAGCCAATTTGGAGCCTTATGTTCTTGCATCATTAACTCCACAAAAGTCAAATATGGTCTAAAATCGTTAAAAGATTTGCCGTATCTAGGCTACTGTTTGTCGTATTCTTCAACCTGATTGTTCATGACAACCAACTCGACACCTGCAAGCTTGAACATTTTTATTGTATCTTTGTCCGCATGGTAATGCTTCTCGCAAACAACACGTCTGATTCCAGAATTGACTATAATCATGGCACAAGTCCTGCACGGCGTCATCTTGCAGTAAAGCGTGGAGCCATCAAGTGGGATTCCAAATTTTGCAGCCTGAATAATTGCATTCTGTTCTGCATGCAAAGTGCGTACACAGTGATTGCGAAACGTTTCCCTGATCATCAAAGACTTTTCTCATGTCATGACCTGCCTCATCGCAGTGTGGTAGCCCTGCAGGTGCGCCAACGTAGCCTGTTGTCATGATTCTGCGGTCTTTGACGATTACGCAACCTGCTCTGCCCCTGTCGCAGGTGGCACGCTTGGAAACTGCTTCACATAAATCTAGAAAATATCTGTCCCAGTCAGGTCGCTCTTTACAGTCCATTTTGCATCTCCAGCTTTCGAATATACACCTACAAGGGCATGGAATAAAACTGTTTTTTCCCGTATCAAAGATAGATTGGGGTCCAGGTTAATGGCTTAGTGCCACAAGAAATCTTTCATAGAATATTACGATACAATATATTTGGAGAGTGCAAACAATGGGACCAATCCTGTGCCCAGAATGCGAATCAAACTATCTAGCATGGAGCAAAGACAGATTCGTTGTATGCGACAAATGCGGATTCAAAGTAGACGTAAACGGTGACCCCTTTGAGTAGATGCGAAAGAAAGCCAAAGAAATCGAAGAATGGGAACAAAACAGCCCCTGCAACAGCTGCGTATTCAATAACCACTGCAAACAAGGAGTGCAACAAAACAAAAACAGCACATGGAAAAGAAGAAAACAGCAGTTCTGCATGCCCAAAGCAGTAATCTAGAGCCCAAACAAAAAGACACAGATTTTTTCATCGACGAGCCAACCTTCAATACTGTTAAATATTGTCTTTGATTCAAACGATAGAAAGAGAGGGGCCGGTAGTTCAGTTCGGTATGAACGCCGCCTTCGCATGCCTTTGGCAGAAAGAGGCGGATGCCGCGGGTTCAAATCCCGCCCGGTCCACCATCAGTTTAAGTTTTAATTGAAGCGAGTTCAGGAGGTTTTGTTTCTTGTTCCGCGTAATCGCCATGCTTCACCCAATCTGGAGTAGACTAATCTGTGCGGGAATGATGTTGATTAGTGCTTGGGTTCCATTCATTATGGCCAGCGCAGGCAGAATACCAACCACAAATGATACGGGCATAGACATAGAATACTGGGAGCAGGTAGTAATTTGCCACAGTCATTGCGAGAACTCTGGAACTGACTGCTGCAATTGATTTTGATACGAAGCCTCTTTGGATTGCAGCAAACGCCAAGATGGTTGCTAATTCAGCTATGAGTTTTGAATATGCCGCCGTAAACATTTCCTCGAATGAAAATAAATGAGCAGCCAATTAGGCAAGTGTAGAGTGCGCCGATGGGACCAGTGAAGAGCAGGCTGATCATCATGGGCATTCCAGTTAGGTCCCATGAGACTCGTGTCGTAAAGTGGAAAGGGAATGTCAAATGGGGGTCCAGGTATTATTTCGAATACTGCCGACAAGAGCTCCTAGTATGCTAGCTAACGCAAGTTTTCTGGTGTCTAGTATCTGGAACGGCGTTTCACCTTTAGAGAAGAAGAGGGTGTGTGCTAAATAATATTTATGTTTTTTGCAAAATGATATGTCTTTTTTGTCAACTAATATTAGCGGGTTCAGAGCATTTTTTTGACGGTTTGAACACACTCTTTAATCAGTTCACGCATTTTTCAGGTAAATCACCCGCGAACGTCCAACCTCGTAAACTCCAACAAGTCCGCTCTCCTCTAGGACTCTGATGTGGCGATAAACCGCTGCGTAGTCCTTCTTTAGCACCTTAGATACAGCTTTTATGTGAAGGGGTCTCTCGGTTTCGCTTACAAGCTCAATTATCTTCAATCTTGTAGGGCTACCCAATGCGCTGAATATGCCGGAAACTTGGCGTAATCTCTGTTCGTCAATCACAGCGTAAACCACTTTTATTGTATATGCATCTAATTTATGACATTTTCGCTAAACATCGCAACAGAACACCAAACAAACTGTAACAACAAAAGAAATATTGGATAGGCTACTAAGAACCGAAAAAGTTTGTTAACTGTTTTTGCAGTGACTCCTTTTTCGTGAGGCTTGAGAGTTTGACGCCTACTCTTCTTGCCTCAACATCGGATTCGTTTAGAAACTTTTCCAGAAGTTCTATCACAGTCGTTTTGAATGTTTTCAAGTTGCTTGTTGGGTTTTCGAAGGTCTTGGATCTGCTGTGAACACTAAGGTTGCTGGCAACGACATATATGTTCACTGACCTGTAGAGTAGTCCCTGACTCATTAGCCTAGCGTGAACGTCATCGCATAGCCGGTAAGCTTCATCGAGTATAACCGCCAAGTCTCTCGTGTCCTTTTTGAGAGTGGAGATTCGGCTTACAGATTCAGGTTCGTTTCGTTCCTGAACAGGCTCACCATCCACCCCCAAAGACGCGTTATGAAAGTAGGTTCCTATTTTTCTTCCAAAAACATCGATTAGCCGTTGCACATCAAACTTTGCCAACTGACCGACAGTTCTGATGCCCAAAGTTTCCATCTTCTTTTCAGTCTGTTTTCCTACACCTAATAGACGACGGGTAGGCAAAGCCGACAAAAAACTGTTTACTTGCTGGGGTGTAACCAGTGTTAAGCCGTCAGGTTTCTGGATGTCGGCGGCTATCTTGGCGATGAGCTTGTTTGGTCCAACACCGACAGAGCATGTGAGCTGCTGTTGAGTCAAAATGTCGTCTTTTATTGTTGCCGCCAGTTGCTTTACTTCGTGGTAGTTTGTTTTTGTTCTTTTTGTCACATCTAGGTAGGCTTCATCTACACTAACCTGCTCGAAACGATCAGCATAGATTCTGAGAATCTCCATTACACTTTCCGAAATTTCCTTGTAGAATTCCTTATCTACAGGCAAAAAGACTGCATCTACGTCTTCGAGCTTCTTTTTGGCTAACGATATTGGGATTCCAGATTTTACGCCATACTTTCGTGCAACATAGTTTGCTGTGCTTACGACTCCGCTGTCTTCTGTGCGACCCGAATAAACGCAAACAACCACGGGTTTGCCCTTTATGGACGGGTTTCGTCTCTCCTCACATTGAGCATAAAAGTAGTCTAGGTCAACTAGCATTACGAGTCTGGCTTGCATGATAATAGCAGCCTCACACACCAAAGCAACAAATGATTACACATCTAGACTTTGACGGTTGGTACTTAATAAAATACCCTACAATCAAAAATCACCCAAAACTATCGACTGTATTTCATTTTGTCTGGTAGCACTGTTTTAATTGCAATTCATGCCTTTTTTGTGTTGGCTTTTTCAAAGTGAACAGGTTAATATTGCTGGTTGTTTCTATTTATGGTCATGAATGCTTGTATTCTATACTTTTCCCTAACAGGTAACACTAAGAAATTTGCAGAAAACATATCTGATTCCTTAAAGATTCCAACAGTCTATGACATAGCCACCACAGAACCCTCAGTTGTTAACGACTATGACGCGATAATTCTTGGAACGCCAGTTCATGGATTTAGTCCCTCAAAAGAATCTTTGTCGTTTATAGAAAGCCTGCCTGACGGCGAGGGCAAACGGGCAATTCTGTTCTGTACCTATCGCCTATGGAAGGGAAGAACATTTAGCAAATTGAAGAAAGAACTGAAAAAGAAGGGCTACAGCACGGTTCTGTGTACCTCAGCAAAAGGGAAAGAATTCACGGAAGAGGACTTTTCAGATTCTGTATGCAATATAGCAGAGGTACTAAAAGAATAGGCGACCCGTTTTGCGGGTAACAGCTATTTTTTGTTTAAAGTTTCTTCTGTGTCAACTAAGGATTCTTTCAGATAGTCTTCCAGAGTCTCGCCGGGTATTACTTCGATGCTATAATCTCGTGGATCTATTGAGTGCTTGTAGTTTTTGGCTGGAACAATAACCTTCTTGAAGCCCCACATCTCCGCGGCTTTAATCTTCTCATGTAATCCGCCAACCGCTGTAACTGGAACAATATCACTTACGCTGACATTGATTTCTCCGGTCACAGCAACATCTTGCCTGATGGGTTTTCCCTCCAGCAGCGAACAGAGGAGAATGGTCATGGTTACGCCTGCGCTTGGTCCATCCACGCTGTATGCTTGAGCAAAGTCTATGTGCGTAAAGAATTCTTGGGCAATGTCCACGCCATACTTCTGCAGGATGACACTTCTTACTTTCGCTACGCTGTCCACGATGAACTGTTCTTGTCCGTCCTTTGCTATGCCTGTGACTTTGTAATATCCTTGCAGCGACTTGTCATATTTTTTGTCTCGTTTTTCTAGGAAACCTTTGACTGCAAGGACGTTGCCTGTCATCTCTCCGCTAAACGCGTCTTTGACTACTGCAACTCCGTAAATCTGTCCCATCTTCGCTCCTTCTGGGCTGATCTCCAGAAGCTCTCCTCTTTCGCTCATCTGATGCTCAAGAATCTGTTTCTGGATTGTCTTACAGTGCTTGTCGATGGCTTCTTTAACATGCCTCTTTTCAACAAACTCCAAGCCCTCGATCATCGCCAACGTGGCAGCTGTCTTGACGAAAGAAATCATGGGACGAAACTTAGTTGTTAACGCATTCTTTTTATTGCTTCTCCTTCGTCCTTCGTCAACTATTTCTTCGCATGCTTCTCTGCTGAAAGGAAGCAGCCTGAACCGCGAAACCTCTTGGGCAATAAACTGGACGTACTTGCGGCGGTTTTCGACAGTGTTTTGCATGTCATTATTCATCCGTACTACTTTGCCGTAACCGTATATCCTGTCCATAAGCGCTGGGTGAACCTGTCCGATACTGTCAAAGTTTCCTGCGCCAACCAAGAAGCACATGCAGGGCACGGGCTCTGTAGCCACTGCCATGGCGGCTGTTCCTCCTGCTCCGCTTAAACGGCTTCGCATGGTTACGGGCAGTTGTCCATCTTCTAGGACTGTCAGCAGCGTGATTGCTTCGTCTGGCTGCATGTTTTTGATTTCGTCAATGTATAGGATGCCGAGGTGGGCTCGGTGGACGTCTCCAGCGCTTACCCTTTGATGCTCTGGAGTGCCAAGTCCTCCTGTTTGTAGGGGGTCCCATGCGATGCTTCCGAACAGTTGGGCTGAGCCGTGTCCTGTTGCATCAAGGAATGGGGCAACATTTTTGGAATTATCCACTATGAATTTTGGAACACTCGTTGCTTTTGCTCCACCTATTCCTTTGGCGTTTCCGAGTACCCCGAAGCGTCCTAGTACATTTACTAGAATCAGGAACATGAGCATCATTCCGGCTGGCAGAAAAGTTATGCTTCCAATAGACACGAAGCTGTCTATCATGTATTTGCTGAAGTCGCCGTTGTTGACTGTTTGAAGCGGTTCTCCAAATCCGGTCATGGCGTTTGTGTCCCAAGCAACTTTCTCTTGCCACAGATAATAGAAGCCAGCAAACATGAAGATGGAGGCAACAATTATCATTAGATAGATTATAGCTTTGATTCCGAGACGCTGAAGAAACAGTTTCTTGGCTTCTTTCAGTTTTTGTTTAAGTATAATCCTTTTTCCTTCACCAGCGGGATGACAAGAGATTTTTGGTTCACTGGGGTTTATGTTGTTTTGCCAGCATATTACATCTTGAAGCTTAATGTCCTCTTTCTTGTAAAGGTCTGTCATGTGGACAGAGAGGGCTCTTCCGATCAGGGATTTTCCTGTTCCGGGGTCTCCCAGCAAAAGCAGGTATGGTCCGGGGGGGGCGGTTTTGGTGATTTGGGGTTTCTCTTTGTCTGGGTCCTTCCATGCCTCATACCATTTTTCTTCTTTGAGGTTCTTGAGTTTGTGGACCCATTCTTCTAGACAGAGGTAGCACTCTTTTAGTGCTCGTTCTTGTCCTATGACCCACTCGAGAAGGTTGTCGGAAACTTGGTAGTCCTTAGTGGATTCGAAGTTTTTCCAGTCCCAGTTCTTGCCGCGGATAATCTCTTCATCTTCTCCGAAGTAGCCCAAATTTTTCCCTCATGAACTTTTTCTGCTAATCATTTTGTAGGGTTTGCACAGGCTTTCATTGAGAGCATATGCTGTCCTGAAACAATGAGGTCGTTGTAGACGAAGATAAAACCCTATTACGAAACCGAATATATTACGGAAAGAGAGTGTATACGCATTTTTCTTGGAATTTTTGAAGAATGAGTGGATAATTTTTTTGGTTTTTTCGATTTATTGTGTTGTATCCTTTCTGGAATTCTAAAATTCTTGGTATATATTGACCCAGAAGATTTTATTAGCGAGTAGCTTTGGAAATGTTAGTCACAGGTTATTGTAGGGGAAACAGGATGAAGGATAGTATTGCGGTTATTGGTGCGGGGGTAATAGGCGGATCTGTAGTTAAGAGTCTTTTGAAGAGCGGATACGAAGGCAAAATTACGGTCTCTGAAATACAGCAGGAAAAAGCTAGGGAACTAGAGCAGTTGGGCGTAACCTTGACCAGCGATAACAGGAAAGCAGCAAGAAAAGCTGATGTTGTTTTCTTGTGTGTGAAGCCGAATGTTTTGAAGACTGTTTTGAAGGAGATAAGTAAAGAGGTTGAGGAAAAGCTTGTGATTTCTACGGCTGCAGCGGTTACTGTTAATTTTTGTAAGCGTGTGGTGCCTAAGGCTCATTTTGTGCGGATTATGCCTAATGTTGCGATTCTAGTTCAGGAGTCTTTTACTGCATACTCTTGCGACGATGACGTGACCAAGGAGGACAAGGAGAAGGTCAAGGAGATTCTTGGCGTGATGGGAATAGCCATGGAAATTGAAGAGCAGTATATGGATGCTGTTACTGCAGTTAGTGGGAGCGGTCCCGGCTACATTTCGGTTATAATTGAAGCTATCGTATATGCGGGCTTGAAGGTTGGTTTGCCAAGAGATTTGGCTTTGATTAGTGCGGCTCAGGCTGTTCTTGGAACCGCGAAGCTTGTGTTGGAGACGGGGCAGACTCCTGCTCAGATACGCGATAATGTCACGACTCCGGGGGGAACCACTATCGAAGCCATTTATGAGGTTGAAGGTAGCGATGTTAGGCAGGCTTTGATGAGGGCGGTTGAGGCAGCAACCAAGAAGAGCGAGAAGATTAGGAGGCAGTGGGAATAAAACAGTTAAGTTGACCAAAACGTTAATCCAATAATTTAACGAGTGTATAGTTATGCCAGAAGAGAAGATTGTTGTCCTCATGGGGTCTCCAAGAGATCTACAGTTTGCAGCCAAAATCAAGAGTTTTCTGAAAAAGGAAAAATTTCCAGTCAGTTGCGTTTACAATGTTGCTTCTGCTCATAGGACTCCAGAAAAACTGTTGAATGACTTGCAAAGGAAATGAGAAAAGCAAAAGCAGTATCGTCTATGTTACGGTTGCTGGTTTGTCGGATGCTCTTTCAGGAGTTGTTGCAGGTTACACCCGTTTTCCTGTTATTGCTTGTCCTCCGGATTCTGAAGAACATGGAGGCATTAAGGTTTTTTCTTCGACTGCGATGCCTAATGGGATCCCTGTTGCCTATGTTGCTAAGCCAGAAAACGCTGCTCTAGCTGCTATCAGAATTTTTGCCTTAACTAACCCTGAACTAAAAGAACAATTGGACAAGTTTAAGCAAAAAATGGCAAAAGCAGTCTACGATGGAGCAGAAGAAGTAAAGAAAATAACCGAAAAAAAAGACGTTAATAGACTAGCAGTCTAAGAAAAAGTTTGTTTTCAAAAATCAGCTGTTATTAGTCTCCTAATATGACGGCGTATTCTTCAGAACTGGTTATGTTTAGTTGTTGTGGACCAGCGTAACTTATAAGAAAACCTCGCCAATGAAAAAGGTGTGGAACGCTATGTCTAAGAAGCTTACTTACTCTGAGGCGGGCGTGGACAGGGAAACGAGGGTAAAATCTAAAGAAGCTCTGTCTATGTTGAAGCAGACCTACACTTTGGGCAAATACGGAAAAGTCGTTGAGCTGCCTTACGGTAACATCTTCCTTGCAGGCGACCGCTACCTAGACCTTGTAATAGAGGGGGTTGGAACCAAAGTTCTCCTGGCGCAGCTAGCCGACAAGTACGACACCATCGGAGTGGACGGGGTTGCAATGGCAGTCAACGACGTGATACGCTCAGGCGCTACTCCTTTGGCTTTGGTTGACAACTTTCATGCCCACGTCTCCGACCCAGATTTGGTTAGAGAGTGGTTGAAGGGTATAGTGAAGGGCGCAGAAGAGTCGAATTGTCCAGTTCCCGGAGGCGAAATCGGAGACGTAGCATCCATCATAAAGGGTTTAACCGAAGGAAAAGGCTTCGACTTGATTGTCGCCAGTGTAGGTGACGTTTTAGAAGAGAATATTATCACTGGAACAGCCATCAAGGCGGGGGATGTTGTTGTGGGCATACGAAGTTCGGGTGTTCACAGCAACGGAATCTCGTTGGTAAGAAAAGTTCTGTTCAAGGAGTGGGGTGGCAAATACGAGCCCTTCGATGTTCCAGACGGCTTCGACAGGGAAGTCGTTTACGAGGCATTGGAGCCTACAAAAATTTATGTTAAATCTTTCCTGAACACCACAAAACAGGTCAAAGTGAAAGGTGCAATTCACATTACAGGAGATGCCTACGTCAAGTTTGACCGATTTATGAAGTATTCCAAAGGAATCGGCTTCGAGTTCGATAACTTCAAACCACAACCAATCTTTGGGCTGATTCAAGAGACCGCGCCTGAGGTTGCCGGCGTAATAACCGATGAGGAGATGTTAAAAACATTCAATATGGGCTGGGGCTTCGCCATTGTAGTAGACAAGAACGAAGAAGACGAGGCAATATCAGTAATCGAGAAAAGCGGAGCAGAAGCCGAAAGTGTCGGAAAGGTAACGGATTCGGGAAGAATTGTTGCAAGATACAAAGACAAAAAGCTGGAGCTACGGTAAAGGGTTTAACTTTTCATTTAAATTTTTAAATAGATAAGATTTAAATTTTGATTTTTTACTAACAATCACAATGTATCGCGCAAGAATCGAAGTCAGCCTCAAACCGGGGCACTCAGACCCAGAAGGAGAAATGACAGTCCAATCCCTAAAGGAACTAAAGTTCTCCGCCAAAAAAGTCAACGTAAGCAAAGTTTACACAATAGTTTTTGAAGCCGAAAACAAACAGAAAGCCGAACAGGCAGTAGAAGAGATGTGCAGAAAACTCCTTGCTAACCCAACAAAAGACAACTACAGCTTCAAAATAGAGGAAGAAAAATGAGCCGCTACGTCAAAAAAGACGTGCCCTTCGAACTCGTAGAAATAAACCTGAAAAACGCTGACGACAAGCAACTCGCCAAAATCAGCAGCGAAATGGGAATCGGCTTAAACCATAGCGAAATGAGGCTGGTACAAAATTACTTCTCACGCAAAAACCGTAACCCAACAGACGTGGAACTACAGACCATCGGACAAACATGGTCTGAGCACTGTTACCACAAAACCTTCAAAGGAGACATAAAAACGCCAGAAGGCGAAATCCGTAGCCTATTCAAAACCTACATCGCCAAAGCAACAGAAGAACTAGACCCCGAATGGTGCATATCCGTGTTCGAGGACAACGCGGGAATAATCGAGTTTGACAAAAACTATGCAATCGCAGCAAAGGTTGAAACCCACAACCACCCCTCCGCCATAGAGCCTTTTGGAGGAGCTGCCACAGGAACAGGCGGTGTAATACGCGACATACTCGCAGTTTGGGCTGACCCCATAGCATGCACAGATGTGCTCTGTTTTGGTCCACTAGATTATGATTACAATAAGCTTCCTCCCGGAACAAAACACCCAAAATACGTTTACAGAGGCGTAGTTGCGGGGATAGGCAGCTACGGAAACAACATGGGAATCCCAACAGTCAACGGGGCCATAAACTTTGACGAAAGCTACGTCGGCAACGTAGTAGTCTACTGTGGTTGTGTTGGGATTCTTCCAAAAGTCAAGTTTGTGAAAGACACCAGAGCAGGAGACATAGCACTTCTTGTTGGCGGAGAAACCGGAAGAGACGGAATCCACGGCGTCACCTTCGCCTCGGCAGAACTAACCAAAGAATCCGAGGAAATTTCACGTCCCGCAGTTCAAATCGCAAACCCCATAGAGGAAGAACGAGTCAAACGAGCCATAGTTAAGTTGCGAGATGAGGGTTTAGCCTCAGCCATAACAGACATAGGCGGAGGCGGAATCTCGTGTGGAACAGGAGAAATGGCTGAACGCTCAAACCTTGGAATTCACGTTTACCTAGAAAAGATTCCCCTAAAGTATCAGGGCTTGACGCCATGGGAAATCTACGTCTCCGAATCACAAGAACGGATGCTCATCTCTGTTCCAGAAAAGAACTTGGAGAAAGCCTGGAAATTTTTGAAACCGAAAACGTCAAGGCAACATCCATAGGCAAATTCACAACGGACGGAATCCTACAAGTAACATACAGGGGACAAACCAGTCGCGGAACTGGACATCGACTTCGTTTTTGATCCCCCAAAATTTGTGGGAACCACAGAATGGCAGCCACTCAAACTGGAAAGGCCAACATTTCCAGAGCCAACAGACCTAACCAAAGAACTCTTTGGGCTGCTTTCTTTGCCGAACATCGCAAGCAAAGAATCGGTGATAAGAACCTACGACCACGAAGTTAAAGGAAACACGGCACTAAAGCCCCTACAAGGCAAGTATGGCGGACCAAATGACGCTGCAGTCCTAAAACCCTTACCAGATTCGTGGAAGGGAGTAGTCATCTCCAGCGGAATGAACACCAACTACGGCAAAATCGACACATACTGGATGGCAGCCTCAGGAATAGACGAGGCAATAAGAAACAATGTTGCCGTGGGCGGAAGAAGAATCGCACTTCTTGACAACTTCACTTGGGGAAACCCACAAAAGCCCGACAGACTCGGCTCGCTAGTACGCGCATGCAAGGCGTGCTACGATTTTGCCAAGGGCTTCCAGACGCCATTTATTTCAGGAAAAGACAGTCTCTACAACGAATCGCCAATGGGGCCAGTAACGCCAACGCTGCTAATAACAGCAATCGGAGTAACCCCGGACATACGAAAAACGGTATCCATGGAGCTAAAACAGCCCGGAAACATCATTTACATGGTCGGCAAGACCTACGCCGAGCTGGGAGGTAGCCACTACTACCAAAACAGAGGCTTCCTAGGAAACTCTGTTCCAAAAGTGAGAATAGAACAGGCAAAGAAAACAATGGATCGGATTACAGAAGCCATCGACAAAGGCTACTTACGGTCATGCCACGACCTTTCAGAAGGAGGATTAGCAGTTGCCTCTGCGGAGATGGCTTTCAGCAGCGGATACGGAATAGAACTGGACCTCAGGAAGGTTCCCAGAACCAAAGAATTAACTGCAGAAACGATTTTGTTCTCTTCTCGGAATCAAACAGCAGATTCCTAGTTGAAGTAACAGAAAAACACAGAGACAGACTTCGAAGCCCTAATGAAAGACACAGATTGCGCTGAGATTGGCAAAGTCAAGAAGGACGCTTATCTTTCTGTTACTGGCTTGGATGGCAAACAGAAGATTCACGCCGATTTAGAGGAATTGAGGAGACGCTGGAAAAGCGTCCTAGGAGCATAAGTTGCATGAAGGCAGAAGAGATTCGCGTCTGCGTCATGAGGGTCGGCGGAACAAACTGCGACGCCGAAACCAAAAGAGCCTTTGATGAACTGGGCGCTAGGGCAGATGTGCTTCACCTCAACGAGATAGTGAAGAACCGAAATCTTCTAGATTATAATGCGCTTGTTTTTCCGGGCGGATTCTCGTATGGCGACTACGTAAGGGCTGGAGCCATCTGGGCTACCGGAACACTAACAAAACTTCGCAAAGACCTGAAACAGTTCGTTGAGGAAGAGAGACCAATCTTGGGAATCTGCAACGGCTTTCAGGTTCTAGTTGAAGCAGGACTATTGCCCGCCTTCGAGGGAATCAGCGAGTACCCCGAGGCAACTTTGGCAACCAATATTCCGATTGGGTACCGCTGCAAGTGGATTTACCTTAAGCACAAAAATTCTGGAAACTGCCTCTTCACAAAAAACATTCCAAGAGACAAAGTATTGCACATACCTGTGGCTCACGGAGAAGGACGTTTCCTGTTTGCAAAAGAAAACGAAACACGTTACCTAGAGAAGCTGTATGATAACGATCAACTCGTATTCAGATACTGCAACAAAGAAGGCGACTATCCAAATGGAGAGTTTCCCATCAACCCCAACGGAGCATTCCACGACATCGCAGGCATCTGCAATCCCGCAGGAACAGTTTTTGGTTTAATGCCACATCCTGAAAGAGCATTTTATGGTTGGCAGTTGCCTGACTGGACAAAAACAGAGTCTGCGCCAATGTATGGGGACGGAAAACTGGTTTTTGAGTCGATGATGGATTACCTGAAGAGGCGCTTCTAGAGGTCTTTTAGGTCTGCTAACTGTGGTAGTCCGGTTCTGGCGCCCATCTTTGCGACGCATCGGGAAGCAACAAAGTTTCCCAGCCTTCCACACTCAAACAAATCTTTTCTTCTTGGTAAGTCCGTAGATGAAGCCTGCACAGAAAGCGTCGCCAGCGCCAGTCGTATCCACCGCCTCCACATTGTAAGCTTCAATCAGGTGGCTCTCTTTCCCGTCCGAGACGTAGCAGCCCCTTTTGCCAAGCTTAACCGCAACTAACTCAGCACCCAACTCTAGGAACTTCTTAGCTCCTTCTCTGTAGTCCTGCCCAGTAAGCAGTTTAACTTCATTCTCGTTGGGAAACACTGCATAGCTTCTTCTGATTAGTGGCTTTAGCGCCGCCAAACCTTTTCTTGCATAGAGTGCTCCGGGGTCAAAACAGGTTTTCACGTCAGAAAGCTTGGTTATGAGCCTTTTTTGTGCGTTGAAGGGCTTTTCTGCAACAAACGATGACAGATGCAGAAACTGTGTGCCAGAAACATAATCGATGTTGATGTCGTTGAAGTCCAACTGGTCGTTAACTCCCGGATCAACATACAATGCTCGGTCTCCCTTCGGGTCGATGTATCCCATGACCGTGCCGCTTCTGCCGTTCTCTGAGACAGTTATGCCGTTGACGTCAACGCCTTCCTGTCTAAACTCATCCAACAGAAACTTTCCTTCACGGTCAGCGGCAACCTTCCCTATATAGCCAGTTTTCAGTTCCAGCCTAGCTAAGCCCACAACAGTGTTGGCTGCCGAGCCTCCAGCGGATTCCTTGAAGTCCGTGACGAAACCCTCTTCCTCTTCTTTGGCTATCATGTTAACCTTGAAGAGCTTGTCCAAGTTGAGGGCGCCGAACCCAACAACATCAAAAGTCATCAAAACAGCCCCCGCAGGCGTATTTTGTGTCTGCCCAGTTTTCCGCCATAATTACCCGCAGAAACTTTTACTACTCCATCCACTTTTGCGGCGGCTTGTATGCCAGCCTTCATTGCAGCTTTCACTGCTTGCATTGAGGTGCCGTTTATTACAATCTCGGGAATATACTTCACGTTTTCTGGAACCTTCGATTCTGCTCCCAACTTTTCCTTCAATGACGAACAGTATAGATGATTTGTGGTAGGACCAATCAACGGAAACTTGGTTTCAGGCTTTGAACCCGCAGAACAAACATCAAAGGGCGTTATGACGCCCGGAACCTCATGTATGGCATCTAACGCTTTTTGTCCCGCATCCATGACTGCCTTTTTGGTTTTGCACATGAACCAGAAGTTGGCGCCCATCACACCTTTAGCGTAACCCAGCTCCGTTTCTATCAAAAAGTCAGAAACCATCAAAGGAACAACAATCAAGTTTCGCCCATACCGCTGTTCTATCCACTCAAAACCGTCCCCACAGTGACCAACCCGCTCCATCATCCCAATCTTTCCATCAGCCTTAACCAAAGCATCAAAAACTGCAGTGAACGGCTTCACCAAAATGTCCTGCCGTATCCTAAAAGACAACTCAGTCTCAAACTTTTTCATAGACAAGTCCAGCGGCTTATTTTCGTCGATTCCTCCCCAAAACTGCAAAACAACGCCTTCCCGTCCGTCTGGCGTTTCTTTTCGGGTTAACCATTTTTCGATGCCGCCTTCGATTCTGCCGATAACTATTGCTGGCGTGGCTGTTGCATGCAGCGCTGCCCGTTCTAACACTTCTTTGTGGTCAGCGGTGACGATGACTCTGGAAAGTATTCCGTCGAAAGCTTCTGCGTATGTGTCTTCGATTTCAGCCGTCATAGAGTCCCCCTTCTTATGTTATCCTAACTTTCCTATAGCCTCTCCCCTCACGGTCTTCCTGAAAACGCGGCTTTCTCTCATCAACCGCTCCATAGTATCGGCGGTTACTTGTTCAACCTGAGGAAAACCTTCAGGAAACAACAGAGCCATCCGCTCACCTAATTCGGGAACAGTACAGTATTTCTCAAGCCCAGAGGAGCCCCAATCATTAACCAGCCTAAGCGCTCCCTCTTTACCCAGTCTATTGAATACTTCCGCAAGAACAGAGGTTACTGTCGTGTCGCCTGAGAGCACCGCAACATCTGATTCCCGCACAGAATAATCGTTGCCGTTAAAGGAGACGGCTAATCCACCGTTCTTTCTTACTAGCTTTAATGCTGGGGCGTCTGTTATGCTGTCGCCAACATACATTACCCTGTCAAGACTGCAATTCAGCTTCGTAACGATATCCTGCACGGCTCGTGCCTTTTCTGTTCCTCCAACAGGATTAACCTCACGTAGCATCCTGCCCGACTCCATCGTGGGGATTTCCTTCCAGAATATTTCATCCAGCATCTCCAACGTTTCTTGGTCTCTCTGCGAAAACTTGTTTAATGAACTTGCGTTTTTGGGAATTTGAATCATGGGCAACTCCGCTATCTCCTTTCCTAACTCCTTTAGCCTCTTCGTCTCTTCGGCGGGTATGCCGTATTTGTCCATGTTCAGGCGCGTGCAGTAGGTGTTCTCGAATGGGAAACCCGTCACTGTGCACAGGGCAAAGATATACTGCTCGTAGCTGGTGCTGACTATAAACGAGGGCATAAGTTTCCTGACGAAAGTGAGCGTGTTTTGGGCTCCATGAACCAGCAGAACGTTTCTGGCAGAAAAATCCTTTATTTTTTGGTCTGTGGCACCGTAAGCCTTCAGGAAGGGAAGAATCAGCCGCAGGGTGTCTCCAGCCTTGTAGTCTGGCTTTTTGACAACATCAGAGAGAACATCATCATATTTGCTTACAAGAGCAAAGAAGCGGTCTCCGTCCGGAACAAAACTGCTTGTCAACTCATAGGCGTTGTCGTTCTTTGAGATGGGTCCCTCACAGTCGGATACGAAAACATGCGGATTCGTTTGGGACACTTCTGCTGACATCAGCGCCCCCTCAATTCTTCCATATGCTTCACGCTTTTATCGATATGCACCTTCACTGCGATGTCGTTTCGGTTCCAGAGTGCCCCGCCTTTAATCGCAACTATGCCCTCAAGAGACTTTTCTCTTGCCTCATTGATGTCGTCGCCTATGCCCACAACGGCGACTGTGCGAGAGCCAAGGGCAAAGTTTTCTCCATCCCGAAGTTCCATTGACCCCGGATACACCCGGATGCTGTTCTTTTTGAGAAGCTTATCTGCTCCACTCAAATCCACGGCAGTATCAATCTCGGTCTTGTTTATGCGGTCGGGAAACTTTGTTGCGTAGCCGCCGTAGTCTGGCGGAACCTTATAGGTCACAACTGTTGCCTGCTTCCTGAAGTTGACTTTTCTGAGGCTTCCATCTATCATGTCGTAGCATACATCAATGAAATCGTCTTCTAGGATGGGCAGCAGATTCATTATTTCTGGGTCTCCAGGTCTGCTGTTGACCTCCAAAATTTTGGGTCCCTTGCTTGTGTGAATAAAGGCGGCGTAGAAGGGGACTCCCTGCAGTTCGGGGTTGCTGCCTTTTCCTTTCAGTTCTTCAAATACTCTGTTTACGAGCTCGATTTCTTTTGCACGGTCCATCGAATTCATGAATGGCAGTATGTTTCCAGCATTTTTGTAGGCGCCCATGCCTCCGGTGTTGGGTCCTTTATCGTCGTCGAAGGCTCGTTTGTAGTCTCTGGTTTCGGGCAGGGGAACCAAACGTTTTCCGTCACAGAAGGCTTGGAAGCTGGATTCTTCGCCCAAAACCTTCTCTTCGATTATGACTGGACCATGTTCATAATTTGAGATGAAATGCTCAAAAACCTCTTCGGGCGTGTTGAAGTGGTCTCCCCATACTCCGACTCCCTTTCCTGCAGTTGCCTTGTCGGGTTTCACTGCTACTTGGTTGTCGAGTTCTTTTAGCCAAGCATACACATTCTTCTTAACCTGTGTTGTGCTGCTGTAGTCTTTGGGGTCGAAAACCTTGAATTGTGGATTAACTTCGGGTGCAACCTTCTGGAATAGTTGGCGTTGAGCTATTTTGCTTGCTTCGATAGCGTATCTTTTGGTTGGGCAAATTATCGGTATTTTTGTTTCTTTTTCGATGACATCTCGCACGCCCGCAATAATCGGTTTTTCTGGACCAACAATACCGAAGTCTATGCTGTCTCTATATTTTTTGGCGAACTTTGCGATTTCCGTCAGGTTGAAGTCTGAGATAACAGTGTGCTTCTCGGCATGTTTCACGTTGAAGGGGTTATTCTGTTTATCAACAACGTAGAATTTTGGGGTATATTCTTCGCTGCGGACAAAAGCGTCTATCATGGCGGCTGCTCTTGAGCCATACGAAACTACGAGGATGCCAACTTTCTCCATCAGGGCTCACCATAACATGTCTGAATACAAACGTATGGTTAGTTTATGGAATTTTCGTATATTCTTCCTTTTTCGTTGTATCCGTTCTCGAATCTTTCCTTCATTTCGTCAGCCAACTTCTGGGCCATTGGCGTGGGATACTTGCCTGTGATGCAACCCAAACACAGGTCCTCTTTGTCTAAGCCCGTGGCTCTGACGAGCCCATCAACTGACTGGTAATTCACTGCGTCCGCGCCCACTATCTCGGCTATCTCCTCTGCATCATGCTGTGAACCTATCAGTTCCCTGTAGGTTGCCATGTCTACTCCATAGAAGCATGGACCAATAATTCTGGGGAACGTAATGAAAAGATAGACCTTGTTTGCGCCCATTTTGCGCAGCTTGTTAACCACAACTTTGGTGGTGTCGCCTCTGACTATGCTGTCATCCACCACAGCAACATTTTTTCCCGCCAGCTTATGGTCAACAATATTGATTTTCCTGTCTATCGTGCTGTATCGTTGATCTGAGAGCAGAATAAAGGCACGTTCAGCCACGTATCTGTGTCGTCTAGAGGCTCTTTCCCATCGTATGCCTGTTAACTCGTGGTACCCATAGGCCGCATCGTTGCCTGTTTCGGGCATCGACATAATCATGTCCACTTTGCTTGTGGTTTCGGGGTATTCCCACGCAAAGTTTCTTCCAAACGCTTCTCGGACCTCATAGACGTACCTGTTTCCCAGCATCGAGTCTGGCCTTGCAAAGTAGGCAAACTCGAAGGCACAAAGTGCCTTTCTTTCTCCAGTGCACAATTGTTTTCTTGTGAAGCCATCTTTTGAGGAGACCACAAGCTCTCCGGGGTTCACCTCGAAACTGAAGTCTAAACTGTTAATGTCTAGCCCCACGGATTCTGAGGATACCGCACAGGTTGTCCCGTTTTTGCTGCAGCCACAGCAGAGGGGTCTTATTCCTTGGGGGTCTCTGAATGCGAACAGTTCTCCTTTGTCTGTTAGTCCAGCCACAGAGAATGCGCCTTCGATTTCTTTCATGCACCGTTTTACGGAGGAGGCTAGGTCGCCGTCTTTTCCTTGTCTTAATAGTTTTCTTGAGATCAGTTCTGCGTCGTAGTTGAATCGGAAGTTCGGGTATTCTTCTCTTATCTCTTTTACTATGTCAGGAGTGTTGACGACGTTGCCGTTGAAGGCGATTGCTATCTGTTTTTCTCCTCGTTTCTCCAGTATTGGCTGGGTGCTTTTTACAAGTGATTCGTGATCTGTTCCGCCAGATGTGGAGTATCTGACGTGTCCTAATCCAACGGATCCGGGCAGTTCTGTTAGCCACTTTTCGATGTCTTCCTTTTGTATTTTCGGAACAAGATCTAGACCTTTTTTGCTGTGGAATGTTCCGTCAAAGGTGAGGAAGCCGTGGGATTGGTGTCCGCGATGGTTTTGGGCTCGTAGTCCCCAGTAGACGTATGGGAACACTGACTTTTGTGTAAAGTCTTGTGCTGCGAAAACCCCGCATGCTTCTTTTAACTGTTCGAGCATATTTTCCACTATTGAGGTGTCCTATTTATCAAGCTTTACTACAATTTTAAGGCAAAATGGGATGGGCATTAAGTTGTTGTTCTTTTTGTGTTGGGGAATTGTTTGCATCGGAGATGGGGCGATTTGGTAAGATTTTGTTGTTGCGGTTTTGTTGCCCGTATTATCGTAAGGTATATATGAATTATCGCGATTAGCCTTTCGTCAAGGTGTTTTCATGCGGAACATACTTGTTAACGGTTCGAAACAGGCGCCTCTTGAGAAGCAACCCATCGAGATTGTTGAACGCAAGGGTGTCGGTCATCCTGACTCTATGTGTGATGCCATAATGGATCAGGTTTCAGTGGAACTAAGCAAAGCGTACCTGAAGGAGTTCGGGACGATTTTGCATCATAATACTGACAAGTCGCTGCTGGTTGCCGGCGATGTTGAGTGCAAGTTTGAAGGCGGAGTTGTAAATGAGCCTATGCTTCTTATTTTCGGCGACAGGGCAACCTTTGAAGCTGACGGAAAAACTATTCCTGTTAACGAAATTGCTATCCAAACGGCTAAGGATTGGTTGAAGGAGAATCTTCGGTTTGTTGATCCTGAAAAGCACATGAAGTATCAAGTGGAGATTAGGCATGGTTCTCAGGGACTAACTGACATCTTCAAGAGAGAAACCTGCATGTTTGGCGCTAACGACACTTCTGCTGCTGTGGGCTATGCGCCATTAACTCGTACAGAGAATATGGTTCTAACGACTGAACGTTACGTGAACTCTAAAGAATTCAAGAAACGGTTTCCTGCAAGCGGCGAAGACGTAAAAGTCATGGGCTACAAGAATGGAAATGTCCTGAATCTGACTATTGGTATGGCTTTTGTTGACCGCTTTGTTACTGACGTTAAAGATTACATGCGCAAAAAAGCTGAAATTCACGCGGATGTGCAGGAGTGGATTGACAAGAAGAGCACATTTGACAAGGTCAACGTTTTTATTAACACTTTGGATGTTGAAGACCGTGGCGTAGACGGCATCTTTTTGACTGTCCTGGGTACATGCGCTGATGGCGCTGATTCTGGTCAGGTAGGAAGAGGAAACAAAGTCAACGGTGTTATTTCGTTGAATCGGCCTATCGGCACAGAAGCGGCTGCGGGAAAGAATCCAGTCAGCCACGTCGGAAAAATCTACAACGCATTAACACACCAAATTGCAAGAAAGATATGCGACGAAGTTCCTGAAGTTGCAGAAACTTGTGTTTGGCTTCTTAGTCAGATTGGTGTACCGATTGATCAGCCCGCTATCGCCGCTGCGCAGGTAGTCATGAACAACGGAGCCACTCTCGACAACAAAGTGCAGGCTAGAATAACAGAAGTAATCGACGCTGAACTGGCAAACATAGAGGACTTCTGCAAACAATTAACCTACGGAAAAATCTCAGTCTGGTAGTTTTTTGCTAATTCTGTAAGGTGGCGATGTTTTTTGCCTAGTCTCGATTGTTTAGAAGAGGATTTTCTCGTACTAAAACCTCCGAAATGAAAGAATAATTACTAGTACATAGTGCGCTAATAAATTCTACCAATGCAAGCCCGTTTTGTTAGGAACTTATAACATGTATTTTAACTGTAGATTTCTGTTACGTATTATTGGTTTGTTGTTCTAAACTAGATAACAAGTCATATATATTATTACTTGAGACATAAAACTTAAGGTGAGATGAATTTTGCCAAGCCCAGGTCAAGAACTATCAAGCATCGATTTCGAATCAATGATCGGCGGTCCATTAGTAGCAGTTATCAATGCACAAGCCCAAGCAGCAATGTCAACAGTCAATTTCATAAAAGAAGTAGGCTTTAAAAAACCAAGTACCGAAGAAAACGCAGGTGGAGACACCACTACTGAAGAGCCAATCTATGTTACCTTCAAATATCCAAAAGAGCTTAGTCCATACGTCCCTGCTATACCCGGAGATCCATTAGCAACACCACCCATACCTCCAACAGATGCAATACCCGCAGAATATGAAACACAAGAACTTCAAGTGCCCATCTTGACACTTCTTCCTATTCCATTCATACGGATAGAAGAAACAACAATAGACTTCAACGCAAAAATAAATTCTGTTGAATACAGAAAAACCAACACAAGCCTCAAAGTTGACGCTTCACTAGAAGCAAAAGCAGGCTGGCTATGGGGCTCAGCCAAACTAAAAGTATCAACATCATTCCAACGAACAACCCAACAAGGTAACTCAGTCAATAGAACCTACTCATTAGCAATACATGTAAAAGCAGTTCAAGATGAAATGCCCGCAGGAATGGAAAAAATGCTAGGCATCCTTGAAAGTGCCATAACCTCGACTCCAGCAAGCTCATAACCTAATTCAAAGATGAACAAATAACACTCCACCTTTTTTTGTTATAATGGAGGAAAAAAATGCCCAATCTTGGAGATTTTATCGGCCATCTATTAGCTGAATTCACAATCGCAAGAATGCAAGCTGACGTAGAATCAGTAAGAGTAGCCGAACTCTATTCAAACCATCCACTATTAAAAAACATGCCAATTCCTCATTTTCGTTTACCTTCAGTAGAATTGGATATACCAGTTGCAATTAAAGAAATTCAAGAACAACCAAACATGACACCCCGAGGGGCACCGACCCTTGAAGAAACAAGAAAAGCATTTGCCAACACACTCGCAAAAACACTAAGTGAAGAAAAAATACGTCTAACACCAGAACAAAATAAAAAACTAACAACAGCGCTAAATAGAACAATTAGGTCCTTAACTCAACCACCCGAAGTAGCCGTTGACATCAATAGAATTGCGAATGAACTAGCTAACACTGCATCCAAAACACTAGCAGGACCAACTGGACCAGTAGACACAAAGATACAAGAGAAATTAGAAACAAAACTAAAAGAATATGCACGAATAGAATTTATTAACCTTCGTAAACCACCCTCACGATTACAAGTTTTAGTCACCACTTCAGAAATCCGTGAAGCAGGACCAAGCGAGGTTATTACTAAAATACACTTGAAGCTCACCGAAGAAGCCTTTGAATGGACATCATATGAATCAGATGGAAAGAAGCAAGATCGACTAATTATCGAGTAGATATAAAATGTTGCGCATTCTAAATCTGGAAGAAATCCAGAAAATGCTTTTGCGCACCTCAGATTTAATTGACCTAAACGTACAATATAATCTCAACTTCATTCTCGATGTAAAAGACTGGTTATCAGAACTTGAGAAAATCCTCAAGAACAACAACATGCCAATATCCGCTAATATCGCTTCAATGCGCGGATTAATAATCTCTACTGAACGTGGAAATATACCAATAGGCATCGAATTTAAAGGTCGAGCAACTAGTCGAAAAATTCGAGAAGCAACTTCAAGCAAAATAATTCATCAGGCAGTTGATCTAATTTCGAACGCTATTCAGAAGGATGTAGAACGAGTCAAGGAAGCAGAACGCATAACAAGGCAACTAGTTGCAATAGCAAAAAGTAAGGGTTATATCAAGAAAATTCTAAGCCAAGACAATTATACAGAACAACTGAAAGCATTCTGGCAAAAAATGGCTAATGACCAAGTTTTATCACAGGGGATAATTAGTGTGGAAGGGCTTGTTGGTCCACAGGATGCGCTTGTTATTTTAGATCGTACAATAACCGCGGATTTAAGTTAGAGATTCATGTCCAATTACGCTTATATGTGCAATTTACAGCAATCAGAATTAATCCAATAAAGATATTTTCCCTCTGTGCTGAATATTTTGGTCAGCAAATCCGGTGTTACTTTTTTTGTTTTTTGTTGTTTCTTCCGCTTTTTTGAGTGCTTCAGGTAGCTTCTCGACTTGTGTTCCTCCGCCTTGTGCTAAGTCTAGTCTTCCGCTGTCTTCGCCTCCGAGGACGTTTGAGGCGTCTTTGGCGATTATGCTAGAGTTAATTCCTTGTCTTCTTGCCTGTTTTCCAGCCATTACCACGATTCTTGCGGTTTTCTGGTTAGAACCATAAAAAACCGTAACAAAAGAGAAACAAACAGAAAAAGCCTGAAGAATTATTGTTGGAGCTTTGCCTCTTCTGGGTTCTTTTTAAGTACCGCTCGTATTCTTCTGACGCCGGATGCGATGCCTTTTTCTTTTGTTATTTTGAAAAACCCTAATTCAATTGTGTTACCTACATGAGGTCCACCGCAAATCTCTGTCGCGAAATTGCCGATTTTATAAACTGATACAGTATTACCGTATTTGTCATCAAACACTGCTTGCGCACCACATGTTTTTGCTTCTTCAACAGTCATTTCTTCTCTAACCACTATCAAAGCTTTCTTAATTTGTTCGTTAACCAATTTTTCAATTGCATCTAGTTCTTTAGCATTCAGAGGTCTATCGAAATTAAAGTCAAAACGCAACCGCTCTGGAGTAATATTCGATCCTCTTTGAACAATATCCCTATTTTTTAAGACCACCCGCAAGGCTTCATTTAGCAGATGCGTTGCTGTATGAAGTTTTTTAGTTTCATTAGATGCGTCACTCAAACCGCCTTTGAACAGCTTGGCTGCGCTTGCAGATGAAACTTTTTGATGGCTTTCATATTCAGTCCTGAACTCCTCCTCGTCAACTTCAATACCAATCTCTGCAGCAAGTTCTTTTGTCAACTCAATAGGAAACCCGAAGCTCTGAAACAACAAGAATGCATGTTTTCCGTCGATTCTTGAACCATTTTTTGCTATTTGGTTGAATTTTCTCAAACCTTTTTCGAGAGTTTTCTTAAACTTGGCTTCTTCTTTACTCAGCTCGTCAAATATGCTAGTTTGTTTCTTTCTAAGCTGGGGATACTCGGACTCATTAAGCGTTATGACAATCTCAGCAATATCGTTCAAGAAATCTTTTTCAATTCCAATTAATCGCCCAAATCTTATTGCACGCCTGATTAACCGACGTAAAACATACCCTCGATCGACATTGCTTGGCTTAACTCCTCGTTCGTCACCCAAAAAAAATGTTGAAGCACGAATATGATCAGTGATAATTCGGATAGATCGTTCTTGAACAGGAGTTGGCAAACTAATTGAAGCAAGCTCCTCCACTTTCTGTGCTATTGGCCGAATTGTGGCAATCCCAAACACGTTTTTCTTCCCTTCAAGCATTGCGGCAGTATGCTCAACACCCATTCCAGTATCAACGTTCTTCTGTTTTAAGAGCTCATAACAACCTGAAACAGTTTTGTTATACTCCATAAAAACGTCGTTCCAGAGCTCAAAATATTTACCACATGAACAACCAGGTCTACAGGATGGACCGCAGGCAGGTTTTCCAGTATCATAGAACATTTCAGTACAAGGTCCACAAGGTCCTGTGTTACCAACTGGACCCCACCAATTATCTTCCTTTGACAAAAAAAAGATGTGATCATCGGGAACACCTAAAACGCTCCATGACTCATAACTCTCAGTGTCTCTTGGAGCATTTTTGTCTCCCGCAAACACGGTCACAAACAACCGTTTTTTGTCCAAGTTAAGCCACCTCTTGTTTGTGAGAAACTCGTAGCTTAAGTTGATGGCTTGTTTTTTGAAATAATCACCTAGAGACCAGTTACCCAACATTTCAAAAAAAGTTAAGTGTGAATCATCTCCAACACATTCGATGTCCCCAGTCCTAAAACATTTTTGAACATTCACAAGTTTCTTTCCAAGCGGATGAGACTGCCCCAAAAAGTAGGGTACAAGGGGATGCATACCCGCCGGAGTGAAAAGAACTGTTGGATCATATTCTGGAATAAGAGGAGAATTTGGAATTAAATGATGCTGGTTTTCACTAAAGAACTTCAAATACAGTTTTTTTAGCTTTTTAGAATCTATGACCATAAATAGGGGTTTGGTCAAAACTGCTTAATATCCATACCGTAACTATTCAATCAACTAAATTGGAATGTAGTCTTTCTGTAAGACTTGAAAAGGCACTTAGTTATTGAGGGAGTTCTAAAGGCATTGATTCTCCCTTTTTTAGTTCTGAAATCAAAAGAGCTTAAAAGAGATAAAAATTTCTCACTTTAGGTCAACAAAAAAATCAAAATGTAAACTTGCAAAAGCTAAGAAAACAAAAAGATAAAAAAACAAAATAGAGGGAAAGCCTCCCACCGTTCAAGAAAACGGAAAATGAACCGTTTATCCGAACAGGGAACCTAAACCTTCCATTGCTGCTTCTTCTTTCTTGGTCTCGTCTTCTTCAGGCTCTTCTTCTGCCTTTTCTTCCTTAGCTGCTGTAGCTGCAGGCGCTGGTGCTGCCGCCATCATTGCAGGAGCAGATTTGATGGCTTCATCGATATCAACTTCGGCAATGGACGCCACTAAAGCTTTAACTCGAGAGGCATCGGCGCTTACGCCGGCCACCGTGAGAACTTCAGATACGTTCTTTTCGTTTATTTCTTTTCCAGCTTTGTGCAGGAGCATCGCAGCATATACGTATTCCATATTCATTTCCCTCCATCTTTTCCATCATACTTACTTTTCAACTTTTCTGAACCTAACTTGATGACGCACTCTTTTTCTCTGTGTCATCCAATTTTTCGCTTAGTCCTAGCATTTCCATGTTAGCCTTTCTTATAAGATCGGCTATAGTATCCTTGTTGGCTATACCCGCCTTCAAAGCTAAACTGTAGGCTTCCTGATGAGCACGCCTGAGAAGGAAACCAATGTTCTCTGGAAGAGTAATAGCCGCCTCCAAAGACAAATTGAAAGCAAACTGGTGAGCCTCCTACCACGCTTCGCCGAAACGCATCAATATCCAGCTTCAAATCTTCTTCGGTCAGAATCAGTCCATTGTCGTAAACAACTTTTAAGCTAAGACCTGCCTCAACAGGCTTTATTCCAAGCTTCGAAAGCAAACTTGCAAGCTGAGCGTTTATAGGTTCGCCTTCTTTAACCACCATAGTGGCTTTAGACACCCAGACGCTTCCAGATTCTATTCGGGTGCGCAAACCTACAGCAGTAAATTGGCTAATGATAGGACCGGGGGGCAATCCAGTGTTTCCGGCAGGAACTATAACATCAAAGGCGGCTACGTCTCCTGCTTTAGCTGTTGCCTTAACACGGCTCTTTTCTAGAAGAATAACAAGTTTGTAAGGGTTCAAGCTAGTAAAAAGGAAAAGGTTAGGACCATTCAAGTATTCTTCAAACTTTTCAAGCCCAACTTTGTCTTTGGTTTCGGAGACAGCACGGGTTATGAGAGAGTTCTTAATAACACGAAGATAAGCGCTTTTTTCAAGCTTTTGTCGCAGCTTTTGAAGTTGGGCGGACCTGACCTTTTCTAGGCTGGCGATTGCAACCGTATTATATTGAGATAAGATGTCCTTTATTTCTTTAACTTCGTCAGCCTTTAACAGAGTTGATTGACGGACCACCATAACTTTTCCCTACAAAGCCACCTTAATTGAAGAACCCATAGAGGTTTTCAGGTAAACCGACCTGAAGTTTTTGATTCCTCTCTTGAGTTTAACTTCTATTCGCCTAACAATAGCCTGAACGTTTTCAGCGATCTCCTCATCTGTCATAGATTCGTTTCCAATTCGGCACTGAATAACGGGCTGTCCACGCATTCTCACAAACACGATACTCTGATGTTTCTTAATCTGCTCCTCTATGTTAGCATTTGGAGCAACTGGAGTAGGCATCTTGCCTCTAGGTCCAAGAGAAGCACCAAGACTCTTACCCACAAGGGGCATCAAAGGAGCCTCGGCTATGAACATATCATACTTTTTGGCGATGTCTTTCTGCTTCTTCTTGTCCGCAACTAAACTTTCAAGTTCATTTTTTTCGATGACCAAGCTAGCACCTGCATTTTTTGCTCTCATCGCCATCTCGCCCGTGGCGACGACGCAGACTTTGAGTTCCTTTCCAACAGAATGTGGTAACTCGATACGTTCCTGAATTCTGCCTTCAGGCTTCTTCATGTCAATGTTCTGCAGGTTTATAGCGAGGTCTATAGACTGAGAAAACTTACGTTCGCTAGCCTTGCTTCTAACCTCTTTAACTGCAGCAAGGACGTTTTTCAGGTTCAATGGCATCTTAAGAGCCTCGCGCCAATGACGTACAAGAGCCAATTATAAAAATCTTGTTACTATTAAAATTATTGAGTTAGTAAGGCATCGTGCTTTCCATCGTTAAGTTCCTTTTGAACTTCGCGTGGGTCTTTGCCTTCCACTGTTACACCCATGCTAACGCCGGTCCCCAAAACCTCACTAACCGCTGCCTTAAGGCCCCTAGCCAAGACATCGTTGCTCTTGACTTTAGCAATACGTATGATTTGCTCCAAAGAGAGGTCGCCAATCTTTTCAGTGTTAGGAACTCCTGAACCCTTCGTAACTCCCAACTCGCTAACAAGCAACGCCGAAGTCGTAGGTGTACCTACAGTCACCTCAAACTCCTTATTATCGGTGTCAACACTGATCTTCACGGGCACCTTCATGCCAGAGTAGTCTTTTGTTATCTCGTTGATTTTGTTTACAATAGCTAGAACATTTACTCCCAAAGGACCAAGTGCGGGTCCAAGAGGAGGACCAGCGGTAGCTTGCCCGCCGTTAACTAATGCATCAACAATCTTCTTTTCTCCCATTGTTTATTCTTCCTTTTTAGATTTCTCGACAAGTTTCACATAGTCCGCGTGAACTGTGATCGGTAATGTGAATGTTGCCTCCAACAATTCAAGAGTTACATCTTCTTTTGCTTTATCAACCCTCGTGATTTTGGCTCTCATTCCCTTGAATGGTCCTCCAACAACCTCGACGAGGTCACCATCGTCCAATTCTTCGATCACCGGCTTTACAACGATGTATCGTTCTATTTCCGGAAAAGTCACAACGCCAGGAACCCGGGATCTTATATGTTTAACTCCGGTTATGGCCTTCTCTACTGAGTGGGGTCCATCAGCTTCGATGAAAACGTAGCCCTTCAAAAGTTCAGGCACAAGCACGGTCTGTATCTGAAGTTCACCCATTTTCACTCTGGCTTCGATAAGGTTTGCCACATTTTTTTCTTGCCCTGCAGTTGTTCGTACAGCGAATATTGATGTTGAAATTTTCTTTTCCTCGCTCATCAGTTATCAACCCAGTAGCGTACTGACTCCAACGAAAATGATTTTGATTAGGAAGCCGATTCCTCCGATTGCGATAATTCCTAGAAAGCATATTTTTAGCGATAGCCAGAGCTCGGTTCTGCCTGGTTTTGTCGCAAGTTTCAGCAATCTAGATGCTGACTTAAAGAATGATCTTAGTCCCAACGTTCCTCGCACTTTCCAAATTAAATTCTAATATGTAAAGTTATCCCTGAGGGTAACCTGTTTCTAACATAGTTTTTGGGGTTTTCACAGGTTTTAAGTGGTTTGCACAGCACAAAAGATGTTAAAAGGCGAAAAAGCCGTAATATTAAGCGGTGAGTAAAATGTCAAAAGAAGATGAGATGCTTAACGAGCTTAAGCAGATACGTGAACTGTTGGCAGTTAAACCTGCTCCGCCACCACCGCCACCTACAGGACTTTGGAATGAATTCAAGAGTTTCATAGAAAATTACAAGGTCATGGGGCTTGCTGTTGCTTTCATTTTGGGTTTGTATCTTGGTCAGTTAGTGCAATCGATGGTTACAGACTTGATAATGCCTGTCATTGGCTTAGCGTTGCCCGAATTAGATAACCTGTCAACTCTGAAAATTCCAGTTAACAATCAGGAGTTCGGAGTTGGAGGCTTTCTGGTGGCTTTGATCACTTTCATCATCGTAGCCTTCGTCATCTTCATATTGGTGAAAGTCACTAAAAAATGGGGAATTAAATAGAAATTCCCCTCACACATTTTTTTGAATACTGTTTATAGTATTTCGCAGATTTGGTATTAACTTAGCATACGAGATCATCTTACCATTAATTCAGCGAAAGATAGTTTTTAGACCCTTTCTGGGTCTACGTCAAGTTTCTCCAGCGCTGCGATTATCTCGGGTTTGTGTTCGCCCTTGATTCCCTTCCAATCAAGAACCACAGAATCCACTTGTTCTACGGTTCTTTCAATACATTGCCGTATTATTTCAGTGTCAACTTCATTAAGAGCATATTTTGGAATCATGTGACCAAACGCCCGCTGATTGTTTAGAGCCATCTTCGTAAACTTTTTGTTATAGTGTGGTCCACCGATTCCCAACGCCACAGAACAGCTAGTGCAGTCAGAAACAGCAGCCACAGCCGCATCTGCAACAACCTCGGCAGCCTTAGTGTCTTTCCACTGTTTCGGTGTGCTGCCCAGTTCCGCGAACATGGTTGGCGCATCCAAGGATGGCCCATGGTGAGTGCATTCGTAGGAAACTTCGTAGTTGAGGCTTCTTTCATTTGCCAGTTTTGCCATCTCTAAGAGGGTGTTCTTCATGGCGCCCGCGGGAGAGATGGAGACCGTTCCGGGTTTGCCCCCGAATTTTGCTTCTGACAGGTTTCCGGGGGTATGCACAGACAGTGTTGGGATGCCTTTGGCGCTACTGTGTCTAGACAGGAAGATAAACAGCTGGGGGCTGAAGAGGTCACCTAAGAACTGGGTTTCCACTATCTCTGTGTTGACGAAAAGCAGTTTAGTTTCCTTTTTGTGAAGCGTTTTTATGTACACCGGGTTTTTTTGGAAGGTTTCTGAGAGTTTTTCAAGGTTATAATTGTCTACCAATTGTTTGGCGATGTTCATTCCGGCTGTGTCTTTTGTTGAGGCAATGAAAAGTATCAATGTTTGTGTCGTCCCTGAACGGTTATTGTGGATTATTAGAAGATTAAAGTTTTCATTTACGGGAAAGATTTTGTGGGCAAGCATTTACTGACAGCAGAAGGACATACAATCGATTACTTTTACATCATAATTGTCTAGAAGTTAAGTATAGAGAAAGGTATCATGCCCGTTTATATGAAGGTCGTAATTCATTTTATAAAACGTGCACATAGGAGAGGGTTGGTAGATATTGAAGAAGATAAGGATAAAGCGTTATCCCCCTCGAAACTTTCCGGAAAAGTCTCTGTGGGAGATAATAGCTGTTCCGCCAAAGTCTGAGCAAGACATCGAGTTTACGATGCTCTACAAAGCTAACCCCAAACATCCGGCTGTCATAGAGGAGATGACAGAGGTTGTGGAGCTTGAAGTTAACGAGAAAGCCTTCAATGAATTGATGTGGATATTCAAAAAATATGAAGTACCATGTAAACCAATCGACGAAGGAGTAGAAGTTAAACACATCGCAAGCAAATCCAAGTTCGTCAACGACAAGAACCGTTAAAAGCCCAGTTGTTTGGAAACAAACTTTTTTACATGAAGCGCTCAAGCTTCGTTAAGCCGATTATTTCATCGAAGTCAAGCCCTAAAGCATCGAGAATCTGATCAAAAGTTGAATGCAAGTACGCAACGTACTTGTCCACGTCTATCTCGCTGTTTGAGGCTATTTGCACGGGCTTAACGCGGGGATCCTTTAAAACTTTAACGAAGCTTATCAGGTCTCCAGCCTTCATGTCGTAGCCAATCTTCTTTAGAAGAAGAGCAGCTTTCACATGCTGAGGAGTAGTTTTGGTGTAAGCTTCCGGCGGTTTGCCGAGGACCATATGGAAAGCCAGTTCTTCTGGAGTTTCTCCCCAGCGCCGTTGCTTTAGCCGCAAGTAACGGTCTCTAATAATTTTTTTAATTTCTTTTTTGGCTTCCTCGAATTCTGCGGGTGACTGCACCTGCTCTAGCCGCTCTTCCAGAGCGTAAAAAGCCTTTTTGATGTAGATGGGAATGTGTCGTTTCTTTCCGGTCATTCCCTTGACGTCAACGCCGCCACCCTTTAGGATTCCAAGATAGTTCTTTTTGCGAGAGCTGAAGACTGCATATCGATAGAACTTTTCTACTTCCAGTTCCATTCCCATTGTTGTCTTAGACCACTCCGCCATGATTTCTATCTGCTCGGGAGAGGGGTTCTTCAAAAAGAGGCTGTCTGTGTCCCCGTAAAGAACTTCAATACCTAATGATTTGGCTTTCTCTATAGTTTGTGTTATAACGTGGCGTCCGATTGCGGCTGTAGCCTCAGCAACTGGCGGACAGTACAAACTAAAGGCTGGTGAGCCGAAAACTCCGTAGCTCGCGTTCAGAATGACTTTGAGGGCGCTTGGGATTACATTGTACCAGCTTCGCAGGTCCTTGGGCAAAGTTTTGTCTTTCGATTTAGATTTGTACCATTTGACTCTGAGATCTCTTAGGGAGCCTATCAGCAGGCTTTCAAGAGCCTTATTTTTGGTGCATATCCAATTTGACGTTTCAGGAACCTTGTTTGATTTGCACTCTTCATGATTACAGAGGAGGGTCTGATAGCCCAGATTGTAAACCTTAATTATGGAAGGATACAGGCTGGCAAAGTCCATCACAGCCACGCTGAAGTGGACTCCGGGCACGGGATCAACAACTATTGCTCCCTTGTACTTCTTTCCCTTAATGATAGCCTGAGTACTTGTTCCACCTTTGAGAGCAAGTATGTCCTCGGCGTTTGGAATTAAAAAGTTTCGTTGCCGATGCTCATGATACAGAAAGTTACGTATCCACCTAGAAACTCCCTGTCGGCTCACGTCCTCTATTGGCATCCTCGATATTCGTGAGAGGGCTAAAATGAGTTTCATGACCAAGTTGTCGTTGAAGGTTGTTAGGTCTAGGGTGATTTCGGAGTCGCGTAGGTTGTATTCGGCAAGTTCAGTGTAGCTTAGTTCTGATAATGGTTTTTCGAATTCTATTTTTGGGAGCTCTAGCAGTGCGGTGCCGACTTCGTTTAGGGTTATGTCCCTGTATTTGTTGCCGAAGGCGTAGATTTGTATTGACCTGTTAAAGAAGAACTTGTAGAGGTCAATATGAACTGCGTGGCTGATGTAGCATACTCTTCGTCCAACTTCTATTGGAATCTGGTTTCGTTCAAAATTGAAGTGATTTCTAGCTCTGTTATACAGGTAGGGCAGGTCGAAGTCGTCTCCATTAAAGGTTAAAACAAAGGGATACTCACGAAGAGCATCAAAGAGTTTTTGAAGCAGCACCTTTTCAGAATCAAAATATTTGACAACCGCGTCGGAGGGCAGTTTCTTGTCGCCTTTCTCTATACCATCCCGCTTTAAAACAAAAAGTTGTTTTTTTCTGTCTGAACCAAACAGCGCCACACAAACAACAGGGTGAGCAGCCTCTTGAGGGTCAGGAACACGCGTTGCAATGGGCGAGCTGACTTCAATGTCGAGGGCGACTCTACGAAGTTCTGGAGCAGGAGATTCTAGTAGACGCGCCCACGTTTCCACGCTTTCCAGAAACTCTTTTCCCACGTCAGGAAAGAGACCGAGAATTTTTTCTACTGTGCCTTCGATTGATTTCTGCTTTACGGGAATTAGTTTTCCTTTCTGAATTTTGTACAGCATACCCGGAGCTAGATTGTTGTCGTAGATGTAGGATTGGTAATACCTGATGTAGGATTCCCAGACCGTGGGGGGCTCTTGTATGCCAGTTAATTTTTGGTAATCTTCAGGGATTATGTCTCGCATGCAGCCGCTTTGGCGACCGCCTATAGCCAGCGGGTCCTTAGCCACAACCTTTGTCACCGTCACCTGCTTGTCCAGAAGAGGATCAAACTTTTCCACAATTTCGAAGTGGTCAAAGCCAGAATGGCCTGTTACGCGGCTAAGTTTCTCAAGTTTCTGAGGAGGAAGACTGGTGAGACAGTAGGGCTTGTGTCCGGTGTTGTCGTCCCAGAAGTAGATTTTTTGGGACACAGGCTCATACAGTTTGAGGGTGGCGAGCTGTTTTTTGCCGTCATATGAAACAGACACAATGTATGAGGGCGGCAGGTCTTGGGGAAAATCAGGATAAACAACAGCTTTCTGCTTTGATGGATCCTTCTTTTCAGCGGGGGCAATCTCTGTCGACTTGGTTTCTTTCTTTTTAAGAGTGTTACCGAATAAATCTAGAGAACTCTGCGCAGCCATTTTTGTTCGTGTCCTTTAATGGTATATTTATGTGCCCATTAAAAAAATCTCTGATGCAACTTTTCAGGGTCTTACGCATTCAGCTTTGGATCTGAAGGGACGCTTCCGTTTGGGTCTACTATGCTTTGGACAGCGCTTAACGCAAACCATTATGCCCTGCTGAATCTCAAAAACGCACCCACAAAGGTCTGTTCGCGTCTCAGCCAACTTACAATCCTCTTTATTGTCTTTAGTTAAGACAGCTTTCATATAAATTGTTTCAAGCCCACAGTTACTTCGAGGGATTCAGTTTTATCAGTTCTGGAATCGCTCCAGCTTTGCCCACAACGCCACGGTACAGGATGAAGACACCTTTAACGCCATCTATACTTAAGGCTCTGTCAATTCCCCGCCTAATCACGCTTTGAACATCATCTCCAGTTATCAGGTTCGCCACAGCCGTAGCAGCAGCATCAGCAATCCCAGCATCAACAGCAAAGATGGTCACCGCTTCTGCGTCGCCGAAACTGAAAGCGTGACTAAACAAACCAGAACTAGTTGCTAATCCCACGGGGAACTGCTTTAACCTGAAGCCCATCTCTTTTGAGAGCGGCTCGTCGCCCGCAGCGAATGCAATATCGATTGGCTGGTCTGAAACAGCATAGACTTCTCCTCCGTTTTCTACTACTGCAACCTTGCAGCCAGAATTTATCATCTCGTGCACTGCTAGGTCAGCTAAGACTCCAGCAACAGCAGCCATCGGTCCAACATCTGCCTTCTCTGAAGCTTCAGCCATCAACCGTGTCACTTCTGGGGCATTGTCTACGGCTACGGGTTCAAGAGAAAAAAGAAATCGTGGATGTTTTTTGATGTATTCTTCAAGCAGCGTCAGGTTATATTTTATCGATGATATTGCAATTTCGATTGCTTCTTCTTTGTCTGATATTATGGTGCAGTTTGATTCTTTGTGACGAAAAGCCCGTTTGAATAGTTTTTCTTTTGTCATTTTCGATTGTTACGGTGCTGCTCAACAAGCGTTATGGCTCGGGCTGGACAAGCATCAACACATAATCCGCAGGGACTGCCGATACAGGTTTTATCGTCGAAAACAACAGAATAGCCCTTATCATATGAGATGGCATCCACTGGACATAGAGCATAGCATGCGCCACAGTCAAAGCATTTGTCACTGTCCACTTCGATGAGCTTCGGAAACTTTACAACTACGCCCTTTTTCCTGAAGGCTTTAACGACCTTGTCGACGTGAACAGCAGGCACTTCCACTAGAATGTCTCCGCCAAGAGAATTGACGGTAGCAGTCACTATCCTCATGGGTATTCCAAGCTCAAGAATCACCTGCGAAGTTACTGGCTCAGCAACGTTTTCCTCAGAGAATCTTAACAGAATTCTATCCATCTATTTCACCTTCCTCTCAACTTAGCTATATCCTCAGACGTTATGAGACCCACAATATTCTTTTCATGATCCACAACAGGCAACGCAGAAATGTGATGCTGTGCCATCTTCCTTGAAGCAGCCTCCAACGACTCCTCTGGTCTTGTGGTAAACACCTTCTTTGTGATAATGTCAACCAATTCAGTTTTTCCTTCAGCAACAGCTCGGGTAACGTCCCAAGAAGTCACCAGACCCTTAATCGCTCCACTGTTATCCGTTACAACAACATGGTTAACTGACTCGCTTATTATCCGCTGCGCAACCGCCTTAATACCCTCATCAACCCTGCAGGTAACAGCCTTATGAGCCACACTATTAACGAATATTATCGCGTCACTCTGCCTCATTGGTTTACAAACCGAATCGGTTTGCAGACTCTCAGCGGGAGCAGACAAATAGAATGTCGCATTTTCAATCCATGACTTCAGCGTCTCCGCTATCTTTCTTGCCGTCTTCAAGCTAGAAAGAGAACTGACCTTGATTTTCCTGTCGTTGATTGTCATTTCACCTGACTTCAATGTGGCGTAACTGACTTTGCCAAGCTTTGGTCTCCCTCTGCGGGCAACCCCATAATCGACAATGTCAGTGAAGATTTCTTCATCCCGAAGTGAAGTCTTCTTAGCCAAACCCTCATTCAGTATGGGAATTGGAACGCCGATACCAACATAGAGGCTTGTGCCATACTTGGTAAAAGCACCCCCCCGAATAAACTCGGAGGTCATCTGTTTACAGTCTCCACGAACCATCATCGTACCAAAACGATTACTGGGATCATGCTGCGTGCCTTCTCCAATAACGTAACCTTGCCCACCACCCAAGAAAATGCGAGTCCCAACTCCGATGGTCTCATAATCTGGATCATTCATTAGAGGATTCAAGCCACCAGCCCCAGAATAGGTGGCATTTCTAAATCGTGGCAAAAGCTTACCCATATACGTGTAAATCATCTCATCGCGGCTGTTAGTGGCGCAGACATAACGCTGGTAACAGTTACGGAAATTCAGCAGATAGAACTGATTCAAATCATCTTTTGTGATTGTGGTATCCAGTTTGGTTCTGGGATAACAGTCTGTCCCGTATGCTGTGGCTCTCACTTCAACTTCTTTGCCAGCAATCAAATCTTCTATAACATGTCCGCCTCCATACTCGTAAGGCTGAGTCTCGGACATCATTGTGGCTCCAATGTACAAGTCAACCGCCGCGCCTGGGTGGCTGACTTCAACATCGTTTAGCCATGCCCTCTGAATTTTGATGGGCGGATCTGAGTGACCAAGATTAATTATTGCGCCTGAAGAACACATCGCCCCGAAGGTTCCTGTTGTAACAACATCAACTTCTTTATAGGCGACTTCCACGCCGCTGCTTTCCACAAGCTTCTTCATCGCTTCAGCAGTCAAAACCTGAACGTCGCCAGATCTGATTTTCTGGTTAATCTCGGCAATTGACCGTCCGTTACTTCTTTTCGAGATCGCCATTTTCCTTTACTCCATTATCCCCGCTTAAGGTATGAACCATATCAACAGTCATTATCATTTTAATATTTTACTGAAAAAATTATTCCAAAAAGAATTTAAATATGCCCAACAAAATTTATGATATGTTACCTTCCATCGACGAAGTCGCCAAAAAACGAAGAATCGCGGGACTAACACAACAAAAGCTCGCAAAATTAGCGGGCGTAAGCCAGTCGCTTATCGCAAAACTGGAATCCCAAAAAATCGATCCTTCCTACACTAAAGTCAAAGCAATATTTGATGCACTTGAGAAACTGCAGACAGAAACAGAGGTGCGAGCTGAAGATGTTCTGCAAAACAAGGTTATTGGAATTCAAAAGAGCGAGCCAGTTTCGAAGGCGGTTCAGAAAATGGCAGAATATGGATATTCTCAGCTTCCAGTTTTTGACGAAGAACATGCTGTCGGAAGCATCTCAGAAAAAACGATTATAGGAAAAGTTTCGGCAGGCAAAGACCTGAACCAAATATCTAAACTTTCTGTGGGCGATTTGATGGAGGAGACGTTTCCGCAGGTTGGAGAGGATGCCCCGTTACCACTGATTTCAAGCCTCCTACAAGTTTACTCAGCGGTTCTTATTTCGACGAAGGGAAAGGTTGTTGGAATAGTCACCAAAGCAGATTTATTGAAGATGCTCCTCTAATCCTACCAAAACAATGGGGCTCATTTCTATGAGCGTTGCAGTTGAAGCAAAAAACCTTGTGAAAGATTTTGGGTCAGTCAGAGCCCTTGATGGCTTAAACTTCAGCATAAAGAAGGGAGAAATCTTCGGGCTCATTGGACTCAACGGCGCAGGAAAAACAACTGCACTTAGAATAACATCCACATTACTATTGCCTACTTCAGGAACCGTAACCGTTTTCGGTCATGATGTTGTTGAAGAGGCTTCAGAGATACGAAACCTCATCAGTTATCTTCCCGAAGAAGCTGGAGCATACAAAAACCTTTCAGGAATAGAATATTTGCGGTTCATGGCAAGCTTTAGAGAAGATAATAAAGGCGCAGTTAATGACTTGGTTGACGTGGCTTCTGAAATTTCTGGACTAGGAGAGCGCCTCAAGGACAAAGTGAAAGGATACAGCAAAGGAATGAAACGTCGGCTTCTAGTTGCGAGGGCGCTCATGACAAAGCCTAAACTGGCGATATTAGATGAGCCAAACAGCGGCTTGGATGTACTTCATTCGGTTCACGTTAGAACAATCATAAAACGTTACGCGAAAGAGCATGATGTAACTGTGCTTCTTTCGAGCCACAACATGCTGGAAGTTGAGTATCTCTGTGATAGGGTAGCGATAATAAACAAAGGCAAGGTCGTCGTTGAAGGCTCTCCGGAAGAGCTTAAAACAAAATACAAGGCGGTTAACCTCGAAGAAGTGTTTGGGGAGGTAGTTGGCTTTGTTTAAGGGATTATTCAACATTATAGTAAAAGAGGTTAAGGAGCTGGTCAGAGACCCCAAAATTCTCCTTCCAATGATAATTATTCCGCTCATAATGTTCCCGATTATGGGTTTTGCGATTCAAACATCCATGGAAGCAGCAGAGGGAAGCATGGAAGAAATTTCGGTAGCAGTGATGAACCTTGATGGAGGACCAGTTGCTGAAACAATGATGAGTAATCTTACGCAGTGGAATGCTAAAATTGTTCAGATTGACTATGCTGATTTCATTAAAGCCTTCAATGATGTTCAGGAATCAAACCTCACTGCGCTCATAGTCATCCCTTCAGGCTTCAGTCAGAACATAACTGAAGGAAAAACAGCAGAACTGGAAGTTTACACACCATTCAGGGGAGGGGGCATAACAGAGTCCACAAGCTCCTCTGCAGTTAGTGGTCTCTTGAGGTTCTTTGAAAGCAATATTGTTAACCAAAGAATTGAAGAGGTCTCCAAGAACCCAGAAACATTTCTGAATCCTATAGCACTCTCTGAAAAGTCGATAATCAAAGGAAAAGGCGTAGACATCAACCCCAGTGTCCTCTTTGGCTTAGTGATTTCGCAGTCCACAATCATGCCAGTGGGAATAATGATGTTGCTTATCTTCGCCATGCAGCTCGCAGCAACAGCTGTGGCGTCAGAGAAAGAGGAGAAAACCCTTGAAACACTTCTAACATTGCCCATTAACCGCTTCATGATCCTAGCGGGAAAATTAACAGGATCAATCCTTGTTGCTATTGTCGGCGCCATAGCCTATCTTATCGGCTTCAGTTTCTACATTGACTCCTTCACCGGCATGATACCAACTGAAGTGGGATTAGACTTGGCAAGCATTGGATTAGCACCCACTCTACTGTCATATGTGCTTCTTGGAATCTCCCTATTCATGGCACTGCTCTCAGCATTAGCATTGGCAATTTCGATTTCTGTCTTCGCAGAGGACGTGAGGGGCGCCCAAGCCCTAGTTGGTCCACTCTCTATATTACTGATCTTTCCACTAATCTTCACAATGTTTACAGACATTACAACCTTGCCATTCCCACTATCAACCATACTTCTTGCGATACCATTCACGCATCCATTACTGGCAGCAAACGTAGCCTTCACAGGAAACTACTTACTAGCCATCGGGGGAATCATCTACATGGCAATTTTCACAGTCGGAGTTCTTTACGTGGCAGCTAGACTTTTCGGCACAGAAAAAATCTTAACAGCAAAACTGAAGTTCAGAAAATTCAATCTAAGAAAAAGGGATTAACAGTTCCCTATTCTTTTTGTTTTTGTTTACCAGAACTTGCGCGGCAGACTGTCCATGTATTCGTTTAGGGAACGGATGTCAAACTTGTTGCCTTCCCGTTGTTCCAGCATTTTGGTGAGAGCTGACGCCAACTGAAGATTCGTTACTACGGGTATGTTGAATTCGATAGCTAATCTGCGGATGGTGTACTCGTCCTTTAGGATTTCAGAGAAGGTTGCCAGATGGTTTGGCATGGGTATGTTGATTACCAAATCAATTTTGCCTTCCTGAAGATAATCGACGATGTTTGGTTTCTGTCCCACTTCTCTCACTTTGCACAAAACCGAAATGTTGTTTACGCCTGCTTCTCGTAACGCCTCAGCAGTATGATGGGTCGAATAGATTTTGAAGCCCATCTTCCTAAGAGCCCGTCCAATGGGCACAACCTGTTTTTTCAGTTCTTTTCCGCCAACAGTTATCAGCACCGACCCGCCTTCGGGCGGCATCTTGAACTCGGCAGACTGCAGCGCCTTAGATAGGGCATCTCCAAAGTTTTCTCCTAAGCACGCTACTTCGCCAGTGCTTAGCATCTCAACTCCCAGAACAGGGTCTGCTCCGCTTAAACGCATGAAACTGAACTGTGGAACCTTGACGCCAACGTGACTGATTTCGGGTAAATCAACGAATCCGGAATCACTGAATTTTTTTCCCAGCATTGCTAGGGTGGCAAGTTCTATCATGTTGACTCCGCGGGTTTTGCTGACATACGGCATAGACCGTGAAGCCCTGAGATTGCATTCGATAACGTAGGTGACTCCATTCTTTACTAGATACTGGATGTTGTATGGTCCCCTGATTTTGAGGGCTTCAACTATCTTATGAGTGTAATCCTGAACAGTTCGAAGTACATCGCTGTCCAGAGTCAACGATGGAATTCCCATGGTAGCATCCCCGCTGTGAACACCAGCGTTCTCAACATGCTCAATAATGGCTCCGATAATGTTGTGTTCACCGTCGTAGACGCCGTCAACTTCAACCTCTTTTGCGTTCTCGATAAACTTCGAGATTACGGCAGGATGCTCCCTTGAAACTTTGGCAGCTAACTTGAGGTAATCTTCCAGTTCATCTGCGGTGAAGGCAACCCTCATAGCCGAGCCTGAAAGCACATAGCTTGGGCGAATAAGAACAGGATAGCCAACCTGAGAAGCAAACTTTTTGAGGTCTCGGGTTGTTGACAGGTCTCGCCATTCTGGCTGAGGAATCTCAAGCTCATCAAGCAGAGCACTGAATTTGGTTCTGTCTTCTGCTTGGTCGATGCTTTCTCCTGATGTGCCAAGCAGGTTTACTCCGGCGTTGGAGAGTTTTAGGGCTAAGTTGTTTGGAATTTGTCCGCCCACGCTGGCTATTACTCCGAGAGGATTCTCCTTGTCATAAATGTCCAAGATTCGTTCTATGGTTAGTTCTTCGAAGTAGAGCTTGTCAGACATGTCATAGTCTGTCGAAACCGTTTCAGGGTTATAGTTGACCATTATAGCCTCTTCGATACCATTCTTTTTGAGCGCCCAGATAGTGTTTACTCCGCACCAGTCAAACTCAACGCTGGAACCAATCCTGAAAACGCCTGCTCCAAGAACTATAACCTTCTTGCTGCTCGAAGAAAATTTGATGTCATCCTCGTCTCCGCCATACGTCAAATACAAGTAGTTTGTTTTGGCTGGCCACTCAGCAGCAAGAGTATCAATCTGTTTAATCGCAGGAACAATATTCGCTTCTTTTCGTAACTTCCGTATTGTAAATTCGTCTGTGTCGCGGCATATGGCAATCTGCATGTCAGAAAAGCCGATACGCTTTGCTTCACGGATGGTGTCTAGGAATTCGCTGTCCGTATGTTTTATTGTGGACAGTTTATCTTGCATGTCGATTACGTTTTGGATTTTGTGCAAGAAGAACGGGTCAACACCACTCAGCTTGTAGATTTCCTCGATGGACATTCCCTGTTTTAGAGCTTTAATTATCATGAAGAGCCGCTGGTCTGTAGGTTTAGCTAAAACATCCTTTATTGTCTCTATTGGTTCAGGTTCGTCTTCCTCGGCGTTGCATACCAAACCCAGCTTGCCAATGTCCAGCATACGAACAGCCTTCTGCAGCGCCTCCTCGAAACATCGTCCGATTCCCATAACCTCGCCAACAGACTTCATCTGGGGACCAATATGCCTGTCCACGTTCCTGAACTTCTGCAGGTCCCAACGAGGATACTTGACTACAAGGTAGTCGAGAGCAGGTTCAAAGCAGGCTGTGGTTACACCAGTTACCTTGTTCAGCAACTCGGGCAGCGTATAACCAATACACAGTTTAGCTGCGATATACGCAATGGGGTAACCTGTTGCTTTGCTTGCCAAAGCTGAGCTTCTTGACAGCCTAGCGTTCACTTCTATGGCGCGGATTTCCTCTGACTTGTTGTCCAGCGCCCACTGGATGTTGCATTCGCCGATTACTCCTAGACTTCGTATCGCATTTATTGAAACTGAACGAAGAATGTGGTATTCCCTGTTAGACAGAGTCTGGGATGGGGCGATGACTATGGAGTCGCCTGTGTGGATGCCCATGGGATCAAAATTTTCCATATTACAAACAATTATACAGTTGTCATCGTAATCTCGCATAACCTCATACTCGACTTCTTTCCAGTGCCCCAAATACTCCTCGATGAGTACCTGAGAGATCATGCTCTGACCCAAAGCGCGGCAGACAATCTTCTTCAATTCTGTCTCGTTGTGGGCTACTCCTGAGCCCTTACCGCCCAACGCATAAGCCAAACGGATAATAACAGGATAACCGATTTCCCTGCCCACATGAATGGCTTCTTCCAGAGAAAGGGCAGATTTGCTCTTGGGAATCGGAACACCAGCCTTCATCATAGACTGCCTAAACAATTCCCTATCTTCAGTATCCTCTATGGTCTTGATTGGAGTACCCAAAACCTTAACGTCATATTTCTCGAGAATGCCCTTCTTAGCAAGTTGGACGCCGCAGTTTAGGGCTGTCTGTCCCCCAAAGCTCAACATAATCGAATCCGGGCGTTCTTTTGCGATGACTTCCTCTACGAACTCGGGCGTTACTGGTAGAAGGTAGACTTTTCCTGCTAGGCGTGGGTCGGTTTGGATTGTGGCTATGTTTGGGTTAACGAGAACTGTTTCTATTCCTTCCTCACGAAGAGCCTTTAGGCACTGGCTTCCAGAATAATCGAATTCTGCGGCTTCCCCAATTTTTATGGCGCCGCTACCCAAGACTAGAACTTTTTTTATCCATTCGAACTTGGGCACCTATTTCGCCTCCACAAGTTTTCTGAATCGATCAAACAGAAATTCTGTGTCGTAGGGTCCGGGCGATGCTTCAGGATGCCACTGTAGGGCAAAGGCGGGTTTGGTTTTGTGTTTTACACCTTCAACTGTTTTGTCGTTGGCGTTCATGAACCACGCTTCCAAGCCAGTGCCGGCTAGGGAGTCCCTTTCTGCTGTGTAGCCGTGATTCTGGGTGGTGATGTAGCATCTTCCTGTTTCTAGGTCTAGGGCGGGCTGATTCTGGGATCGGTGACCATACTTTAGCTTGTAGGTATCACCGCCAAGAGCCAAGGCGAGAATCTGTGTTCCAAGGCACACGCCCATCATCGGCATATTTTCATCCATCAGTTCCCGGACGGTTTCGATTGTTTTCACGCACTGCTTCGGGTCGCCGGGACCATTGCTTATCATCACGCCGTCTGGATTGTAGTCCAAAATCTGTTCTGCCGAAAAGTTGTAGGGAACCCGCATTACGTCGAAGCCTCTTCGTAGAAGGTTGCGTAGGATGCCGTATTTGACTCCGCAGTCGATTAGAACTGCTAGTTTGTTTCCTCCAGACGGGTAAAGAATTGGCTCTTTTACTGTTACCTGTTTTACGAGGTCTGTGGAGTTGGGATCCTGAACCGTCTTTATTTCCTTCACAAGCTTGGGCAGGTCAGGTTCCTCATCCGCCTCACATACTTTTAGGATTCCCAGCATTACACCTTTGACTCTGAGTTTTTTCGTGAGTTTTCGGGTGTCGATTCCGTATATGCCGGGTACTTCTTCGTCTTTTAGCCACTGGTCCAGTGTCCGTGTAGATGCCCAATGGAAAGGATTCTTGCATAGCTCGTGGACGACAAAGCCCGTTACTTTGATGTCGTCGGATTCGAAGTATTTGAAAACTCCATTCTCTTTGTCGTATGGTGGAACTCCGTAGTTCCCAACCAGAGGATACGTGAAGGTCAGGATTTGTCCATTGTAGGATGGGTCAGTTAATGATTCGGGGTATCCAACCATGGAAGTTGAAAATACGATTTCGCCAGAAACCTTCTTTGGTGCACCGAAGCCGTAGCCAACAAAAGTAGAGCCATCTTCCAAAACGAGAACAGCTTTACCAGGTTTCTGGACGTTAGTTTTTGTGTTCACAGTTATGACCTACACTACTTTTCAAGCATCATTTTTCGGGTGGAGTAACGCTGAACCACAGACTTTAGCTGCATGTCAGCTTCCTCTAGCCTGCTTTTCTGTTCTTTGAGGCTGGTTTTTGACTGGCTTGTCAACTGTATACGGTTTTTGAGCATTCGTTTAACTTCTGCTGGAGCTGGACCGCCCATGGCTTTGTGACTTTCAACACATTTTTGGGGGTCGATTGAGTCTTTGATGTCCGCCAGTTTAACGGCTAGAACGATTCCCGCAGAATCTTTAGCGGTTTCATTTAACAGTTCAGGTGTCAAGTCAGAAAGCGCCAGCTTCTGGTCCAGCAAGGTTTTGACGACGACACCAACTATCTTGTGTGAAGTCCTGAAGGGAACATTATACTTCTTTACAAGCAGGTTAGCCAGTTCCGTCGTGGTTGAGTAATTGAGTATCTGCTTGCTGAAGACGTTCTTGTTTATGTTCAAGTTTTTAGCTAGCTCAGAAAGCATATTCACTGACGCTGAGACGGTTTCGAGTGACTCCCACAGTTTAGGAGTAAGCTCCTGCAGGTCAAGATTGTAACCCGAGGGCAAAGCCTTCATTGTTGTTGCTGATGCTACAAAGTTGCCGAGAACCTGACTCATCCGCGCCCTGATGACCTCTAGAACATCTGGATTCTTTTTCTGGGGCATTATGCTGCTTGTAAACGCGAAGCTTTCTGGAAGATCAATTATTCCAAAGTCAGGGGAGCTCCAGACAATCAGGTCTTCAGCCATTCTGCTAACGTCAATAGCGAGTAATGTGAGGTCAGCAAGGGTTTCTAGAACAAAATCGCGGCTGCCGACCGCATCTATGGAGTTCTCTAGCACTTTGCTAAAGCCCAGCAGTTCGGCGGTGCGGTCGCGGTTTATTGGGAAGCTTGTGGTTGCTATAGCTCCTGCGCCCATGGGGCACATGTTAACTCGGGGAAAAGTCTCTTCTAACCGTTTCAGGCTCCGCTCCAGCGCATCCACGTAGGAAACTAGAATGTGAGCGAATGTTACGGGCTGTGCAGGATGCAGATGCGTATAAGACGGAACCACCGTTTCGGTGTGTTTTTCAGCCAGCTCCACTAGAGAGTCCTGCAGCTTTACTACGACATTCATCAGTTCTAGGATGCTTATTCGAAGTGCCATCCTTATTGCTGTTGACACTTGATCGTTTCGACTTTTTGCTATGTGCAGGTTTCCGCCATATGTCTAAGCCAACTTTTTTGTTGATTTCCTCTTCGACTGCTAGGTGAACGTCTTCAAGTGACTGGTCTAGTGCCATTTTGGGGTCTAGTTCTAACTAGGGCTTGGAGTAGCTGGGCACCGATTTTAGAATCAATTATTTTCTGCTCAATAAGCATGGTTACGTGGGCTTGGTTGATTTTGATTACTTCTTCCAGTAGCTTTTGGTCGCTTTTTATGGATGCAGTAAATTCAACGGCATCTTTTCGTGCAGAGCCTATTCTTCCTCCACGCAACAGCTTAGACAACTTTTTTCACACCTAACAGTTCTATATGGAACAGACAGCCGAAACCGTCCAGTTCCGTTAACATTTCTTTTCGTTTTTCACCTTCTCTTTGAGTATGTTAGCTACCTTGGTGGGCAGTCCCCACAGTTCAATGAAGCCCTCAGCATACGCTTGATTGAACGATGTTTCTACCTCGTAGGTTGCCAAGTTCTTGTCATACAAAGACATTGGTGAGGAGCGTCCCACAACCCAGCAGTGTCCCTTATACAGCTTCATTTTCACTTCTCCGCAGACGCGCTCCTGAGTCTTGTCAATGAAGGCTTCCAGAGCCTCCCGCAGCGGGTCTATCCACAAGCCAGTGTAAACGAGCCATGTCCACTTTTCGTCTATCTGTTTCTTGAACTCTAGTTCGTGGCGCGTCAGAATCATCTTCTCTAGGTCTTTGTGGGCTTCAATCATCACCTCGGCGGCTGGAGACTCGTAGATTTCCCTTGATTTGATTCCAACCAGCCTGTCCTCGATGTGGTCAACGCGCCCAATTCCATGCTTCCCAGCAATCTCGTTGAGTTTTTCGATCAACGCTACGGGCTTCATCTTTTTTCCGTTCAGGGCAACTGGACAGCCAGCCTCAAACTGGATTGTGACATATTCTGGTTTGTCTGGGGCCTCTTCGGGAGAAATTGTCAGTTCATAGATTTCTTCTAGCGGTTCCTGTTCCGCATTCTCTAGGGGTCCGCATTCTATTGAGCGTCCCCACAGGTTCTGGTCTATGCTGTAAGGGTCAGATAGGTGAGGAATGGATATGCCTTTTTCTTTGGCGTACTTGATTTCTGCTTCTCTGCAGAGTCCCCACTCCCTAACTGGAGCCATAACCTTGAGGTTTGGGGCAAGAGCCTTGACTGTAACGTCGAAGCGCACCTGATCGTTGCCTTTTCCTGTGCAACCGTGGGCGACGGCTATTGCTTTTTCCTGTTGTGCGATTTCGACCAGCTTTTTTGCGATTAACGGGCGCCCTAGGGCTGTTGCCATTGGATATTTTCCTTCGTAGAGTGCGTTTGCTTTTATGGCTGGAAAGACATAGTTTTGTGACGAATTCTTCTGTGCCGTCTATTGAGTAGTGTTTTTTGGCGCCTAGGGTGTGGGCTTTGTCTGCGACCCTTTTTAGGTCGGTTTGTTGCCCCAGCTCCATTGTGAATGTTATGATGTCCACGTCGTATTCTTCCTGTAACCATTTTATGAGAACAGACGTGTCTAGTCCGCCAGAATAGGCTAATATTATCGTGTCTTTCATTGTGTTTCCCAGTTCGAGGTTGATAATTCGGGAAATGCTTATATAGATTTTGGTCAATATCATAGTAAATTGTACAGAAGTGACCAAAAATGGTCAATTCCATCGCGAAAACCGTCCAAAACCTCATCGATGATGACCTCTCCCTACAGGATGCCCTGCAAAGAGACTACGGAAACTACAGCGCAATAGCCAGAATGCTCCTGCCCAAAATCAAAGAATCAGTAAACAGCGAAGTTAACCTCGAAAGCGTAATAACCTCGGTTAAACGCGCCAAAACAAACTACACAATCCTGCAAGGAAAAATAACACGAGTCGTCGCTGGAAGCGACTTAAACATCAGAACAGACATGGCAAAAGTTTCTGTCGAAAAAACAAAAGAGAACCTGGAGAAGATAAGAAAAACGTTAGCAACGTTCTCGGGTGACTTTCTTCAAGTCATAGAAGGAAACACTGTCGTCACACTAATCTCTGATTTAAATTCTTTCAACAAAATCAGCTCCATCTTCACCAAAAAGGATGTGATAGACCAGAAACAGAACCTGTCAACAGTCATCATCCGAAGCCCAGACGAGATAACATCCACGCCCGGATGTGTACAAGCATTCTACAACGCAGTCTCACGACGTCACATCAACATAGAGGAGACAATGAGCTGCTACACAGAAACAATAATCGTGCTAGCCATGGAAGACGTAAGCAAAGCCTTCGCGGCACTCACAGACATCATAACAGAAGCGAGAAGAAAAACAGCCTAAACAAAACAGGCAATAATATTAGTAGACTAATAACAGATTATTGTTGAAAACAGCCTTTTTCTGGAAAAACTAAGCAACAAAAATAATGGGTTATCACTAGGCAACTTGTACATTTAAATCAAAATGGCGTGCTTCAAAAAAGCGCGCACAAACTTGGCGCAGTTTATTCTTCTTTTGGCTGGAGTGCAACATTGAAGGCAACTGTTTTGCCACCATGCTTCCGCTCACATTTCACGGTTACAGTTTCCCCATCGTCGCTTATATAGACAACTTTGCCAAAATGGCCCGCTTCCTGATGGAAAACACTGTGTACCGGAATCTCCATCCTATCGCCAATCTTAAGTTCTGCCATTAACAGTTCTTCCCTAAACATCTACGCGGCTCCAAAACAGCAACCACGTTTACCTCAGACACGTAACTTCTTCTCGATAAGCTGAGCGCAACTATTAAACATTACCTGAACACACACCCAAACACCGAAACAGAGGTTTTCCCCCAAAAAACAACAGTAAAGAAGACAAAAACTAAAGTGATTACAAAATTTATGAAAGCAACATTGTTTCGGGGAAGTGAACAAAAAAGCGCCACAAAAAATGTTACACATTCAACAAGCAATGTGCAAAGAGCTTATCTACGGGTGTTAACTATTTGGTGAGTGAAGGAAAAACTGATGCCAAGAGACCCAGTATGCGGCGTGATTCTGACCGAAAAGACAGCCAAATATAAAATAACACACGATGGAGAAACATACTTCTTCTGCAGCGTAAAATGCAAAAAGAAATTCAAAAGAAACAGAAGCAAATTCGCCGACAAATAAAAAATCGGCTTTTTAAAGTGCATAATCACGAATTTTAATTATGTGTTCTTCTATAAACCGCAACAATTGATAACCAAACAGTATAGCGGCAACATACGGAGCCCACAAAATCACTGGCCAATTTCCAGGAATGTAATGCCACAAATCAGACTGGGTTGCAAACACTTCCATAAGAACCAGTGAAAAAAGCCCAGCAATAGCCAAGTAAAATTGTTCTTTAACATTATTTGTTTTGCCATTGCGTTTTCTGTTAAGCATTAGAACCGCCCATGCACCTATGAATGCAAAGAAGAGAATGAACCAATTTTGGTTAAAGTCAAATAGTGAGTTGCATACCCCAAAAACAAGGTTACTCTATAAAAACCTTATTTATTTTCCCCAAAAAACTCGAATCAACAAAAAAACAAACCCAAATACAATCAACAGGGCACACCGCCAAAAGAACCAAACCATGAGAATCCTTATGTAAAACCTGACGCATCAAAGAATTCGTGAAAAAAAGGGGCCGTCGGCTAGCATGGTCTAGGCTCTGAGCCTCGGACGTTCGGGACCCCGGTTCAAATCCGGGCGGCCCCACCAAAAGCTACGCTAAAAGGGATAAACAAAAAAATGTACCTAAAAACTAGGCTAATTTATTTCTTTTCTCGCTTAGCAATCTCTTTGGCAACTATAACTCCAGAAGCAGACGCTTGAATGAGTCCTCGGCTTACTCCAGCTCCGTCACCGATAGTAAACATGTTCTCGATTCTTTGTTTCCAGTTGATCAGTCAACTCGAGCCTTGAGGAATAGAACTTAACTTCTATTCCATAAAGCAACGTGTCGTTCGAGTTTACTCCTGGAGCCACCTTATCCAACGCCTCAAGCATCTCTTTGATGTCAGACAAATAGCGGTAGGGCAAAACGAAGCTGAGGTCTCCTGGCGTGGCATTCTTGAGGGTTGGAACACACAGGCTCCGTTTTATCCGCTCCTCTGTTGAGCGGCGTCCAGCCTTTAGGTCGCCTAGCCTCTGAATGATTACGCCTCCGCTGAGCAGGTTTGAGAGTCGTGCAATATATTTTCCGTAGGCTATGGGTTCTCTGAATGGTTCTGTGAAAGCTGTGCTGACCAAGATTGCAAAGTTGGTGTTTTTTGTTTTCCGTTCAGCATAGCTCTGTCCGTTCACTGTTAAGATGCCATCATAGGATTCGGTGATAACTTCTCCGAGAGGCGAAACACAGAAGGTCCGCACCTGATCATCAAACGATTTAGAGTGATAAATCAGCTTGGGCTCATACAAGGTCTTAGTTAGTTCCTCCATGACAGCAGCTTGAAGCTCCACCCTGACGCCGATGTCCACAGGATTGTTCAAAGTTTTCAGACCAAGAACCTCTGCCTCAGTTTTCAACCACTCGGCGCCGATTCTTCCAGGCGCCACAATCACATATTTTCCATAGAACTTTTCGCCCTTTGTTGTCTCAACACCTTCAACCTTGCCGTCTTTAACCAAAAGGCTCTTAACGTCTGTTCGGGTCCGAATGTCAACCCTACCTTCAAGATGACTACGCATCTTACGAAGAGTCTCAGCACATTTTTCAGTGCCCATATGCCGAACTTTCTGGGAAACAAGCTTCAACCCAGCAAGAGAAGCTTTTCGTTCGAGTTCATCAAACTTTTCTGGACCCACACCATAAAGATGCTTAGTAGCCCCAAACTTCAGATAAACGTCATCAACATAATGGAGCAACTCCCAAAGTTGCTCTTCGGTGCAGTATTCGTTAAGCCATCCACCAACTTCTGTTGACAAAGTAAGCTTTCCATCACTAAAAGCGCCAGCGCCGCCCCAACCAGCCAACAGGGAGCACGGGTCACAGTTCACGCAGCCCAAGCCTCTACTGGCAGGACATTTGCGCCGATCAATAGCTGAACCTTTATCCAAAAGCAAAATACTGAGGTTTGTTTTGTCAGCTAACTCAAGAGCAGAAAATATTCCAGCCGGACCAGCGCCCACAATTATGACGTCGAAATTCATCAAGGGTTCCTCCGGAATTCCAAAACTACATAGAATAGGTGCAATATATGTGTTGGCTGGAAAGCAACAAACTAAACAATAAGCCAATGTTAGAAGCAGAAGATAAACGGTTCAGTTTAGCTATTTTGGCTTTAGCAAATTTTTGCAGATACAAAAAACTGTGGATACTCATTTTGTTTCTTCCTCTTTTTTAAGAGTCTTATCCATCAGTTTCCGAAGAATAGGAACAGCTTCCTGTTCGGTAACGGATTTTGTGAAAACTGAAACTAAACTGATCTTGTTCGTTTTTTGGGCAAGAAGTTCAGCTAATAGGCGGGCAATTGTCATATTTCTGTCTCCAAGCAACACTGAGGAGAGAGGTGAACCAACCAAGTTCTTTGGTTGCGGCATAGCCACAGCCAATGTGCCCAGCTTGTCTTCGCCTTCACTCAAAAACAGTTGGTTCGCATTTTTTGTTTCTATGTAAACGGCAAAAAATGACGTGCCCTGTTCATTATGCTCTTCTTTGATGATTTTTGCTCGTGACAACCCCGATTCTCCATGCCATTAATAGCAGGGTCAAGCGTCTATTTAGTATTTTCAAACAAATAGGCAACTAAAAGGTTTACAGAGTTGTGGAGTACACTGTGCTTAAGCTGGTCTCCCTGAAGTTTTTGTTCAGTTTTATCTGCCCGAAACACAGCGTAGACACTTTCTTGCTCACAGGAGTGTAGACTTTCAGAACTTTTCGTTTGTAATCAACTTCATGCAGGATACCAATTCCCAAAAAATGGTCTTCCTCATCTTTTAGCCCCACAAGCAAGCCCTGCTCGTCTCCTTTACGTATCACTTTAACCCGTTTTCCGAAGTGCTCCTCAACAGATTTAATGTTGCGTCTCATTAACTGTTTTCACTCTCCTTTAACACAACAAGGAGAACAGTAATATGTTTCTTCAGCGTAAACTGGTCTTGTTCCCAACAGATTACACAAGGTTTCCAAACGGTTACGAGTCAATGGAACGCCAGACCCCAAAAGAGAATCTTCAACTTTAATCCAACTAATAGAAAAAGATTGAATCTTTGCTCCTTTCATGTACTTCTTGTAACTAAGCTCCCGCAAAAGCTTCCTTTTTTCTCTACTTCTTGGCTGAATCAGACTGTGGAGAATCAATAACAAGAACCTTGACGCCATGCAATGCGTCTAAAATGGGTGTTTAACTCGTTTTCCTGTTGCATTCCCACGACAACGCTGGGAGCAACCTTTTCTGCTAATCGAACTTTGTATGCGACTGCCTCTTCGCCTTCGATCCAGCCGTCAGTGTTTATGACAAGAAAATCCACTGCCCGCCTCCATCACTCTAGCCTCCAGAGAAGTCAAGCCCTCAACGACCTTACTTATTGCTCCGCTTGGACTCGTCGACCCCACAAAAACCGCGTCCTGAGCATCAATCTCGAAGAGGTCCTTCACAGGCTCAGCTACGAAATTGAATCCCACAGTTGAGGGCGGACCCACATCAGACTGACCCAAATCAGCGTCGATAACGCTTGTCCTCAGCTTCTCTTTCACAGCCGCATTCACAAGAAAAGTGCAGAAGCTTGTCTTGCCTGAGTCTACGCCGCCTACAACCATGACAGTCACAGGTTTATCTAGGGACAAAAGCTCCTTCGCAGCTTCATCCCACGAAGAAGGAACGGTTCCATCTTCAACTTCGTTTATGGAAGCCCCTTGCCCAAGCATAACTTCAAGAGTAGCCGTTTTTTTGATCCACAGGGGCAACCGTTTTCCTTGCCTGACCACAAGATTCTCTTCGATTTGAAGAGGTGCACCCAGAACGTTTACATTTCCGGAGAGAAGGCTCACGGAAGCGGGTCCGTCAACAAGTAAAGTCTTTCCTTCATCGATAACATGCTTCATGGAAGATTCCTTCTCGAAAATACTCGACCTTTTCTTCCCGCAATTTTTATGGCAGAAATAGCGTCCCTTAACACTCTGCGGTTCACAGACTTGTTCGCGAGCTGACTTGTACCAGCCTCACGGACCACCTCAACCAAAACATCTTCTGGCAGACCAGCTTCCAATAAATCGAGTAATGTTGTGGTGTATTCGGGAGTTCCATCTCCCACCCTCACCACGCTAACCTCGGCTGGAAACCGTTTCAGGCTGTCTACAATGAGGTGAGCCGCATCTTCTATGTTTGACGCTGTCAGGGTTTCTAGGACCTTGTTGTCGCCTAGAATGGCTATGCCGCAGGTTTTGCCGGGGTCTACTCCGACAACAATTCTTTCGTAGCCCTGTTTTCCCTGAATAATCAAAACTGCCTCATCTACTACAGATTCAGGGTTTGATTCCTGCTCAAAAAGTAGAATGTTTGGGTGTGAAATCTGGCTGCTCTCCGCTTCTGTGGTTAGGACAACTTTGATATTAACTGGAACAGGATCCCATGGTTTCAGGCTCAAGAAGGGCAACCTCTTTCTCTGCAGTTCGTTCACAAGTTCGTAATAGGCTCTTCCATTAACGGTTGCAACAGCTATTCTCGTTTTCATTTGATTACACGTTCCATGTTCCACACAAGAAACAACTGATTAGAAAATGGAGAGATGTCTTCATGCATAACTTTGAACCCTGCGTGACTCTTCCTGTCTTTTTTCCGCTTAAATATCTTACGAATAATTATTCAATAAAAACAGACAGCAGAGAGAAGGCTTATAATTCCTGAGGATTACTTCGATTCTTGTGTTAGCGAATTGCATAAGCTCATTCCAACGGGTTGTATCTCGCTTGACAAATTGTTAGGAGGAGGATTCCCTGCCGAAAGCGTCTCCCTCATCTATGGAGAAGCGGAAACAGGCAAAACTTCTCTTGCTGTTCAATGCGCAGTTAATTGCGCACGCAGAGGCATCAAGTCACTCTTCATAGACACTGATGGAACTTTCTCCTATGAACGACTGTCACAGATAGCAGAGTACGATTACCAAAAAATTTCACCACTCATGATCATAATGAGACCAACAACATTTCAAGACCAATCCAAATCAATAGATCACCTTGAAAAGGTTATAAACAAAAAATTTGGGTTAATCATCGTCGACACAGTCACATCACTATATCGAGTAGAACTTGACGGCACAAAAGAAACATACGCCGCGAACCGCGAGTTGAACAGACAGTTGGCGGTTTTGATGCAGATAGCCAAAACATGTGGAGTAGCAGTTCTCATTGTCAGTCAGGTGAGAAGTGTTCCTCTTGGAGAAACGGTTGAAATGAAACCTGTGGCAACGCGTGTTCTGAACTACTGGTCAGACATCATACTCGACATGAGGCAGACAAGTCAAACGCGGGTCATAAAGGTCCTGCGCGAGAAGCATCCGAAAATCAAGGGAAAAGGAGCCATTTACGTTAAGATAGAGAGAACAGGAATAAGCGATTACATGCACTAGAGTTATTTTCTTCACTAATGAATAAGGATTGAAAAACATGACAATAACAGTAATCGACGTCGCCGCAGCCATGTGGTTTATTTTCCCAGCGTACTGTGCCAACGCAGCCCCTGTCATCTTCGGCGGAGGCAAATCCATGGATTTCGGCAAAAAATTTGTGGACGGCAAACCATTCCTTGGATCCCACAAAACATTCAGAGGATTCTTGGCGGGCATTATCGTGGGAACGTTAGTTGGAGCAGCGCAAACAGTCATCTTTGAACAGTTTCTATTTCAATACAGCCCCCAGTTTGAATACAGCATACTGCTTGGATTTGTGCTGTCTCTAGGAGCTTTAACAGGCGACTTGATAGAATCATTCATTAAAAGGCGGCTAAACCGTTCTCCCGGAAGCTCGCTTCCAGTAGCGGATCAGATAGACTTCATACTGGGAGCATTCCTCTTTTCCATCCCAGTTTCGTCCCCCTCTTTGGTTTCGGCTCTGATAATTCTCTTGATAACAATCCCGATACACCTGTTAACAAACCTAGGCGCTGCTCTTTTGAACATGAAAAACAAAGGAAAAAGCAGGTGAACCTGCGCCGCTTTGGCTTGTAGCCCATCTGGAGTCTAGCCTAAGCTGGCTAACAGATTTTGTTCAAGTAAAAGATAGGCTAACAGAAGTAGAGCACAGCCAACCAGAAGGAACCTGTATGCTTGGCGGGGGTTATACGCGTACTTTGTGCTTCTATATGCCACAAGAAAGCCCACGACTCCCATAGCATAGAAAATCATGATGATTATGCTCTCCAAGAGCAACTGCTCAGAAATCCCATAAGGATAGAAACTGATTATTCTTCCAGTAGAACCGACGATTGCTACGATGGGCTGGATCAGCAGGTCGTAGACTCCGCCTGCAAACAGGAATAGTGAAGCAGCAACAACCGCGGTGGCAACAACAAATAAGGAAGGTTTAGCAGTTAGTATTCTCTCGTAAGTTTTCTGCAACGAAAAGGCAAGAGATGAAAGTTGTTTACTAAAACTTTTAGCCATAGTTTATCCATCCTTGTTCATCAATAGATGCTCTGCAAGTTCTTTTGCCCAAGCGCCTGTGTATGAATTCTCCACAACAGCTTTTAAATATTCCTTCCAAGAGACGCCCGCAGTCCTTTGCCAAGTTTCAAATTTCTGAACAACAGCACCGTAAGCTCTTTCGTGGAACTCGCAATATTTCTCTACAGCGTCTCTGCCACAAACAATGCACTTCACGGTTTTTTCCTCCGCTTATCCTTAAGAGAGCAATCGAGATTGAAGCACATGTTCCAGGGGTTCTTGCCTCTGAGCCACACCAGAACAGTTGGCCAGCCACACGCTTTACAGTTGCTTTTGGCGGGTTTAATGGTTCCACGTTGAGGAAGAGGAAAAGACGTTTTACATATACCTTTGAAGTAGTTGGTGCAGCCAATGAAGCGCTTTCTAGTCGTCCGCGAATAGATAATCATAAGTTCGCCTGTGCCACAATTTGGGCATCTTCCCACAGTTCGTTCCTGTATTTCCGCTCTCGTAGTGGCTTTACTCAAGGCTTCGCCGATACTTTCTTCGTTTTCTTTGAATTGTTCCAGCTGGGACTTCAGCTGCTCAACAACTTCTGCGATAACAGTTTCCCGCCTCATTTTACCGTTTTGGATTTGTTCCATTTTACCCTCAAGGTCTTGAGTGAGCATCGCCGAGACTAGAACCGAAGCGTACCTGCCGAGAACATCGATGATATCGAAGCCCAGCTCAGTCACCACAATTCTCTCATCCATGATGTATTCGCGGTTGTAAAGAGTCTGAATGATATCTGCTCGGGTTGCCTTAGTTCCGATTCCAAGCTCTTCCATCTTATTAAGGAGACTACTTGGATTGTAACGAGGCGGGGGGCAGGTGAATTTGTCTTCCCGTATGACCCGCCGCAGTCGAACAGTAGCCCCTTCTTTGAGTGGAGGCAAAAGCACCTCCTCGGCACGAACGTAGGGCTTGTAGTATTCCATCCACCCTTCCTTCACAAGCCGTCTTCCCCTCAAAAAGAAGTTGTGATTGTTTACTTCTAGGCGCGCCTTTATACTCTCTTTGAGTGCATCCTCCCCGAAAACAGCCATGAACCGTCGGACAATAAGGTCCCAAATCCTCTTCTCTGGCGCGCCCAAGGGCTTTTCTGGTAGGTTTCCTGTTGGATAAACCGCAGGATGGGCGGAGTCGTCTTTGGCGCCCTCTCGTGGCTTGAGTTCTTCGTTTTCTAGAAGTTTTGAGGCTAACTTTTTGTAACCAAATTGTCTTTTGAGGGAGCTGAGAATCTTTCTGTAGTCTATTATGAGAGGCAGTTTCTGGCTGCTTGTCCTTGGATATGAGATTAAGGCGTCAAGATATAGGCGCTGAGCGATTACTAAGGTGCGTCGTGGAGTGTAACCGAAGAGGCTGTAGGCTTCCCGCTGTAGTGTGCCCACATCGAAGGGCACAGGAGGTTTCTGGTGAACCGTTCTTACGTTAATCTTGGCGACTTCTCCAGTTTTGTCTGCACAGGCTCGCAGAACAGCATCAGCTTCCGCGCTTGTTTCAATTCGTTTTCTTTCATATTCTGCCTCAACGACAGAGTTTAGGATTTCAGCCTCAGCAATTATTTCCCAGTATGGGGTGGGCACAAAGCTGCGGATTGCCTTCTCTCTTGAAGCCAGAAACTGGAGGGTGGGTCCCTGCACTCTTCCCGTGCTTAAGGTTGAGTATCTGCCGCTCCAGCGGCGCGCAGCTAAAGTTAAAGCCCGTGAAAGGTTTATGCCGTATAGCCAATCCACTTCATGTCTGGTTCTTCCAGCTTCTATGAGCTTAAAATCTAGGTGACGGAAGAGGCTCTTCGTATGCTTTTTCTAACTCGCTCTTCATGAGAGTAGAAAATCGCATCCTTTTTGCTGAAGCGTCCTTGTTGCCGCAGGCATACTTCAGTATGCAGTATCCGATGAGGCTGCCTTCAATGTCGTAGTCGCAAGCTGACATAAACTCGTCAGCATCATGGGACAGCTCCGAAAAGGTTTCAACCCAATTACTTATCGTCTTTGATCCTCGCTCTGCTAGGTGCCGCGGTGTCCACCTGAAATTGAAGACAGGATAATAGTTTCGTTTTCCTCTTTCTTGGACGATAGTGTAGAGATGTCCGATGGCGGGAATAACAACAAGCTGTCTGTCTCTTTGGGCAACGAAGTAGGTTACACCATTTTTTTTAAGATGCTTTGGCTTGCCTTGCCGGTCAAGGGCATATGCGATTCTTTTTGCTGCATCCGGTTTTTCGGTGACTATCAGGGTATATTTTTCACATTTTTGTGTAACTATCGAGTCTGTACCAGAATTATCCTTTGCTGATTCTGGCGACATTGTACCTAATCAGTGGTTGAAATTAGAGATACTATATTAAAACTTTCTAGTTGGTAATTGGTCAGTATTGTAGTACCCTAGAGAATTTACTCTAGTAATATCATTCTTCTGCTTTCAACATAATATGACTGCTAAAACCGTATTAGTTGGTACTTTCCTTTTCTTTTAGATTGCGTGCTTCTAATATCTCAAGTTCATACTTCTTTTGTGCTTTAGCCCCAAAACTTTCCCTCATTTGTCTTGCCCATATACAGAGAAAAATGAAACTAATAATTCAGAAGACTATTAAGATAATATCCGACAGTGTAAAATTCGAATTTATAAAAATTAAAAGTCCTACAGGTTAACAGAAGATATTTTGGTTTCTAATGGTACAACAGAAAGGAAAGAAGAGAGTATACACACAAAACCTAACGAGAAGAAAGGAAGATAGTTGGGTAATTGTCTTGACCATTTTGGATTTTTATCTGCTATTATTCTTCTTTTCTTTAGATTTGTTTCTCAGTTAAAGTCTTCATCTTTACTTTCAATACACATAGAAATGTAGGTTCCTGTACTAAGTAATACTGTCTTGTAGACTTTGAATCTTGTAACCTACTGTGAGAATTATTGTTATAGGTAATAAAAAGAGATAAGGTCGATAAAGTGTAGTATCCTGTATTGCATAGCCTAAGAGTGTTGCAGTTACCAATATCGTATAAAGAGTCAAGTTATCAATTCTTATCTAAATTCAAATATTGTTTTTCTAACACTCTTGTACTCTTCAATAAGATGGTCATTAGACAATCTGAAACCCCCTGTATTTGGTATGATAAACAAAATAGGATATTTGTTCTTTAAGTATTTGTTCTTAGTAAAATCTCTACTTAGCGGTAGTTTGTACAGCAATAGAAAAGTAGTTTGTTCACTTCTTAGAAATCAGGTGGTTTTATATAATATCCTCCTAAAACTGCACATTCACAATTCTCGTTAAGCAAACATATAGACAAAATGTAGACACAATCGTTCATACCCCATCTACCCCCAATATAGGCTTTATAGAGTAAATAAAACAGGTTTTTAATGCGTAAAACTGGATTTTATAAAATAAACTAAATTAAGCGTAAAATAGAGTTAAGATATTACCTGTACATAGACGAATATTGGTTAAGGTCTCCTGGTGACCTTAAGCTATATAATATAATTAATAAAAACTTTAACCTATTAACAAAATGTACAGATCTGATATACAGTGGTAGAGCCTGTTCACTGTGTAATGTGCTACAAGTAGTTTAGTTTATCCTTGTTTGTATCTTTGCTCAGGTGCTACTTAGGTGCTTACTCAGGTGCTTGGTATTATCCAAAAATAGTGTTAATAGAGTACATGAACAACATTATAATACTATATATCATCTGTGTTTAATTGTCCCATCATTTTCATCCTTCTCTCCCATCTCTCAGAAGTCTAATCAACACCAGTCTTAACTCTACAATTAGCAGACTAGTTTAACACTGATAGGAACAATCTTTGAATGGAATGGGAAATCAAACACTGACAATTACAGAACCAAACCACATTCAAAGACTTCCTAACATAACGTAATTATTAATAACAAAGCTTTAATGTATATTCCATCGTATTATAATTGCTGAGTCATCAAGGGGATCATTCAAAACATACCCTTAGCTCAACCGTTTTGGAATGTAAACTGTACATTGTTTTGTAAGACTGATATGAATTGGTTTTTAGCAAAGTTTAAATTCAAATATTTCATCTCTGAGGAAGAGCAGTACCCCAATCTGAACTGGTTCTATCTCCCCCTGATGACTCAGTTTATTATGATTGGGATACTGCTTTCTTTCTCACCTAAATAAGAAAAATCGATTATCATTTGTACCAAGTTGGATGTTACCAAAGTATAATTTCAGTTCGGTGATAATTCACATCAAATTCTGGGAACAACACATTTGGGATGAAAGGTCGGAACGAGGAATATTTTTTTGGTACCTTACAGTTCCCTATTATTTGATTGTGTTTAGTGAACTGCTATACAGTAGTTTTCCATCAACACTTTCAGTCCATGCTTCTATCAGGCACTCAGAATTCTATATATACGTTGCGAGATATATTTGCAGTTCACCAAAAAGGGAGCCGTTTGAGGTTACGCATGCGCGCGTAGCCAATAGAAAAGTGTTTCTCGCGGCTTCCGCAATTCGTCATAATACATAAATAGTTTGTGACGGTTGTATTTGCTTCTATAACGGCTGTGATACATTGCCTCAGCAGGTAGTTTGCGAAAAATGCGGTTTTATTCTATATGAGGGCACAGATTTGAAACCCCCAGATGAGATAATCCAAACTCACGAGGGAAAATGCCCTAAATGCGGCAAAAAAATTTCTTTTATGCCAAAAAAGGTTGACGTTAAATCCGCCGGGGACACATACAGAAAACGTTGATGGTTTTGAGTCCTACAGAAGTTCATCTGCAGGGATGCTCATTTTTTTGAAGGAAAGAAATTAATTTCTCCAAGTATGATACCAAGATTTGAACGGGTAATGGAAAATGGTGAAGTGGGCATGTATGAAGTGTGGACATAAATGGAGCGACGAAAACAAAATCGAGCCTAGGCAGTGCCCCATGTGTGGATGCGGCATCATCTACGTTCCGAGAGTCATCAAACAGAAGTAGGTCAAACAGGAAATTGGCCGGGTATCTGGACATTCCAAATGATGCTTTTTGTATCTAAGTTGCTGTCCGTTACTTTTGTTTGAGTGTAGATTAAAAAGTTAAAATATTTCTTTGTTCAAAAGAAGGGAGTTAATAAGTGTGGAATACCACAAGAAAAATATAGGTTCATTGCTTTCATTGACGAGAGAAGGGTTTGCGGTGAAGATTGGAAAAATATTTAGTAAAGAAAATGCAGTTAACGCCTTAACGAACATTGGAGCTCTTCGCTTCCGGATGTCTCATTCTTCTCTATTGCACATATCGCTACTGCTCGTTATTCTTGTTATAGCCGCCACGATTAGGCTGCTTCCGCTCCAATGGGGTTTCCAACTCTCAGAATTTGACCCTCACATTCATTACCGTTTAACCAAGTACATAGTTGATAACGGATTGTTTTCTTGGACATCATGGACAGACATGATGAGCTGGTACCCGCAAGGATACAACATTTCAGGCGCAATTTATCCGGGGCTGGCAGTAACAGCAGCGATCTTTTATCAAATAGCTAATGCGCTGAATCTTGCTCCGGCGCCAATTCTCAGTTCAGAAGTTTATCATCCTCTAACCGCTGACCCTGTTTTCAATTTCTGTGTATTGTTTCCAGTGATTATGGCGACATTGACCGTTCTGGTTATCTACTTTGTTGGAAGAGACATGGGCGGCAAAGAAGTGGGGCTCTTTTCAGCATTCTTTTTAGCTCTAAGTTCAGCATATATTAGCCGTACCACCCTTGGTTTCTTTGATGATGAAACCGTCGGAATCTTAGGCATCCTCTTGTTTGTCTTCTTCTTCCTGAGGTCTATTGACCCTGAAAGATCCATCAAAAGCACAGTTACATATGCAGTTGCCGGAGGATTATCATTAGGTTATCTCTTTTCGTCTTGGGGAGCAGCACTGTATCCTCTCGGAATTACGTTGGTTTTCGTCTTTGTTCTACTCGTAATAAAACGATATTCAACTCGTCTCTTTATTTCATATAGCACAACATTTGCCGTTTCACTGTTAATAGCAACAATGGTACCAAAGTTGGGAACATCATTTCTGACACAGCCTACAACCATAGCGGTTGTTGGAATGTTCCTTGTGCTATTCATCTACGAAATTTCTCGCCGCATAAAAACCCCTAAAACGAAAACGATTTTTATTATTAGCTTCATAGCCTTGATTGTCACCTTGTTAGTTGCACTTTCAAGTTTCGGATTAATCGGGTCACTAGGAGAGAAGTTTGTTTCAGTTATATTTCCCAATACACGTATAGGTGAAAGTGCGACACAACAACTTGTGCAGTCTGTGCAGGAACACAGACCAGCCACTTGGGGATCATTTTACTATGACCTAGGCATAGGAATACTCTTCGTACCTATTGGCTTATTCTTTATAATACAGAATCCAACAAACCGCAATATTTTCCTCGCAATATTCGGTTTGACAGCCATCTACTTCGCAGGTTCATTTGCGCGGTTAACTCTGCTTTTGGCACCAGTCGTTAGCATCTTATGGGCATTAGCTTTGGTTCAGTTGATCAGACCCTTTGTTACAATATTGCGGGAAAACCCAAAAATCCCGAGACGTAAAATGCGTTTCAGACCTCGCGTGGGAAAGGAATTCAGTGCAGCATTCATCATCCTAATGTTCCTCTTGTTAACGGTTACCTTCGTATTACCAAGCAGCGGTTCAGATTATTCGAGAGTCATAAACCGCGCATATTCGCCTACAACTATCGCTGCCTCGAGTTTACCACTTAGACCTAACGAAATCGTTAGCGATTGGCTAGATACACTCAATTGGATACGAATTAATCTGGACGACAATGCTGTGGTGGGGGCTTGGTGGGATTATGGATACTGGATCACAGCTATCGGCAACAAAACAACTCTTGCGGATAACGGTACAGTGAATACTACGAAGATAGGCGATATTGGGAGAATGTTCATTTCGAATGAAACTCAAGCCATAGAATGGCTAAAAGAATATGATGTAACGCATGTTTTGGTTTTTACAAGCTTTGGAACAGACGGACAATCTAACACAATATATGATGCAGGATATGGTGATGAAGGAAAATGGAGATGGATGGCAAAGATTGGCCAATTAGATGACACCCTATACGGAAACTATACACTTGGAAAAGACTGGATAGACACAAACGAGAATGGTTCAGTAGACACGGATGAAATAGTAGATAATGCTATGGGAAACAGCACAGTATTGTACAAACTTATGCACTACGCAAGTGACACTCTTGCTTTAGGTTCCTCAAGCATCCAGCTAGAACACTTTGATAAGGCATATTTCTCACAGAGCCCAGAAACAATAAAATGGTTCGCAGACGCGAACGGTTACTTCGTAGCGGTAGTATGCGTGTATGAGGTCATCTACTAGTAAGGTATACCTCAAGAAATGTAGGTGATTCTCTCTTCTTCTACCCTGCGCATTTTTTGCATATACTTAACTCGTCGTTTCTCGATGTCCCGCATTCTACCAAGTATCTCTTTAGAACGCTTTATCTCCTCATCCAATCCCTTCAAATCAACAGTGACATCAATAAGGTTCTGCAGAACATCTATAACGCTTTTAGCTGTCTTCGGGTCAGGTAAGTAGCCGCGAGTTTCACCCAAAAGACAAACAGCGTCCATCTTCCTAAATTTCGCTAACCCCAAAAGCAAACCCGCAGTCCCCACAATAGGAGTTCCTGCCTCGCTGGATAATGCCTTGGCCTTCAGAGCTTTCTCAAAAAGAACAGAACTTGTTGATACTGCAACCACGTTCGGGGTGCCTTCAACCTCGTTTCTGTATCCGCCAATTGTAACGATAGTCTTCACTTTTTTCTTTTCAACAAAGTCGAGGATACTATTAGCTACCTCAAACTGGCCCTCAATTGTTTGGGGTTGACTGTCCCCAACAAGGAAAATGAAATCGTTTTCTCCAGTCTCGTTTTTCCAGAAATAGAATTCCCCACGAAGAAGCCTAGCGCTTCCTTTCTTGTTGACAATAACATGATAGGGAAAATGGGGAGAATACAAGACTGCAAATTTTTTGGCTTTTAACTGCTTTACAAGATATTTTGTGGCTATGCTCCCCACCATACCTAATCCAGGAAAGCCTTCAATCAGAATCGGATTCTTCAACTCAACATTCGCTAGTTCCTTAATTACTGTTGTTTTCATTCTGCCCTAAACTCCTCATTGCCTGTCTATACTTTGCGTACCGATCTTCAGGCGAGAACTTAGCAGGATGCGGGATACGCAAGTTACCTCCACAAACGGGGCAGCTTTCCTGATTCAGCGTATAATTTTCGCACTTTATACATTTTCTAAGGAGCCAAACCATCAACGCCACCCGTTTATACCATTTTTTGCTTATTATTTTTGGGTATTCACACCTATTGTGCGAACACACCTATTTACGTTTCCAATAAGCAGAAAGCGCCATCTTTCGACCACTTTCTGCTCAACAGATCCAAGACAGCAAAAGCACCAAGCAACCCAACTTCTTACTCTTGGCATAATAGGAAACTAATAATATCTAATTGTTGAAAAAGGCCTTTTTCAGGAAAAGGCTGGACCAAAAAAACCCTATAAAGAAACTTACTTCTCTCTGTTGAAGGCGCCCTTTCCCCCACTCTTTGAAATGAAGTCTAACGCTGAGGCAGTGGCTTTCTCCAAGACATTTTCGGCAGTTTTGTAGTCATCAGCCGAAACCACAATACGATAGTTGGGAGGCGAAACAAGATACACACTTACATCTGCTCCCTCTGATTCTCCAACCTCTTTAGCATGTTTCAAGGTATCTTTGATGATGAGCACCCCTTTCGGTTTCGGGTTCTGAAGCTCCAGAATACCTTTCACATTCACCAAGGATATCTGAATCTTTTCCTTCGCAATCTCCTCTAGGGTAACAGCAAGATCGTTATCGATTCCGAGCTCAAGCAGAACATCTATGCCATCTTTCGCAGTCTTCTCCAGCCCCTGATGAAGATCCCCAAAAGCATTCTCAATCAACGCTCCTGCCTTCTCGTAGGCTTCCTCGAAAGAAATGTTCAATTTTTCAGCGGCGGTACGCAGCAAACTCTCCGCTTTACGATCCTTTTTCCAAGACAGAAGCTTCTCCTTCTTATCCCGCTTCGTAACCCTTCTACGCGACAGGTCAACTTGACCCTTGGCCGCCTGAACACGCAGAACCTTAAGCACAACCTTCTGTCCCTCACGAACATAATCACGGACATTTCGTACCCAGCGAGAAGCAACCTCAGAAACATGCAGGAGACCCTCCTTGTCGTATTCATCTAATCTAACGTAAACACCATAAGAGGTAATGTTCACAACAGTAGCAATAACCAGATCGCCTACCTCAGGCCACTCAGGTCTCCTTAAACTCATTTTCTTCTAGTTCCTTCCTCTTTTTTACTCAAGTACAGCAGTAATCTCGCCCTTGACGTTTGCCTTTCCGCCAGAAGGCTCCGCTAAAATCGCTCTACACACATTACAGTGGACAGAACTGGTAGCATGACTGAAAACGAACTGTTCGTTTCCACAGTCAGGACACTTTATTCTATAGAAACTGCTGTTAGGTTTCGGTATAACTTTATCCCATTCACTCAACTTTTCTTCACCCCACTTTAGGTTATAATCAATTTTTTAAGACGAATACCTTTCTTATGTCGCATAAAACCGCAGCTCTTACACTTGAGCCTCAGCGTCTGCTTTTTAGTCACTTTAGCAAACTTCCTTTGACGAGGAAATTTCTGTCCACCATAGCCCTTCTTTTCCCGCAGTTCATGAGCTCTCTCTCCCTTGGCTAGGGCTCTCCTCTTCCCCGCCTTATACAAGGAAACAGCGTGAACCTTATGAGACTGACACTTGGGACAATATGTGTTAACTTCTTTTGGAGTGTTCATCGCAATCACAGACTAGTAGGTATAAAACAGCCCCCTTAATTACTATTTATACGTTTCTTCCACGCATTTAGTAGTCTTTTCATTTGACCTTTCTGAACAGTTGTTCTCCTTCAATTTGGCATACATATTCAAAGCCGTTTTCAACGAGTTTCTTTGCATCTTTAGCGGTTGATGCTACCTCACAGATGTAGCTGTCAGGTCTTAAATCGCTATAGATTTCTTCGTAGAGATCGACGTATCTTTGGGTAGTCATTATACTCTTGTGCCCTAGTACTCTCTTCACGTGTTGCATTGACTTTGTTTTGTGGTATTCTCGAAGGGCTTTGCAATGTCGAAAGGTGTGGTAATGAATTTTAGTTAATCTAGGGTTATCATGAAGCCTCGCCAGCTTTTTCACTCTATTTCTGAAGCATGTTTGTCTAACCTTTTGTGTTAGTCTAGGAAAAACAGTCTTCTCCTTCCTCGGTAAACTTAGTAACTTTTGCATTAGAAGCTTTGAAACGGTTAAAACGCGTGCATTGCCATTTTTGGAGGCTCTGATACTTACTTTATTGCGTTCATAATCTAAATCGGTCCATTCTAGTCGTTCTGCTTCGTTAACTCTTGCACCTGTTTCATAGACGAGTAAAGTAAAGACATGGCTTGCTTTGCTGCCGCAATTAATTGCCAGTTTTAGTTCATCTTCTGTGGGAATGAAAGCTCTTTTGTGTTCCTGTTTGTACTGAGGCTTTTTCCAAGGAATACCTACGAACTTCAGAAAACTGTCGTATGCATAGCAGACTAGGCATTTGGTATTTCGACTTTCCAGTTTATTGGCTATCACTAATTTTATTTCTTCTGGATTCATCAAGTCAGCGTCTTTTGCGAGTATTTCCAGGTAATCTATGTATGTTTTGATTGTGCTATCAGATCGGCCCATTTTCTTCAGATGCCAGGCATAAGATATCAGTTGTCCTTTGATGTTGCTCTCCCGCTGAGCTACTTTTTGTTGGGTTTCCACTTTGACCAAGTTTTTCGTCCCCTTTGTCTGGGTGACGCAGATTTGGCGATCAAAAAGTAAGCTATAAGGTGTATTTAATGGCAATCTATGGACAATTTGAACAGGTTTAGGCTCATTGGATTGATCTAATCGGGTTTCGCTAAACCTTAAGCCGCATTCTCGGCAGAAATAGCGTTGTATTCTTTCGTGCTCTGTCTGTCTGGTCCCATCCTTCCATGTTTTGGTTGAGCCGCATTCTGGGCAGGTTGGGACCTTTTTTGTCATTTTATGTTCCTCAGGGTAGAGATATAGGCGCATCATTTGGCGAGGTTTGGTTTTGAGTTTTAGTCTTATTTCCCATGGAAGTGTTATTCGGCCGTCAGTTGATCCGTCTGTGCAGAGTTTGGCAAAGAATTCGTTCTTTGAATTGAGGCCTATTTGCATAATGATTCTATCTTTATTCTCAGAAATTTTCCAGATTCTAGTTTGAGGTGTTGTCTAATTTCTATTGGTATTTGGATGCGGTTTTCGCGCTGAAGTAGTGCAAGGAAATGTATTGTGTCATCTTTTTTCAACTTTTGTCATCTCCCCTCATCTTTTGTCAACTTTGTACAACTTTGGACACCTTTCCTCAACGGGTGATACAGTTGTTTTAAGCCCTGTTTTTGTAAAGCAAGCTGGAAAATGCTTTGTTTCGATTTTTTGATTTTTTTTGCATACCGTTCTTCTTCTACTAAAAAGAATTCAGAATCTTGTACATTTCAGAGGTCATGTGGTCCATCTCCACCATCCTTCCGGATCCATGGCTAGGTCTCCTTGGTCAACCAGTTTTTCGAAGAGCTGTTCAGATTCAGGTTCGGTTAGTTTGGGATCGAGTTGTTTGGCTATTTTTTCGAAGTCTTGTTGAGTTCCAGATGAGAAGAGTTCTCTTAATCTAGATTCGAGTTGAGAAAAGCCTAAATTTTGTAGTTTTTCTTCTACGCCGACAATTTTGGGCTCCTTTAAGGTTTTAGAGTCCTGTTTAGGTTCCAAAGGCTCTAGAAAATATTCCTCCCTGAAAAGCGTCTCTATGAAATATTTTGTTAGGTCGCAGCTTGAGTTTAAGGGATGTTTTTCTTTGTCCACTAAATTGTTGCATATGAAGATGTTTTCTTGGGAGGAATAATTTTGGAGGTTTTCTAGCCAGTTTTTGAGGTCTTTTTCGTGAAAGAAGGGCGTAGATTGTCGGAGCGAATAATATAGACGGCTTTCAGCCTTATTTAATGGATAAACTAGTCGTCGGCGTTTGTCTTCTGGGTCTTGTATGGTGTCTACCCAGCCGATGTCTCGTAATAGTTCGATGTATTTGTAGGCGCTTTTTTTGCTGACTTTTTCTGACATTGTTGTCGTTATGTTTTTCGACTAGTTCTTCGTAGTTGGCGGGTCTTTGGAAGGGAACGATTATTTTGTGGTAGAAAGTTATGATGTGTCCGGGTATGCCTGCTCTGGTTGTTTCTTCGAAGCTTTTTAGCAGTTCCAATGCTGTTATGTAGTCGTGGATGGTTGCCATCCAGTACTGGTTTTTGTTTAGGATTATGTATGGTCTTTTGAAGATGTTGAGTAGGCAGTTAAGTTCTATTAAGGCTATGAAGTGTAGGTAGTCTCTCATGTCTCTGGATAAGGATGAATGATAGATTCTGCTTAGTTCGTTAGAGTAAGGGATCACTACGTTGTTTATTATGGATAGTCTGCCTGTTAGTATGTCCAGGAATTCTTGTAGGTTCTTGAATTCTTGGTCGGTTTTGCTGTCGAATTTCCATGGGTATGCTTTCTTTTCGCCTATCAGCTGTATGGCTGCTTTGATTTTTTCTTGGTCTAAGTCAGGTGTTACTGTGAAGCCTCGGGTTGCTAGGTCTTCGATGTATTTGGTGTCTGTTGTGCAGAAGATGCAGGCTGGCCAGCCCTTGAGCACTACGTGCATGGTTCTTAGGGCTCCTCCTCCGGGTTTGTCTGTGAATTTGTAGCTGATTTGTGGTGCGTCATGGCTAAGGACTGGTCTTAGGCGCATGTATGTTTCTAGATGAGGAGATTCCAAGAAAACTAGTATTTTTCCTTCTAGGTTTACTAGGTAGTATGCTTTTCTTAGGCGGTCTCGCCATCGTTTTTGGGCTGCTTCATAGGCTTTTTTGTCGAATTTTTCGTTGTCGTCGTTGTAGTCTTCTTTTTTTGGTTTGTCTTCGATGGGGTCGATCTCTTCTTTGGTTTCTGCGTCTATGAGGGTTCCGAAGTCGTGAACTAGGGCTGTGGGGGAGAGGCCTCCTAGCATCCAGATGGTTGATTGGCGAAAGTAGCGGAGGGTTTGGGTTACGTTATAGGTTTTGCCGATGGATGATGGTCCTTTTAGGAAAAGGTTTTGTGGGTTTTGGGAATAGGCGCTTAATGCTGTTAGGAAGACCATGCGTTTGGTGGCTTGATCCTTTTTCACGGTTTTGTCTAGATGGTTCATGTAAACGTTGAGAAGGTTTGGGTTTGTCTTTAGCTGAAGTAGAGCTTGGTTTTCTTGGGATTCGTTGATCATTAGCGGTTAACCTCATTTTTTGAGTTTTTGTCTGTAGATCCGGTCAAGCTTTTCGCCGTAGAGCCAGTAGCTGTGGATGTAGCCTTCTCCATGATATCGGGTGCTGATTGTGGATTGACTATTCTTAAGAATGGAGATTGCTTTGTTCCAAGCCTCGGTTTGATTGGCTATTTCTTGGGCGATTTCGTATTCGCCTAAACGGGTGCCTTCTCGTTGCTCGAAATTGAGGGCAAAAAATATGGTTTCTGAGATTGTTTCGTTTGTTTGTTGGTTGCTGATTTGTTGTTTAAGTTGTTTTGTGGCTGCTTCCACTGATTCTAAATATTTTAGAATTGCTTGTTGTATTTTTTCACTCATATTTTCTTCTGGTTCTTGTGCTGCCGCTACCTGCAGCTGTATATTCGCTACCAGATTCTTCTACAATAACGGCTTGGCCGTCGATCTTGGGGTTGTAGTGTCCTAATTCTAGGACATTGATTTTTCCTCGTAGACCAGTTTTTGCAGCTTCTGCTTTGGCTATTCTGATTAATCCTTCAGCGTCAAAGAAGCCTTTAATGAATAGCGCTTTGCGTTTGTTTTCTAGATGTGCCATGTTTTTCTCACTCTTTTTACATTGTTCCTCTTCTTGTGGCCCATTTGTGGAAATTCATGAATGCTCGTATAGCTCCCTTGCAGAAGACGTCTGACATTTTTTCGGGAGTTTCTATTTTCTTTGATTTACAGAATCTTGTGATTCTTTCTCGCATTTTTTGGATGGCTTGAAGTTCTGCTGCGTCTCTGTAAGGTGTTATTGTTGATAGGATTCCGGCTTCGGGGGTAATTTCTTTTACAATTATGTCTTTGTTGATTTCTGGATACCATTTTTCAAAGTCGGCTAGAGTCATTTGTTTTGCTACTTCTTCGAAGAATGCTTGCCCTTTGTTGTACTCTTCATTTCCTTCTGTCTGGAGTCTTTTTGCTATTTGCATAAAATTGTCCAGGTCTCTGATGTTCATGTATTCTGTTATTGCTTTTCTTGATACTTCAGACCAGTTTACTTCAGGATATTGTAGCATTTGTTCGGCGATTTCGTCTGGAATATATATGGTTACGTTTTTGGGCATTCTTTTTTCTCCTTTTGTCTGCTGGGAATAATGCGCGGAATAATTATATAAAGTATTCTGTGTAACGTGTGGAATCTGTGGATTAAGTGTGACTTATGTAAGATGTTTTACTTATTCCATAACAGTTATGTCCTAAATCAGACATATCGGAATGCATGGTAATTGAAAAGCAGCGAATGCCAGCTGACTCCTCTAAGGTCTGTGGAAGCTGCCGATTTTTACGTCATCCAATCTATCATCAAGGTAGGCTTATTGAAGTATGTGAAAAAGCAGTAAATTCTAAGATTTGTACACAGACTCTTGCAGAGCTTACCTACGAGGTACTATGCATACATCGAAAGACCTTCTGGTGCAAAAAAGACAAATGCTGGACCCACCTACTAGACAACTGCAGCCTATGGCAACCCCGACAATCTGCGCAATATCAGCATTCTGCTTGAGAGAACTTTTTAATCAGAAACTATTATCATTCCTTTCTCTGGCACGAAATTCTATTTTATGAGGTAAAAGAAGGGTAGAGTTAATGAGGTGGGTTGCTTGACAATTTATTATCTTTTGGATGCTACTGTTTCAGATAAGGAACAGGGCATAAAGCTAACTTTTTTTAACCCATCCAAAAACAAATGGAAAGAAATAGTGGACACTGATTATCGACCATATTTTTTCATTCCTTATCCAATACCTGAAGACGATTTGAAAGTAATACAAGAACTAGGATTAGTGATAAGATAGTAGAGAAAACAGATCTTTTCACTCGGCAACCTGTGAAATTAACTAGAGTAGAACTAAAAGATTTCTCTGATCTTTTACAATTGTCTAGAAAGTTCAGCAAGTCATGGGAAAAAGAGGTTCCTGTTGTTTCAAGCTACATGTACGATAAGAATCTGGTTTTTGGAGCTCAATACAAAATTAAAGGCAAAGAGATTGTTCCTCTTTTAGGTGTTTCAAAAGAAGACTTGAAGACTTTTAGAAGAGCCTTTTCAGAGATAAGAAAAAATGATCCTGAGAAATACAAGCTTTCAAAAAGGCTGTTTATTCTTTGTTCTCAACCTGTTCCTGAAGTTTCTCTTGAAAGATTAGGAATAAGAAACAAGGTTGATTCAGAAGAACTTCACTCAATGTTTATGTTGGCAAGACTGGCAAACATTCCTGTTCCCTCGACTTATCGTGCTCGTAAAGTCAGTGTTTGGATAAAATCAATTCTACACAATTACCTGAGAAAGAACAACATTTTGATTCCCACAGCCAAAGAGCTGAGAAGGGGAGAAGAAACACATTCCGTTAAAGGTGCACTTACATTGACTCCTGAACCTGGTGTGCACTTCAATACGGTTGTAGTTGATTTTGACAGCATGTATCCAAGCCTTATTGATTCCCACAATCTTTCCCATGAAACTATAGACTGTGATGATGATGAATGCCAAAGCAACAAGGTACCTGAACTAGACCATTATGTTTGCACTAAACGAAGAGGCGTTTATTCTATACTAATTGGCTCATTAAAAGATCTGAGAATTCATTGGTTTAAACCACGATCCAAAGACAAAGCTCTATCTGCCGAGAAACGGAGCCTTGCTGAATCTACATCGCAACTTCTCAAATTGATTTTGGTTTCAAGTTATGGCGTAGTGATTAGAATACACGGCATATCCCGATCATCTTTAGGAGAATCAATTACTGCGTATGGTCGTTATAGTTTGAAAAGTGCATACAAAATTGCCAAGAAAAAGGGATTACATCCCATTTATGGTGATACCGATTCTCTTTTCTTAGAAAATCCAACCGAAAAAGAAATTGAATGGTTAATAAAAACCGTGAAGAATCGGTTAAAGCTAGATCTTTCTGTTGAAGTAAGGTACAACCTCTGTGTTCTTCCTGAAGCTGCAAAAGCCTATTTTGGAATAAAAAAAGATGGAACCGTAGAATTCAAAGGATTAACTGCCATAAAATCGAATTCTCCAAGTTTCATTTTCAATGTCTTTAATGATTGTGTCAAGGAATTAAAACTTGTAACAAATAAATCCGAATTCGTCAAGGCTAAACGCAAGATAAAAACAGTTGTTCAAAATGCTATGGACACCCTTTTGTTGGGAAAAATTCCTATAAAAAACTTGGAGTATGCCGTTGTAATTCATGATGACCCAAAAGAAAAATTGAAGGGAAAATCTCTTCATCAACCATATCAATGTGCAATTCAACTTCTCGACTCAGGAAAAAGTGTGAAGAGACGAGATGAAATGCATTTTGTAAAAGTCAAACCTTTCAATTATCAAGGAAGAAGATTTACGGTCAAACCTACAGAGCATGTGAAAAAGTTTAGTGAAATTAATGTCTTGGATTATATTAGGAATCTGAGAACTGCCCTAAATCAGACATTTGAACCAATGGGAATATCAATTGGTTCATTTGAGAAAACTAATGGAACACTTTCTAATTTTTTATAAATCTAAATCCAAACTTGACTAACGATTTAACTATTATCTAGAGAATTTACGTCATAATTAAATATTCGGTAAAAGTAAGAATATATCAACTAAACAATATTTTCCATCGGAGGTCTCTGGAGCCCCTGACGGGAGTTCGAATCTCCCCCGGGCTACCATCTTCCAGAGTCTAATTTATACTTGTTAGCCGAGAGAGATTTGAACCCAAGACAGATGGAGATATCTCCCGAAATACCGCTATCTAAGGTGTGACTTCTACTTTTACTGTTAAGTAATTATGCAATATAAATTCATATGGAGAATGGATTAACGTTATCGTTTACGTATTAGTGTATATATTGCTCCACCAAAGATTAACAGACCAAAGATGATTATCAATAGGGGCCAGATTTTAAATCAATTCCTGCTAGCGATGTTACTCCGACAAGAATTATTATTATTCCGATAATAAGTCCGAAGATTGTGCCTCCATGTGGTAACCCGAAGCACTCTTCCTCTGCACGTTTCCCAAAATTTTCTCCCCACATCTCCGCTCGTTTACCAATATCCTTTCCCCATTCATCCATATTGTCGAATGTCTTGGAGCTCCGGGAACCCTCCTCGAGAGCTGCACCACATTTCACACAATATTTAGCGTTCTCTTCATTATTAGTCCAACATTTAGAACAATGAACCATGAAGTTTCCCCAACACGAGTTTTGTCGATTCAAATATAAAAGATCTACGAGCATCGGACATCTGGAACAAACATTTGCAAGCTGAAATAGAGGTTAAAATTTAACCCCAAACCCAAACATTGCTTTTGAATATGAAAAAAGAAAGTGACACTATTTCGTTTCAAAATTTTTCTCAAAACCTCTTGTAACTAAACGGACCATGAGCTTTGCAACAAAAGTTTTCAATGGGTTCACCTTTGTTTCATAAAAGAAATATTCCTTGTCCTTATAGAAATCATAATCAGCAGGCAAATAATGTTTGGTCTTTTCTGATTGGATTTTAAACGCTTGAAACCACAAGACGTTCCAAAACGCAGGTGGAAGCGGTTTATCAGACTTGAGCGAACTGTAGAATTTTTTGGACGCCTTTTCAACATCATGAGCAATGCTTTCTTCATATTTCGGTCGGTATTTGTACGGGGGTGTTTTTACAGCCAGTTTGGCCACCAAATCAATGCCTCCCAAGGTATTAGAAAGCGATTTTAGTGTTTCTTTCAGTCCACCATCACCAGCTGTTACTAACAACATGAGCTTCTGGTTTACGAATATTGGACGGTGAAGTGTGTATGCAAATCTATCCATAAAGTTCTTCATCAACCATGTTACGTTCACCGAGTAAACAGGTGAAACAAGAATAATGCCATCAGAAGCAAGAATTCGTTTCTCGATATCGACCTTAGAGTCCTTCAAGGGGCATTTGTCTTCACCAAGGGAAATACAAGCGAAGCACCCCTTACACAACTCTAGGTTTGTATCCTTCAGGAAAAGGTAATCGAATTCCAAATCCAATTTTCCATTGTTATCACTACTGGCATAATATTTCAGGCGATTTTCTACCTGTTGAGTGATTCTGTAACTATTTCCTTTTCTCGGACTACCGATTATAGCAAGAACTTTCATGATATACTCCCCTTTGTTGAATAGCGAATAATATATCTCTTCAATATTTATTTTACCCGTAAAAAAAATCGTAAAAATATACCTACTTAATCATATAGTTTTCCTGCTAAATCAAGGATTCTTTGACCATTGGCAATTAAAAATTTAATAAGAATCAGAAAAGCTAATACTAGAAAAGCGGTTTCAATATCTGATATAAAGGGGAGCTCAATCTGAAAGAATACAGAACCCACTAACAGTATGTTGAATACTCCTATCGCTATTGCAAGAATACGAAATGGGTCTAGCCATCCATATAATTCCCCACTAGCATACATACCAAGGCTACACATTGTGAACCCAATAATCGCTAAGGCAAAGAATGCTTCACGGTCTCCTGAAATAAAAGGAATTGGAGAATCGTTGACTTGCGCTAGGACTAGTAAGAGTACCAAAACACCTATTAATGCTGCAAAAATGTATAAGCTGTTTAATATTTTTGGAGATATAGTGGTTTCTTTCTTAACAAACACATTTCATCCTTACCTTGAGGAGCTTGCCATATTAGGAATTACAGCCAGAGCGACCAGATATTATTCTGGTTAATTATTTTAAATGTTTTTGCATAATCATTGGGTTTGGGTTGGGGGTTAAATTTTAATCCCAAACCCAAGCAGCACTTTGTATGATTTGGATTTGCGTGCTTGTAGGAAGTGTGCTAAACTTTTTGGCCAAGTTTGTAGAGTTTTATTCCAACGACTATTTGCCAAATGCCACCAAGACTTAATCCAAACAGTACAAGTATTGTTAAGGGTTCAAACAAGACTCCGATTGCACCTAAGAGAGTCAAGGTACCTGCAATTATAACCAAGTAACTAACGCCCTTGCTAAAAACTCCTTTCAACATAACCAAACCTATAATGATAGAAGATACTCCGAGTAACATCAAAGCTATGTTTGCGAAAACATTACTTAATTCAATGGAATGTTCAGCTGATACCAGATATGCTACTTTCATAGCCTCACTAGTTGTAGCCTGGTAACTACCACTTATTGGAAGGAGAGATATTATTTGAGTGCGAGATATAAGGAACGAGATTACAGCTACCAACCACAGGGCGGTTGCCATCAACATGTGAGTTTTCTTGACGTTCTTCAGAGCGACATAGAGTCCCAGCACCCCAGGCATCAGAAGTAACTCTCCAAAGGCAGCTAAAGCATAGAGTGAAACAGGAGGTAATGGATCATCGAGAATCATCTCTGGAGTTAGGGTTGGAGATGTTTGTACAATTAATAGAGCAAGAAAGAATAGAAATACAATCAATCCAGCGGTAAACAAGGAAAGTCCGCCCGCTTTATAAGCGCCTTTCCAAGATTGATCTACACTCATTTCAATATCACTTTTTCAGCTATTGTCAATAAGAAGTATATAACGTGATCTAGCTATGAATGGGGGGAATTTTTTCAAGAAATCACTTCCCAGTATTCTTGCTAACGTTTGATATGTTGTAAACATGGCCACAAAAAGAATCGGAGAAAGCGGAATTGCTATTTTCTGTTTTGAGTTTAGAGAAAAATGTTTTTTGTCAGTCCTTTTTTCACCTAATATCCACCTCCAATAAAGGCGAAACCTGCTAAACCCATAAAATCAGTTAGTATATGTGCAAAAGTTGTCCATCGAATTGAATTGGTTTTCTTTGCAACCCAACCAAAGGTTAATCCCATGAAAATGGACATTGTTGCGAAAGCTAATGCTCCTCCTGGCATCTGACTGGGAAATATTACTTGTGGTGAGAGATGCCAATATCCAAACCAGATAGAAGGATACAGGTAGCTCCATAGCCAACTATTGGGAAAAGCAGTTACGAAAGTGCCACGCCAAAGCAGTTCTTCCATTGTACCGTTCATGATTGCAAATAATAATGAAACCAAGAGGATCGATAAACTTACTTCACCTATTTGAACTAGAAACATCGTAAAGAATGGTGCCACAAAAGGTCCGGCAAGAAACATTATTCCTAGCAGCCTAGGTTTTCCAAATCGATTTTCGGGGTTCTTGAACATCTTTTTGATATTCTTTAACCCAATTAGCAACAAAGGAAGTAAACCACACCAGACAATCCAATAAAACAAAAATCCCCCCAGATAACCACCTACAGAACCTAGCAATTCACCCAGTAATCCAAAGATGATGTAGGTTGTTGCAAGCAAAACAGGTGGAATAATCAACAAAACAGTCTGTATTTTCGTGAAACCAAATCTACCTGTTTCTGACAAATTATGTTCCCCCTAGAATTTTAGAAAGTTGCATTTTCGAGCAATTAAGTAAGTGAGACCTGCTGCAACAATCGATATTATTGTTCCAAATGGTGTAAAGGAACAATGGGCATAGTAGCCAAGATAGCAAACTTTACTGGCCGTTGAATCGGGTATGACTGTAAGTATTGCAGATGAAAACCATCCAATAATCATTATGATTAATATGACCGAAACAAAGAGTCTTTGGAGCTTCATTTATTCAACTCCTTTTGATATTGGTTTTTTATGACGCTGTAAAGCTGTTCAAGAATTGGAATAATCGCTTCGATTTCTTTTTGATCTGCTGCTTCAGTAAAAAATTTGTATCTTTGCATCATCAAGGGGTAAGCTTTCACAAAGACATTTCTTCCTTCACTTGTAAGAATTAGTTTGTTTACCCTTCTATCTGCAGGATCTTTTAATCTTTTAAGAAAACCTTTCCTTTCAAGAGAATCACAAATAACCATCACAGTAGTAGTGTCAGTGTCCAATCTCTCTGAGAGCTCTTTTTGTGTGATGTTGTCTTGAAATGAAAGACTCATTAACGTTCCAAACTGAGGGAATGTAATTCCTAAAGTTTTTAGTGACTCTTCAGACAACCTTCGGCTTTTCAGATAAATCCCAGATACCAAAGCGTAAAGTTTCCAATGAGGTTCTTCAGGATTCATTACACAAACCACCTAATCACATGTATAATTATCATAGCTATGATAATCATAACTATTATTTAATATTTATGATGAAAAAACAATTTTACAATAATTAGAATGCTCAATTATCGAGCAAAGAAATTCTTGCCAATTATTAAAGAAGAAATTGAACTTCTAGAAAAACTTAAGGATAAAAGATGATTAGGGAATGAAAAAATTTTTTCCTTTAAACTGATAAATAATCATTGAGTGGTACACAATTGAGCAATCAACTTAGAAATCAAGATCAAATTATTGATATATTATATGACTTTCTTTCAAGTCAACGAATGGGTTACAAATGTAAAAAAGATTTTAACCCAAAAAAAATTACTGGACGTCCGTTTATAGTTGACTTGTTTTGTAAAAGTGAAACTGATTCTTTGATTGTGGAAGTTAGACAATATTATGTAAGATTGCATGACATTATTAGGTTAGCTTATCTCCGGACTTTTCCAGGATTATCTGAAACTAAATTATATTTAGCTGTTCCAAAAACTCTAGAATTCTCGGAGGAACAATTGGCTGCAATTATTCAAAACAATATCAGTGTAATAAAAGTCGGTGCAAAAGACGATGTCATTTTTGAAAAACCCCATCTGTTTCCTGAACATTTGCTTCCTTCTAAAGTCTTAAGTTTGTTACAACTCTCCGCATTTGCGATACAAAGGAAGATTCCACCTACCTTCTTTGATGTACTTAATTTGAATAATCTTTCGTATGGTAGAGAACTGGGCGAATTTTTAGAAGAATATGGAAATATTCGAAATCAAGATGAAGAGGTTGAAATTATTCTTAAATATCTTGAAATACTGTGGTCTGGAAAATACGGGAAAACCCAAAGTGTAAAAGCATTTACCAATTTCAACGATTTTGAACCAATGCTGAAAAGAATATGAGGTTACAGAGACCACTTCACTCATCCGTTTCAAGTTTTTCTTAAGAACTTTAGCTTCAGTAACTTTGATTCTCGGTTTAGCCCTTATAAATCCAATCTTCGCTGAAGAATCAAGAGAACGCAACCTAGGAATCGTAATAAACCTCATGATAATCATTTTCGCCACCATCGGACTTGGGATCGGCTTACCTAGACTCGGTCTAAGTTTTGGAATGGCGTTTCCAAATCTAGATCAATTCACGGGTCTCTTGTATGATCATCTCTTGCTGACAATGGTTATTTGGTTGATGGGAATTTTCCTTCTTTACATTGGAACCAGAAAGCTAGATAGAATCGAATAAGGTTAGGTGTGCAGAATATGTGGGCACGCTATTTTGCAAAGGAATTTTTGGGGTTGTAATTCTCCAAAGATTTCGGTGTGCACTTGGTTCTACTGACGGAAAAATTCACTCCATATAGTATAGAAAATAACAAGAACAATAATGACTATGACTACAGCATAGCTGCTTTTTCTGCTTAGTTTTAAAGCACTCGGTCTTGATTTCGCCAAAACCACATATAATACCAAGAATAGGAATGGTACAGCTAACCACATTAGAGCATCAATATCCATTGTGGTGAATCCCTTAGAACATTGAATCAGTAAACAGTTAAGCCTTTTCATATCTTCCTATTTTTCATGATATCTTGAAGAAACACAGTGATCTTGTTGGTGTACTGACAAAGGAATTGAGCGGAGATCGCCAAAAACGCTCGTAAAAACTGTAGCTAGTTTGCATTGACGAAAAAAATTATTATTATTTTCCAAAACAGATACGAGTATCTGTAGCTTACATTCGTAACTTTTGGATTGTTTTTTAATTTAAAAAAAATGTTACTTTTCCAATTCGCATGCAAACTGGTTTTATGTCATATCTGAAGAGAAACGTTGTTGTTATAAATGTAAAGCTAAACAAGTCTATACTGGCAAATTAAATGGAAAGAATTTATCGAAAGACCCCTTTGAATGAGATTCCTTGGAATATTGAGACTCCCCCAGAAGTTTTAATCAGGTTGGTCGAGAGCGGAAAAGTGAAATCTTGTAAAACTATTGATTTGGGGTGTGGTACTGGTAATTATTCGATTTATCTTGCCAGCTTAGGCTTTGAAGTAACAGGAATTGATATTTCACCAACGGTCATAGAGATTGCACAAGAGAATGCAAAGAAGAAAGGAATCAAATGCCATTTTTTTGTCGCAAATGTTCTTGGCAACTTGAATGAAGTCAAGGACACATTTGACTTTGCTTATGATTGGGAGTTGTTGCATCATATATTCCCAGAGCAAAGGACGATATACGTTAAGAATGTGTATAAAATACTCAATCCTGGAGCAAAATTTCTTTCTGTTTGTTTTAGTTTTAAAGATCCGGGATTCGGTGGATCAGGAAAATACAGGAAAACACGATTGGGTACTATTTTGTATTTTTCTTCTGAAGATGAATTGAGAGAACTTTTCGAACCATATTTCAAAATAAAAGAATTAATAACGATAGAAATCCGAGGCAAGCCCAATTCCCACGTTGCAAACTACGTTTTTATGGAGAAGAGAAATAAATAAAATATTTCAGAGGAAAAAAGGGGGAGTTTGCGGGAAATTAACGGGTGATTTCACCACTTGTCCGGGGTGCAAGGTCTCAGAGATAATCAGAATGGCTGGGGTCTGTAATTAACCTAAGACTCATACCAGTTTAAGTGATGATTTAGGGTTAAGGGTTAAAATTTAACTCTTTAAAAAAGGTAGACTAGAAAATAATGTTAACTTACATTCAACGAACTGTTATTTAACCGAGTTAAGTTTGCGTGACTAGTTTTGTTATGTTGCTCTGGCGTATGCCTCTATCAAATCACGTGCTGAAAGCATACCCACTAGCTTACCATTTTTAGCAAGCGGAAGCCTCTTAATATGTTTTGAAGTCATGATGGCAGCGGCATCATGAACACTAATCCCCAATGGAGCAGTAATAAGCGGAGATGAGCAAGCTTTGCCAACTTCTGTATTCAACGACCTGTCTTCTGCTAAAAACTTGGTGAGCAAGTCTCGTTCAGTAAATATTCCTATAGGCTCTCCGTGGCCAGTGATTATTACACTACCAATGCTTCTCTTACCCATTATTTTTGCTACATTTTCTACAGACATTTCCTCATCAGCGGTTATAATTCCTTCAGTCATGAAATAATCAACTTCAGACCACACTGACATTTTTTCTGGGAACCCAGGAAGACTTCGAATAAGGTCTGTGGCTGTTATGATTCCAACAACTTTTCCAGATCCACGGACTGCAAGTCGCCGAATTCTCTTCTCAATCATCGTTTGGGCCGCCTCTTTGATGCTTGATTTCATAGATATTGTAATGAGAGGATATGTCATGATTTTCTCAACAGTTTCTTCTTTGATGGTTGGTCCACCAGCTAACCAATCTTTCTCTAAAGCGATTTCTTTATCGGCAACTTCACGTAACAGATCCCTTTCGGTGATTATGCCCACTGGTGTTTCATACTTTATCACTATCAAACTTCCAATGTGTTTTTTACCCATTAATCTGGCAGCTTCATATAATGTACTTTCTGGAGTTATTGTGGTAATATGTCTCATAATTTCCCTTATTTCTTGGTGCTGTGCGATAGTCTGTTTGGGTTTTGTGTTCGCGATTTCATGGGAATCTGTATCTTTAGGCAGCTTCATCTCTTTCATCATTAATACTGATTGCTGATTGAGTATTTACAATTGTTCATGAACACATTGCGCGCGTTTGGGTTTGGGTTTGGGGTTAAAATTTTACCCTTTAAAAAATGGGGAGTTGCGGGTGCTGCCTCCACTGGTCTTGGGTTCAAAATCTCTCCAGGCCCACTTTTCAATTCACCTAAATTGCAGTCAAAATATTAATGTTATCACATGAAATGCAAGTGTAAGAAAATGTGATGCCTTTATCTAACTATCAACACTGAAGATCTTGCATGCATGCTTATGTCATCGCTGACACTGCCAAGCAAAAATCTCTTCACGCTGCTTACTCCTCTGCTGCCGACAACAATAAGATCAATATTTCCTTTTTGTGCCATTTTAATTATTGTTTCTGCTGGATTACCATACTTCAGAAACTTGCCAAAGGGCACTCCTCGAATATTTTTTGCTGCATTTTCTAAGATACATTCTCCAATAGTTCCAATACAATCTAAGACTTGTGGTCCTCCAACCCGAATGAGCTTGTCATCTTCGACATGTAGCAAAGCCAAGTCTACTCTAAATTTATTGGCTATTTGAACCGCATATTCAAGTGCCCTGTCTGCATATTTTGAGCCATCGACCGCAACAAGAATTTTCTCAAGTAACGTTTTTTTCTTGACAATAAAAACAGTACATTCAGCATGCCTAGCAATTTTCTCTGTAACACTTCCTAGTGCATACCGCTCAGATTGATGCCCTGCACGATTTCCTATGATAACTAAATCGTATCCTTCATCTTTAACTAACTCGATTACACTTTCAGCAGGATCCTCGCAGGTAATTAGCCGAGAGTCTATTTGTATTCCATCCTCTCTGAACAGGTCCTCGGCTTTTCGAAGAATTTTTTTCCCCGACTTCAAATACTCCTCTTCAATTTTCTGTAAAATTGCCGACGGTAATCGATACTGGGCTTTCAATTCAGGATGCATACATTCGTGTGTGGTAACATGGATTACAGTTACTTTTGATTTAAATTTAGACGCAATAAAAGAAGCGAACTTTTTAGCATGAAAACAAGAACGCGAATTATCTACAGGAACGAGAATATTCCGAAAAAAATGTTGATCACTCATATTTATATATACATTATATACTTGGATATTTTAAGTTTATCTGATTATCAACATAAACCAGTTGTTTTTCCCAAAACTTTTAGGCAATCTCAATAGTTACACAGATTTTTTTGTGAATATCATATGGGCGATTGACTATTTTAGAGGTCAACGAAAACAACAACCAGAGTTAGTTAAGCTCTTCTTGAGGTGCCCAAAAGATTATTCGCGATAAACAGCAACAATTATCTCGTATTATATTCCAAATTATGGTCTAGCTTTTAAGTACAGACCGCAAATATTTATGGTGTATCAGGGGAAAGCTTTGAAAGGAATAGCCCTTCTAGCTGACAGGCATACTGTAACCTGCTTTAAGCTAGCGGGGTTAAGTAACATATTTTCGGTGGAAGACGCCAAAGAGGCAGAAAAACATCTTCTTTCGCTTCTGGAAAGAAACGATCTAAGGATTATACTTGTTTCTGAGCATCTAATGAACCAAATTCAAATCTTCGAGAAGATTGCAGACCAAAGTCCTTTGATTATTCCGATACCTGACCTACAAGGTCCAACGGTGCTCAAAACCGATCTTATAGCGGAACTTATCAAACGCAAAACAGGAATTGAGGTGAAGTTTTGAGAAATAATCACCAAAAAATTGGAACCCAAAAGCAGGATAACACATCAAAAGGGACAATCCATCGTATAGCAGGTCCATTCATTATCGCCAAAAACATGTCAGGATCCCGCATGTATGAGTTAGTAAGAGTTGGGGACGCTGGGATAATTGGAGAAATAATCCGTCTTGAAGGCAAAAACGCGGCAATACAGGCATATGAGGAGACAACAGGAATAAGGATAGGCGAAAAAGTGGAGGGCACCGGAAAACCCTTGTCAGTTGAGCTGGGTCCGGGCTTGATTACGCAAGTATACGATGGAATTCAGCGTCCTCTGCCCGTTATCCAAGATTTAATTGGGTCACGTATCGAGAGAGGAATTATTCCCCCAGCATTGGATCGAAAAAAGAGATGGCACTTCACTCCCACTTTAAGGAAGGACACTCGGATTGTGGGCGGCGACATAATTGGCACCGTGCAGGAAACGTCTTTGGTGGAGCACAGAATTCTTGTTCCACCCACAGTCAACGGGATTGTAAAAAAAGTGGTTTCTGAAGGAGAATATACAGTGAGTGAGCCGATCGCAGAAGTCGAAACTGAAAGAAACATAGAGAGCATGTATCTGATGCACTCCTGGCCTATACGACAGGCTCGACCTTCAAAAGCGACTTTATCCAGCGAGATTCCATTGTTAACTGGGCAACGAATAATCGACGCATTCTTCCCATTATCCAAGGGCGGAACAGCAGTTATCTCAGGCGGGTTTGGGACAGGAAAAACTGTTTTATCCCAAAGCCTAGCACGGTGTGCTGACGCAGACATCCTAATTCTTGTCGGCTGTGGCGAGCGTGGTAACGAAATGGCTGATACCATAGAAAGGTTTCCTCAATTGGAAGATTTTCGTTCTGGTCAACCTCTTATAAACAAGACAATTCTCATAGCAAACACTTCGGATATGCCAATAGCAGGCAGAGAGGCAAGCGTCTACTCGGCGCTTACGCTCGCTGAGTATTACCGAGACATGGGCTATGATGTTGCAGTGATGGCTGACTCTACATCAAGATGGGCTGAAGCGCTTCGTGAAATTTCTGGCAGATTAGAGGAGATGCCTGGAGAGGAAGGATACCCTGCTTATTTGGCTTCAAGATTGGCTGATTTTTATGCTAGAGCAGGTCGTGTCCAGACAATAGGAAACACGGAAAGATACGGGTCTGTCACAGTTGTGGGCGCAGTTTCCCCGCCGGGCGGCGATTTTTCGGAGCCGGTAACAGAAAAAACTATCAGATTAACCAGAGTGTTTTGGGCGCTCGATTTCTCTTTGGCTCATCGTAGACACTTTCCGGCTATTAACTGGTTCATAAGCTACTCCGAGTACATGGAGTCTCTTCAGCAATGGTATGAAAGTGTGGGCTCTGACTGGAGAGAGTTACGAGAAAAAGCTATGACTTTGTTAAAGGAGGAAGAAAAACTCCGAGAAGTGGTTTCTCTAGTAGGAGCCGAAATATTAGGAGACAAACAGCGTGCCGTCTTTGAAGCCGTAAAAATGGTCAAAGAATATTTTCTTCTTCAAAGCGCATTTCATCCAGTTGATTTATACTGTCCCATGAAAAAGACCCATAAAATGCTTGAACTGATTCTGAAATTCTATGAAAAAGCACAGCAAGCAGTGAATTCTGGAGTGCCTTTATCACGTGTGCTATCTCTGGGTGTTAAGGAAGAACTGGCGAGAATGAAAATCATCAGAGCTGAAGCGTTCGAGAAACTTAGCGTAAAGATCAACGAAAAAATGGACCAAGAATTTGATCAGCTTGCCAAAGAAGATGGGGGAGAGACATCTCCATGAAGATTTTAGAAAGAGCCAGCCGCACTTTTCGAACCATAAGTGAGATTTCAGGTCCGCTGGTCTTTGTAGAATCCGTAACTGGAGTCGGTTATGGGGAACTTGTGGAAGTTACTTCCCCCGGCGGCGAAGTAAGAACTGGACAGGTCATTGATGTTAGCGAGGAAGTTACGGTTGTTCAAGTCTTTGAGGGTACTTCTGACCTTGACACTAAGACGACTATGGTCAGGTTTACAGGAGAAAGCATCAAGTTGTCCGTCTCGATGGACATGTTGGGGCGAGTTTTTTCTGGAGGAGGCAAGCCTGTAGATGGCGGTCCAGATATTGTTCCGGAAGCGTACTGGGATGTTCATGGTTATCCAATAAATCCGTATTCGAGGATACATCCAACTGATTTTATTCAGACAGGAATTTCAGTAATTGATGGAATGAATTCGCTGGTTTTAGGGCAAAAACTTCCTCTATTCTCAGGCTCTGGTTTACCACACAAGATCATCGCGTCGCAGATAGTTAAGCAGGCAAGAGTTAGAGGAAAAGAAGAGGAGTTCAACATAGTTTTCGCGGCTATGGGCATAACTTCTGAGGAAGCACGATTCTTCAAAGAAGACTTCATGAAGATGGGTGTGCTCGGCAGGGTAGTGATGTTCGTTAATTTAGCCGAAGACCCAGTTATAGAGAGAATTTTGAGTCCCAGATTGGCGCTCACCACCGCCGAATATTTGGCATTCGAAAAAGACATGAATATTCTCTCAATTCTGATCGACATGACCAATTACTGTGAGGCTTTACGTGAAATCTCTGCTGCACGTATGGAGATACCTGGCAGGCGCGGCTACCCTGGATACATGTACACTGATCTGTCAAGCTTGTATGAGCGGGCTGGAAGAATCAAAGGGAAGAGGGGCTCCATAACATTGATTCCCATTTTGACCATGCCTGATGATGATATAACACATCCGATTCCAGACTTGACCGGCTACATTACTGAGGGGCAGATAATCTTGGATAGAACAATGTATAAGACAGGTTTATACCCGCCCATTGATCCTCTGCCTTCGCTTTCTCGACTTATGGACAAAGGAATCGGCAAGGGAAAGACCCGGGAGGATCATAAGCAGTTGTCTGATCAGCTGTATTATGCATATGCTGAGGGAAAGGTTATACGAGAAACGGCTTTGGTTTCTGGAGAAGCAGCGTTGACTGATGTTGAAAAACTCTATTTGCGTTTTGCCGATCGGTTTGAGAAAGAATTCATAAGCCAAGGAACTGAAGAAAACAGAGACATAGAAGCGACCCTTGATGTTGGCTGGGAACTATTATCGGAGCTTCCCGAATCCGAGTTTTCGAGGATTGACCCATCTATAATCGAGAAATATCATCCTAAACACCGGATTAAGGATGTGAACAGCTAGCTGTGTCAGTTGATCTTGCCAGTGTGCACCCCACACGTTTAGAACTCTTGAGACTTAAACATCGGAAGTCAATGGCTGAAGGAATCGTTGACATCCTAAAAAAAGAAGTTGACGCGTTGACTCTCACCCTTTTTGCGCTAGTAAAAAAACGTTCTCCTTTACGAGATAAAATGTATGCTGCACTAAGAGAAGCATATACTCTTTTTGTCGAAGCCGAGATGATCTCTGGTTCGAAAAGAATTGAGGAAGCTTCACTGGTTGCTCAACCGATTGACTTCAAGATTTCCGAAGAAACAAAGAAAGAAGTTCTAGGACTACTGTTTCCTGTTTTTCAACTTGTTGAAGAAAATCGAATTTCTGGACCACGATTTTATCCATTAGATACTCCAGCTAGTTTAGATGAATCTTCCTCAAAAATCAAGGATGCACTCCAGGACATAGTTAAGCTTGCGGAAATAGAGGAGTCTGTGAAAATATTGCTTGATGTTATTGCCGTAAAGAAGAGGCAGATGAATCGGCTTCAGTTTAAGATTTTGCCAGAACTAGATGCTACCCTCAGGTATATCGAATTGATTCTTGAAGAGACTGAAAGACAGGATGCTATTAGAGTAAGAGTTCTGCAAAGGAAACGAAAAGAACGGGCACTTAAGCATGGTGAAAAGAGGACGGTCTGCTGATGTGCGCATGGAAATACAAAAAGGTAATGCCAAGGATTACGGTTAAGAAACTCAAGCTCATAGAACCAAAGAAAATAACTAACTTAGTTGGAATGAGTCTCCATCATATCTCTTCGGAGCTAGAGAAAACGCCCTATAGACCAGAAATCTCTGAACTTAACACAAAAGAGCTCAGCTCCATTTCTCTGGAGCAGGCTCTTCTAAAGAACTTCATAAAAACCTGTGAAGAGCTAATAGAATTATCTCCTAAAGATGTTCGTCTGCTGCTCTCTGCCTTATTGATGAAGTTTGAAGCTAATTGCGTGAAAACATTGCTCAGGGCTAAAGAAGCTAATCTTTCTGTGGAAGAATCCATGGAATATATTATTCCTGCAGGAAGACTCAGCGAGGACAGATGTAAAAAGACTTTGGAGAATTCTGAAAATATCGCTGATATAATTGATTCTCTCTCAGACATAGAATATGGACCCGTGCTGGAAAAAGCATTTGAGGTTTACCTGAAAGAGAAAATTTTCTATCTTCTTGAAATTGCCCTTGACAGACATGTTTACCATAAGATTTGGAGGGCTACCGGAAAGTTCTGGGGTTTGGACAAGAAGATTGTAAGGACAACTATTGGATTAGAGATAGACTCTATTAACGTAAAAACTGTTCTACGATGCAAAGCAACTGGAATCAGCAAGAATCAGATAAAACATTACATTCTTCCAGTATCAGAAGTGTTCGGCGAAAAAGAGTTAGAAGAAGCCATGAGCTGTTTGGATATGCAGTCGACAATTGATTCTTTAGTTGAATCGGCTAAACTTGCTAGGGCAAGAGATCACAGGTATATCTTTACAGAACTTCAAGAGTCGCACGTAACCTCTCTAACAGCACTTGAGACGATTCTTGACAGAGGGCTGATAAAAACTAATTTAAGAATAATAAAGAGGTACACGCCCTTCTTCAACATTGGATTACTTTTAGCTTTCTTGAACCTGAAATGGTTTGAAGTAAAAAATCTAAGAGCAATTATACGAGGATCTGAAGCCCGAATTGCCCCAGATAGAGTGAAGAAGTTGCTAATACTTCAAAGATGAGTTGAAAAGTGTTATCGAAGGTCATTACGTTTTTCTTCAAGCCACTCCCTAAGCGCTAAACCTTTCTCTGTAACATCCAGCTCCCTTAAGTTAAAGAGAGAAGGAGGAAGATTTTTGTGCATAGACCTTCCGAGCTTCCTCTGGAAATTTCTGATTGGTCGACCTAAAATGGTCCGGAATTTCTTCATGAGCAATGAATAACGCATTTTCGAGCGGTTACGTTTGAATTTTCTGTGGAAAACGGCTTCTTTTTTGCTTTCACCATGTAAGCGTTTAAGCAAGTTATTTTTTCTCAATTTCGACTTAGTTACGGTTATTTCTCTTTTTATCTTGAATTCTGACCCTTTATTCTTCTCAGATTTCAATATGTTGGTCAGTCTTTCTATTTTTCTTTTTAATCTGATCGACTCTGCTATGTGGGGATAACTTTCAGAAAAACTTTGAAACTCAAAAGTTTCAACTACTGAATTCTCAAGCTCCATTTTCATGATTCTTTCGTAATGCCTATAATACTTCAACTGATCTTTCACGGGATTACTTCCAATAAGCAGACAATCATCCTATATCTGACCGATAATCATGAATGATATCAATAGCCCATAAATAGCGAGGGCCTCGGACAAGACAACCCCTATCACATTGGAAGAAAACGTTTCAGGTCTTTCAGCTGTCGCAGCTATCAACGACGATCCGCTGTAACTGATACCGACGCCAGCGGAAACTGTTGCAACAGAAATTATTATCCCTGAAATGAGAGCCTTGTTTGCAGCTTCCATAGTCGTGATATTGGGTAACTTTCCCAAGAGCATAAAAGCAATAAGCAATCCATAGATAGCCAGCGCTTCACCCAAAACCACTGTTATGATCAGCCTACTGAGCAGTTCTGGTTTTTCTGTTCCAACTCCCGCTAATGCAGTTCCGCAGATTATGATCGAGACAGCAGCCGATAGAATAGGTATCCCAATCGATATTGCTAAGCCAATGAGGCTTATGAGACTAGGATCCAATAATAATCCCCCTCTTTTCTATTAAGTAGATTCGAATGGCTTAAAAGGAATTCCCTCGCCAGAGTGGAATGTTGAAAACCATTCAACCCAGTGAAGCCGGAGAGTGTGCACAAAAACTACGAGCCCCTCGATAACTAGCACAAGAATAGTTCCTATAGCTATTATAGGAATGCTCTGCAACGTAAAAACGCCATGCTCCACCCCACCCAACACCAAGAACAAGTAATTCATGGCACTGTGTACAAGACCTAACGCCATTAGTCGGCTGTAGGACATAGAATGGCTTAATGTTTCAGCAAACACCTCTACAGTAAAACCTACGCCAACCATAAAACCTTCGGCGACAGCTGCGAAAACAAAAATAAGCATTAGCGGCAAAATCACGAGCACTCCCAGCATAAGGATGCCTTCAGCAAACCACAAAGAAATGTTTGATATACCTCCCCAGTATGACCACATGAACAAACTGCCGAAAATTAGCCATATCCAACAGATTGGTATTGGGGCAAGCTTGTAGTGTTTGTGTCGAAGTTCATTTAGAAACCTCAAAACCAGACCCTGTACTTATGTGAATTGCGCCAACTAGTATAGCAAACTTCAGCATTTTCATCGGCTCTTGCGTAGGTTCGAATCCCCCTATCTGGAAAGGTCCAATTTGAGCTAAAGTTATAGGGTGAATGACGCCAGATGGACCAAAAAATTCGCCGAAAATAAATCCGAAGAAAATGGCTGAAAAACCGATATAGATCAGCATTTCGCCGCTAATTAACAGGTATTGAATTATGTCACCTCCTTCAGTAAATTTTCCTTTTCTTCGAAGCATGGTGAATATTATTCCAGCAATTACGAAAATAGCGCCTTGTCCAACATCAGCAAACATTATTCCGAAAAGTAGTGGAAATGTTATTGCGAAAATTCTAAGAGGATCAATGTCCCCGCTGCCTGGGCGTCCATATGCGCATTCTAGCTTTCCAAAAGCTTGCAGATAGCTCGGGCATTCCTTAATCATTATTGGTACATTTTTTTCGTCAAGATCAGGAACCTCGTCTGATATCATGCAATTTCCATCAGACGCACTCTTTATACGTTCCATCGCTTCTTTTTCGAGACTTTCTGGCACCCAAGCCTCGAAAAAAACAGTTTTGGAGCTTCTAACGAACTTTTCTTTTTCTTCTGTTATTCGCTTCTCTTCTTTTGCCATAGCCCGCAGAGTTAAGAGGTCTTTGCGAATCTCTTCGAAATCGATTCCTGTCTCGATTGTGCCTGTTATGGCTTCAACGGTTTTTTTTAGAGTAACAAGTCTTTTCCCGAAATACCTCTCGCTGTCTATGACAAATTTTGAGAGCTCTGCGAACTTTCTACCAATTTCATCAAGGTCATCAAAGTGTTTAGCGGCTATTCTTTCAACCAACACATGGTGATTTGCCAAACCAGTTGTCTCGATTGTTTTGTCAATCTCTATCAATTCGAATTCGATGTGTTCTATCTCCAGTTCTTCGGACTGCGTCAGTGAAGTCTCTCTATCAAATTGTTCTGGTTTAATTCCAAGGTCATCAATGATTTGGTCAATTCTCGAAGCCAATGCGTAGATTTTAGACTCTTCGACGGGTAACTCTGCTAGTTTCTGTTCTATAGTTGCTAGAACTTTTTGCGTTGGCTCCTTCGTGATAGGTATCTCTGGAATTGGAAAATCGTCAGGTTTGATGTGCAGAGTTTCACATGCGGCCTCGATTCTCGAAAGAAGGTCCGAACATTTTGCTATGGTTTCGGTGGAACCTTTATAGGGAAATAAACCCTCTTTCCAGTCTTCAGGTTTTTGTTGCATATCAATGAACTGGACTATGCCTGCATGCCCAAGGGATCTGACAACAGCGTCAATATTATCTTCATAAACAAGTACCTTGAGCTTTTGCATCCCTATCATGTCATCATCTTCGTTTGGAATCTCCTTTTGATGATGTACTTCAATACGTATGACGCTAATAGCAGATAATCTTTTGTATCTCTAAACAAGAGAAAAACTCTTAAAGATTTTCATTCAAAACTAATTCAGTTTTGGTGTAAACCTTGCTTGAATCCTTTAAGGCAGTTTTGGAGAAGGAGAGAGAAGCTGAAAAAATTATACAGGAAGCAAAAGAACAAGCAGAAAAAATAAGAAAGAACGCTCAAGAAAAGGCAGAAGCAGTTTACAGGGAAACTTACCAAAATACTATTGCTGAAGCTAGATGTAAATCAATTGAAATCAAGGAGCAGGCGAAGAAGGATTCTGAATCTGAAGCACAGATTTTCATCAAACGCGCAGAGAAACTGAAAAAGAAAATTCTAGTGAATGCTGAGCAGAAATTCAGTGAAGCAGTGGATTTCATTCTAAACGAAATATTATCATAATCTGGTGAAAATATGGAATCCTCAGAAAATAGAATTATTGATCGAATACTAAAAGATGCAAGAGAGGAGGCAGAAACTATTGTAAAAGATGCTCAAAAGTCTGCTGAAATGATTATTGAAAAACAAAGAAAAACAGCTCGTCACAACGCAGAGAAAGAGGTGTACCCACTGTTGAAAAGAGCCGAAAATGAGGCAGACATCATTAGAGGAAAGGTATCCACTGATATCAAGAGACGAGCGGGCTGGATAGTCTTATCTGAAAAAGACCGTTTGATCACAAGCGTTCTAACGGAAGCGAAAAAAAAGCTTGTGAATATGCAAAACTCTGAGGAATATTTTCCAATCCTCGAGAAGTTGATAGTTGACGCTGCCGCAGTTTTAGATGGTGGGATCTTAGAAGTTTTGTTGAACGAAAAAGATTTAGCATTGCCCCTTAAACTTGATAAACTGGAAAAAGAAATCTCTGCTAGAATCGGTGTAAAGACACAGCTTAGATTCTCTGATCAGCACATCACGGCTGTTGGGGTCATAGTCAAAACAGTTGATGACAGAATCTTTGTTAATAACACATTTGAAGTCATACTTAGCCGACGCGAAAGAGAACTAAGATTAAAAATAGCGCAAATTCTGTTCAACAATGTGAACTAAGGGGACAATTCACTTATTTTACATCTCCATTGTAGGTTTCGGACAAATCTCCATATCATAACCATCATGTACTTCACTCCCTCTTACATATAGAAAAAGAGCTCGAAGCTATTTACTTACAAAAAAGGGGAGTTTACGGGATTTTTTCGGGAGACATCTCCAGTGTTGGGTGGGTTCAAATCTCTCCAGGCTCACTTTTCAATTCACCAGGCCCACTTTAATTAATTTTTTAGCTATTTTCCGAGCAACCAACAGACAGCACACAGGCAAAACAGAGAAAAGAAAAGGGGAGTTTTTGGAAACTGCAGTGGACCTTTAAGAAAATCTATAGCCACAGTCTCTACAGTAATATCGTTGTACTTCTCCAAAACGAGTATATCGATTCGATCCTTCCAGTGATTTCTGCTTCCACATTCAGGACATATGATTATTGTTTCATTCATTTACCTTACCTCCATTTTATTTTCCAA